>NZ_JAHKRO010000216.1 GCF_019396325.1 Nonomuraea ceibae
ATCAACCGGCTCAAACGCCATCGCGGCATCGCCACCCGGTACGACAAGCTCGCCGTCCGCTACGCAGCCACCGTCCACATCGCTGCCATCAACGACTGGCTCACGATCCTTTGAAACACGGCCTAGCCGCGCACCCCGACGGAGGTGTTCGAGCTGGCCGCCGCGCGCTTTCCGAATATGCTGGTTCCGCTCGGCGGGTGTGCGCGGTCACTCAAGATGTTGGTGAAGGTGACACCGGCGCCGTGGGCTCGGGCGCGAGCACCCCAGAACGGCTGGTCGACGCCGAAAGGGACGACAACGGAGGGGATCCCGGCGGCGAACGCGGCACCGGTGGTCCCGGCGCCGCCGTGGTGGACGACGGCAGCGCAGCGCGGCAACAACCTGTCGTGCGGGGCCTCCTCCAGGAAGATGACATGGTCGGTGTCCTCGGCCGCACGGCGCAGGCCGCCCCAGCCGCCGAGCAGCACCGCCCGCACCCGGGCCTCGCGGACCGCCCTCAGCACCAGGGCGGTGAGGGCGGCGGGATCCTTGCCGACCATGCTGCCGAAGCCGATGCAGATGGGTGCTGGACCGGCGGCCAGGAAGTCGCGCAACTCGGCAGGCGGCGCCCAGTCCCACATGGGGTCCGGGGCCGGATACGGGAGTTGAGCAGTATACGAACGAAAGGCGTCCTAATAGGCCCTCCGAGCTTAGGCAGGCGTGGAAGACCGTTCCGGCGTGCTTGGACCTGCTCTAGGTGTACTTGGTCATGAACTTGGTGTCAGTCGGCTGGTCGGTGGTTGGCCGCCGAGGGCTGTGTGTGGCCGGGTGGTGTTGTAGTGCTCGAGCCAGGGATCAAGGGCTTGCGTGCGGTGCTGGTTGCTGGCGTAGGGCTGGCGGTAGGCCCATTCGTGGCCAGGGTGCGGTTGAAGCGTTCTGCTTTGCCGTTGGTCCATGGGCAGTGCGGGCGGGTGAACTTCTGCCGTGCGCCCAGTTCGGCGCAGGCCTGCTGGAATGCGCGGCTGATGCGGTAGTTCTTGGCGTTGTCAGTCAGTACCCGGTGGATGCGGTCGATCGCGGTCGACGGTCAGAGCATTCTCGCCTTCGCCACAACCGCCTATGAGCGGTGGAACCGACGGCAGTCCGCGCCCGCTTCGGGGCACGGCCTGCGGCTCAGGGCTGGAGCGAGAGCCCGAGGCCGTCCTCGCCATCCATGCCCGCGTGGCAGGCGCACGGCAGTCCTTCGGACAGCGCGCCGCGACGACGCGGCGCGCTGTACCCGCCTTCCCCGGCCTTTTCGCGGGCCTGGCAAGTGTGTCACACCCGGCATGACCACCTCCGCTCTCATCCCGCTCGCTCCTGCGGGTCATGCGGACTCCGTATCAACGTCAGGGGCGACGACGCGTTCATCGGCGGAATGGGCCTCCTCAGCTTCCCGGTGGAACGGCGGACCGCTCGCCACGTCGCGGCCTGTCTGCGGCCAGGTACCGGTTCAGTTCATGGTCAACGGGTAGGGACACCGATATCACCCTGGAGGTGGTTGTAGTGGATCTAGGAATCACTCTCTCGATCCCCCGACATACCGCAACCGTGCCGATGGCCCGAAAGATCGTCGATGCAGCTCTGGTGGAGTGGGGCGTGAATGCCGAAGCACGGGGTGACATCTCCATCGCGCTCAGCGAGGCATGCGCCAACGCCGTCCAGCATTCCGGCACCCAGGCTGACTACCAAGTTGACGCCGAACTGCAGAGTGATCGGTGCGTCCTAGAGGTCATCGACTTTGGCAGCGGTTTCCCACCACAGATCTGGCCGGCCGCCGACGACCACGACGCCTTCACGCCTTTCTCGGACGAGCACGGTCGCGGCTTGCAGCTTATCCGCGCTCTCATGGACCGCATGGATATCGTCGCCACCGCCGGTCGAGGCGTCACCGTACATTTTGAGAAGATCCTTAAGCCCGCAGACGATTGTTTGCCGCTCACCCTGGCCTGCAACGGGTAGGCATAGCGCGCGGAGGTGTTTCGATCGCATGCCTCGAGAGCTGTGCCACGTTGGCCATGGTCAAGGTATACCGGCCGCGGTCGTCTCCATTGACCCACGCCCTCAGGCATCTCCGCCGAGGCAATGCCCTGAACAAGGGCCGCTCGCTTCGGTCATAACTCGTCCAGGTAGCGCCGCGCCCTCGGCCGGGCCGATCGCCCTGGGCGAGCGAGGAGGCTCGTGCCGGCGAACAGATCGCGAGGATCCAAGGGCGCGGGCAGGCCATCGTCATCCCCGAGGGAGATCGGGCAGGCGGAACCCGGAGGTGATGGACATGTGGTCGCCGTCGGTTTGGGACGCGGCAGGCGGTGTTTCGATCTGTGCGTCTCCCGACGTGGTCTCCTGCTGCGACGCCGTCTGGGACGGGCTGCGTCCCCTTCAGCCTCGCTGGATGCGTCAAGGACGCGTCTCAGATCACAAACAGGGGCACACATCGTGACGTGATCGGTCAGTTAATGGTATTACGGTGCCAGGCGGCGGGCTGTTGGAGGGGAGTCGGTCACCCGGGCATGGGCATCGGATTACTGCCGTGCGGCTGACTCGCTGATGTCCATGCCTCGCCGGTCTGACTCAGACGCGCCGGGCGACAGGTCACGGATGGGCATGCGTCAAAAGAACTCGACAGGGCGAAGCTGTCGGGAGTACTTGGTGTGCAGACGGACGGCCTGATGTGATCATGCCTGTCGGAGTTCGGGTTTTTATCGGCCTCGGGGGACGTTGGAAGATGTCCATGAACCTGGAAGGGCCTTGAGGGGTGGGCTGGATCAGACCGGGTCTTCGGGCGCGTTGCGTCAGTTCCCGTACTGCTTGGTGTCCGGGTGCTCGATGAGCAGGATATGAGCGGTCTTGTCGGCAACGGGACGGTGTCGCATTCCCCTGGGAACGGCGAACAGTTCGCCTGCCTTCAGCACCACCGGGTCGTGCCCCTCCAATTGGATCTCAAAGCTGCCGTCCCAGCACAAGAAGAGCTCGTCCTCATCGTGGTAGTGCCAGGGAAATTCGCCCTCCAATCGAGCCAGGCGAACGACGGTGGTGTCGTTCACCATCGCCAGATTGTGCTGTTGGAAGGGCCCTGGGAGCGCGGTGATAGCCTCAGGTACCGAGATTGCTCCACGTTGATGCGAATCTTCGTGATGTGTGGTCATGCCACGATTGTTGTCCTCACAGTGGCCTGGCGGCAGAGCCAATACAGCTGGATTGGTCCTCTTCATGGACCAATCCTCTGGGCATCATGCTTATGTGATCCGAAGCGGGGGCTATTGGATGATCCTCTTCGAGGCGGCACGGCGTCGCTCTGTGGCGATGACTTCATTGACGGCAGCTCGGGCGGCCGATTCGTCGACGATGGCCTTGTCGGTGATGAAGGTCGCCGGTAGAGCCTGGATGGCCAGGTTGTTGATCGCGCGAGGGTAGCCGCGGCTCGCGGTGTGGATCAGCGCGGCCACGTCGTCGGTGAACAGCGGGTCGGTGCGGTCGACTTCCTCCGCCAGCCGGGCGGAATCGGCGGGAGAAGCTACTCCGGAGCGACGCCCGCGTCCGCCACGCGGCTGAGCACCGGCACCGCCTCGTCGGGCACGGCGATCTGCAGCTGAGCTGCGGTGCGCACGGCCACATCGCCCAGCCGCTCGCCGGGCAGCAACTGGCTCATCTCGGTCAGCAGCATCACGGCCGCCTGTAGCGCTCCTACCGGCACGCTGGCCCGGGCGTCGGCCGCGAGACGGTCGACGGTCTCCGGCTTCCACTGGTGGCTCAGATAGGGCACATGGGTGATCAGCCCGTGAGCCAGCTGGTCGCGCTGCGACCGGTCACGCGCCGGGTCGCCGGTGGTCGTGGTCATGGGTGTCCCCCTTCTGCTCATGGGGGGCATGGAGCGATTTTCCCACCTTCCTGGTCGGCCCAACCTTTCCGTCCGGCTCGGAGGCTGCCCGCTCGCCCTGATCCCCGTGGTGGCCTGAACTCTGGGGCCAGCGGCGACGACGCGCTTCCACCCGCACCGGCATGCCGGGCGTCAGGTGATGCTGTTCGCCCGGAAGGTTGAACTTGATCAGGGACGAGTCGTTGCCGTGCATCGCCAGCAGCTTCACGACCATGACCGGCTGACCGTCTTCGGTCACCTTCTTCGTGGAGAAGTTCTTCGCAGCCATCGGCGGCCCGTCACGACGAACGCGAGCTGACTCGTGTCGATCGGAAAATGCATCCTGCCTCCCATCGCCCGGGAGCGCCCCGTGCGGGCAACTCCCGCGATGACCAGCGATACTCGAGAATGTGTTCGGGTAGTTCAAGGGCACGCCGGTACGGCATACCTTCCTGACATATCCGGCCGCGTGTGCTAATGCATCTGCGGGGCAACTAGGCTGCACCGCCCGGGGACCGACCGACACAGAGGGAGCGTGACGCATGTTCCTGCCCATCCCGCTGTCGACGCCCCTTCGCGACAACCCCGCGATGCTGCGTCAACGGGTCCACACCTTCGCCACCATCGAAGGGCTATGCGCGTGCCGCGCTGCCGATCTCGTGCTCGCCGCCCACGAGGCGGCCCTTCTGCTCATCGACACGGGGTGCCCGGACGCCACACTCAGTTTGTGGGCCGACCAGGCAGGCGTCAGCCTCCACCTCTACGACCCGACGAGCGCGATCACTGAGGACCAGATCGCCGCCAACCGCAACCTGCACTCCCGTTTGACCGGCAGCGCCGCATCGCTGGTCGTCGTCCTGTACCTGTGTGATCTCATCGCCCTGGACCGCAGTGACGGGGCATCCCGCCTCCATCTGCGCCTGCGCCCCGCCGACCACCCTGCATTCGTCAACCGCCCGCCCACGTCCCCGGCGTGCTCCCACCTGTAGACCCCCGCCGCACCAGCTCAGCCCCATCCAGCAGCGAACGCATCACGTAGTCACTCGATCGCCGTCGATAATGACGGCGGCGGGCCACACGCTGTGAGGGGGGAACCCGCCAGACTGCCCGGCCCACGCCCCAGCGGCCAACGGCCCGGGACGGGCAGTCACCCCCGGCCCGCCCGAGCAACGCCCCGCGCTGTGTGATGAGTTCCCTACCAGATCAAGCACGCCCGGCACACCGGGCGCCACCCCGCGGAAACGATCTCGCTCAGGGGCGGCAACCTCCCGGGAGACAAGCCCGCACCAGGAACCCGCCCAGGCGACCGGGGGCAGCGTACGTCCATCTCCACACGTTGCCGCAGGACGCGCCACGGAGATAACACCGGCGATGGGACCAACCGGAGGAGAGTGTGAGCCATGCCCAAGAAGGACGACGAGGAGAGCCCGCCCATCTGCGGCACCTGTTTAGGTGCGGGCGGCAAATAGATCGACCAGAATGGGGACAGCAAGAATCACAGCAAGTGGGTTCAGTGCACCACATGCAACGGAACCGGAACTAAATGACCGACCCCATCACATGTCCCGAGTGCCAGGGCCGCCGAGGAACCCGCTTCAGCGGCGGCCTGTTCCTCCAATGCCACTTCTGCCAGGGACGCGGATGGGTCGGCGGCCAGCACGAGCCCGCAGAACGCGGCGACCACCCACCGCCCATCCGGCCGCCAGCCTGGCAGCACCCCGCCTTGCAAGACACCGAACTGTGCGGCTACTGCCTTGGCGCAGGAGAGATCATCCAACTTGGCGGCGGCGAGGAACGCGCTACTTCTCTCGGTGCAGCCCCCTGCCCTCGCGGCTGCAAAAAGCCAGAGCAAACCCAATAGAGCCTTTGAAACCCCACGGGCTGCCACCGCTCTGCGTGCCGTTGGCCCGCTGGACTCACCGTAGGACTCGCATCGACTGGCCACCCTCGACAACGGCGGGGGTATCGAATCGTTGCGGTCCGCCGGGCCGCGGCCAGCCTGCCCGCACAGCTGGCGGTGTGGCTGGATGAGTTGCTGCAAAACCATCTGCTCGGTACCAGCGGGCTCACCCCCGATCTGGTCCGGAGGCTGACCAGGCCCGGCGTACTGCTGATCGCCACCATGCGCGAGGAGTAATACCGTCCCTACGCCCGCCCGACCGGTCCGGGAGATGCGCGGGGCGACGCCGCCGAATGGAAGGTGGTCAGGAAACTCGCCACCCCTATCACCATCCGCGCCAAGCTGAGCGTCGCCGAACAGGGACGGGTTCGGGCCGCTGCCGAACACGACAGATACCTGCGGGCAGGCATGCATACCGCCCCAGACGACCCGTTCCAGGCGATCGCCGGCGTGCCGCTGCTGATCCGTCACGCCGATGGAGCCCGATCCGTATGCCCGAGCGGTGTGGAGGCTGCGGTCGACGCCGCCCGGCTGGGCATGCGCTCCCCGCGCTGGGGTGTCATCACGAGAACAGGGACGTCCGCGTTGATCAGCCGGTCGCGCGGGTGTGTCGGAAGCGCGATGTGGACAAGCCTGCCGCGTGACGGTCAGTCGCGTAGGCGGATCAGCGCCTGGGGAGACAGGTACCGGGCGAGATCCTCCAGGAGGCCGACGATCTCGTCGACCCTGTGCGCGTCGTCGTCGCCCAGCGCTTTGGCCAGGGCTGCGTCGATGGAAGTCGCCCGGACCTCCTTCAGGCGGCTGGAGAGCTCCGGGGCGGGCCGGACGCGGAGTCGCCGGCGGTCGCGGGCGTCGGGCTCCGTGACGACGGCGCCCGCCTCCCGCAACCGGGCGACCGCCGCCGACACGGCGC
>NZ_JAHKRO010000217.1 GCF_019396325.1 Nonomuraea ceibae
TGGGGGGGCGCCCGCCTGCCTCGTCCGCGACGGCCGCCCCGACGAGGCGGCCCCCCTGGCCGCCCGCGCCCGCACCCGCCTCCGCGCCCTCGGCGCCCGCCCTCCCTGGCTCCACCCCACCCCCGACCCGAGGGACGACGCCCCCGCCCTGGAGAATGGCGGCCTCGACCTGGGGATGACCCCCTGACCCAGGTCCCACCACCCCGCCCTGACGGACGGCCCCACCCTGGGAAGACGCCGCGCCTTCCCCGACAGGCCGGCACCCCCGCCGGAGGGGAGGGCACCCCGCTTCCCCGAGGAGGGCGGGTGTCTCCCTGTCTTGGGGGTCGGGTGTCAGAGGGTGCGTTGGAGGACGGCTTCGAAGGTGGAGCGGAGTTCGGGGCCGGGGTCGACGCCGAGGTCGGCGGCGAGGCCGGCGCGGGTGCGTTCGTAGAGGTCGAGGGCTTCGGCCTGGCGGCCCAGGCGGTAGAAGGCGGTCATGAGGAGGGCCACCAGCCGTTCCCGGTGGGGGCCGGCGGCGACGGCGGTGCGGAGCGCGCCCACCACCCGTTCGGGCTCGCCGAGCCGCAGGCGGCGCCGGGCCAGGTCCTCGACGGCGGCCAGCCTGGCTTCCTCCAGGTCGATGGCGGCGGCCAGCCCCGGTTCGCCGAGGGCGGGGCCGCGCCACAGCGACAGCGCCTCGTCGAGCAGGTCGGCGCCGCGCCGGTCGCCGGCCTGGGCGGCCTCGGCCACGAGCCGGCGGAACCGCAGCGCGTCGACCCGTTCGGGTTCGACGCGCAGCACGTAGCCGGTCGGCGTCGTCTCCAGCAACTCGTCGCCGAGCAGTTTGCGCAGCCGGTAGACGTGGCCCTGCACGGTGACGCGGGCGCTGTCGGGCGGGCTGCCGTCCCATACGGCGCCGATCAGCCGGTCCACGGCCACGGGCGTGCCGGGCGTCAGCAGCAGCGCGGCGAGCACGTACCGCCGTTTGCGTGGCCCCAGCTCCAGCCTCTGTCCCCCGTTCCAGGCGTCGATGGACCCGAGCAGGCGAAACTCCAGGAGATCCATCCGCCACAGCATGGCGGGGGCCGCTAAGGGCGGGCTAAGGATCGGCTAGGAGCTGCGACGCCAACGAAACGCCAAGCGCGCCTGCCAGGGTTTCCACCCGTTGTTTCGCCTACATGATCGGGGAAGGAAGCAGTGAAGGCTTTCAAGAAGGCGGTCGCGGGGGCGGCGGTCGTCGCGGCGGGTTCGTTGCTGGTCGCGGCGCAGTTCACCACGGCCGCGGCGGCGCAGCCGGCGGCTGCCGTGACCGCCGAGACCGCGGTGGCCGCGAAGGATCGGCTGGGCGCGGGGGAGTGGCTGCTGCCCGGGCAGTCGCTCACGTCGGGCGGCGGCCGGTTCAAGCTGGTCCAGCAGCGTGAGGGCAACCTGGTGTTCTACGACGGCACCAGGGCGCTGTGGAGTTCGCCCACGTCCGGCAACCGGGGTGCGCGCACCACCATGCAGAAGGAGGGGAACCTCGTCATCTACGACGCCGGGAACAAGCCGCTGTGGTCCACGCCCACGGCGGGGAACCCGGGCGCGTACCTGAAGCTGCCCGCGCAGAGCGGCAACCTGGTGATCTACTCGCGGGAGAACACGCCGCTGTGGTCGTCGCACACGTACTTCGGCAAGCTGCCGTCGGGCCACGTGCTGCGGCCGGGGCAGTGGGTGCAGTCGGCCAACGGCCGCTACAAGCTGATCCAGCAGGACGAGGGCAACGCGGTGCTGTACGACGGCACGCGGAGCCTGTGGACGACGCCGACGGCCGGTCACCCCGGCGCCCGCTCGATCATGCAGCGGGAGGGCAACTGGGTGGTCGTCGGCCGTGACGACAAGGCCCTGTGGACGAGCCCGACGGCGGGCAACCCGGGCGCGTGGCTGTCGGTGAGCAACGACGGCCGGGTCATCGTCTACTCGAAGGACAACAAGCCGCTCTGGTCCAGCCGCCGATAGGCGTCCCGCTTCACCGCCAAGGCCCCCGGTCGCGTACCGGGGGCCTTGTGGTTATGGAACCGATCGTTCCGTTCTGCTATTATTGGAATGTAGCGTTCCGTTCCAATCGAAGGGCCGAGCACATGACCGTCCTCGCTCCCCCCGCGCCCGTCGCCGTGGCACCGCCCAGGCGCTGGACCGGGCTGTTCGCGATCCTCGCGGCCGACCTGCTCAACCTGCTCGACGGCACCGTCGGCAACGTGGCCGCCCCCGCCATCCGCGCCGAGCTGGGCGGCTCGGCCGCCACCATGCAGTGGATCGTCGCCGGCTACACGCTCGCCATGGCCGTCGGGCTGCTCACCGGCGGGCGGCTCGGCGACATGTACGGACGCAAGCGGATGATGATGGTCGGGGTGACCGGGTTCGTCGTCGCCTCCCTGGCCTGCGGGCTGGCGTTCTCGCCCGCGACGATGATCGCCGCCCGGGTGCTGCAGGGGCTGTTCGGCGCGCTCATGGTGCCGCAGTCGTTCGGCCTCGTCCGCGACCTGTTCGGCGAGCGGACCGGCAAGGCGTTCGCCCTGCTCGGGCCGGTGATCGGGCTGGCCACCATCCTCGGGCCCATCGTGTCCGGGCTGCTCGTCGAGGCGGGCGGCTGGCGGTCGGTGTTCCTGATCAACGTGCCGCTGGGCGCGTTCGCGCTGGCCGTGGGCTGGAAGGTGCTGCCCGCCGTGCCGCCCACCGCCCGGGGCGCCCGGCTCGACACCACCGGCGCGCTGCTGGCGGGCGCGGGGCTGACCATGCTCGTCGTGCCGCTCGTCCAGGGCCACGAGCTCGGCTGGCCGGCCTGGACGCTCGTCCTGCTGGCCGCCTCGGTGCCCACGCTCGCCCTGTTCGTCCTGCACCAGCTCCGCCGCCGGGGCCGCGCGCCGCTGGTCGACCTCGGAGTCTTCGCCCGGCGCTCCTACGCCTCCGGGGTCGCGTTCGTGGTCGCCTTCTTCGGCTCGATCACCGGGTTCTCGCTCGTGGTGGCGCTGTTCCTGCAGGTGGGGCTCCGCTACTCGCCGCTGGACGCCAGCCTGGCCATGTCCGGCTGGGCGGTGGGCGCCTTCCTCGGCTCCGCCTTCGGCGGCGCGCTGATGAACCGGCTCGGCCGCCGCATCCTGCACCTCGGCCTCGCCCTGATGACCACCGGCCTCGGCTGGCTGTACGCGGTCTTCACCGGCATCGGCGTCGCGCTCGACGGCTGGGACCTGACCGGGCCGCTGGTCGTGTACGGGATCGGCATGGGAATGATCTTCGTGCCGCTGTTCGACATCATCGTCGGCGGGCTGCGCGACCACGAGGTCGGCTCGGGGTCCGGCATGCTGTCGGCCTTCCAGCAGGTCGGCGCGTCGCTGGGGGTGGCGGTGCTCGGCACCGTGTTCTTCTCCACGGCCGGGACGGCGGGCCTCGCCGAGGCGGCGGCCCGGGTGACGCTGCTCGCTGCCGGGGCCACGGCCGTCACGTTCTGCCTGGGCTTCCTGCTCCCGAAGCGGGCCCGCCTGGAGTAGATCACGCCGGCGGTGGGGCGGTGCTGGCGCGGACGACGAGCTCGTTGACCAGGTCGATGCGGCTGCTGGCGAGCTCCGCGCCGCGCGCCAGGTCGAGCAGCATCTGGGCGGCCATCCCCGACATGTCGCGCAACGGCTGGTTGACGGTGGTCAGCGGCGGATCGATCCATTCGGACATCGGCAGGTTGTCGTACCCGATCACCGACAGCTCCCGGGGCACGTCGATCCCGAGCCGCCGGGCCGCGCGCAGGACGCCGAGCGCCTGCATGTCGGCCCCGGCGAAGATCGCGGTCGGGCGGTCCTGGCGGGACAGCAGCTCCATGCCGTGCTCGTAGCCGGCGTCGATGTAGAAGTTGCCGTAGCGGACCAGCTCGGGGTCGGCCTCCAGCCCGGCCTCCTCGTGCGCCGAGCGGAACCCGGCCACGCGCGCCCGGCTGCACAGCACGTCCTCGGGGCCGGAGACGATCGCGATGCGCTGGTGGCCGAGCTCCAGCAGGTGGCGGGTGGCGAGCAGGCCGCCGTCCCAGTTGTTGGAGCCGACCGTCGGCACGGAGGCGGCGGTCGCGCTGTCGGTGTCGACGACGACGACCGGGATGCCCTGCCGCTGGAGTCGTTCCTGCTGGGCCGGGGTGGGCCCGGACAGCACGAACACCACGCCGAGCGGCCGGCGGGCGAGCACGGCGTTGAGCCATTCGGCGGGCGGCCGGTGCTTGCCGCCGAGCTGGGACAGCACCATCTCGACCTTCGCCGTGGCGGCCACGGCCTCGACCCCGCGGATGATCTCGACGGCCCAGGCCGAGTCGAGCTCGTGGAAGACCAGGTCGAGCTGGCCCGATCCGGACGATCGGCGCCGGGTCCGGCGCCGGTACTGGTGGCGGGCGAGGCTCGCCTCGACGCGGGCCCGGGTCTCGGGCGCGACGTCGGGATGGCCGTTGAGGACCTTGGAGACCGTCGTCACGGAGACGCCGACCTCACCGGCCACGGTGGCGATCGTCGCGGAGCGGGGAGTGGTCATCGCCCGGCATCCTATTTTTTCGGAAACTTTCGGGCAACCCCTGCCGTCAGGGCCCGCAACTTTCGGTTTGGCAGTCCCGAACTATACGCATAACGGCAGATGACGCAACTCTTGACACACCACGACGAGCCCCTTAGGTTGCCGCAATTAACGGAATCTTCTCGAAAGTTTCGTATTCCGTCGGCCGAAGGGATGGCATGCCAACCGACACCGCCCCCGAGCCCTGGCGTGATCCCCGGCTGTCCCCCGCGGAGCGCGCCGAGGCGCTGATCCCGCTCATGACGCTGGAGGAGAAGGTCGCCCAGCTCGCCGGGGTGTGGGTGGGCGCCGACGCGTCGGGGGGCGGCGTCGCCCCGCACCAGGAGGACATGGCGGGCGTCGAGTGGAGCGAGGTCATCGCCCACGGCCTGGGCCAGCTCACCCGCCCGTTCGGCACCGCCCCGGTAGACCCGGTCGCCGGCGCCCGCTCGCTGGCCGCCTCCCAGGCCGAGATCGTGGCCGCCGGCCGGTTCGGCATCCCCGCCCAGGTGCACGAGGAGTGCCTGACCGGCTTCGCCGCCTGGCGCGCTACCGTCTACCCCGCCCCGCTGAGCTGGGGCGCGAGCTTCGACCCGGCGCTGGTCGAGGAGATGGCCGGTCACATCGGCCGCTCCCTGCGCGCCGCCGGCGTCCACCAGGGTCTGGCCCCGGTGGTGGACGTGACCAGGGACTACCGCTGGGGCCGCACCGAGGAGACGATCGGCGAGGACCCCTACCTCGTCGGCACGCTCGGCGCCGCCTACGTGCGCGGCCTCGAGGGCGGCGGGATCGTCGCCACGCTCAAGCACTTCGCCGGGTACGCCTCCTCCCGGGGCGGGCGCAACCTGGCCCCCGTGCCGATGGGGCCGCGCGAGCTGGCCGACGTGGTGCTGCCGCCGTTCGAGATGGCGCTGCGCCTGGGCGGCCCCCGCTCGGTGATGAACTCCTACTCCGAGATCGACGGCCTGCCCGTGGCCGCCGACGAGAGCCTGCTCACCGGCCTGCTCCGCGACACCTGGGGCTTCACCGGCACGGTCGTCGCCGACTACTTCGCGGTCCGGTTCCTGCAGAAGCTGCACGGCCTGGCCGCCGACGGGGGACAGGCCGCCGGGCTGGCCCTGCGCGCCGGGATCGACGTCGAGCTGCCCACCGTCGACACGTTCGGCGCCCCGCTGATCGACGCGGTCAAGGCGGGCACGGTGAGCGACGCGCTGATCGACCGGGCGCTGCGCCGGGTGCTGGCGCAGAAGGCCGAGCTCGGCCTGCTCGACCCGGACTGGCGGCCCCTGCCGGACGACGTCGAGAACCTGCGCCTGGACGACGACCGGGGCCGCGACATCGCGCTGCGCCTGGCCCGCCAGGCGGTCGTGCTTCTCCGCAACAGCCGCGGCGTCCTCCCGCTTGCCCCCGGCGCGCGGGTCGCGCTGGTCGGGCCGGTGGCCGACGACCCGATGGCGATGCTCGGCTGCTACTCCTTCCCCCTGCACGTCGGCGGCCACCCGGAGCACGGCCTCGGGCTGGAGGTCCCCTCGCTGCGCCAGGCGCTCGACGCCCTCGTCCCCGGCGTCGCGTACGCGCGGGGCTGTGACGTCAGCGGCGACGACACCTCCGGCATCGCGGCGGGGGTCGCCGCCGCCGAGGGCGCCGAGG
>NZ_JAHKRO010000218.1 GCF_019396325.1 Nonomuraea ceibae
GTCGCTGCCCGGTTGAACGGCCGGCCACGCAAAACGCTCGGCTGGGAAACCCCAGCCGAGCGTCTCACCAAGCTTCTGGCGCTAGCCAGTTGATCAATCCGTGTTGCGATGACCCCTTGACTTCACCGTGCGCCTTCCGGGGTTTTCTGTTGCCCCTTGACAGGCGGGCGGCCCCGGGCTCATATTCTTCACCACTAACTTTATGTCTAAAGAAAGTGGTGGCATGGCCGGAAGCGACCGCGGCGACCTCACCAGGACCGCGATCCTCGCCCTGCTCGGCACCGTCGGGCCGCTCAGCCGCAGCGAGATCGCGCGGGAGCTGGACGTCAGCCCCGCGACCGTCACGCAGCTGACCCGCGAGCTGATGGGACACGGCATGGTCGAGGAGCTCGACCTCAAGCCGTCCCGGGGCGGGCGGCCCGCCCAGCGGCTCGGCCTCGTCGGCGGCGCCGGGCGCGCCCTCGGCGTCAAGGTCACCGCCGACCACCTCGTCCTCGTCGACGTGCGGCTGGACGGCGAGGTGCTCGGGTCCTGGGTGCGGCCCTTCGACCCCGCCGCCGCCGACGCCCCCGGCGACCTCGCCGACGCCGTCGCCTCCGTCCTCACCGCCATCACCGGCGGGCCGCCGCTGCTCGGCATCGGCGTCGGCGTGCCCGGCTCCGTCGACGACCAGGGCGTCGGCACCGTCAACGCGCCCACACTGGGGTGGCAGGCCATGCCCGTCGGCGAACGGCTGCGGCGGCGGCTCGACCTGCCCGTGCTCGTCGAGAACGACGTCAACGCGCTCGCGGCGGCCGAACGGCTGTACGGCAGGGGGCGGACGCACCGGGACTTCCTCGTGCTGACCATCGGGCGCGGCGTCGGCGCGGCCATCGTCGCCGACGGGCGCGTGTACCGGGGGGCGCGCGGTGGCGCCGGCGAGTTCGGCCACCTGTGCGTGGACCCCGCCGGGCCGCCGTGCGGGTGCGGCGCCCGGGGCTGCCTGGAGGCCTTCGTCGGCTCCACCGGCCTCCTCGCCGCCGCCCGGGCCAAGACCACCACCCCCTCGGAGGGCGCACCCCACGGTGAGGGCGCCCCCTTCGCGGAAAGCGGGCCTTTCAAGGGAGGCGACCTCCTCGGAGAGGGGGCCGGGGGGGCGTTGGGAGCGGTGGCGGCGTTGGGGCGGGCGGCCGTGCGGGGGGACGCGGTGGCGCGGGAGGTGTTCGCCGAGGCCGGGGAGATCCTGGGGCGGGCCACGGCCGGGCTGGTGAACGTGGTGGACCCGGAGGTCGTGGTGGTGCTCGGCGAGGGCACCGCCGACTGGCCGTTCTGGCAGGTGGGGTTCGATCGGGCGCTTCGGGCGCAGCTCTACCCGGGGCGGCGGGACATCGCGGTCGAGGTGGAGAGCTGGGACGAGACGAGCTGGGCGCAGGGAGCGGCGGCGCTGGTGCTGGCGACGCCGTTCGACGCGGCCGGGGCCGCCGGGGAGCAGGGCCGCCTGGTGCGCGCCCGCCTCATCGGGACCACGCCGTGAGCGCCGTCCGTGACCGCGCGGGCGTTCTCGCGCGCGGCACGCGTACCGGAGAGGGAGCGAGCTGATGACACTCACCGCGGCCCCGCCCGAGGCGGGGGCCACGCACGGGCGGAGGGCGCCGCGACGGCGGTGGCGTCACGCGGGGACCGTCGCGGTGTTCCTGCTGCCGAGCCTGGTGCCGCTGACCCTGTACACGCTGGTCCCGATGGTGGCGTCGCTGTGGACGAGCCTGCACGAGTGGGATCTGATCACGGAGATGCGCTGGGTGGGCCTGGGCAACTACGTGGAGCTGATCGGCGATCCGGGGACGCGGGCGGCGTTCGGGCACACGCTGTACTTCATCGCCGGTTACCTGCCGCTGGTCTACCTGGGCGGGCTGGGCCTGGCGCTGCTGCTGAACCGGGCGATGGCGGGCCGGAGCCTGCTGCGCGGGATCTACTTCCTGCCGGTCATCACGAGCTGGGTCGTGGTGGCGCTGATGTGGAAGTGGCTGCTGAACCCGGCGAGCGGGATCGTGAACTGGGCGCTGGGGCTGGTCGGGGTGAGCGGGCCGGGCTGGTGGACGGATCCGGCCTGGGCGATGCCGTCGGTGATCCTCGCCTCGGCGTGGAAGGACCTGGGCTTCGTGATGATCATCCTGCTGGCGGGGCTGCAGGCGATCCCGAAGGAGTACCAGGAGGCGGCCATGGTCGACGGGGCGTCGGCGGTGCGCCGGTTCCGGCACATCACGCTGCCGCTGCTGTCGCCGTCGTCGTTCTTCGTCGTGGTGATCTCGCTGATCAACGGGTTCCAGATGTTCGACCAGGTCAAGATCATGACCGGGGGCGGGCCGGGCGGGGCGACGCAGGTGGTGGTGTCGCAGATCTACGACCTGACGTTCCGTTACGGCCGGGCGGGGGCGGCCTCGGCGCTGTCGTGGCTGCTGTTCGCGCTCGTGCTGCTGGTGACGATCGTGCAGATCCGCGGGCAGAAGCGGTGGGTGACCTATGGGTAGGGCGCTGCGCTACCTCGCGGTGGGGCTGGGCGCGGTGGTGATGCTGTTCCCGTTCGCGTGGGCGCTCATCACCTCGATCACGCCGAGCGACGCGGTGCTGGCGGTGCCGCCGGACTTCACGCCGGAGGGCGCGAGCCTGGACGCCTACGGCAAGCTGCTGGAGACGCTGCCGTTCTGGCGGATCGTGGCCAACAGCGCGTGGATCGGCGCGGCGTCCACGCTGCTGCAGCTCGTGACCAGCGCGATGGCCGCGTACGCGTTCGCCCGGCTGCCGTTCCCGGGGCGGGGGGCGCTGTTCGCGGTCTACCTGGCGACGCTGATGATGCCGCTGCCGGTGCTGGTGGTGCCGCTGTTCATCGAGATGCGGATGTTCAACCTGGTCGACACCTATTTCGCGCTGCTGGCTCCGACGATCGCCTCGGCGTTCGGGGTGTTCCTGCTGCGGCAGGCGATCCGGCAGGTGCCCCGGGAGTTCGACGAAGCGGCCGTGCTCGACGGCGCCGGACATTTCAGGATCTTTCTGTACGTGGTCCTGCCGCTCATCCGCCCGGCCCTGGCCACCTTCGCCATCTTCGGCTTCATGGCCAGTTGGAACAGCTACCTGTGGCCGCTGATCATCATCAAGTCGCCCGAGTTCATGACGCTGCCGCTGGGCCTGGCCACGCTGCACGGCCAGTTCACCACCGAGTGGGACGTGGTCATGGCCGGCTCGGTGATCAGCGTCGTGCCGATCCTCGTTCTCTACGTCTTCGCCCAGAAACACGTCATCGCCAGCGTCGCGCAGAGCGGGCTCAAGTAAAGGAAACCCCCCATGAAGACACGTACCAAGGTGGCCGCCGCGCTCGCGGCCGCGCTGCTCGCCTCCGCCTGCTCCCAGGGTTCGGCCACGAAGGCGCCGAGCGGCGAGGGCGGCAGGACGACGCTGCGCTACTTCACGTTCTCGGCGGCGCCGGACCACGTGAAGGACCTCGACGCGATCGTGGCCGCGTTCGAGAAGCAGAACCCGTCGATCGACGTCGTGGTGGAGACCGCGCCGTTCGACGAGTACTTCACCAAGCTCCAGACCAGCATCGCGGGCGGCACCGCGCCCGACACCTTCGAGCTGAACTACGAGAACTTCGTCACCTACGCCGGCGCCGGTTCGCTGCTCGACCTGGGCGCCGTGGGCGGAGACGGCGACCTGTCGGCGTACGCGGCCGAGTCGCTGAACGCCTTCAAGCGCGACGGCAAGCAGTACGCGCTGCCCGCGTCGTTCTCGACCGTGGTGCTCTTCTACAACAAGGACCTGTTCGAGAAGGCCGGCGTCGACCTGCCCACCGCCGACTGGACGTGGGCGGACGAGCAGGCGGCGGCGGAGAAGCTGACGGACAGGAAGAAGGGCGTCTACGGCGACTTCCAGCCGGTTCAGTTCTTCGAGTTCTACAAGACGCTCAAGCAGGCAGGCGGCGAGTTCCTGTCGGCCGACGGCAAGAAGTCCGCCTTCGACAGCCCGCAGGGCGTCAAGGCGGCCGAGTGGCTGGTGTCGAAGGTCGGCAGGACGATGCCCACCGAGGCGGAGATCGGCGGCACCGCCGACTACGACACGAACCTGTTCAAGTCCGGCAAGCTCGCGATGTGGCACAACGGCATCTGGCAGTTCGCCGGGCTGAAGGACGTGCCGTTCGAGTGGGACGTCGTCGTCGAGCCCGGTGACGCGGGCAAGGCCAGCGCGGTCTTCCACAACGCGGTCGCCGTCTCGTCCACGACCAAGCTGGGCAAGGAGGCGTACGCCTGGGCCCGCTTCCTGTCGTCGTCCGACGTCGCCGCGAGCACCCGCATCGCCTCGTCGTGGGAGCTGCCGCCGGTCGCCGACCAGCAGGTGCTGGCCGGCTACCTCAAGGACCCGAAGCCCGCCAACCGGCAGGCGGTCTTCGACGCGCTGGAGTCGATCGCGCTGCCGCCGGTCATCAAGCGCCAGCAGGAGATGCAGGACGCCGTGACCAAGGAGCTGAGCGAGGCCGCCTCCGGCCGCAAGCCGGTGCCGGACGCGCTCAAGGCGGCCGCCGCCGAGGTCGACGCACTGCTCGGCTAGATCCCCGACCCTTTCAGGAGACCAGTTCCCGTGACCCTCGTGTCGCACAGCCTCGACGTGATCCAGAGGCTCCAGTCGTCCACCGGCGCCTATCCGGCCTCGCCGACCTTCTCCGCCTACCGCGGCTACTCGTGGCTGCGGGACGGCTCGTTCATCGCCGAGGGGGTGAGCAGGCACGGCGACGTGGCCGGGGCCGACGCCTTCCACGCCTGGAGCGCCCGGGTGGTCGGCGACCGCGCCGGGCAGGTGGACGCGCTCGTCGCCCGCGCCGCGCGCGGGGAGCCGGTCGCGCAGGCCGAGATGCTGCCCACCCGGTTCACGCTGGACGGCGTGGACGGCACGGACGAGTGGTGGGACTTCCAGCTCGACGGCTACGGCACCTGGCTGTGGGCGCTGCGCGAGCACACCGCCCGGCACGGGCGCGCCGTTCCGGGCGTGGAGAAGGGGGTACGGGCCACCGCCCGCTACCTGTCGGCCTTCTGGGACCGGCCCTGCTACGACTGGTGGGAGGAGCACGTCGAGCAGCGGCACGTGGCGACGCTCGGCGCGGTGCACGCCGGGCTGCGCGCGGCCCTGGAGCTGGACGTGCTGAGCGCCGCCGAGGCCGAGGCCGCCTCGGCGGCGGTGGCGGGCGTCGCGGCGCTGGTGGCCGCCGAGGGCGTCGCCCCGGGCGGGCACCTGCGCAAGTGGCTGGGCAGCGACGCCGTGGACGGCAGCCTGCTGGCGTGCGTGGAGCCGTTCGGGCTGTACGCGGCCACGCACCCGGTGGGGGCGGCGACCGTGGCGGAGGTGGAGCGGCAGCTCGCCCGCGACGGCGGCGTCTACCGCTACCTGGACGACACCTTCTACGGCGGCGGCCGGTGGGTGCTGCTGGCCGGGTTCCTCGGCTGGAACCACGCGCGGGCCGGGCGGCCCGGCCGGGCGCGGCATCACCTGGACTGGATGGCCGCGCAGGCGACGCCCGCGGGCGACCTGCCCGAGCAGGTGCCCGGCCTGCTGCTCTGGCCGGAACGCCGCCAGGAGTGGCTGGACCGGTGGGGCCCGGTGGCCACGCCGCTGCTGTGGTCGCACGGCATGTACCTGATCCTCGCCGACGAGCTGGGGGTGCGGGCATGATCCGGCATCGTCCCTTCGGGTCCGGGCACCCGTACGCGGTCACCGAGGACCAGCGCGTCCCGGCGCGCCCGCTCGCCGGTGAGGCCGTGGAGCTGCGCGTGCGCGCGTCGCCCGCGGTGGCGTCGGTGGTGTGCGAGTGGGTGACGGACGGCGGGGCTCCGCTGGAGCTCGCGCTCGCGCCGCAGGGCGGCCCCGGCGCGCGGGAGGCGGGCGCCGACGGCGGGCACCTGGCCGCCGCGCAGGCGCGGGCCGCGCGGGCCGCC
>NZ_JAHKRO010000219.1 GCF_019396325.1 Nonomuraea ceibae
CGAGGACTTCCACGAAGCCCTCGTCGCCGCCGTAGTAGGGGTCGGGGACCTCGGCGCCGTCGGGGGCCGCCGGGTCGAAGGAGCGGAACAGCCGCACCTCCACCCCGGCGGGCGCCATCCGGCGCAGGAACGCCTGGTTGTCGCGGTCCATGGCAAGGACCAGGTCATATCGGTCGAACCAGTCACGGGTGAACTGCCGGGCGCTGTGGTCGGCGCCGTCGTAGCCGTGCTCGGCCAGGACGCGCAGGGCCCGCTCGTCCATCGGCCCGCCGGCGTGCCAGCCGCCGGTGCTGGCGCTCTCCACGATCACCCGGTCGCCCAGGCCGCGGTCGGCCACGACCTTGCGGAGAACCGTCTCGGCCATCGGCGAGCGGCAAATGTTTCCCATGCATACGACACATACGCGGTACGTCAGTGAGGTCATGTCTTCAATCATGAGGTGTTCACCGTCCGTTCACCCTCGTTAGGGGATCGAGTCACCTTGGCTGCATAGCTTCGTGGACGTCTAAGGATCGAAGTGGGAGAGGAACCCATCGTGAAGTATGCAGGCCGGCTCGCCGCCGTCGCCGTCGTCGGCGCGCTCTCGCTCGCTGCGTGCGGCACAGATAACAACTCGCCGGCTGGCAGCACCAGCTCGGCCGCCGCCACCTCCGCCGCGAGCGGTGACAGCAGCCTGAGCGGATCGATCAACGCCGCCGGCTCCTCGGCCCAGGCCAACGCGATCGACCAGTGGAAGAAGGACTTCCAGGGCGCCAACTCCGGGGTCAGCGTCAACTACCAGCCCAGCGGTTCGGGCGCCGGCATCCAGGCGTTCATCGCCGGCACGGTGGCGTTCGCGGGTTCCGACTCGGCGCTGAAGGAGGACGAGCCCGCCCAGGCCGACGCGCGCTGCAAGACCGGCAAGGCCATCAACATCCCGATGGTGACCGGCCCGGTCGCGGTGGTCTACAACCTGCCCGGCGTCGAGGGCGTGCAGCTGTCGCCGAAGACGCTCGCCGGCATCTTCAACAGCAAGATCACCAAGTGGGACGACCCGGCCATCAAGGCCGAGAACCCCGAGGCGCAGCTTCCCTCGACCCCGATCCAGGCGTTCCACCGCTCGGACGAGTCGGGCACCAGCGACAACTTCACCAAGTTCCTCAAGGCCACCTCCGACTGGCCGTACGAGCCGGGCAAGGCGTGGCCGGCCGAGGCCAAGGGCCAGGGCGCCAAGGGCTCCGACCAGGTCGCCGCCAGCGTCAAGGGCACCGAGGGCGCGATCGGTTACGTCGAGCTCTCCTACGCCGAGAACTCCGAGCTCCAGAAGGCCAAGGTGGCCAACGGCAGCGGCGAGTTCGTCGAGCTGACCCCGGAGAGCGCGGCCAAGACGGTCGAGACCGCCGAGATCACCGGCACCGGCAACGACCTCAAGCTCTCGATCGACTACGCCACCAAGACGCCGGGCGCCTACCCGATCGTCCTGGTCACGTACGAGATCACCTGCGAGAAGGGTCTGCCCGCCGAGGACGCCAAGCTGGTCAAGGCCTTCCTGACCTACACCGCCAGCGACGCGGGCCAGAAGGCGCTGACCGACCTGGGCTACGCCCCGCTGTCGGGCGACCTGCTGGTCAAGGTCCGCTCCGCCGTCGAGGCCATCTCCTAGTCACCGATGACGACCAAAGTCGAAATTCGCGAGGGCGGACCGGCCACGAGCCGGCCCGCCCCGCGGCGCACCTCCAGTGAGGGCCTGTTCCGCTGGCTGTCCACCGGTTCGGGCATCGTCCTGCTGGGCATCATGGCGGCCATCGCGGTCTTCCTCGTCGCCGAGGCGATCCCCGCGCTGTCCGCCAACAAGGCCAACTTCTTCACGGAGCTGACCTGGGACCCCAACGGCAGCCTGGTGTTCGGCATCGGCGCGCTCGCGTTCGGCACCGTGCTCAGCTCGGCGATCGCGCTGGTCATCGCCACGCCGGTCGCGGTGGGCGTCGCGCTGTTCATCTCCCACTACGCGCCGCGCAAGCTGGCGGCGGGCCTGGGCTACCTGATCGACCTGCTGGCCGCGGTGCCGAGTGTGATCTACGGCCTGTGGGGCGTGGCGTTCCTGGTGCCGCTGCTAAAGACGCCGTCGGAGTGGCTGAACGCCACGTTCGGCTGGTTCCCGCTGTTCGCCGGTGACGGTGCGATCGGCGGCAAGACCATGCTCGCGGGCGGCATCGTCCTGGCGATCATGATCCTGCCGATCATCGCGGCCATCTCCCGCGAGGTCTTCCTCCAGGCTCCCAAGATGAACGAGGAGGCCGCGCTCGCCCTCGGCGCCACCCGCTGGGAGATGATCCGGATGGCCGTGCTGCCGTTCGGCCGTCCCGGCGTGATCAGCGCCGCGATGCTCGGCCTGGGCCGCGCGATGGGCGAGACGATCGCGGTGGCGCTGATCTTCCCGGCGACGTTCGGCATCAGCTTCCAGATCCTCACCCCGCAGGGCAACAGCATCGCCGCCAACATCGCCAACGGCTTCGGCGAGGCGGGCGACATCGGCCGGGGCGCGCTGATCGCCTCCGGTCTCGTGCTGTTCGTCATCACCCTGCTCGTCAACATGGCTGCTCGCATGATCATCAACCGACGCAAAGAGTTCATGAAGGCCGGCACATGACCACCATCCAGCACATCTCGACCGGCCGCCGGGTCAAGGACCGCATCGTCCAGGGCCTGGTCTATCTGGCGTTCGCGCTGGCCGTGGTGCCGCTCGTCTCCGTGCTCTGGCTGGTGATCTCCAACGGCCTGGCGCGCTTCGACATGGAGTTCCTCACCCACTCGATGCGCAACATCGGCGCACGCGACGCGGGCGGCGGCGCCTACCACGCCATCATCGGCACCCTGGAACAGGTTCTGCTGGCCTCGGTGATCTCGGTCCCGATCGGCCTGCTGACCGCCATCTACCTGGTGGAGTACGGCAACGGCGGCCGGCTCAGCCGGGCCATCAGCTTCTTCGTCGACGTCATGACCGGCATCCCCTCGGTGGTCGCCGGTCTGTTCGTGCTGGCATTCTGGATCCTGTTCCTGGGCATGCCCTACTCGGGTTTCGCGGGCGCGATGGCGCTGTCGATCCTGATGATGCCGACCGTGGTGCGGTCGGCCGAGGAGATGCTCCGACTGGTGCCGGGCGACCTGCGCGAGGCCTCGTACGCGCTGGGCGTGCCCAAGTGGCGCACGATCGTCAAGGTCGTGCTGCCGACGGCGCTCACCGGCATCATCACCGGCGTCATGCTGGCCGTGGCCCGGGTGGCCGGCGAGACCGCGCCGCTGCTGCTGACCGTCTTCTTCACCGACTCCATCAACAACGACCCGTTCAGCGGGCCGCAGATGGGGCTCCCCCTCTTCGTGTTCGACCAGGCGGCGCGTCCCAACGACACCGCCATCGACCGGGCCTGGACCGGAGCCCTCACGCTCATTCTGATCGTCATGCTGTTCAACCTGGTGGCGCGCCTGATCGCCTGGTGGCGCTCGCCCGCCAGGGGCCGATAGGGGGAACTCCGCGACATGTCCAAGCAAATCCAGGTCTCCGGACTCGACGCCTACTACGGCGGGCACAAGGCCATCGAGGATGTCTCGATGACCATCGAGCCGCGCTCGATCACGGCCTTCATCGGCCCGTCCGGGTGCGGCAAGTCGACGTTCCTGCGCACCCTCAACCGCATGCACGAGGTCATCCCGGGCGCGCGAGTCGAGGGCAAGGTGCTGCTCGACGGCGAGGACCTCTACGCCCCCACGGTCGAGCCCGTCTCGGTGCGCCGCATGATCGGCATGGTCTTCCAGCGGCCCAACCCGTTCCCCACCATGTCCATCTACGAGAACGTGGCCGCCGGCCTGCGCCTCAACGGCCGCGTCTCCAAGTCCGAGATGGACGGCGTGGTCGAGGAGTCGCTCAAGGGCGCCAACCTCTGGAACGAGGTCAAGGACCGGCTCAGCAAGCCCGGCGCCGGCCTGTCCGGCGGTCAGCAGCAGCGGCTGTGCATCGCCCGCGCGATCGCGGTCAAGCCGCAGGTGCTGCTCATGGACGAGCCCTGCTCGGCCCTCGACCCGATCTCCACGCTGGCGATCGAGGACCTGATGGCCAAGCTCAAGGACGACTACACGATCGTCATCGTCACCCACAACATGCAGCAGGCCGCCCGGGTGAGCGACCGCACCGCGTTCTTCAACCTGGCCGAGCAGGGCAAGCCCGGCAAGGTCATCGAGATGGACGAGACCTCCCGCATGTTCACCAACCCCTCCGAAAAGGCCACCGAGGACTACATCACCGGGCGCTTCGGCTGATGATCGACCAGGCGGCAAGCACGGTGAACGGGGATACGCGGACGAAACCCGTACTCCTCATCGCCGACCCCGATGCCGAGGTCGTGCAGGATGTCGCCGCCGCCCTCGAACGCGAGGGCGTAGCGGTCACGGGCGCCCCCGACGGCGCCCAGGGGCTGCTCCAGGCAGGCGCGCTGCAGCCGGACGTGGTGCTGGTCTCGGCGACCCTCCCGGTGATCGACGCGGTCGACTTCGTCCAGGCGGTACGGCGCTCCCGGGTCGTGCCCGTCCTTCTCGGCGTCGGTGAGGGGCACGCCGAGCAGGCGGTGCGCGCGCTCGCCGCCGGCGCCGCCGCGTGCGTGGCCCGCCCGTACCGGGTGCCGGAGCTGCTGCCGTTCATCCACGCCGCGTCCCCGGAGGCGCGCAAGGTGCTCGCCGTCGGCGGCGTGGAGCTGGACGTGCACGCCTATCAGGTACGGGTCGACGGGCGGATCGTGCATCTGCCGTTGCGCGAGTTCGAGCTGCTGCACTATCTGATGCGCAACGCGGACCGGACGGTCACCCGCGAGCAGATCATGCGCCACGTGTGGCACGCGGCGGCCAGCACGTCGACCAACACGATCGCGGTGCACGTCAAGCGGCTGCGGGCGCGGCTGGGCGACGACGACGACCGGCTCATCCAGACCGTGCGCGGCGTCGGCTACCGGCTGGTCACGCCCGGCACTTCCGGAACGACCGCATGATCCGCGTGGTCACCCCTTCGACGGTCGCGATCCCGTAACCGGCCTCCGGGCTGCCCTCGGTGAGCACCGCGATCGCGTAGTCGTGGCCGCGGGCGCGCAGCAGGCCGGCGCTGACGACGGCCCAGCGCTTGGTCGAGACGCGCTTCAGCCAGCCGTTCTTCAGCGCCACGCGGTCGCCCCGGCACCTGGCGGCGCTGATGCCCCAGTTCTGCCCGTCGACCACGCCGCCCATGAGCCTGAGCACCTGTCCGCGGTCCGCGGCGGGCAGCGCACTGCGCTCCGCGATGAGCGCCCGCAGGAGCCGGACCTGGTCCTCGGCCGACGTCCGCGTGATGCCCCAGCAGTAGAGGTCGACGCACGAGCCGGGCACGCCCGCCGTGTGGCGCAGGCCGAGCTTCCGTCCCGCCCGGGTGAAACCGGGCGCGCCGCCGATGCGCAGCCACAGCCGGTCGGCGGCGTGGTTGTCGCTGTAGCGGATCATCAGGTCGGCGTCCCGCCTGACCTGCGCGGGAAGCTTCTTCCACGCGGTACGCAGCAGCAGCGCGGCGAGGATCTGGACCTTGGCGGTGCTGGCGGTGATGAGCCGCTCGCCGCGGTGATAGCGATACTGCCTCCCGGTGGTCAGGTCCTTGACCATCGCGGTGACGGGCCCCGGCCGGCCGGCCAGGAAGCGGTCCAGCAGGGCGGTGACGCGCTTGGCGTCGACGCGCGGCGCCTTGCGACGGGCCGCCCGCCTGCCGCCGGGCGCGGGGACCGGCGGCCCGAGCGTCTCGGCGGCCCGCCCGGGGCCCGTCACCGCGCGAGTCACGCCCTGCCGGGGCGCCGCGGCGG
>NZ_JAHKRO010000022.1 GCF_019396325.1 Nonomuraea ceibae
GGACGGGCGTGTCGAAGTCGAGGATGACCGGCATGCCGATGCCGACGGTCTCGCCGGGCTGCGGGGTGGTGGCGGTCAGGCCGAAGGAGCGGGCGGGCTGGCGGGTGCGGAAGCGGCCCATCGTCACCGTCGAGGGGCCTTCGGCGCCCGCGGAGCCGCTCGTCAAAGGCCGCCGGCCCCTTCACCGGGCCGGCGGCCTTTTCGTGTGCGCGTGTGTGTGGTCAGGGCAGGCGCACGCCGGTGCGGCGGGCGATCTGCGCCTGCAGCCGGGCCATCTGCCAGTGCAACTCGAGCAGCTGCTCGACCAGCTGCGTCTTGGGTATCTCGGACACATCCTCGGTGGCCAGGTGGTCGATCGCGGCCGAGAGCTCACCCATCGCGCCCCCCACTCCATCGCCGTCAACAGCTCGAACCGACGTTCGAATCCTATCGGACCGGCCGTCTCGCTGTCAGTCTCTTGCCTCACGTGTCACGGCGCTTTTCGTACACACGAGCGATCGCGGGCATGCCGACGGCACCCTCCGGAGGGAGGGCGCACGGGCGGGAGGGCGGGCGTCAGCCCTTGGTGTAGGCGGCGAGGACCTCTTTGGGGTCGCCGTCCATCTTGATCTTGCCCTTGTGCAGCCAGATGACGCGGTTGCAGGTCTGCTCGATGACCCGCAGGTCGTGGGCGACGAGGAAGACGGTGCCGGCGGACTCGCGGATCTGCCGGATGCGCTGCTCGCTCTTCTTGCGGAACTCGCGGTCGCCCGTCGCCAGGGCCTCGTCGATGAGGAGCACGTCGTGCGTCTTGGCCGAGGAGATGGCGAAGCGCAGGCGGGCGCCCATGCCGGAGGAGTAGGTGGACATCGGGAGCTGGACGAACTCATCGATGCCGGAGAAGTCGACGATCTCCTGGTACTTCTCGCGCACCTCGGCCGGCGACATGCCCATGGCGTAGCAGCCGAGCACGATGTTGCGCTCACCGGTCAGCTCGCGCATGAGGGCCGCGTTGACGCCCAGCAGCGATGGCTGGCCGTCGGTGTAGACGGCCCCGGAGTGCGGGGGCAGCAGGCCGGCGATGGCGCGCAGCAGCGTGGACTTGCCGGAGCCGTTGCGGCCCACGATCCCGATGGCGTCGCCGTGGTAGGCCACGAAGGTGACGCCTTTGACGGCGTGCACCTCCTTCATCTGCGGCCGGCCCTGACGCTTGAGGATGCGCGTGAGGGCGTTGACCGCGTTGCCCTTCTCGTTGTCCGACGCCGCGCCGTAGACCCGGTAGATGATGTGCAGGTCGTCGACGATGACCGTCGGCGTCCCGGTGGGTGCGTCCAAGGGGCCCTTGGTCGCGGGCTCCGGGTTGGGGTGCACCCTCACGTCCTTGCCGGGGACGGCGGGCTCCTCGCCCTTCACCTTTGACAGCTCCTTGGTCAGCTCAGCCACGCCCGTACCTCTCCTCGGCTCGCCAGAAGTACCAGAAGCCGAATCCGAGTGCGAACACTGCCCAGAATACGCAAGACGCCCAGACCATCGTCGGGGGGTGGTGCCCGTAGTCGGGGTTGTAGGTCGTGATCATGATCTCGCGCATCCACTCGATGAAGGAAGCGGCCGGGTTGAGGTACATCGCGGTGGCGACCCACTCGGGCAGCTTGGCGACGTTGACGACCTTGTCGTGGATGGCGAAGAAGACGCCGGAGGCGTAGAGCCAGGTGCGGGTGATGAAGGGCAGCAACTGGTTGAGGTCGCGCATGGAGGCGCCGAGCCGGGCGATGATCAGCGCCGCGCCGATGTTGAACATCGTCTGCAGCAGCAGCACCACGGGGATCATCAGCCAGGCCCAGGTCGGGAACTCACCGGTGGCCACCACGATGACGGCCAGCACGCCCATGGAGATCGCGAGCTGTTGCAGCTCCTGGATCGTGTAGGCGAGCGGCAGCGTGGCCCTGGGGAAGTGCAGGGCGCGGATCATCGACAGGTTGCCGGAGATCGACTTGGCGCCCGCGGTCACCGTGCGCTGGGTGAAGGTGAAGACGAACATCCCGGTGATGAGGAACGCCGGGTAGTTCTCGATGTTGCCCTTGCCGCCCAGGATGAGGCCGAACATCACGTAGTAGATGCCGGCGTTGAGCAGCGGGGTCAGCACCTGCCACAGCTGGCCCAGCGCCGAGTTGGAGTACTTCGAGACGTTACGCGAGGTCGCGTAGGTCATGACGAAGTGACGCCGCTCCCACAGCTGGCGCATGTATACGGGAAACCTCGGCCGCGCGATGGCACGGCGAAGACCGTATCTCTCGGCGAGCTTGGCCAGCGGCTCCTGCCCGCTTCGGCCGCCCGCCTGGGCGTCCGCGACAGCGGATTCCGGCTGGCTCATGGCAAGGACTCTATTGGATCCGGGTCGTTGGGGTGGCTGCCACGGGGACTGTGGCCGACTGTTGGACGGTCGTCCCGGGTGCCCGGTTCCAAGGCACCGTCAAGACTCGCTCAACCGTAGCTCAGCTAGAACGACTCTGCCCGGAACGGCGCGAGCACTGTTTGGTAGGAGGTATTTTTCATCAACTGTTCACGTCCACTCCTGTGCTCACATGACCGTTTCATGACCTTTGTCGCGGCGTGCGTTGTATGGGTGTGACGTGGGATAGGCGCACGTGTGACCGAACTGCAACGCGCCAGAGACTCCCTGGTGGCAAGTAGTAAGGGATAGTCGCGATCGACTGGCAGGGCGTCGGCTGGTTTGACCAGGTCAGCCAAACCCGGGGGATTACAAGGAACCCCCCGTCAGGCTGCTCACGATCATCGCAGCTCAGCGCTTACGCCCACTTGTAGAGGGAGGAAGTTTTTCACCATGCGTGTTACTCGAGGCGCACGAATCGTCGCCGGTACCGCGCTGCTCGCTCTCGCGGTCGCCGCGTGTGGCGGCGGCGCCACTCCGTCCGGCGGAGACCCCACTGCGGGCGGCGGGGAGACGCCGGTCCGCATGGAGCTGGGCGAGCCGCAGAACCTGCTGGTCCCCTCCAACACCACGGAGTCCGAGGGCGCCGAGCTCCTCGCGGCCGTCTTCGAGCCCCTGGTGAACTACGACGAGAACAAGCAGGCCGTCGAGGCCGCTGCCGAGTCGATCACCACCGAGGACAACATCACCTGGACGATCAAGCTCAAGCCGGGCTACACCTGGCACAACGGTGAGCCGGTCGTCGCGCAGAACTACGTCGACGCGTGGAACTACGCCGCCAACCAGGACAACGCCCAGGGCGCCGGCTACTTCTTCGGCCGTGTCGACGGCTACAGCGACCTCGCCCCCGGTGAGGGCAAGGAAGTCACGACCAAGGAGATGAAGGGTCTCAAGGTCGTCGACGACACCACCTTCACGGTGACGCTGGCAGCGCCGTTCTCGCAGTTCAAGGTGATGCTCGGCTACACCGCGTTCTACCCCCTGCCCAAGGCGGCCTTCGGCCCCGACGGCAAGGTCACCGACGCCTTCGGCGAGCAGCCGATCGGCCAGGGCCTGTTCAAGCTGGACAAGCCCTACAAGAAGGGCACCGACCAGACGGTCGACCTGACGGTGTACGACAAGTACCCCGGCACCAAGCCGACCGGCTGGACCAAGCTGCAGTTCAAGCTCTACAACAGCTCCGAGACGGCCTACAACGACCTCCAGGCCGACAACGTGGACATCCACGACTCGCTGCCCGCGTCGGCGATCGCCAGCGCCAAGACCGCGCTCGGCGACCGTTACCAGGACCAGCCCGACGCCGGCATCGGCTACGTCGGCTTCCCCCTGAAGTACAACGACGAGTACAAGGACATCAAGGTCCGCGAGGCCATCTCCATGGCCATCGACCGGAAGACCATCGCCGAGACGGTCTTCTCCGGCACCCGCGCCCCGGCCGACGACTTCATCAACCCGGCCATCGCGGGCTACCGGCAGGGCGCCTGCGCGGCCTGCACGTACGACCCGGGCAAGGCCAAGGAGCAGTACGCCGCGGCCAACGGCCCGAAGAAGCTGGAGCTCGGCTACAACTCCGACGGTGGCCACAAGGAGTGGATCGAGGCCGTCGCCAACAACCTCCGCGCCAACCTCGGCGTCGAGGTGACGGTCAAGCCGTTCGAGAAGTTCGCGGCGATCCTGGACGACCTGGACGCCAAGAAGTACAAGGGCATGTTCCGGATGGGCTGGGCGATCGACTACCCGTCCGCCGAGAACTACCTGACGCCGATCTTCTCCACCGGCGCCATGACCACCGGCTCCAACTACTCGGGCTACTCCAGCAAGGAGTTCGACGAGCTGGTGGCCAAGGGTGACCAGGCGCCGACGGCCGAAGAGGGCCTGAAGTTCTACCAGCAGGCGGATGACGTCCTGATCAAGGATCTCCCCTACATTCCGGTGTACTTCTACCGGAACAATTCCGGGTACTCAACCAAGGTCAAGAACGTCAAGATCAACCTTCTTAACCAGGTCGAGTGGGCCGACGTCCAGAAGGCCTGACGTTGATCCAGGGGTGGGCGGCGCGCTCGTCCACCCCTTGAGAGCCCGCCTCGAAGGCAGTCGCTTGGGCCGTTTTACCCCAGGTTCCCAGGGACTGCCTTCAGGCATGTACGGGAGGCTTGTATGGGCCGTTATGTCATCAGGCGCCTGATCCAGGCGATACCAGTCCTGCTGGGCGCCACCCTGTTCATCTTCGCCATCGTCTTCGCACTTCCCGGTGACCCCGTGGAAGCGCTGGCCGGCGAGAAGCGCCAGGACCCGGCCATCTTGGCCGTCATCCGGGAGCAGTACCACCTGAACGATCCGCTTCTGGTGCAGTACTGGCACTACATCACCGGGATCATCTTCGAAGGCGACTTCGGCAAGACCTTCGCCGGGGTCCCCGTGACCGAGCTGCTGGCCGGCAAGCTCCAGGTCACGCTGAACCTCGCGCTGGTAGCGCTCACCCTCGAGGCCATCATCGGCGTCGTGCTCGGTCTTTGGGCGGCGCTGCGTCGCGGGCGGGCCACCGACACCGCGATCCTCGCCTCGACCCTGCTGCTCATCTCCGTGCCGACCCTGGTCACCGGATTCGTGCTGCAGCTCTGGCTGGGCGTCTGGCTCAAGCAGGCCGTGGGCACCGAGATCTTCCCGATCGCGGGCGCCACCCAGGGTCTGAAGTCGTACCTGCTGCCCGGGTTCGTCCTGGCCGGCACGTCGATCGCCTACCTGACCCGGCTCACCAGGACGAGCCTCGTCGAGACGCTGAGATCCGACTACATCCGCACGGCCACCGCCAAGGGCATGTCCAGGCGCCGGGTCGTCGGCAGGCACGGGTTGCGCAACGCGCTCATCCCGATGGTCACCTATCTGGGCGCCGACCTCGGCGCGCTGATGGGCGGCGCGGTCATCACCGAGACGATCTTCAACCTGCCGGGCATCGGCAAGCAGCTCTACGATGGCGTCTACCTGCGAGAGCAGCCGATCGTCGTAGGTATCGTGACAATCCTGGTGTTGGTGTACATCGTGGCGAACCTCATCGTCGACATGCTGTACGCCGTGCTCGACCCGAGGATCCGCTATGAGTGACACACCAAGCCCGGACACCCAGACGCTGACGGCGGACCAGGCCAAGCCGGCGCCGCCGCCCCCGGTCAAGCACCGCAAGAAGGAAGCCCGGTCGGCCAGCCTGTGGAGCGACGCCTGGCACGACCTGCGCCGCAGGCCGATGTTCATCTTCTCGCTGGTCCTCATCGCGATCCTGCTGGTCATGTCCTTCTGGCCGTCGCTGTTCACCTCGATCGACCCGTTCGACGCCCGCACCTGCGAGCTGTCGACGGCCCGTCAGGGACCGAGCCCCGGCCACCTGTTCGGCCGCGACAACCTCGGCTGCGACGTGTTCGCCAGGACCATCTACGGCGCCAAGAACTCGATCATCATCGGTGTCGCCACCATGGCCATCACCGCGATCGTGGGCGGGCTGCTCGGCCTCATCGCCGGCACCCGGGGCGGCATCACCGACACGATCACCTCCCGCATCACCGAGGTCTTCTTCGCGATCCCGTCCATCCTGGGCGCGCTGCTCATCACGGCGACCTTCCGGGACGCCGAGCTGGGCATCTGGATCGTGGTCTTCGCCCTGTCGATCATCGCCTGGCCGATGACGTTCCGCATCATGCGGGCCGCCGTCATCACCGCCAGGAGCCAGGACTTCGTCATGGCGGCGCGGGCGCTGGGCGCGAGCCAGAGCCGGATCATGTTCAAGCACCTGCTGCCGAACGCGGTCGCCCCGGTGATCGTCGTGGCCACCATCAACCTCGGCGGGTTCATCGCGGCCGAGGCCGCGCTGTCCTTCCTCGGGGTCGGCGTGCAGTCGCCCGACATCTCGTGGGGTCTGATGATCGCCGACGCGCGCAGCCGGTTCCTGGAGGCGCCGCTGCCGCTGGTGTTCCCCGCGGTGTTCCTGAGCATCACCGTGCTCGCGTTCATCATGCTGGGCGACGCCGTGCGCGACGCGCTCGACCCGAAGCTCAGGTAGGAGGGGGGATAAGTGAGAAAGACATCGCTGGACACGTTGCTCGCCGAGGGAGGGCGCAGCAACGAGCCGCTGCTCGCGGTCGACAACCTGCACGTGGAGTTCGCCACGCGCGCGGGCCTCGTGCGGGCCGTCAACGGGGTGAGCTACTCGCTCAACCCCGGTGAGACGGTCGCCGTGCTGGGCGAGTCGGGTTCGGGCAAGTCCGTGACCGCCCAGGCGATCATGGGCATCCTCGACATGCCGCCGGCCCGGATCCCCAAGGGGGAGATCCGTTTCCACGGCACCGACCTGCTGAGACTGTCGGAGGAGGCGCGTACCCAGGTGCGCGGCCAGCGCATCGCGATGATCTTCCAAGACGCGCTCTCCGCGCTCAACCCGGTGTTCACCGTGGGCTGGCAGATCAGCGAGATGTTCCGGGTGCACCGCGGCATGTCCAAGCGCGACGGCATGAAGAAGGCCGTCGAGCTCATGGACAAGGTCCGCATCCCCGCCGCCAAGCAGCGCGTCAACGACTACCCGCACCAGTTCTCCGGGGGCATGCGGCAGCGCATCATGATCGCCATGTCGATCGCGCTGGACCCCGAGGTGCTGATCGCCGACGAGCCGACGACCGCGCTCGACGTGACGGTCCAGGCCCAGATCATGGAGCTGCTCGCCGAGCTGCAGCGCGAGAGCAACATGGGCATGATCCTGATCACGCACGACCTCGGCGTCGTCGCCGACGTCGCCGACAAGATCGCGGTCATGTACGGCGGGCGCATCGTCGAGAACGCCACCGTGCACGAGATCTACAAGTCCCCGGCCCACCCCTACACCAAGGGGCTGCTGGAGTCGATCCCCCGGGTCGACCTCAAGGGCCAGGAGCTCTACGCGATCAAGGGCCTGCCGCCCAACCTGCTCGACATGCCGACCGGCTGCGCCTTCCACCCGCGGTGCCCGTACCGCCAGGACAACTGCGTGACCGACGTCCCCCCGCTGCACGAGATCAGCGGTACGCGCAACAGCGCCTGCCACTACTGGAGGGAGGTCCTCGATGGCGACCAAAGGTGAGCGCATCCTCGAGGTCCGCGATCTGGTGAAGCATTTTCCCCTGACCCAGGGGATCATGTTCAAGAAGCAGATCGGCGCGATCAAGGCCGTCGACGGGGTCTCGTTCGATCTCGACAGGGGCGAGACGCTGGGCATCGTGGGCGAGTCCGGGTGCGGCAAGTCCACGCTGGCCAAGGTGCTGATGGCGCTGGAGCGGCCGACGTCCGGCTCGGTGAAGATCAACGGCCGGGACATCGCCAAGGCCAGGGGCGCCGAGCTCAAGCGGATGCGGCGCAACATCCAGATGGTGATGCAGGACCCGTACACCTCGCTGAACCCCCGGATGACGGTCGGCGACATCATCGGCGAGCCGTACGACATCCACACCGAGGTCGCGCCCAAGGGCGACCGGGCCCGCAGGGTGCAGGAGCTGCTGGAGGTCGTGGGCCTCAACCCCGACCACATCAACCGCTACCCGCACCAGTTCTCGGGCGGTCAGCGGCAGCGCATCGGCATCGCCCGCGGGCTGGCGCTCCAGCCGGAGATCATCGTCTGTGACGAGCCGGTCTCGGCGCTGGACGTGTCGATCCAGGCGCAGGTGATCAACCTGCTGGAGCGGCTGCAGAACGAGTTCAACCTGGCCTACATCTTCATCGCGCACGACCTGTCGGTGGTGCGCCACATCTCCGACCGGGTCGCGGTGATGTACCTGGGCAAGGTCGTGGAGATCGGCAAGGACGTCGACATCTACGACAAGCCCGCGCATCCCTACGCGCAGGCGCTGCTGTCGGCCGTGCCGGTGCCCGACCCCGAGGGTCGGGAGCAGCGCGAGCGGATCATCCTCCAGGGTGACCCGCCGTCGCCGGCCAACCCGCCGTCCGGCTGCCGGTTCCGCACCCGGTGCTGGAAGGCGCAGGAGATCTGCGCGACCGAGGAGCCGCTGCTGCAGATCCGGCCGGGGACCACGCACGAGAGCGCGTGCCACTTCGCCGAGACGCACGACGTGGTGCACGTGAGCTAGGCGCACTCCGCCTTCAGAGGCCCTCCGCGGACCGGTCCGCGGGGGGCCTCGCGCGTCTGCGGTGGCGCACGACGACGCGGGCGGCCAGGACGCAGGCGAGCACGAGCAGGCCCGCCACCACCGGCGTGCGCGACCAGGGCCGCTCGGGCGGCGGCAGGCCCGCGCCGAAGTGGGCGCCGGGGATCGGCGGCGGCGGGGCCGGGCCGGCCAGCCGGGCCGCCTGGCGCAGGGCCAGGGCCGCGTTGACCACGCCGTGGCCGTAGGAGCGGTCGTAGCCGCCGTCGGGCCGCCTGCGGGTGCCCGCCTCGATCGCCCGGCGCACCTGGAAGGGCGACAGCTCCGGGTGGGCCGCCCTGATCAGCGCCGCGATGCCCGCCACCAGGGCCGCCGCCGAGCTGGTGCCGTCGCCCACCACGTACGAGCCGGCCGGGCCGGCGGTGACGATGCCGGTGCCGGGGGCGACGACCGACAGGTAGTCGCGGCGGTTGGAGAAGGGCGCGGGGCGGAGCCTGCGGTCGACCGCGCCGACGGCGATCACCCCGGGGTAGGCGGCGGGGAAGTTCTTCCTGTTGGCGCCCTCGCCGTCGTTGCCGGCCGAGGCGACCAGCACCGCCCCCTTGGAGACGGCGTACTGCACGGCCTCCTCCTCGGCGGCCGAGCCCTCCCAGGCGCCGCTGCCGCCGCCCAGCGACATGCTGATGACGTCGGCGCCCTGGTCGACGGCGTAGCGGATGCCCCGGGCGAGCGCGTCCCTGCCGCCGCCGCGCTGCTTCTCGCGCATCGGGTCGGAGCTCTCCAGCGTGACGCGGACCGACAGCACCCGGGCCGCCGGGGCCACGCCGAGCACGCCCTGGCTGCGGCCGTCGCCGTGGCCACGCCCGGCGATCAGGCTGGCCATCGCCGTGCCGTGGTGGCCCCATAGGCCCGCCCGCCTGCCGACGCCGGTCAGGTCGGGGCCCTGCCGCACCGCGCCCGCCAGGTCGGGGTGGGCGCGTACGCCGGTGTCGAGGACGGCGACGAGCACGCCCTCGCCCCTGCTGGAGCGCCACGCCTCCGGCAGCCGCAGCGCGTCGAGCTGCCACTGCCGGGCCCGTGCCGCGACGGCCAGCTCGTCGGCGGGGCTGAGCGCCGCGCCGCCCGCGGGTAACGCGGCCACCCCGACCAGGAGCAGCAGCGGCATGAGCGGCAGCAGCAGGGATCGGATCACCGGGTGAGGCTCCGGTGCAGCGTGGTGGCGAGCTGGAGGGCGATGCCGCGTAAGCGGGCGGTGGCCGGGTCGCCGGGGCGGTAGGGCCTGCCGTCGGCGTGCCCGGCGGCCGTGGCCACCAGGTAGCGCTCGTGGGTGGAGATCAGCGCGCCGGTGAAGTACTGGCGTTCGCCGAACCGTTCGGCGGGGCCGCCGGGGAAGGCGACGGGCCGGACGGTGGGCGGTCGCTGGCCCATGACGGTGGAGGCGGCGGCCGCGATCGGGGCGCGCTGCCGCGCGAGCACCGCGATGCCGACGGTGGCGACGAACGTGGACGTGCTGTCGGCGTAGGTGGCGCGCAGCGCCGTGACGCAGGCGGGCAGGGCGAGGACGGCGCCCGGCTGGAAGGCGGCCGGGCAGGGCGCCTCGGGCGCGACGCCGGTCAGGACGTAGGTGACCCGGGCGCCCGAGGGGCTGGTGCCGGCCACGGCCGGGGGGAAGACGCGCGTCACCGGCCAGGAGCGCCAGCGATCGGGAACGGGCGGTCCGGCAGTGGGCCAGGCCGCGGTCAGCAGGGCGAGCAGGGCAACGGACAGGTAGTACACGTCGACCTCGGAGGGAGGAGGCGCCGAACTGCCCTGCATTCTGACACGCGGCCGACGATTCGATGTGATGCTTCGGTAAACGGTCCGATACGCGGAGTAATTCCGTTCTGCGGCTTTCGTACTAGCTGACGGGGGCGAGCCGGACATGCGCTCCCGGAGGCAGTCCCAGCCGCTGGGCCGCGTCGCCCGAGTTCACCGCGAACGCGATCAGCCCCGCCGAGTCCGCGAACGCCACCAGCTCCCCGGGCGGCACCGCCGCGTACGTCTCCCGGTACGGCATCGACAGCCGGCGCCGCCCCAGCCACACCCCCACCGTGCCGCCGACCCGCAGCCCCAGCGCCTCCAGGTCGCCCGCCGGGATCGAGAGCTGCGCGTTGCCGTAGCGGTCGACCGAGACCACCTCGCCCTCCACCGCGCCGCCGCGCACCACCGAGGTCGGCTCCGGCAGCGAGATCAGCCGGTCGAGCGGCACCTCCGGCCCCAGGTCGGCCGGCCGCAGCCCGCCGCACAGCCGCGCCGCCACCGGCGCGAACACGTCACGCCCGTGGAAGGTGGGCGACACCGGGTGCAGGAAGTGCTCGTCGTTGCTGATCTCGTACGCCGCCGACGCGCCGCCGTTCGCGGCCACCGCCCACGACAGCAGCCCGTTGTCCGGCCCGATGAACACCCGGCCGCCCGCCTCGATCGCCACCGGCCGCCGCACCCCACCGCCGCCCGGATCCACCGCGCCGATGTGCACACCCTGGGGCAGGTACGGGATCGTCTGGGCGAGAATCGCCGCGCCACGCCGTACATCGCCGGAAGGGACCAGGTGACACACGTCGATCACCCGGACCTCCGGGGCGATGCCCGCGATCACGCCATGACACGCCGCGACATAGCCGTCTTCGAGGCCGTAGTCGGTGAGAAGTGTGATGACTGAGGTCACACTTGGTGACTGTACGTCTCCCAATCCGCCGTGAACAGCCGCACTCGGCACATTACGATGGCCACGGGCCGCGTGCGCGCGACGTGATCGTCACGCGCTCATCCCGAGGAGGAGACCATGGACACTGCACCGGTCAGCGGTGACAGTGCTGCCCAGGAACCCGTTCGACAGCCCCTCACCGACCGCGAACTCGAGCTCCTCGCCTTCGAACGCCACTGGTGGCGCTACGCGGGCGCCAAGGAGCAGGCCATCAAGGAGACCTTCGGGTTCTCCGCCACCCGCTACTACCAGTTGCTCGGCGAGCTCATCGACCGGCCGGAGGCGCTGGAGCAGGACCCGATGCTGGTCAAGCGCCTGCGCAGGCTGCGTGCCACGCGACAGCGCGAGCGCGCGGCCAGACGGCTTGGCATGCGCCCCTGACCTGTTGGGTACGGCAGGCGCGTGGAGAACATCCCTGGAATGGAAGCGATACTGAAGGATCCGGCGGGCGCCGTGATCGGGCTCGACTTCGACGGCACCCTCTCGCCGATCGTGCCCGACCCCGCGGCCGCCCGGATCCACCCCGAGGCCGCCGCCGTTCTCGCCGAGCTGGGCCGCCACGTCAAGGCGATCACCATCGTGACCGGCCGGCCGGTGGCCACCGCCCTGCGGCTCGGCCCCGGGCTGGCCGACGTGCCCGGCCTGGTGGTGCTCGGCCACTACGGGTTCGAGCGCTGGGAGCAGGGCGAGATCACCGGGCCGCCGCCCCCGCCCGGGGTGCCGAGGGCCGAGGCCGAGCTGCCGTTCGTGCTCGACGCGCTCGGCCTGACGGCGGGCGTCGCCGTCGAGGACAAGGGCCGCGCCGTCGCCGTGCACACCCGCCGCGCCCCCGACCCCGAAGGGACGCTGGCCAAGCTGCGCGAGCCGATGGCCAAGCTGGCCGAGAAGCACGGGCTGGTCGTCGAGCCGGGCAGGCTGGTGCTGGAGCTGCGCCCGCCCGGCATGGACAAGGGCCAGGCGCTCAGCCTGTTCCTGGCCGAGCGGGAGGCGCGGTCGGTGCTGTTCGCGGGCGACGACCTCGGCGACCTGGCCGCGTTCGAGGCGGTCAGGGGAGCCGGCGTGCCCGGCGTGACCGTCTGCAGCGGCTCCGCCGAGGTGACGGCGCTGGCCGAACGGGCCGACATCGTCGTGGACGGGCCTGACGGCGTGGTCGCCCTGCTCAAGGAGTTGACGTCGGCTTTCAGCCGTTCATGAGTGGCTTGCAAGTCGGCTCGGCTACCGTCGGGATCATGCTCAAGCGCTCACTGGCCGTAACCGCCGTCGCCGCCTCCGCCCTCCTCCTGGTCCCCGCCGCCGCCGCGAACGCGGCGCCCGCCCAGCAGCTGAAGCTGCGCGGCGGCCTGACCCTCTATGTGCCGATCAAGTGGAAGGTGTACGGCGGCGGCACCGACTACGTGCACGTCGTGACCGGGAAGTGCGCCCACCCCGGCGGCGGCTTCTTCACCCCCGACTGCAAGGGCTTCTGGATCTTCGGTCCGAAGGCCATCAAGAGCGGCGCCGAGGGCTTCGGGCCCTACAACGCCCAGCGGGGCGGCTACTACCCGGCCTCCGACGTGCAGCGCTGCCCGGCCGACGGGCGGCTACTGCGCGGCGAGCGCATCGGCAGGCACGTCAAGGGCCTGCGCCAGGTCGGGCCCGGCCACAAGGCCCACTACCACGAGTTCACCACCCGCTGCCGGACCCACTCGGGCAAGAGCACCAGGTCCAGGTTCACCACCCGCGAGTGGTATCTGCCTGCCACGAAGGTGCTGGTCGTCGACGAGTGGAAGACGCCGGGCCTGACCGACACGCTGCGCAACGCCGACTGGCGGTGACCCGTCAGCCCAGCGCGTCGAGCTGGGCTGCCAGCCAGCGCTGCGGCGGCAGGGCCGTGGCCGCCGCCTCCAGCCGGGCCCGGCGGCGCGTCCGCTCCTCCTCGGGCATCACCAGCGCCCGGTGCAGCGCGCCGGCCGTGCCGCTGACGTCGTAGGGGTTGACCAGCAGCGCGTCGGCGCCCAGCTCGGTTGCCGCGCCCGCCTCCCGCGACAGCACCAGCGCGCAGCGCGGCGACAGCACCGGGCCCTCCTTGGCCACCAGGTTCATGCCGTCGCGGATCGGGTTGACCAGCAGCACGTCGGCCATCCTGTAGGCGGCCAGCGAGCGCGGGTAGTCGTCGTTGACGTTGAGGATCAGCGGGTCCCAGTCCTCGGTGGCGTAGGCGTCCTCGATCTCCTGCGCGCAGCGCTGCACCGAGGCGGTGTACTCGCGGTATTCGGGCAGGTCGTGGCGGCTCGGGTAGGCGAACGCCAGGTGCACCACCCGGCCGTGCCACTCCGGATGCGCGTCCAGGAACTCGCGGTAGGCGAGCAGGCCGCGCACGATGTTCTTCGACAGCTCCGTGCGGTCGATGCGGACGATCAGCTTGCGGTCGCCGACCTGCTCGCGCAGCGCGGCCATGTGCGACTCGACGTCGGGCTCGCCGGCCCGCGCCCACAGCGCCTTGCCGTCGACGCCCAGCCCGTGGACGCCGATCCGGGTGACGCGCCCCTCGTGCGTGACCGTACGGGCCGCGCCGTCGACCTCGGCGCCGAGCAGGGCCGCGCAGCAGTCCATGAACGCCTCCGCCCACCGCCCGGTGAGGAACCCGGCGTGATCGGCGCCCAGGATGCCCTCCAGGACCTCGCGGGCCACCTCGTCGGGCAACAGCGAGAAGTATTCGGGCGGCGCCCACGGCGTGTGGCTGAAGTGCGCGATGCGCAGGTCGGGCCGCTCGGCCCGGAGCATCGCCGGGGTCAGCGTCAGGTGGTAGTCCTGCACCATCACCCGCGCCCCGTGGCCCGCCTCCTCGGCCAGCGCCAGCGCGAACGCGCCGTTGTAGTCGCGGTAGGACTCCCAGTCGCGCTGGAACCTGGTGCCGAACACCGGCGCGTTGGGGATGTCGTAGAGCAGATGGTTGACGAACCAGAGCGTCGAGTTGGCGATCGAGTTGTAGGCGCGGTGGAAGGTGGCCGGCGCGATGTCGAGCATCCGCAGCGCCCCGGTGTCGTAGCCCGCCTGGTCGAGCCGGCCGCCGGGGGCCTGCCGCACCGCGCTGCGGTCGCCGTCGGACAGCGCCGCGCATACCCACAGCACGCCCGCGTCCCGGGCGACTCCGGACAAGCCGGACACCAGGCCGCCGCCGCCGCGTCTCATCGTCAGCTCGCCGTCGTCGGAGACGGTGAACGAGACCGGGCCTCTGTTGGAGGCGAGCAGGACGCTGTTCATCGACGCTCCCAGGAGTTACGACGAGGAGATGTCACGGAGGTGTCTCCCGACCTTAGGATCCCAGCTATGGCGCTAGATGAGGCAACCGAAGAACTCGCCCGCTCGGCCGCCGTAGGAGATCATCGCGCACTCGGCGAGCTCCTGCGCCGGATCGAGCCGGACGTGCTGCGGCACTGCGCCCGCATCCTGCCCTACCACCAGGACGCGGAGGAGGCGGCCCAGGACACCCTGCTGGCCGTCGCCCGCAACATCGGGCGGTTCGAGGGGCGCGCCAGGTTCAGCACGTGGCTGCACATCGTGACCGCCAACTGCGCGCGGACCACGTACCGGTCGCTGAAGCGCAGGGCGGCGGAGCAGAGCTCCGACGAGCTGCCCATGCAGAAGCCCGACGTGCGGCGGGTCAGCGTGATCGCCGGGTCGCGGCTCGACCTGCTCGACGCGATGGAGGCGCTGGAGGCCGACAAGCCCGACCTGGCGCAGGCCCTGGTGCTGCGCGACATCGTCCAGCTCGACTACAGCGAGGTGGCCGAGCAGCTCAACATCCCGCTCGGCACGGCCAAGTCGCGCATCCACCAGGCCCGCAAATACGTGCAGGCGGCGCTCGGCGAGGACTATCGGTGAGACCGGTTGTCTCGCGGAGTGAGACGACTGGTCAGTTCACGGCTCGGATTGGGTAGAGTCCGAGTCAGCAACTCCAACTGAATATTGCTCATCCAGAGGGGTGGAGGGACCGGCCCTGCGAAGCCCCGGCAACCCTCCCGGCTTGTGACTCGCGACCTGCGAGGCCGACCGGGACAGGGTGCCAATTCCGGTCCGTGGTCAGGGTGGCCGCGGACGAAGATGAGGGAAGGCCTCGCTTCATGTCGCTCGACTTCGGTCCCGCCGTCGCTCTCTCCTGCCGCGAGTGCGGCACCCGCTACCCGCTGGGCCCCAGCTTCGCCTGCCTGGAGTGTTTCGGGCCGCTCGAGGCGGCCTACTCCTTCGGGAACGTGACCCGCGCCGACATCGAGTCGGGCCCGGCCAACATCTGGCGCTACCGCTCGCTGCTGCCGGTGCCGGTCGACGTCGCGTCCAAGCCCAACATGAACCCCGGCTGGACCAAGCTCGTCAAGGCGGGCAACCTGGGCCGGGCGCTGGGCATCAAGTCCCTGTACGTCAAGGACGACTCGGGCAACCCCACCCACTCCTTCAAGGACCGGGTGGTGGCCATCGCCGTCGAGGCGGCCCGCAACTTCGGCTTCCACACGCTGTCGTGCTCCTCCACCGGCAACCTGGCCGGCGCGGTGACGGCCGCCGCCGCTAGGGCCGGCCTGGAGGCCTGCGTGTTCATCCCCGCCGACCTGGAGCAGGCGAAGATCGCCATGGCCCGGGTGTTCGGCGGCAAGCTGATCGGCATCGACGGCACCTACGACGAGGTCAACCGGTTCTGCTCGGAGCTCATCGGCGACCCGCTGGGCGACAAGTGGGGATTCGTCAACGTCAACCTGCGGCCCTACTACGCCGAGGGCTCCAAGACGCTCGCCTACGAGATCGCCGAGCAGCTCGGCTGGAAGCTGCCCGAGCAGATCGTCATCCCGATCGCCTCCGGCTCCCAGCTCACCAAGATCGACAAGGGCTTCAAGGAGCTCATCCAGCTCGGCCTGGTCGAGGACAGCCCGTACAAGGTGTTCGGGGCGCAGGCGCTCGGCTGCTCGCCGGTCTCGGCCGCCTACAAGGCCGGCCACGACGTCGTCCAGCCGGTCAAGCCCGACACCATCGCCAAGTCGCTGGCCATCGGCAACCCCGCCGACGGCCCCTACGTGCTCGACATCGCGCGCCGCACCGGCGGGGCGGTGGAGGACGTCACGGACGCCGAGATCGTCGCCGCGATCAAACTGCTGGCCTCGACCGAGGGCATCTTCGCCGAGACGGCCGGCGGTGTGACCGTCGGCGTGCTGAAGAAGCTCGTCGAGACCGGCCAGCTCGACCCCGAGGCCGAAACCGTGGTGCTCAACACCGGTGACGGGCTCAAGACGCTCGACGCGGTCACCGACGTCACCCCCACGGCCGTGATCCGGCCCTCTCTCGACGCGTTCCGCGCGACTGTCTGACAACCAGGAAAGGCGAGATTTACCATGAGCGTTTCTGTGCGGATTCCCACCATCCTGCGCACCTACACCGGCGGTAACGCGGAGGTGAGTGGAGAGGGCGCGACGCTGCGTGACGTGCTTGCCAAGCTCGACTCCGACTACCCGGGCATCGGCGCGCGCATTCTTGATGAATCGGGCAAGATTCGTCGTTTTGTCAACGTTTACGTTGGCGAAGAGGATGTCCGTTTCGCCGAGGGGCTCGACACTCCCGCCCCTGAGGGCACTCAGATCTCCATCATCCCGGCGGTCGCGGGCGGCTGAGAACCCCCCGATCTCCAGAACGACCCTCTAGAAGGCGCCCCATGCGGGCGCCTTCTCTTTTGTGAAATACAAGGTTGAACCAGTTAGCGTGAGGTGAAATACCCGATTTGCCGATTGACTCTGTTGCCAAACGCCTTCCCACAGGTATGGTCGAGTGCGATCGTACGGCTGATATCCATTAGTCAGGCGATTGTGGGTCTCGCGGAGGAATGGGCGGGATCTATGAGCCCAGTAAGAGGAGTCGGAAGTGGCGCAGGGCACCGTCAAGTGGTTCAACGCGGACAAGGGCTACGGCTTCATCGCGGTAGACGGTGGTAAGGATGTATTCGTCCATTACTCGGCAATCTTGATGGACGGGTATCGGTCTCTCGAGCAGGGCCAACGGGTCGAGTTCGAGATCACGCAGGGCCAGAAGGGACCGCAGGCGGAGTCCGTCCGCTCGGTCTGACGTGGTGAGCACGGGCGGCTCGCACGTCAGCGCAGTACGTGCGAACCGCCACCTCTCGTCCCCTCACGTACGGCGGGCTCACGGGCCCGCCGTACCGACGTGACCTGGGGCGGGGTGCTGTCGGCTTGCACTCGACCGGGTAGAGTGCTAAACAATTCGTTGGCACTCTCTGTCGCAGAGTGCCAACCCTGGGATCGAGACGATGGGGTCCGCCGAAGGAGCTGCGGGCCCACATGCCGTCGCGGGCGTCGGCTCGATCGCAGCAGCCACCCTGTGTCTGGGAGGTCTAGCCTTATGGCAGCCAAGATGATCGCGTTTGACGAGGACGCCCGGCGCGGTCTCGAGCGCGGTATGAACCAGCTCGCCGACGCCGTCAAGGTGACCCTGGGGCCCAAGGGCCGCAACGTCGTGCTGGAGAAGAAGTGGGGCGCCCCCACGATCACCAACGACGGTGTCTCCATCGCCAAGGAGATCGAGCTCGAGGACCCGTGGGAGAAGATCGGCGCCGAGCTGGTCAAGGAAGTCGCCAAGAAGACCGACGACGTCGCGGGCGACGGCACCACCACCGCCACCGTGCTCGCCCAGGCGCTCGTCCGTGAGGGCCTGCGCAACGTGGCCGCCGGCGCCAACCCGATGGCCCTGAAGAAGGGCATCGAGGCGGCCGTGGAGCGGGTCAGCGAGGAGCTGTCCAAGCTGGCCAAGGACGTGGAGACCAAGGAGCAGATCGCCTCCACCGCCTCCATCTCCGCCGCCGACCCCGAGATCGGCTCGCTCATCGCCGAGGCGATGGACAAGGTCGGCAAGGAAGGCGTCATCACCGTCGAGGAGAGCAACACCTTCGGCCTCGAGCTCGAGCTCACCGAGGGCATGCGCTTCGACAAGGGCATGACGTCGATGTACTTCGTGACGGACTCCGACCGTATGGAGGCCGTGCTCGAGGACCCGTACATCCTCATCGTCAACTCGAAGGTCTCGGCCAACAAGGACCTGCTGCCCCTGCTCGACAAGGTCGTGCAGTCCGGCAAGCCGCTCCTCATCATCGCCGAGGACATCGAGGGCGAGGCCCTGGCCACCCTCGTGGTCAACAAGATCCGCGGCCTGTTCCGCTCCGTGGCCGTCAAGGCCCCGGGCTTCGGTGACCGCCGCAAGGCCATGCTCGGCGACATCGCCATCCTCACCGGTGGCCAGGTCATCGCCGAGGAGGTCGGTCTCAAGCTCGAGAACGCCACCCTCGACCTGCTCGGCCGCGCCCGCAAGGTCGTCGTCACCAAGGACGAGACCACGATCGTCGACGGCGCCGGTGACGCCGACGCGATCAGCGGCCGCGTGAACGAGATCCGCGCCGAGATCGAGCGCACGGACTCCGACTACGACCGCGAGAAGCTCCAGGAGCGCCTGGCCAAGCTCGCCGGTGGCGTCGCCGTCATCAAGGCGGGCGCGGCCACCGAGGTCGAGCTCAAGGAGCGCAAGCACCGCATCGAGGACGCCGTGCGCAACGCCAAGGCGGCCGTCGAGGAGGGCATCGTCCCCGGTGGTGGCGTGGCGCTGCTGCAGGCCGGCGCCAAGGCCTTCGACAAGCTGGAGCTGACCGGCGACGAGGCCACCGGTGCCGCGATCGTCCGCAAGGCCCTGGAGGAGCCGCTCAAGCAGATCGCGGTCAACGCCGGCCTCGAGGGCGGCGTCGTGGTCGAGCGCGTGCGCAACCTCACCCCGGGTGAGGGCCTCAACGCGGCCACCGGCGAGTACGTCAACATGTTCGAGTCGGGCATCCTCGACCCGGCCAAGGTGACGCGCTCGGCGCTGCAGAACGCCGCCTCCATCGCGGCGCTCTTCCTCACCACCGAGGCCGTCATCGCCGAGAAGCCCGAGAAGACCCCGGCCGCTCCCGCTGGCATGCCCGGCGGCGGCGACATGGACTTCTAGGTCCGATCGCGTTCCACGTGGCGATAGCGTCAGCCCGGTCCGGATTTCCGGCTCGGGCTGATGTGTTTATCGGAGCCGTCCCTAAATAGGGGCGGCTTCTTCTCTTGTGCACGACAAACAGGTCTGATCCACGCCAGCCAGGTTCCGGTCCGGGTGGAACTCTGGGGCAATGAGCGCTTGGGCAGTCATGGAGAAGTTTTACGCCGCCGAGGCCGCGTACGTCGCCGCCGGCGGATTCGGCAAGGCGTCGTACGACGACGTCGCCGTACACCTCGACCCTGAAGTGGTGCTGCACCAGGCGCCGGGATTGCCTTTCACCGGAACGGGAACCTGGCGCGGGCATGACGGGATGGAACGCTTTCTCGCCGCCTTCAGCGAGGTGTGGGAGTCGATGGAATTCCTGGAGCAGGAGCATTGGGGCGACAACAGCACGGTGGTCGTCCGCAACCGGGTCCGCTTCCGCGCCCGCGCCACAGGGCGGGACGTCGACGCCCTGATCATGCAGCTGATCACCGTACGGGACGGGCGCATGCTCGAATGCCGGCCCTTCTACTGGGACCCCCAGGCCATCGCCGACGCCTGCCGTCCGCCTGTGGGGAGCCGTCGTCACCCTGCGGTCTGAGAGGCGGCGCGGGGACCGGGGACCGCCCTCACGCCTGCTTGAAGATCTCGAACATGGCGAAGTAGTTCTCGCTCCCGTGCCCCTCCGCGATCGCCCGTTCGGCGAGCTCCTTCATCAACCGGGGCTGCTCGGAATGGACGCCCTGTTCGGCGCTGGTCCGGAGGATGTGCTCCAGCGCGTTGAAGTTCATCTGCAGCGTCCCCAGATCCCCCGGATACGCCCCTTCGTCCAGGCTCGGCGCCTGCTGGGCGAGCCAGGCGGGGTTGAGCACCGCGGGCATGAACCAGCCCAGCGCGAGCTCGGAGAACTCGGCCGCCGGCACCCCCGCCGAGCCGACCAGCGCGGCGGCGTGCAGGAACCCGTTCACGGTCGCGTACATCATCTCCAGCATGGCGGTGTTGAACAGGACGGCCAGGCCGGGGTCGGCGCCGAGGTGGCGGGGGTCGCCCAGGAGCGCCAGCGTCCCCCGGTGGCGGTCGAAGACGTCCTGCGGCCCGGCGTACAGGAAGACCGACCCGGGCTCGCCGACGAGCGGCGGGGGCACCATGATCGCGCCGTCGAGGTAGCCGACGCCGCGCCCGGCCGCCCAGTCCGCCGTGTCGCGAGCTTCCGCGGGCGTCCCGGAGGTGAGGTTCACCAGCGTGCGGCCCTGGAAGGCGGCACCGGCGGCGTCGAGGACGCGGTGCGTGGTCGGGTAGTCGTTGAGGCACAGGATCGTGACGGGGCTGGCGGCGACGGCCTCGGTGACGGTGGCCGCGCGGCGCGCCCCCTTGGCGGCGAGGGCGTCGGCCTTGCCGGGGGTGCGGTTCCAGACCGTCAGGGTCAGGCCCTTGCCGAGAAGCGTCTCCGCCAGGACCAAGCCCATGGGGCCCAGGCCGACGACGGTGACCGCGGTGCTGTTCTGTCCGGATGGATGCTGTTCTGTCATACACATAGGCTGGACTCTCACATCGGCGTGAGAGTCAACTCGAAGTGGCGGTCGTCACATGCGGATCGGAGAACTGTCGCGGCTCACGGGCGCCAGTGTGCGCTCGTTGCGTTACTACGAGGAACAGGGCCTGCTCCGGCCGTTGCGCCGGCCCAGCGGCTATCGGGAGTATCGCGAGGAGGACGCCGCCACGGTGCGGGGCATCCGGCTCCTGCTCGCCGCCGGGCTCAGCACCACGACGATCGGCGAGGTGCTCCCGTGCATGGTCGACGACGGCGAGATGCTGGCGCCGGCCTGTGGCGGGATGATCCCCGACCTGCTGCGCGAGCGTGAGCGGCTCAGCGCCGCCGCGGCCGACCTCCTTGCCGCCCGTGACCGGCTGGACGCCATCCTCGCGACCACCTCGGCGCTCGATCCCGTGGACCCGTCGGAGTGCGAAGCGATCGCACCGGCCACCTGACCGGGCGTCACCCGGCGGCCCCCAGCACGAGGGACGCGACGGCGAACGCGAGGAAGACCCCCGGGAAGCCGATGTTCCCGAACACCCGTTGCCGGACATGTAGGGCCACCGCCCCCACGAAGAACAGCACGAGCCCCAGAGCGGCGGCGCCCCCCACGAACGGCACCCCCACCAGCCCGAGGAGCAGTCCCACGGCCCCGGCCGCCTTGAGCATGCCCAGCAGCGGTATCCAGGACGGCGAGATGCCGACAGCCGCGGCGTTGGCCAGGACGGTCTCGGCGCGGGCGAAGTCGGCGACGGCGGCCCAGAGGTTGATCACGATCGTGACCACCGTGACGATCACATAGGCGACGTACATTGCCTTTCCCCCTTTCCTCCCGCATCCCAGCCTTGTCCCGCGCCCCCACCGGCGTCCAATACCTGCGTCTATAACCTGGGGGCATGGATGTGGACACGAGGTTGCTGCGCTACTTCGTCGCCGTGGCGGAGGAAGGCAGCCTCACCCGGGCCTCAGCTCGCCTGTACGTGTCGCAGCCGGCGCTGACCAAGCAGATCAAGCAGCTCGAAGCGCTGCTCGGCGCCGAGTTGTTCCATCGTTCCCGGGCCGGGATGTCCCTGACCGAGGCGGGCCGGGCGCTGGCGGAGCGGACGCCCGCCCTGCTGGCCGACTGGGACGTGGCGCTGCGGCGCACCAGGCAGGCGGCCGGCCGGGCGGCCCGCGTGCTGCGGGTGGGCTTCCTGGCCAGCGCCGCCAACGAGGCCACCCAGCGCATCGTGGCGGAGTTCACCCGTGCCAGGCCGGGCTGGCGGGCCGACCTGCGCCAAGCCGCCTGGTCGAACCCGACGGCCGGGCTCGCCACGGGGGACGTCGACGTCGCCCTGCTGCGCCTGCCGTTCCCCGGCCAGGACGCGCTGCGCGTGGAAGTGCTCTTCTCCGAGCCCCGCTGGGTGGCGCTGCCCTCGGCCCATCCGCTGGCTGCCCGCGACGTGATCGCCTTCGAGGAGCTGTGGGACGAGCCGTTCGTGGCGGCTCCGGTGGAAACGGGCCCGTGGCGGGACTACTGGCTGGCGGCGGACGAGCGCGACGGCCACCCGGTGCGCGTCGGCGCCGTCACGGACCAGCCCGACGACTGGCTCAGCGCCATCGCCAACGGCTACGGCGTCGCCCTGGCCCCGGAGTCCGCCGCCCGCTTCTACGCCCGCCCAGGCATCACGTACCGCCCCGTCAGCGGCGTCAGCCCCACCCGCGTGGGCGTCGCCTGGACCCCGGCCGACGACGCCAACCCCGTCGTCCAGGACTTCGTCCGCTGCTGCCTGGCGGTCAGGCGAAGCGACTGCGGATGACCGTCCACACCGGCCATGTCCGTGGGAGGGTGGACAAGAGCCGGCGCCTTCGCCAGATCAGCGCCTTCCCTCTCGGGCGGCTGCTTCGGTGGTCGCGTGCAAGGCCCTGGGACTGCCTGCTCCGCATGTGGCGGGGCATCGCTGGGACGTCCCGATTCGGCCGGCGTTCTGGTGGTTGCGGTAAGTGCGTAACGCTCGGGGGTGCAGGGGGCCGGAGGCCCCTTGCCGGGGGTGCGGGGGCTTGCCCCCGTTTGGACGCGGCCCGAGCCGCCGGCGCGCGAAGCGCGTGGGTCGAGGACCTTGGGGGTGGGGGCCGGAGACCCTGCGGGGCGGTCCGGGCGGTGGGGCGGTCAGGGCAGGGGCTTGACCCAGCGGGACCACTCTGACTGGGGTGAGTAGCCGGCGGCGGACCAGGCCGGGTGGGCGAGGGTGTTGTCGTGCAGCACCATGGCGTCGGCCCGGAAGGCGCCGAAGGCGGTGAAGCGGCGTTCGGCGGCGGCGAGCAGCGCGGTGGCGATGCCCTTGCGGCGGTGGGCCGGGTGGACGGCGAGGCGGTACAGGTGTGCCCGCCAGCCGTCCCAGCCGGCGATGAGGGTGCCCGCGAGCGCGCCGTCGAGCTCGGCGATCAGCAGCGCCTCCGGGTCGCGTTCGAGCAGGGCGGTGACCTTGTCGGGGGAGTCGCGGCGGTCGGTGCCTTCGGCGGCGTGGAGCCAGAAGTCCAGGACGGGCTCCACGTCGCCCGGGCCGCCGAACCGGATGTCCACCCCGAGGTCTCTCATGGTTCGCGAACTTATCAAATGGCCGCGAACCGATCAGAGCCGGTCAGACGCCGTAATGGGCGATGATGTGGCCGCGCGCCAGGGTGTTGGCGGTGATGTTGAAGCCGACCGCGGCGGGGGAGGTGTCGCTGTCGACGCCGAGGCTGTCGACCGACAGCGCGTGCACGGTGAAGACGTAGCGGTGCGGGTCGCCGGGCGGGGGCGCGGCGCCGCCGTACTCCTTGGTGTTGTAGTCGTTGCGGGCGTGGACGGCACCCTGCGGCAGGCCCTTGAACTCGGGGCCGGTGCCGGCGCCGGTGGGCAGCTCGGTCACCGAGGCGGGGATGTCGAACAGCACCCAGTGCCAGAACCCGCTGCCGGTGGGGGCGTCGGGGTCGAAGCAGGTGACGGCGTAGCTCCTGGTGCCGTCGGGGGCGCCGGACCAGCGCAGGGCGGGGGACAGGTTCTGGCCCGTCATGCCCCAGTCGTTGAAGACGTGGAGGTCGTTCAGCCGGTCGCCGTCGGTGATGTCGTCGCTCTGCACGACGAGCGCCGGGGCGGACGGCAGGTGTTCGTGTGGCAGCGGTGCCGGCACGGTTTCCTCCTAGAGGTGATGGCTTTTCCCCGTCATCCTAGGAGCGATCGGCGCCGCTGCCACTGCCCCGCGCGCCGTGTCAGCCGGTGAGCTGGGCGGGCAGGGGTTTGGCGTGCAGGACGGTCAGGGACGTCACGGCACGGGTGAGCACCACGTACAGGCGGGCGAGCCCGCGGGGCTCGGCGTCGACGATGTCGGCGGGCTCGACCACGATCACGTGGTCGTACTCCAGGCCCTTGGCCAGCGTCGCCGGGACGATCAGCAGGCGGTGCTCGTCGGCCGCGTCGGGGTCGAGGACGGCGTGGGCGACGCCGTCGAGCGCGGCGGACGCGGACGCCACCTGCGCGTCGGGGACGATGACGCCGATCGAGCCCTCCTTGGCCAGGGTTTCGGTCACGGCCTGGCGGAGCTCGCCGCTGGGCCGTACCGAGAGTGAGCCGGCGCCGGGGCGCAGGGAGCGGGGGGCGGCCAGGCCGGGGGCGATGGAGGGGAGCAGGCGGGCGGCGTAGTCGAGGACCTCGCGCGGCACGCGGAAGCCGAGCGTCAGCTCGGTGACCTCGCCGGTGTCCTGGCCGAGGTGGCGCAGCACGTCCTCCCAGGAGCTGGTGGACCACGGGGTGGTGCCCTGGGCGAGGTCGCCGAGCACGGTGGCGGAGCCGTTGCGGCAGCGCCGGCCGAGCGCGCGGAGCTGCATCTGCGACAGGTCCTGGGCCTCGTCGACCACCAGGTGGCCGAGTGAGGGCGTGCGTTCGACGAGGTCGGCGAGCTCGTCGAGGAGCGCGGCGTCGGCCGCGGACCATTTCGCGGACTTCCAGCTCCGGTACGGTTTCCGCCAAAGGATCATTTGCTGCTCGTCGGGCGACAAATCGGATTTGGCGGCCTTGGCGAGGAACTCCGCGTCCGACAGCAGCCGATACAGCACCTGCTCCGGCGTCAGCTTCGGCCACACCGCGTCGACGAGCTGCTTGACCGGCTTCGACCGGGCCACCGCGTCCTGCACCCGGTCGTCGGGCGACTCGCCGCGCTGCTCCATCCGTACGAGCACCAGGTGCGCCAGCCGCTGGGCCAGCGCCGCCCGGCCGGGACCGTAGCGGGTGGTGCCGCGCAGCGAGGCGACGATCTCGCGCACCTCGTAGTCGGCCACCCGGTGCCGGTAGGCGCCCTTGGTGAACACCAGGCCCTCTTCGGGCTTGACGATGTGCAGCCACAGGGCGCGTTCGAGGACGGCGGCCATGCGGGCGTCGCCCTTGACGGCGGCGACCAGGGGGTCCTCGGCGGCGGCGTGCTCGCCGAGCAGCCCGGCCACCGTCGTCTGGTCGACCTTGACCTCGCCGAGCGCGGGGAGCACGGAGGAGATGTAGGACAGGAAGGCGCGGTTCGGCCCGACGATCATCACACCGGACCTGGCGAGCCGCTCGCGGTGGGTGAACAGCAGGTAGGCGGCCCGGTGCAGGCCGACCGCGGTCTTCCCGGTGCCGGGGGCGCCCTGCACGCACACGGTCTGGGCGAGCGCGGCGCGGACGATCTCGTCCTGGTCGGGCTGGATCGTGGCCACGATGTCGCGCATCGGGCCGGTGCGGGGGCGTTCGATCTCCTCGGTGAGGATCCTGGAGGGGCCGATGTCGCCGCCCTGGCCGAGCGGCTCGTCCTCGAACGCGGTCAGCGCCCCGCCGTGATAACCGAAGCGGCGCCGCAGCACGACGCCCATCGGGTCGGCCGGGCTCGCCTGGTAGAAGGCCCGCGACACCGGGGCCCGCCAGTCGATCACCAGGGGCCGGCTGCCGCCGTCGTGGACGTGGCGGCGGCCGACGTAGATGGTGGGCGGCAGGTCGTCGTCGGCGCCCCGGTCGAGGCGGCCGAAGAACAGCGGTGTGTCGGGGTGGTCGGCCAGCGCGGCGACCCGCTGGTCGAGCAGCGACTGGAGGATCTGCTGCGACACCCAGTCGCCGGCGGCGTCGGCCGACAGCGACTGCGCGTGGGCCCGCATGGCCTTCAGCGCAGCGCGGGACTCGGCTAGGTGGGCCTGTTCGGCCGCGAGCACGTCGGAGGGTATGTCGGGAGCCAGTTGGTCTGAGGGCATGCGAAAGCGCCTCCCGGTGGTGGTCGGAGGTGGTGGTAACAGGTAGCGAATCCGCCAGTTTAGTGGCCGTGCCGGTGGGCCTCAAAAGCATTTAGCCGGGCGCGCGAGGGGGTAGGAAACCGGCGTGGCGCGCGTCCGGCTCGGCATCTCGCCGATCATTCCCACCGTCGCGAGCTTCCTGCTGGCGGCGCTGTGGGGGCTGTCGGTGTTCGCGGGCTGGGGGCTGCAGGCGTTCTGCTCGGGGACCGAGCTCGCCGCCGACTGCTCGCGCCGGCTCGCCGGGGTGTCCGCGGTGTCGGGGCTGTTCGCCGTCGCCGCCGCGGGCTGCACGCTGGCGGCCTGGCTGGCCGGAGCGGCCCGGCGCGACCCGCGGCTGTTCGGCAGGCTGATGGGAGCGGGGGCCGCGGCGTGGATCGCGGCCGAAGGAGTGCTGTTCCTCGGCGGCCTGCTGCTCCGCACCTAGCTGTAACGAAGCTGGGAAATACCGAAAAATCCGGGCATACCAGGTGCGTTTGTCGGATCATCAGGGTATGTCGCTGCCGGACTGGCAGCGCCGATGAGAGGACGCAGTGAGGGGGGTGGTTCGATTGTCGACGGCCCGCGGAGTCTCGTGGACGTGAGGCACTAGACCTGGCCTGGCCGCTCTTACGGAGCGGCCGGGCTCACACCCCGCCCAGCACGTCGTCGGCGTCGATGATCTGGTACGCGTATCCCTGCTCGGCCAGGAACCGCTGACGATGCGCCGCGAACTCCTGGTCGACCGTGTCACGGCTCACCACCGTGTAGAAGCGCGCGCCGCCCCCGTCGGACTTGGGCCGCAGCACCCGCCCGAGCCGCTGCGCCTCCTCCTGGCGCGACCCGAACGTGCCCGACACCTGGATGGCCACCGCCGCCTCCGGCAGGTCGATGGAGAAGTTGGCCACCTTCGACACCACCAGGACCTGGATCTCCTTGTCGCGGAACGCCTGGTAGAGCCGTTCGCGCTCCTTGATCCGCGTCTCGCCCTTGATGACCGGCGCGTTCAGGTGCTCGCCCAGCTCGTCGAGCTGGTCGATGTACTGGCCGATGACCAGCACCTGCTCGCCCAGGTGCCGCCGGACCAGCGCCTCCGTCACGTGCGTCTTGGACGGCGTCGTCGCGCAGAACCGGTAGCGCTCCTCCGCCTCGGCCATCGCGTACGCCAGCCGCTCCTCGTCGCTCAGCGTGACCCGCACCTCGACGCAGTCGGCCGGGGCGATCCAGCCCTGGTTCTCCATCTCCTTCCAGGGCGCGTCGTAGCGCTTGGGGCCGATCAGCGAGAACACGTCGCCCTCGCGGCCGTCCTCGCGCACCAGCGTCGCCGTCAGGCCGACGCGGCGGCGGGCCTGCAGGTCGGCGGTCATCCGGAAGATCGGCGCGGGCAGCAGGTGCACCTCGTCGTAGACGATCAGCCCCCAGTCGCGGGCGTCGAACAGCTCCAGGTGGCTGTAGACGCCTTTGCGCCGGGTCGTCATCACCTGGTAGGTGGCGATCGTGACCGGGCGGATCTCCTTCTTCGAGCCGGAGTATTCGCCGATCTCGTCCTCGGTCAGCGAGGTGCGCTTGAGCAGCTCCTGCTTCCACTGGTGGGCGCTGACCGTGTTGGTGACCAGGATGAGCGTCGTCGCCTGGGCGTGGGCCATCGCGGCCGCGCCGACGATCGTCTTGCCCGCGCCGCACGGCAGCACGACCACGCCGGAGCCGCCGTGCCAGAACGCGTCGGCCGCCTCCTGCTGGTAGGGGCGCAGCGACCAGCCGTCCTGCGCGAGCTTGATCGTGTGGTGCTCGCCGTCGACGTAACCGGCCAGGTCCTCGGCCGGCCAGCCCAGCTTGAGCAGCGCCTGCTTGACGTTGCCCCGGTCGCTCGGGTGCACGACGACGGAGTCGCCGCCCAGCCGCTCGCCCAGCATCGGCTGGATCTTCTTCGAGCGCAGCACCTCTTCGAGCACGGCCCGGTCGGTCGAGGTCAGCACCAGGCCGTTGACCGGGTCCTTCTCCAGGCGCAGCCGGCCGTAGCGGGCCATGGTCTCGGCGATGTCGACCAGCAGGGCGTGCGGCACCGGGTAGCGGCTGTGGCTGATCAGCGCGTCGATGACCTGCTCGGCGTCGTGCCCGGCGGCACGCGCGTTCCACAGCGCCAGCGGCGTCACGCGGTAGGTGTGGACGTGCTCGGGCGCCCGTTCGAGCTCGGCGAACGGCGCGATGGCCTTCCGGCACGCGTCGGCCTTCTCGTGGTCGACTTCGAGCAGCAGCGTCTTGTCGGACTGGACGATGAGCGGGCCGTCGTTCACCAGCATCCCTTCTACGGTTGACGCCTATCCAACACGCGCGAAGGCCAATACAGTCCCCGGACTGGCTAGTCGTCCTCTAGATAGCCGTTGACGCCGAGGAAGACGAACAGGCCGACGGTCAGCACGAACCCGGCCCCGAACAGCACCCAGCTCCACACGACCATGGACCGGGCGGACTCGGGGGAGGCCGAGGCCCGCATCGACAGGCCGGCCAGGATCGCGCCGGGGATGCCGAGCAGGTTGCAGCAGCTCACCACGGCCAGCAGGTTGAGGACGAGGGAGACGATCGCGTTGGCGCTGGGCTGGTTGCGCGGAGGCGGCGGTGGATAGCCGTAGCCATAGCCATAGCCGTATTCGGGAGGTGGCTGCGAGCCGTAGTCTGCGCCGTAGGGCTGGTACGGATAGCCGCCGGGCTGATCCTGCTGGCTCATGCCACCTCCTGTCCGGTCAACATTTATCACGGATTGGTCAGGTGCCCTGCCCGAATGCGGGCCCTCAGGGCCTTGCGGTCCAGCTTGAGCACGCTGGTGACGGGGATGGCGTCGACGAACGTGATCTCGCGCGGATACTTGACCCGGCCGACCCGGTCGCGGGCCCAGGTGATCAGCTCGTCGGCGGTCGCCGTCGCGCCCGGCCCGAGCTGGACGAAGGCCACGACCTCCTCGCCGTGGCGCGGGTCCGGCCGGCCGACGACGCCGGACATGACCACGTCGGGGTGGGCGTTCAGGGCGTCCTCGACGTCGCGCGGGAAGACGTTGAAGCCGCCCCGGATGATCAGGTCCTTCTTCCGGTCGACCACGTACAGGTAGCCGTCGTCGTCCACGCAGCCGAGGTCGCCGGTGCGCAGCTCGCCGCCGGCCAGCGCGGTGCCGTCGGGGTCGGGCTCGTGCTCGCCCCAGTAGCCGAGCATCAGCGCCTCGCCGGCCACGCAGATCTCGCCCACGTCGCCGGGCTCGACGGCCTCGCCGTCCGTGTCGCGGATCGTGATCGTGTAGCCGGGCAGGGGCAGCCCGGCGCTGCCGGCCTTGGGCCGGTCCGGCGGGTTGAAGGTGGTGACGGCGCTGGTCTCGGTCAGCCCGTAGCCCTCCAGGACGCGCACGCCGGGCATCCGGCGCTCGAACTCCGCCAGCGTCTCGCGGCCGAGCGGCGCCGCGCCGCAGGTGAGGAAGGCCAGGTCGGGCAGCGGGTGCTCCTCCAGCGGCTCGGCCAGCAGCATCCGCAGCATGGCGGGCACCACGGTGCCGTACTGCACGCGCTCCTCTGCGGCCAGCCGCAGGAACAGCCCAGGGTCGAACCAGCGCATGAGCACGGCCTGGGGCGGCTCGGTGGCGTGCATCCCGGCGACGGTGACGATCAGCCCGTAGGCGTGGGAGAGCGGGACGGGGACGATGGCGCGGTTGATCCCGGGCTGGTGTGACATGTCGTAGGAAGCCTTGGCCACCTGCCACAGGCCCGCGTGGCTGAGCATCACGCCCTTGGCCCGGCCGGTGGTGCCGCCCGTGTACATGAGCGCGGCGAGGTCTCCGGGGTCGCGCCGCACCGGCCCGTGCTCGGCCGCGCGTTCGAGCTCGGCGGTGCCGACATGGATGGGTACGTCCACCTCGGCTGCCTCGACGGTGGGCAGGAGCTCGGGGGAGGTGACGATCGCGCGGGCGCCGCTGTCGCGCACGATGTGGCGCAGCTCGGCGGCTCCGACGAGGAACACGACCGGCGTCACCACCGCCCCGGCGGCCCACAGCGCCTGGCAGACGACGGGCACGTCGGGCGAGGTGGCCATCATGACGACGACCCGGTCGCCGGGCCGGATCCCGGCCGCCACTAAGCCGCCGCAGACCTTCCTGGCCCGCTCGGCCAGGCTGTGGCTGCGGTGCCAGTTCCCCTCGTAGAACAGCGAGTCGTAGTCCTCGAACCGGTTCCAGGACTCTTCGGCCAACCGGCCCAGCGTTTGCTCGGTCACAGGTCCCAACTTGCTGCGCGCCTCGGCATGGAGTCAACCCTGTCCGCATCGACCGGACGGCTTTCCTGACTGGTCATTGTGGAGTGCGGTCCGCCTGCCCTTAAATAAGCATAAATCCGCCTCTGGCGTGATTCCTGTGCCCAGTGGGGGCCCGATCCACTTTTGAGGTGACTTATGGGGATAATGTGGCGCAGGTAGGCAACTCTGTACTTGTCAAACCCTGACTGTCCCGAGCAAGGGAGAGCATGATCGACATGGTCCAGCACCCATCCGCCGCCGAAGGTGCCTGGTCACGCCCCTCCGACGGGAAACCGGAACAATCCGTTGGCCCGCGATTACTGACGAAGGAAAATTACACCGCCGCACCGGTCGCGACTTTCCGTGAAAGTTCCAGAGGTGTCCAGTGACGAACGACACCGAACCCCGCCAGGGCGAAACGACGCTCGCCGACGGATTCCCGCCGCTCACAGACGTGACGGCCGCCCGGCTGACGCCCTGCGACGTGGCGCACCTGCTGCGCACCTACCTGGAGCCCGCCTGCTTCCCGCCCGCGGTGCGCCGCCTGGCCGAACGCCACCTCCTCGCGCTGGTCGGCCCCGAGGCGACCGGCAGGCGGCTGGGCGCCATCGCCCTGTTGTCGCGGATGCCGCTGGCCGAGGGCAGCATCACCATCCTGTCGCCCGCCACGACCGTGCCCGACCTGCTCGCGCGGATGCCGTTCGACCCCGGCCGCGCCTACCTGCTGCCCGACTGGCCGCACGCCGGGCAGCCGCTCACCCCGCTGGCCCGCGCCCTGGCCGAGATCGGCGCGTATCTCGTCGTCACCCACACACACCCCACCGACCTGCAGCATCCCTGGGCGCCGCCGCCGGGAGGCGACCTCTACGACCTCTGCCTGGCGACCTTCGGCACGCCGCCGCACCGATGCGCGGCCGACCTCGCGGCGGGCCGTGACCACGCCGCCACCCTCACCTCACCGGCCGCCATCGTCGCGCTCGCGACCCAGGTGACCCGCCTGGACACCCCGATCGCCGAGCTCGTCCCCGCCGGGCCGGCCGACGTCAGATCCCCGAGACCCCGGTGATCCGGTGCAGCGCGAACCGGTGCACCGCCGCCCTCGTCTCGTCGTAGGCGGTCAGATAGCCGCCCTCCATGCGCGCCGGCTCCAGGATGCGGGAGGTCGCGTTGCCCTGGGAGTCGAGGTAGCCGATCCACACCCGCACGCCCTGCCGGATCGCGTCCTGGAGGGCGGAGATCGTCGCCGTGGCCGGGGTGCGGGGGAGCTGGCCGCCGGGGGAGTCGACGGGCTCGCGGCGCGCCAGGTGGGCCGCGTCACCGGCGCGCAGGGCGCGGACGGCCGCCACCGCCACCTCGGGGTCGAGGCCGTTGGGTGAGCTCAGCGGGCGGACGGGCGGGCCGCCCTCGGTGCGCCGGCTGTCGAGCTGGGTGATGATCACGTCGCCGTCGAGCGACTCGGGGACCGGCGCGTACCCCATGGCGCGCAGCGAGTCGACCAGGGCCGCCCGCGACGAGCGGGAGGCGATCACGGTGGGCGCCAGGCGGCGCAGCCGCAGGGCGGCCGAGCGGCGGTCGGCGGTGAGCTGGTCGAGCAGCGCCGGGTCGTCACAGCGGACGTACGCGCTGGCCGTGCCGACCCGCATCCGCCCGTGCCGCCGGGCCACGTCGGTCACCAGGTAGGACAGCGCCTGCGGGACCGGGGTGGCGGAGTGGCGTTCGAGCATGGCCAGCAGATCCTCGGCCGCCTGCCCGGCGTCCAGGGCCCGCCGGATGGAGCTCTCGGCGAACCGGTAGACCGTCGCGCCGCCCTTGGACTCGACGTCGGCGGCGAGCGTCATCCACCGGTTGAGCTCGCTGGTGAGCGGGCCGGGGGCGACGGCGGTGAGGTCGGCCTGGAGCAGCACGTGGTCGACCGGCTCGGGCAGCAGCGGGGCCAGCGCCGAGGCGGGGTCGTCGCCGGTGAGCAGGGCCCGGCCGTGGCCGGACAGCGCGCCCAGCCCGGTCAGCCCGAGCTGCTCGGCCTCGCGCAGCGCGAACTCGGTGAGCTGCTCGCGCAGCGGCCCCCGGCGGCGCGGCTGCTCCCAGGCGAGGCGTTCGAGCACGGAGTCGCGCGAGGGCGCCAGGCCGGGCGCGGCGGCGAGCACGCCGAGCGTGGCGGCCCGTACGGCCGGGGCCGACGAGCGGCGCAGATCGGTGTGCAGGGCGTTGAGCGGCCGGTCCCGGTCGTCGCGCTCGCCGACGAGGCCGGGCACCCGGTCCATGTGCAGCCAGGTCGAGGCCAGCGTCACCCACCGTTCGGCGGTGCCCCTGACCCGCCACAGGTCGTAGCCGGGCGTGGGCAGCCACTCGCCGTCGACGTTGCCGCCCGCCGCGACCAGCCCGGCCGCGTGGGCGACCTCCACGACCAGCGCCGCCGCCCACTCGGGCAGGTCGAGCTCGGTGGCGGTGCGCTTCATGTCACGCACGCCGAGGCCGCCGGTGCGCAGCACGCCCGGCGGGTCGATGCTCCACCGCTCGCACAGCTCCTCGACCGCCCGGACGAACATGAACGCCTGCCCGGCCGCGGTGCCGTCGCTCAGCTTCGGGTCACGGGCGGCGCCGTCGAGCGCGGGCGGCACGGCCAGCAGGTCGCGGTGCACGCGCCCGCCGCGCAGGTAGAGGCCCACCTCGCGGGGCAGGACCACGCTCTCCTCGCCGGTCGCCGCCAGCAGGCCGCGCGCCAGCAACTGCTCGATGGGCGAGCGGGCCGAGCCGATGCGCACCTCGCGCCTGGCGTTGGGCACCCGGCCGGTCGGCGGCCCCCAGGCGAGCTGGTCGAGCGCGGCCCTGGCCTCCGGCGAGACGGCCTCGACCAGGGCGGCGGGCTCGGCCAGCACGGCGGCCAGCCGCTCGCGGCCCGGCCCCTCGGTGCCGGGCGCGATGTCGTCGGCCATCTCGTCGAGCTGCTCCGGCGGATGGTGCCGGAACGCCGCCTCGGCCGTCGGACCCAGCCCGGCCGGGTCGTCGAGCGCCTTGCGCACGCCCGGGGCCAGGTCGAGCGCCGAGTCGGGCCCGTACACGAGTGCCAGGCCGCGCAGGTGGTCGAGCGCGGCGGTCAGCGCGGGCTCGGGCTTGCCCGCCGCCAGCGCGCCGCCGATCAGCTCGCGCAGCGCCGTCTTCCTGATCGGGCCCGGTTGTACGGCGAGCGTCTCGACGACGGCGAGCCGGAACCGGTCGAGCCGGTCGAGCACCCTGGCGATCGCCGACGGGCTGCCCGCCCGGGAGGCCAGACCCTCCAGGTGGGCCGGCACCGGGGTGATCAGCTCGGGGCGCGCTGACACCAGCGCCCGCAGCTCCTCGTCGGAACGCCCCCTGATCCACTCCGTGAACTCCATCGTTGCCATGGTATGTCCCTGCTCGTTGAGGCAGCATTGCTTGGCGTGATGGAGCGAGCGGACCAGCTCATACTCAACTACGTCAGCAAGGCCGCTGACGCGGCGTACGGCGTGCTGAGGCCGGAGCAGCGGCTCGACTTCACCAGGCGGCTGCGCGCCCGCATCGAGGAGGAGCGCGGCGGCAGCCAGAACGCCCGCGACGTGGCCAGGGTGCTGGCCCGGTTCGGCGATCCGGCGGCGCTGGTGGAGCGCGAGGCGCGCCGCCTGGCGGACGCCTCCGCGCCGTCCCCGGCCTCGCCTGGAGCGGGTACGGGAGCCGCGCGGTCCGGCACGACGGCGGCCTTCCCCAGGGCCGTGGACGACGCCGTGCCGCCGGGCGTGGCGCACTACCGGCGCGCGGCCAGGACCGTGACCAGGACCGTGGTCAAGGACCGTCCGCGCGAGGCCGCCGCCCTGGTGGTCCTGGTGGTGGCCGCGCTGCTGGTGCCGTTCGACCTGCCGGCCGTCGCGATCTTCCGGCCGCCGGCGATCGCCTGGGGGGTGGCGGCGGCGCTGGTGATGTCCAGCGAGACCTGGACGCTGCGCGACCGGCTGATCGGCGCCGGTGCGCCGATGCTCGGCTACACGGCGGGCGGCGTGGTCGTGGGCGGCCTGCGGGTCGGCGACCGGCCGGGGCTGGAGGCGTTCGTGCGGGAGTTCTTCAACACCAGCGGGATCATGTTCATGATCGGCGCCGGGGCGGGGGTGTGCTGGCTGTTCCTCCGGCTGCTCGACCGCGACTGAGCCTCAGGTGACGGGCGCGGGGGTGGGCGTCAGGCCCGCCGCCAGCCGCACCCAGGCCGCGACGAACTGGTCCTTCTCGGCATGGCCCGGCGTCTCGCCCACCGTCTCCTGGAACAGCCGGTACTGCACGACCGACCCGCCCAGGACGGCGGCGATGCCCGCCCAGTCGAGCTTGACGTCGCGATACTCCGGCTGGGTCTCGAACCAGCTGACGATCGCGTCGAACATCGGCTGCAACAGCCCCTGCCGCACCACCGCCACCAGCTCGGGGAACTGGCTGAGGTCGCGGAAGAAGACCCGGGTCAGCTCCGACTCCTCGCGCACCTTGGCCAGCCCCGCCCGGCACAGCAGCGACAGCCGCTCCTCCAGGCCGGCCGAGGACTCCATGCCGTTCAGCTCGGCCAGGCTCTCGGCGATCTGGCCGCTCGTCCTGGCCGCGTGCTCGTTGATCGCCGCGGCCAGCACCTCGTACTTGGACTTGAAGTGCCGGTAGAGGCCGCCCGCGCCGGGGGAGAGCCCGGCGGCGGCCTCGATCTCGGCGACGGACGTGGCGGCGTAGCCGCGCTCGGCGAACAGCCGCAACGACTCGTCGATGATCCGCTCACGCGTGCTCGTGGCCATCTGTTTCCCGCTACCTCCGGCAGATAAGTAATTCCTTTCCTACGGTCCCACAACAACCGCCGTTACACGTATCACCCCGTTCTTTGGCATCCTTCACATGTGGCGACATCGGTGGGTTTTGATCTGGACATGACACTGGCTGATACGCGAGCGGGGATCGCGGCGGTCTACGACGAGCTCTCCTCGCGGCTCGGCGTCCCGATCGACAGCGCGTTGGTCGTCACGCGGCTCGGCCCGCCGCTCGAACAGGAGCTGGCCTACTGGCTGCCGCCGGAGGAGATCCCGGCCGCGGCCGACCTCTACCGGGAGATCTACCAGGACGTCGGCGTGCCCTCGCACGTGGCGATGGAAGGGGCGCACGAGGCGATCGAGAGCGTGCGCGCGGGCGGCGGCCGCGTCATCGTGGTGACCGGCAAGAACGAGCGCGACGCCACCAGCACCGTGCGGCACCTCGGGCTGGACGTCGACGAGGTGGCCGGTTCCGTCTTCGGCGCGGCCAAGGGAACGGCGCTCGCGAGGTTCGGCGCGGCGGCTTATGTTGGTGACCATGTGGCGGACATCGCGGCGGCGCGGGCCGGAGGCGCGTTCAGCGTCACGGTCGCGACCGGCCCCTACAGCGCGGGAGAGCTGCGCGAGCACGGCGCCGATGTCGCCCTGGGCGACCTGACGGAATTCGCCACCTGGTTCGCCGGATGGCGCCCGCACGCCGAACTCGTGTAATTCATCGGCATTTACCCGGTCGCCCCGTCGCTCTACGGGGCATAACCTACGTCCATCCCTATCACGACTGTTTGAACGAGGTCCTCCTGTGCCGAGTGGCAAGGTCAAGTGGTACGACGCCGACAAGGGTTTCGGCTTCCTCACCCGCGACGACGGCGGTGAGGTCTTCGTGCATTCCTCCGCGCTTCCTGCCAATGCCGGGCCACTCAAGCCGGGGCAGAAAGTCGAGTTCGGCGTCGCCGAGGGCCGCCGCGGTCAGCAGGCGCTCTCGGTGCGCATTCTCGACCAGCCGCCGACCCTGGCCAAGACCAAGCCCAAGGGCAAGCGCAAGAAGCCGGACGAGATGGTGGTCATCGTCGAGGACCTGATCAAGTTGCTCGACGGCGTGTCCACCTCCTACCAGCGTGGCAAGCATCCCGAGGCGGCCCACGCCAAGAAGATCGCGCAGGTGTTGCGGGCGGTCGCCGACGACCTGGACGCCTAGCCGTTCGGGTTCGTCAGCGGCTTGGTCCTGTCGAGCGGCTCGGTCCGCGGCTCCGGCTCGGGATGCCGGACCCGGACCGCCCGCTTGGCGGCCCGGACGCGGCGGCGCCGGGTCACCACCAGCCAGCCGAGCACGGCGGTCAGCGTCACGGCCAGCGTGACCAGGCCCGCCGTGCTGCTCTCGGTCAGCGACAGGACCAGCCCCACCAGCCCGCCGAACACCCAGGCGAGCTGCAGCATCGCCTCGACCACGCCGAACGTGGACGAGCGCATCTCCTCGCCGATCTCCCGCTGCACGATCGCGTCGAGGGCCAGCTTGCCCAGCTCCTGGGCGAACGCGGTGACCAGCGAGATCGCGACCGCCGCCCACAGGCCGAAGAACACCGCCGACACGATCATGGTGACCACCGTCAGCGCCAGCGTGACGAGCACGAGCGCGCCCGGAGCGTGGTTGCGCGCCCAGTTGGCCACCACCGCCCCGATCAGGCCGCCCAGCCCGGCCGCCGCCGCCAGCACCGCGATCGTCTTCGGCACGTCGAAGAACGGGTCGGGCTCCGCCAGCCACGGCACCCCGCCGTCCTGCACCAGGAACAGCAGGAAGAACAGCAGGAACCCGGAGAACAGCCGGATGGCCACGTTCGCCCACACGGCCTCGGCCACCGCCGGGCCCACGTTGAACAGCGTCCGCCAGCGCGGCGCCCGGCCCTCCGCCGGCGTCTCCTCCTCCAGGTCCGGCGAATCCACGTGGCGCGGCAGCCGTACGGCGAAGACCCCCGCCACCAGGAACGCGACCATCGCCACCCGCAGGATCGCGGCGCTGCCCAGCCACGCGGTCAGGCCCGCGCCGACCGGCACCATCACGCCCGCCGTCACCAGCGAGAACAGCGCCACCCGCGCGTTGGCCGAGACGAGCGTGATGTCGGCGGGCAGCACGCTCGGCATGATCGCCGCGCGGGACACGTTGTAGGCCTTCGACAGCACGAGCACGCCCAGCGCCCCGGCGAACAGCGTCGGCAGGTCCTGCGGGCCCACCGCCGCCGCCATCGCGAAGCACAGCAGCCCGCGGCCGAACAGCGTGCCGGCCATCACGTAGCGGCGGCCGGACCTGAAGCGGTCCAGGATCGGCCCCACGAACGGCGCCAGCAGCGCGAACGGCAGCATCGTGATGACCAGGTAGAGGGCGACGGGCCCGCGCGCCTCGCCGACCGGGAGCCCGAAGAACACGGTGCTGGCCAGCGCGACCGTGACGAGCGTGTCACCCGCGCTGTGCCCGGCGGTGAGCTCGATCAGGCGGCCCAGGCCGGTGCGGTCGGCGCCGTTGGCGTGGGTGAGCCGCCGGGTGGCCCGGCCGACCTTGCGCGCCCCGCCCGCGGTGGCCCGGCCGGCTCGCGCGGTGCCGCCCGCGGTCGCCTTCGCGGCGCGCGCGGTCGCACGGCCCGCGCCGGCGACGCCGCGCCCCACGCGCCGCGAGATCTCCCGTGCTCGCTCCCAGCCTCCCTCCACGCCTACCAGTCTTACCCGATTCCTTGGCGATCTCCGCGCCGGATCCCCTCCACAAGGGTCCCCTCCCACCCGCTCGGGGTCCTGGTGGGCGCGGAACTCGTGCCCGGATCCGCGTCAGTCGGCCCCGAGAGGTCCGGGCATGGGTGAGAATGAAGTGTGAGCGAACAGCACCTTTCGGCGGAGGCGGGCCGATGACCCGTGCCAGGACCCGCGTCTCCGCCCCCGACCAGGCCTGTGTCGCCGCCGTCGATCTGGCGCGCACCGCGGCCGAGGAGCTGGCGCGTCCGGGCGAGCCGGGCGAGCACCTCGGTTTCGAGAGCGAGGGCGACCGGATCGTCACCCATTACTTCGCCTGCCTCGACCGCGCCTATCGGGGCTGGCGCTGGGCCGTGACCGTCACCCGCGCCTCGCGGGCGAAGAAGGTCACGGTCAGCGAGGCCGTCCTGCTGCCCGGCGCCGGCGCGCTGCTGGCGCCCGAGTGGCTGCCGTGGAGCGAGCGGCTGCGGCCCGGCGACCTCGGCGTGGGCGACCTGCTGCCGACCGCCGAGGACGACGACAGGCTGGAGCCGGGCTTCACCGAGACCGACGACGACGTCGAACACCAGATGATTTTCGAGTACGGCCTGGGCCGGGCACGTGTGCTCTCGGCCGTCGGCAAGGACCGGGCGGCCAGACGCTGGCACTCGGGCGAGCACGGGCCGCACACTCCGATCGCACACGCCGCGCCCGCGCAGTGCTCCACCTGCGGCTTCTACTGGCCGCTCGCGGGTGGGCTCCGGCGCACGTTCGGGGTGTGCGCCAATGAGTACGCGCCCGACGACGGCAAGGTGGTGGCCGCCGACCACGGCTGCGGCGCTCATTCCGAGGCCGCGGTCATGCCGCCGCCCGTGGAGCAGGCCACGCCCATCCTCGACGACCTGGGCTACGACCTGATGGAGGAAGAGGCCGGCTCGGTCGACGAATCCGCCTCCGAGGAGCTCGGTCACTCCTGATCGTTTCTGGCGGGGAGTGTCGGCGCGGGCCGCTAGCCTACGGTGGCCCCCAACTCTCTACCCCGGGATCGTGATCGATGACCGACACCTTTGGCGCCGACCGGATGCGAGCCGCCGTGCTCGCCGCGTGGACGGCCTCGCCCGCCAGGTTCCGCGAGGACGCCAACGCCGAGGAGGACTTCGCCCTCGGCGGCTACCGCGACCGGCTGATCGTGGAGCTGGCGCAGAACGCCGCCGACGCGGCGCTGCGGGCAGGCGTGCCAGGGGTGCTCCGGCTGACGTTGCGCGGCAGCGTGCTGACGGCCGCCAACACCGGCGCGCCGCTGGACGCGACCGGCGTGGAGGGCCTGTCCACGCTGCGCGTCTCCGGCAAGCGTGACGAGGCGGGCGCGGCCGGTCGGTTCGGCGTCGGGTTCGCCGCCGTGGTGTCCGTCTGCGACGAGCCCGCCATCGGCTCGCGTGAGACGGGCGCCGTCCGTTGGTCGCGCGCCGAGACGGCCGCGCTGGTGGGCGCGGTGCCGGAGCTCGCGGGCGAGCTCGCCTCGCGCTCCGGGCACGTGCCGCTGCTGCGCCTGCCGTTCGCCGCCGACCCGCTCGACGTCCCCGAGGGCTTCGACACGCTCGTACGGCTCCCGCTGCGTGACGAGGCGTCGGCCGTGGCGGTGCGCCGCATGCTGGAGGAGACGAGCCCGGCGCTCCCGCTCGGCATGCCGGCCCTGGCGGCCATCGAGATCGACCTCGACGGCACGGTCCGGACGGTGTCGGCCGACGGCTGGCACGTGGTGTCCGATTCCGGTGAGTTCGGCCCTGACGAGGTGGCCGAGCTGTTCGCCGACCGTCCCACCGAGGAGCGGGCCCGGCCGTTCTGGTCGGTTCGCTGGGCGGTGCCGCTCACGGCCGGCGGCGAGCCCGCCGCGCCGCCCGCGACGGTGCCCCCGGTCGTGCACGCGCCCACGCCCAGCGACGAGCCGCTCGACCTGCCGGCGCTGCTCATCGCGTCGTTCCCGATGGCCACCGACCGGCGTCACGTGGCGCCGGGGCCGCTGACCGACTTCCTGGTCGAGCGGGTCGCCGACGCCTACGTCCGGCTGATGCGCGAGCTGCCGCGCACCCCGAAGCTGCTCGACCTGGTGCCCGCGCTGATGGGCAAGGGCGAGCTCGACGCCCGCATCCGGCGGGCCGTGCTGCGGCGGCTGCCTGGCACGCCGCTGCTGCCCGCGCTGTCCGCCCCGGCGCCCGCCGTGCAGACGCCGTCGTTCGCCGACGCCGAGGTCTACGAGCCCGACGCCGAGTGGCAGGTCGAGCACCCGGCGCAGGAGCCCGGCGCCGACGGCTGGGTGGTCGCGGGCAAGGAGGCCGCCGTGGTCGCCGGGTCCGGCGAGCTGCTGGCGGCCGTCGCCGACTTCGTGCCCGGGCTGCTGCCCGCCGGCTGGCCCGCCCGCCATCCGGCGATGGCCTCGCTCGGCGTGCGCCGCGTGGAGCTCGCCGACGTGGTCGACCTGCTGTCGGGCGAGGCCGTCGAGGGCAGGGAGCCGTCGTGGTGGCGCTCCCTCTACGACGTGCTGCCGGCCGACGACCCCGAGTCGCTCGGCGCTCTGCCCGTCCCGCTGACTGACGGCCGCCTGGTGCGCGGCCCACGCGGCACGCTCATCCTGGAGCCCGGCTCCGTACGCCTCGACGCGGGGCTGGACCTGGCGCCGCTCGGGCTGCGGATCGTGCACCCCGACGCCGCGCACCCGGTGCTGCTGCGGCTGGGCGCGGCCGAGGCGAGCCCGCGCACCATCCTCGAAGACCCGCTCACCAAGGCCGCCGTCGGCCAGTCGCTCGACAGCCCCGACCCGGAGCCGGTGGCGCGTGCCGTGCTGTCGCTGGTCGAGGCCGCCGGGCTGGCTCCCGGCGAGGCGCCGTGGCTGGGCGCGCTGGCGCTGCGCGGCGCTGACGGCGAGCTCTACCCGGCCGGTGAGCTGATGCTGTCCGGCGGCGCGCTGGCCGGGCTGCTGGAGCCCGACACGCATCTCGGCGTGGCCGCGGGCGAGCTGGAGGAGACCTACGGGCCGCGCGTGCTGGCCGCCGCCGGGGTGCTCGACGGGTTCGCCGTCGTGCACGACTCCGACGTGCTGCTCGACCACGACGACTGCGACCACGACCTGGACGGCGAGGACGAATGGCTCGACCACGTCCTCGACCTGCTCCCCGAGCTGGACGTGCCGCCGGTGGTGCCGGAGTTCGCCGCCGTGCGCGACCTGGAGCTGGTGGCCGACTGGCCGGCCGCGCTGACGCTGCTGACCAGGCCGCCGCTGCGCGCTGCGCTCCACCCGCTGCGCGTCGAGGGCGTCGAGGTGCCCTCCTACACCGCGTGGTGGCTGGCGGGCCACCCGGTGCTCGGCGGGCGCAAGCCGCGCGAGCTGCGGCTGCCGGGCGCCGACCCGCTGCTCCAGGGCCTCTACGGTGACGCGCCCGCCGGGCTGGACGAAGGCGCGCTGGCGATGCTCGGCGTGCGCACCACGCTGGCCGAGCTGCTCGACTCCCACGGCGGCCCGGAGGAGCTGCTCGACCTGATGGCCGACGAGTCCATCGTGGTCGACCGGGCCCAGTTGCGGGCGCTGTGGGTCGCGCTGGCGGGGGTCGAGCCGTCCCGGGTGGCGCCGCCGCCGAGGCTGCGGGCGGTGCTCGGCGGCGACATCGTGGTGGCCGACGCCGAGGACGTCGTCGTGGTCGAGGCCCCCGACCTGCTCCAGCTGGTGACCCGTCATCCGCTGGTGCTGGCCCCGTACGACCTGGCCGAGTCGCTGTCGGAGCTGCTCGACCTGCCGCTCGCCGGCGAGCTGACCTCCGGCGAGGTCACCTCGTCCGGAGAGACGCGGCCGGTGCCGCCGCAGGTGCGCTCCCTGCTGCCGACGGCGCCCGAGACGTACGTCGAGCACGAGAAGCTGCTGGTCGACGGCGCGGAGTGCACGTGGCGCTTCTTCGAGGGCACCGTCCACTGCACCGGCGTCGACGGGCTGGCCCGCGGCCTCGCCTGGGCCACCGGCCAGTGGAACGACCGCCTCGCCGTGGCCGCGCTGCTCCGCGACCCGGCCGCCGTTCCTCTGCTGCTGGCGGAGGCGGATCTGTCGTAGCCGGAAAGTTTTTCCGGGTAGGTGTCCTTCTGGCGGTGTCCCGTTCGTGGTTATGGCATGCGGCGGTCCTGCCGCACCTGACACGACGGGACATCGAGGAGTTCGAACATGAAGTACATGATGCTGATCATGGCCAACACCGCCGACGACAGCGGCCAGGCCCCCGGCTGCACGCCCGAGGACTGGATGGCCTACGACAAGGAAGTGCGGGACGCCGGGATCTGGGTCTCCGGGGAGTCGCTGGCCGACCTGGTCACCGCCACGACCGTCAGGGTCGGCGCCGACGGTGAGCGCACCGTGACCGACGGGCCGTTCGCCGAGACCCGGGAGCTGCTGGGCGGCTTCTACGTCATCGACGTGCCCGACCTCGACGCCGCCCTCGACTGGGCGGCCCGCTGCCCGGGGGCGCGCGACGGCTCCGTGGTGGTCCGGCCGGTCGCCGACTTCGGGGTCTGACTCCCATGAGCGCGGGCACCGGCTCCCCGGCCGGACCTGGCGGGGGCGGGCTGGGGCCGGTGGCGTCGGTGGAGGCGGTGTTCCGGGAGGAGCGCGGCCGGCTGCTGGCGGCGCTCGCCCGGCGCTTCGGCGACCTCGACCTGGCCGAGGAGGTCACCTCCGAGGCCATCGAGGCGGCGCTGGAGCGCTGGCCCGTCGACGGCGTGCCGCCCAAGCCGGGCGCGTGGCTGATGACCACCGCCCGGCGGCGGGCCGTCGACCGGCTGCGGCGCGACCAGGCGTACGCGGCCCGGCTGGCCATCCTCCAGATCGAGGCCGAGCGGGCCGGGCCCGCCCCGGCCGCGGGGCTCGACGACGACCTGCCCGACGAGCGGCTGCAGCTCTTCTTCACCTGCTCGCACCCGGCGCTCGCCGCCGAGGACCGGACCGCGCTGACGCTGCGCTGCCTGGCCGGGCTGACCATGTCCGAGGTGGCGCGGGCCTTCCTGGTGCCGTCCCCGACGATGGCCAAGCGCATCACCCGGGCCAAGAAGAAGATCCGCGAGGCGCGCATCCCGTTCCGGGCGCCGGACGTGGACGAGCTGCCGCAGCGGTTGCCCGGCGTCCTCCAGGTGATCTACTCGATCTTCACCGAGGGCTACGCGGCCAGCGAGGGGCCGCTCCTGCAACGGCTCGACCTGGCCGAGGAGGCCATCCGGCTGGCCCGGATCCTGCGCCGGCTGCTGCCCGCCGAGCGGGAGGTCGCCGGGCTGCTCGCCCTGATGCTGCTGGTCCACGCCCGGCGTGACGCCCGCACCGGGCCCGGCGGGGAGCCGGTGCTGCTGGAGGAGCAGGACCGGGGGCGCTGGGAGCGGCCGATGATCGAGGAGGGGGCCGCCCTGGCGACGGTGGCGCTGACCGGCGGCCCGCCGGGGCCGTACGGGGTGCAGGCCGCCATCGCCGCCCTGCACGACGAGGCGGCCGACGTCGCCGCCACCGACTGGGCGCAGATCGTGGCGCTGTACGACGTGCTGCTCGCGCTCACGCCGTCGCCGGTGGTGGCGCTGAACCGGGCGGCCGCCGTGGCGATGCGCGACGGGCCCCGGGCCGGGCTGGCGCTGCTCGACGAGCTGGCCGGGGAGCCGCTGCTGCGCGGCCACCACCCCTACCCGGCGGCGCGGGCCGACCTGCTGCATCGGCTCGGCCGCCACGCCGAGGCCGCCGCTGCCTATCGCGAGGCGCTCGCCCTGGCGGGCACCGCCCCCGACCGCGCCCTCCTGCGCCGCAGACTGCGGGAGGTCGAGCACGCCGGCTCGTAGACAGGGAGGGGTCAGGCGGCGGGGCAGGTGGTGCCGGAGCCGGGCATCGTGCCCTTGAGCAGGTAGGAGTCGACCGCGCGGGTGATGCAGGTGCTGCCGCTCAGGTAGGCGCCGTGGCCTTCACCCTCGTAGGTGACCAGGACGCCGGTCTTGAGCTTCTCGGTGAGGGAGACCGCCCACTGGTACGGGGTGGCGGGGTCGCCCTTGCCGCCGATCACCATGATGGGCGCGGAGCCGGTGGCATCGATGCGCTTGGCGTCGTCGGTGCCCTCGACGGGCCAGTGGGCGCAGGCGGAGCTGGCGCCGTCGGCGGCCAGGATGGGGAAGATCTTGCTGACCTTCTCGTTGATGGCGGCGGTCTCGGCCTTGGTGGGCCGTTCGGCGCTGTCGACGCAGTTGATCGCCTGGAGGCTGGTCATCATGGTCGAGTAGGTGCCGTCGTCCTTGCGGCCGGTGTAGGAGTCGGCGAGCGTGAGCAGCATGGCGCCGTCGCCCTTGAGCGCCGCGGCGGCGCCCTGCTCCAGGATGGGCCAGGTGGCCTTGGCGTACAGCGGGGTGATGATCGAGAGCTGGGCGAGGCCGTAGGTGAGCTCGCGGTCGCCGACCTTGAGCGGCTTGGCCTTGAGGCCGTCCAGGAGCTTCTCGACGGTCTGCTGCACGGCGGCGGGGGTCTTGCCGAGGTCGCAGCCCTGGGCGACGCAGTCGTCGGCGAAGGCGTCGAAGGCGTCGGCGAAGCCGGTGGCCTGGATGACGGCCCGCTCCTCGAAGGTGACGGACGGGTCGTAGGCGCTGTCGAGGACGAAGCGGCCGACGTTGCCGGGGAACTTGGTGGCGTACACGGCGCCGAGGTGTGTCCCGTACGAGAGGCCGAAGTAGTTGAGCTTGTCGTCGCCGAGCGCGACGCGGAGGCGGTCGAGGTCCTGGGCGGCGTTGACGGTGCCGACGTGCGGCAGCACCTTGGCGGAGTCCTTCGCGCAGGCGGCGGCGAACTCCTTGGCGAGCTGGTCGGAGCCGTCGCCGGTCATCTGGAGGAGCTTGTCGATCTGGCCGCCGCACTTGACGCCGGAGCTGCGGTCGACGCCGCGGGGGTCGAAGCTGACCAGGTCGTAGGAGGAGCCGAGGCCGGCGAACGCCTGGCGGGCGAGGGCGAGCGTGTCGACGCCGGACCCGCCGGGGCCGCCGAAGTTGAAGACCAGGGAGCCGAGCTTGTCGCCGGTGGCCTTGACGCGGATCAGCGCCAGGTCGATCGTGTCGCCGCTGGGCTTGGTGTAGTCGAGCGGCACCGGGACCTTGCCGCATTCGACGGCGGGATCGGGGGCCATGGGCTTGCCGTCGGCGCCGGTCAGGTCGGTGCACGGGCTCCACGCGACGGTGCCGGTGTCGCGGCCGGCCTCCTTCTTGGCGGCCGGCTCGGTGCCGGTGCCGCAGGCGGTGGCGGCGGTGGCGCACAGGAGCAGGGCAATCATGGACTTCTTCATGGCATCCAGCATGGTACGGCCACTTTTGCCCAGGTAGTGCCGTGTAACAGCAGTTGCCGATGACATCCGGGACCTGCCGGATGTGACAGATGTCAGCGTTTGCGGACCATCCACATGCCGAGCAGGCCGAAGCCGACGCCGGTGGCGCAGGTCCAGATCCACCAGGTGTTCTCGGGGGCGGGGCGGAAGATCAGCAGAGCGACCAGGGCGAGCGCCCACAGGCCGGTGCCGGCGGCGATCGCCGCGGTGTCGTTGGTCTCGATCGGCTCGGGGTCGGGGTGCCACTGCTGCGTCACGGGATCCAGCCTAGCTTCCAATCGGGTCTCGATACGATTACCGGCATTTGTCACAAAACCCGTTGACTGTCACTCTTCGCGCGTGAGTGACACTCGTAACGCAATCGATCGATACTTCGCAATCACCGCACGTGGTTCGACCATGTCCCGGGAGATCCGTGGCGGCTTGGCCACGTTCTTCACCATGGCGTACATCGTCGTGCTGAACCCGATCATCATCGCCAACGGCACCGACGTCGAGGGCCAGGTCATCGGGGACGGCACGACGCCCAACACGGCGCTCGTCGCCGCGGGCACCGCGTTCGTGGCCGGCGTGCTGACCATCCTCATGGGCGTCATCGGCAAGGTGCCGTTCGCCATGGCCGCCGGGCTCGGGCTCAACGCCTTCGTCACCTTCAACATCGCCACCCAGATGACCTGGGAAGAGGCCATGGGCCTGGTGTTCCTCGAAGGGATCATCATCGGCCTCCTGGTGCTGACCGGGTTGCGGGTGGCGGTGTTCAAGGCCATCCCGGGCCAGCTCAAGACGGCCATCAGCGTGGGCATCGGCCTGTTCATCGCGCTGATCGGCTTCGTCGACGCGGGCTTCGTGCGCCGCGCCGCCGGGACGCCGCTGGAGATGGGCATCGCCGGCAGCCTGACGTCGTGGCCGATCTTCGTGTTCATCGTCGGGTTGCTGACCACGGCGGTGCTGGTGGCGCGGAAGGTGCGCGGCGCGATCCTGATCGGCATCGTGGGCACCACCGTGCTGGCCATCGTGGTCGAGCTGATCACCAAGTCCGGCGCGTTCGGCCCCGACAACCCCGGCGGCTGGCAGCTCAACGTGCCGTCCGTGCCCGAGCAGGTCTTCGGGCTGCACAACGTGTTCACGCTCTTCACCGAGTTCGACCCGTTCGGCGCGTTCAGCCGGGTCTCGGTGCTGCTGGTCGTCCTGCTGGTGTTCACGCTGCTCATCACGGACTTCTTCGACACGATGGGCACGATGGTCGGCGTCGGCCGCCAGGCTGGGCTGGTCCAGGAGGACGGCACGCTGCCGCGCACCCGCGAGATCCTGCTCGTCGACTCGCTCGGCGCGGTCGCGGGCGGCGCCGGCTCGGTGTCGTCCAACACCACCTACATCGAGTCGGCCGCGGGCGTTGGCGAGGGCGCGCGCACCGGCCTGGCCAGCGTCGTCACCGGCCTGCTGTTCCTGGTCGCGATCTTCTTTGCGCCGCTCGTCACGGTCATCCCGTACGAGGCCGCCGCGCCGGCCCTGGTCATCGTGGGCTTCCTGATGATGACCGCGATCCGCGAGATCGACTGGACCGAGTACGAGATCGCCATCCCGGCGTTCCTGACCATCGTCATCATGCCGTTCACGTACTCGATCTCCAACGGCATCGGCGCCGGCTTCATCAGCTACGTGCTGATCAAGGTCGTGCGGGGCAAGGCGAAGGAGCTGCACCCGCTGATGTGGGCGGTCGCCGGGCTGTTCGTGGTGTACTTCGCGCTCGGGCCGATCAAGGTTCTGCTCGGGCTCTGACGAAGGAAGGGGCCGCCATGCTCGGCGGGGCGGCCCCGGGGTATCAAGGAGTGAGACACGCACCGTTTGGGAGAAATATCTTGTCTTCCTGTATAGTTAGCAAAGGTAATGACTCGTGCTAACCAGACCCCAGCAGCCCAAGATCAACCTGCGCAGCGACGCAGGACTGGCTACGGCTTTGCGCGTCTCCCTCGCAAGGCTGAACAGGCGACTCCGACGACAGGGAGCGGCGCACCCGCTGACGCCCACGCAGTTCGCGACCCTCGCCGCCGTGGAACGGCATTCCGCGATAACCCCCGGCGAATTGGCCGAGCTCGAGAAGGTGCAACCGCCCTCGATGACGCGCGTGATCGCCGCGCTCGAGGAACGCGGCCTGCTGCACCGCACCCCGCATCCGACCGACCGGCGCCAGGTGACCGTGACCGTGACCGAGGCCGGCCAGATGCTGCTGAAGGAGGAACGCCGCCGCAAGGAGGCGTGGCTGACCAGGCAGTTGAAGGAGCTCACGCCCGAGGAGCGGTCGATTCTCAGGCAGGCGGCGCCGATCCTGGAGAAGCTCAGCAGGATATAGAGCCTGAACAACCCAAGACCGGGATGTTCCGGTCGCTCAAGATTCGCAATTACCGCATGTTCGCGGTCGGCGGCGCCGTGTCCAACGTGGGCGGCTGGCTGCAGCGCACCGCCCAGGACTGGCTGATCCTCGAACTGACCGGGGGCAGCGCGTCCGCGCTCGGCACCGCCACCGCCCTGCAGTTCCTGCCGATGCTGCTGTTCGGGATGTTCGGCGGCGTGCTCGCCGACCGCTACCCCAAGCGGCCCATCCTCATCACCGCCCAGTCCATGATGGCCGTGCTCGCCCTCGCGCTCGGCGTGCTCACGATGACGGGCACCGCGCAGGTGTGGCACGTGTACGTGATGGCGTTCGCGCTCGGCCTCATCGCCTGTGTCGAGGTGCCGGCGCGACAGGCGTTCGTCGTCGAGATGGTCGGCAGGCGCGACCTGCCCAACGCGATCGCGCTCAACAGCTCCAGCTTCAACCTGGCCCGCGTGCTCGGCCCGGCGCTGGCCGGCGTGCTCATCTACCTGCTCGGCGGGACCGGCCCGATCTTCCTGATCAACGCGCTCACGTTCGCCGCGGTCATCTCCAGCCTGGCCTTCATGCGCAAGTCGGAGCTGAACCTGGCCGACCCGGTGCCCCGGGCCAAGGGGCAGCTCCGCGAGGGGCTGAAGTACGTGATCCGGCGCGAGGAACTGCTGATGCCGATCCTGCTGATCGCGTTCGTGTCGATGTTCTCGCAGTCGTTCTCCATGTCGATAGCGCTCATGGCGCGCGAGGTGTTCGACGCGGGGGCGTCCTCGTTCGGGCTGGCGTCCAGCATGTTCGCCGTCGGGGCGCTCGGCGGGGCGCTGCTGGCCGCGCGCAGGGTCAGGTTGTCACGCAAGGTGCTGTTCGCCGGGGCGATCGGGTTCGGGCTGTTCCAGATCGCGACCGGGCTGGCCCCGGTCTACCCGGCCTACCTGGCGCTGCTGGTGCCCACCGGCATCGCGCTGATCACCATCAACACGGCGGCCAACGCCAGCGTCCAGCTCGCCACCTCGCCCGAGATGCGGGGCCGGGTGATGGGCATCTACATGCTGGTGTTCACCGGCGGCGCGCCGCTGGGGGCGCCGCTGATCGGGTGGCTGTCGGACCTGGCCGGGCCGCGGGCGGGCGTCATGCTGTCCGGCGCGCTCGTGCTGGTCGGCACCGGGCTGGCGGTGCTGGCGACGCGCCTGATCCGCAACCGGCTGGCCCGCCGCGCGACGGTCACCGCCTGACCGCGCGGGACGGGCGGCGGGGGCACAATCGGAGGGCATGAGACTGTTCGCGGCCGTGGTGCCGCCCGCCGAGGTGCTCGACGAGCTGGAGCGGGCGATCGCGCCGCACGTCGGGCAGGTGCCGGAGCTGCGCTGGCCCGACCGGGCCACGTGGCACGTCACGCTGGCGTTCTTCGGTGACGTGCCCGAGCGGGCGCTGCCCGACCTGCGCACCCGGCTGGCCCGCGCCGTCGCCCGCCATCCCGCCGCCCGCCTGGCCTTCACCGGCTTCGGGGCGTTCTCGTCGCTGCGCCGGGCCCGGGTCTTCTGGGCCGGCCTGTCCGGCGACCCGATGAACCGGCTGGCCGACTCGGTCAAGGCGGGCGCCCGCCGGGCCGGCGCCTCGCAGACCGACGAGAAGCGGTTCCACCCGCATCTCACGCTCGCCCGCGCCAAGGCCGAGACGGACCTCCGCCCGCTGGCCGAGTCGCTGTCCGGGTTCAGCGGCTCGCCCTGGCGGGCGGAGACCGTACGGCTCGTCAAGAGCGAGCTCGGCGCGCAGGTGAGGTACGAGTCACTCGACGAATGGGACCTGGCACCCGCGCCGCGCGGCTAGGCTCCAGGGCGTGGACCGTCCCCGTTCCTGGCTGCTGCCCGTCGTGCTGGGCCTTCTGATGCTGATCGTGATCGTCGGCGCACTGGTGACCTGACCTACCAGGCGTAGTCCTCGGGAGCCGTGCGGTGACCGGGGAAGATCTCGTCCAGGCGGGCCAGCGTCTGCTCGTCCAGCGTGATCTCCAGCGTGCGCATGGTGCCTTCGAGCTGCGCCAGCGTGCGCGGGCCGATGATCGGCGCGGTGACCGCGGGCTGCGCGAGCAGCCAGGCCAGCGCCACGTACGCCGGGTCCTCGCCCAGCTCGTCACAGAGCTTCTCGTACGCCACGATCTTGTCGCGGTGCTTGTCGAGCTCCTTGGCCATGTGCTCGCTCGCCGAGCGACCCTTGTCCAGCTTGCGCAGCACGCCGCCGAGCAGGCCGCCGCCCAGCGGGCTCCACGGGATCACGCCGATCCCGTAGTCGAGGCAGGCGGGCAGCACCTCCAGCTCGACCGCCCTGGTCAGCAGGTTGTAGTGGCTCTGCTCGCTGGTCAGGCCGAACGAGCCGCGCCGCGCCGCCGTCTCCTGCGCCTTGGCGATGTGCCAGCCGGCGAAGTTGGACGAGCCCACGTACAGGATCTTGCCCTGCTGGCGCAGGATCTCCATGGCCTCCCAGAACTCCTCGAACGGGGTGTTCCGGTCGATGTGGTGGGCCTGGTAGACGTCGATGTAGTCGGTCTGCATGCGCCGCAGCGAGGCGTCGCAGGCGCGGCGGATGTTCAGCGCCGACAGCCCCCGCTCGTTGGGCCAGTCGCCCATGTCGCCGTAGAGCTTGGTCGCGATGACCGTCTTCTCCCGGCGTCCGCCGCCCTGCGCGAACCACCGGCCGACGATCTGCTCGGTGATGCCCTCGCCCTTGACCCAGCCGTAGACGTTGGCCGTGTCGAAGAAGTTGATGCCCAGTTCGTGCGCCTTGTCCATGATCGCGAAGGAGTCGTCCTCCGAGGTCTCGGGCCCGAAGTTCATCGTGCCGAGGCAGAGCGGGCTGACCTTGAGGCCACTGCGACCGAGGTTCACGTAGTCCATGGATTCAACCCTAAATACCTGGAGTGGACTCCAGGCCATAGGGTGATCGCGTGAGTTCGGTGACCGGCCTGTTCAAGGCCGCCGCGCCGCTGTTCCTGTCCATGGTGACCGGGCTGGTGGGGACGCTCGTGGTCACCGCCGTGCTCGGCCGCCACGCGACCGTCACGCTGGCCGCCTTCGCCGTCATGACCGCCGTGCTCACCCCGGCCTCCACCGCCGTCGCGGGGGCGCTGCGCGGGCTGGCGCCGTTCGTCGCGCCGCACCGAGACGACCCCGACACCGTGCTGCCGATCCTGCGTGACGCCCGCTGGCTCAGCCTGCTCGTCGGGGCGGCCGGGGCGCTGGCCGTGCTCGGCGTCCCGGCGCTGGCGGGCGTGAGCGGGGTGCCCGGCGAGGTGGTGGCCGAGCTCGGCGCGCTGCCCTGGCTGCTGGCCCTCTACCTGCTGGTGTTCGCGGCCGGGGGCGGCGCCACGTCGGTGCTCGTCGCCATCGGGCGCAGCCGGCCGGTGCTCTGGGCGGGCCTCGCGGGCACGTCGGTGATGGTCGTCCTCGCCGTCACGCTGGTGCCCCGGCTCGGGCTCACCGGCGTCGGCGTCGCCTGGCTGCTGTCGGGCGTCGCCTCCGTCACCGTCGCCGACCTCTGCCTGCGCCGCGCGCTCGGCTGCCGCATCGGCAGGGGACGGCCGCGCCCGCGCGAGATCGCCAGGCTGGCCCGCGTGAGCGTCCCGCTGGCGGCCACGGTGCTGATCAAGTTCGGCGCGCTCGGTGTCGTCACGTTCGCCGCGAGCACCACCAGCACCCGCGACACCGCCGCGCACGCCGTGCTGACGACGCTCACCGGCTTCACCATGCTGGCCTCGCTGGCCGTGGCGCAGGCGTCGGTGCCGGACGTGGCCCGCGCCGCCACGCCCGCCGCCGCGCGCCGCGCCAACCGCACCGCCGCGCTGCTCGCCGTCGCCGGCACCACCCTGGCCGCGCTCGCGCTGCTGGCGCTCGGCGATCCGCTGCTCGGCCTGTTCAGCGACGACCCCGGCGTACGGGCGCGGGTGCTCGGGCTGATGCCGCTGATGCTCGTCTCCTCGATGGCCGACGCCGCCCAGGCCGTGCAGGGCTTCGGGCTGACCGCCCTCAAGCGGTCCGGGGCCAGCCTGATCTACTTCGCCGCCGGCTACGGGCTGCTCGCGCTGGCGGCGGTGCCGGTGGCCGCCACCTGGGGCGTCACCGGGCTGTGGGCCGCGATGGCCACCGGGAACGCGCTTCTCCTGGCGTTGCAGGGCGCGGGGTTCCACCGGCACAGCGCTCGCGTGGGCACCGCCCGGGCTGCGGCATGATGGCGACGTGGTCCTGATCCGAGCCTGCGCCGTGGCGGTGACGGCGCTCGCCGCCTGCGCGGCCCCCGCCGCCGCGTCCGACGTGTCCGCCGTCTCTCCCGTGCCGCGCGACGGGGAGAAGCTGTTCACGTTCAAGGACCCGCGGATCACCGAGTCCAGCGGGCTGGCCCTGTCGCCGACCCGCGACGACGTCTACTACACGCACAACGACAGCGCCGCCCAGCCCGAGTTCTACGCCGTCGGCCCCGACGGCCGCACCCGGGCCACCTTCCGCCTGCGCGGCGCCGAGGCGCGCGACTGGGAGGCCATGGCGGCCACCCGCGACCCCCAGACCGGGCGCGGCGTGCTCTGGTTCGCCGACATCGGCGACAACCTCGACGGCGCCTGGCCCGACGTCTCCATCTACAAGGTCGCCGAGCCGGCCACGCTGGCCGACGCCACCCTGCCCGCCACCCGCTACCGGTTCCGCTACGAGGGCGGCGGGCGCAACGCCGAGGGCATCATGGTCAACCCGGTGACCGGGCGGCTCTACGTCGTCTCCAAGGAGTTCAGCGGGTCCGTCTACGAGGCGCCGAAGAAGCTGCGCACCGGGCGGGTCAACGTCCTGCGCAAGGTCGCCGCCGCGCCCATCATGGCCACCGACGCCGCCTACGCCCCCGACGGCTCCTCGTACGTGATCCGCACCTACTTCTCGGCGACCGTCTACAAGCCCTCGGGCGAGGTGTTGACCCGGGTGTCGATGCCCGACCTGGAGCAGGCCGAGTCCATCGCCTACACGCGCGACGGCAAGGCGCTGCTGACCGGGTCGGAGGGCGAGAACAGCCCCGTTCACAAGGTGCCGATCCCGGCGGCCGGCGCGCCCTCGCCCACCGCCGAACCGCCGTCGCCCTCCGCCGGGCGGCCGGAGGCCGAGGGCACCCGGGCCGCGGCAGACGCCCCGGCGGCCTCTCCGGGGCTGACCGTGCGCGACGTGCTCATCTGGCTCGCGGCGGCGGCGGTCGCGATCGGCTTCATCACCTTCCTGGCCCGCCGCACCCGCTGACGCCGCCGCTCAGCGCGAGGTGTCGCGCATGGTGGCGGTGAACATGTCGCCCCGCAGCGCCCGCTCGACGGCCTCGACCGAACGCGAAAGCCGGACCAGCCGGGGCCCCTCCTCGCGGTAGGCGTCGAGCACGGCCTCGATGGCGTGGGGCGGCAGGTGGCCCTTGAGGTCGACGGCGGCGCCCCGATAGCCGGCGCGGGCCGCCTCGATGGCCGAGCGGACGTGGTGGACGGCCATGCGGGCCAGCGCGACCGGGTGGCGCCGGAGCACCTCGTAGGCGCGGTAGTCGGGCGGGACGGCGTCGAGCAGCCACGCCACGGCCGAGGTCTCCCAGTCGGGGACGCTGGGCGGCCGGACCTCCGCGGGCCAGTCGGGCGGGACGTACATGCCGCCATCGTACTCGTGTTCGATTGTCGAGCCGAGTAGCACCTACCGTTTCGGATACATTGCCCCCGAGAACGGACGAACGGCTGCCACGCAGGCACACTGGCCTCGTGACGGAGAAGATCGGAGTCGTGGGGGCCGGGATCGTCGGCCTGGCGGTGGCCCGCGAGCTCGCGGGCGCGCGGGGCGCCGAGGTGACCGTGCTGGAGAAGGAGGGCCGCGTCGGCGCCCACCAGACCGGCCACAACAGCGGCGTCGTGCACGCCGGCCTCTACTACCCGCCGGGCTCGCTCAAGGCCAGGCTGTGCCGCGAGGGCGTGGCCATGCTCAAGGACTACTGCGCCGAGCACGCGCTGCCCTACCGGGAGGTGGGCAAGCTCGTCGTGGCGAGCACCCGGGCGGAGCGGCCGAGGCTGGCGGCGCTGGCCGAGCGGGCCAGGGCCAACGGCGTGCCGGGGATCGCCGAGCTCGACGCGCTGGCGCTGCGTGAGGTCGAGCCGCACGCGGTGGGCGTGGGCGCGGTGCACTCGCCGCACACGGCGATCGCCGACTTCCCGGCCGTCGCGCGCCGGCTCGCGGTGGACGTGGCCGAGCTGGGCGGTTCGGTACGGCTCGGGCATCCGGTCAGGGGGATCAGGCAGGGCGCCTCGGGCGTGGAGGTGCTGGCCGGGAGGCGCAGGTTCGTCTTCGACCGGCTGGTGGTGTGCGCGGGGCTGGGCACCGACGCGGTGGCGCGGATGGCGGGGCAGCCGGGTGACGTGCGGATCGTGCCGTTCCGGGGCGAGTACTACGCGCTCGGGGAATCGGCCAGGGAGCTGGTGCGGGGGCTGATCTATCCGGTGCCCGACCCGCGGTATCCGTTCCTGGGGGTGCATCTGACCCGGCACATCGACGGGGAGGTGCTGGTGGGGCCGAACGCGGTGCTGGCCGGGGCGTACGAGGGCTACAGGTGGCGAAGTTTCCGTAATGTCGGGCAAATTCTGCGCTGGCCCGGCACCCTCCGCATGGCCCGCCACCACTGGCGCACCGGCGTCAAGGAGGTCTACGGCTCGCTCGCCAAGGCCGCCTTCGTCCGCGCCGCCCGCCGCTACGTGCCCGAGCTCACCTCCGCCGACCTGCACCGGACCGAGGGCGGCGTGCGCGCGCAGGCCGTCGCCCGCGACGGCAGCCTGGTCGACGACTTCGCCGTGGACGTGCACGGCGACGTGGTGCTCGTGCGCAACGCCCCGTCGCCCGCGGCCACGTCGAGCCTGGCCATCGCCCGGCACATCGCCGGAATTGTCCCAGCACCTGTCCGATGAGGGCATCCTTGAGGGGGACATCATCCCCTTCGAGGACGAAGAGGACACCGGCCCCTTCCAGGCCGACAGGTGCAGACAGGAGGACAGGTTGAGGTTCGCGGCTCGTCCGCCCCGGCAATCCGGAGCGTCCCCGCGCGGCTCCCGCACGTCAGGCCCGGTGGGCCGGCACCCGGCGGGCGGCCGATGATGGAAGCGCGCCTGCTGATCGTCGAGGACGACCCGAACATCCTCGAACTCCTCGCCGCCAGCCTGCGGTTCGCCGGATTCGACGTGTGCACCGCCAAGAGCGGCCACGACGCGGTCGCGGCGGTGCAGCGGCAGCGGCCCGACCTGGTCGTGCTCGACGTCATGCTGCCCGACCTGGACGGCTTCGAGATCGTCCGGCGCATGCGCGGCGGCGGCGTCCACACGCCCGTGGTGTTCCTCACGGCCAGGGACGAGACCGAGGACAAGATCCGCGGCCTGACCATCGGCGGCGACGACTACGTGACCAAGCCGTTCAGCCTGGAGGAGGTCGTCGCCCGCATCCACGCGGTGCTCCGCCGCACCAGCGGCGAGGCGCAGCCGCCGCCCCGGCTGACGTTCGCCGACATCGAGCTGGACGAGGAGAGCCACGAGGTGTGGCGCGGCGGCCACGCGGTCGCGCTGTCGCCCACCGAGTTCAAGCTGCTGCGCTACTTCATGACGAACGCCGGGCGGGTGCTGTCCAAGCCGCAGATCCTCGACCACGTGTGGGACTACGACTTCCGCGGCGAGGTCGGCATCGTCGAGTCGTACGTGTCGGTGCTGCGCCGCAAGATCGACAACCGCAGCCCCCGGCTGATCCACACCCTGCGCGGCGTCGGTTACGTCCTGCGCCTGCCCTCGGGCCCGTAGATGCCGCTCAGGATCAAGCTGATGGCCGTCATGCTGGCCCTGCTGGGGCTCGGCATGACGTTCATCGGGGTGGTCAGCGTGTCGGTCCTGCACGGCTACCTGCTCGACCGGGTCGACAGCCAGGTCAACCTCGTCTCCGTACGGGTGCACAAGCGGCTGGTCAACGACGCGCAGCGGCGCGCGGCGGGCAAGCAGAACACCGAGAAGCCGCTGCTCATCGAGTCCGACACGATCGTCCTGGTCAAGGACGCCGCCGGGGTGCTCACGCCCACGCAGAGCGAGCGCGACGTCGACGTCAAGCCCAAGCCGGTGCTCGACCCGTCACGCGGACGCGACATCTACACCGCCCCGGCCGCCGGCGGCGACGGCGAGTGGCGGGTGCGGCAGAGCACGACGCCGCAGGGCACGTTCGTCGTCGCCACCGACCTGGGCGAGGTCAACGAGATCACCCGGCGGCTCGTCCTCATCGAGCTGCTGGGCGGCGGCGGCATCGTCATCCTGCTCGCGATCGTCGGCGTGGCGACCGTGCGGCGCAGCATGCGGCCCCTGGCCGAGATCGAGCGCACCGCGGGCACCATCGCCGCCGGGGAGCTCGGCCGCCGGGTGCCCGACGGCGACCCCCGTACCGAGGTGGGCCGCCTGGCCGCCGCGCTCAACGGGATGCTGGCACAGCTCGAAAGCGCGTTCACCGCGCGGTCGGAGGGCGAGGCGGCGGCGCGCCGGTCGGAGGACCGGATGCGCCAGTTCGTCGCCGACGCCTCCCACGAGCTGCGCACCCCGCTGACCTCCATCCGGGGCTTCGCCGAGTACGCCCGCCAGAACCCCGGCGCCGACCCCGCCGAGCTGATGAAACGGGTCGAGCACGCGGCCGGGCGCATGAGCCTGCTCGTGGACGACCTGCTGCTGCTCGCCCAGGTGGACCAGTCGAGGCCGCTGAAGATGCGGCCCGTCGACATGCTGGCGCTGGCCGCCGACGCCGTCCAGGACGCCCGCATCCTGGCCCCCGACCGCGAGATCGGGCTGGACGTCGTGGGGGGCGCCGCGCTCATCGTCTCCGGTGACGAGGTACGGCTGCGCCAGGTCGTCGGCAACCTGATGTCCAACGCGCTCATCCACACCGACCCGGGCACGCCCATCACCATCCGGGTCGGGGCGGGCGACGGCACGGTCTTCCTGGAGGTGGCCGACCAGGGCCCCGGCCTCACCCCCGAACAGGTCGAGCGGGTCTTCGAACGCTTCTACCGGGCCGACTCGGCCAGGTCCAGACGCCGGTCCGGCGAGGACCGGGGCAGCGGCCTCGGCCTGGCCATCGTCCAGGCGCTGGCGCACGCCCACGGCGGCACCGTCGTCGTCCGCAGCACACCGGGCGAGGGATCGACCTTCCGCGTCGAACTCCCACTCGCCTTGGAGTGAGCATTCAGCATTCCCTCAGGTCGCTGGGTCACCCTGGAAGGGTGAGCAAGAGCGAAGCGCTGATCATGGTGGTGGACGACGAGCCCAGCATCAGGGACCTGCTCTCGGCCAGCCTGCGTTTCTCCGGGTTCGAGGTGCTCACCGCCGCCGACGGCAACGAGGCCGTCGAGGTGGCCCAGCGGGCCGCGCCCGACCTGGTGGTGCTCGACGTCATGCTGCCCGACCTGGACGGGTTCGAGGTGGCCAGGCGGATCGACGCGCCCGTGCTCTTCCTCACCGCCCGCGACGCCACCGAGGACAAGATCGCCGGGCTGCGCGTCGGCGACGACTACGTCACCAAGCCGTTCAGCCTGGAGGAGGTCCAGGCCCGCATCCGCGCCGTGCTGCGCCGCACCCGGGGCGAGGGCGCGCCCGCCACCCGCCTGAAGGTGGCCGACCTGGAGCTGGACGAGGACGCGCGCGAGGTGTGGCGCGGCGGCCGTCAGGTGCGGCTGTCGCCGACGGAGTTCAAGCTGCTGCACTATTTCATGGCCAACGCCGGGCGGGTGCTGTCCAAGGCGCAGATCCTCGACCACGTGTGGAACTACGACTTCGGCGGCGACGCCGGCGTGGTCGAATCGTACGTGTCCTACCTGCGGCGCAAGGTCGACGACGTGGAGCCGAGGCTCATTCACACGCTGCGCAGCGTCGGTTACGTGCTGAGAGAGCCACCCGCGGGCTAGCGTGGTCCGTATGGACCTGCTCGGCGCGCTGGAGGAGCTGCGGCAGCCGCTCGACCGGGAGCTGTTCCCGCTCGAGATCGGCGACGCCACCACCGATCGGCGCGCGCTTCGCGAGCTGACCGGGCAGCTCGACGACTACCTGCTGCCCCGGCTGCGGGCGATCGACGCGCCCCTGCTCGCCGTCGTCGGCGGCTCCACCGGCGCGGGCAAGTCCACGCTGGTCAACTCGCTGGTCGGCGTCGACGTGACCGAGCCCGGCGTGCTGCGGCCCACCACGCTCGTGCCGACGCTCGTGGTGAGCCCGGCCGACCGCGACTGGTTCATGGCGCAGAACGTGCTGCCCGGCCTGTCCCGCGCCACCGGCGTCGGGCCCGGCGCGCTGCGCGTGGTCACCGCCGACGCGCTGGGGGCCGGGCTGGCGCTGCTCGACGCGCCCGACATCGACTCCGTCGTGACCGCCAACCGCGAGCTGGCCGCGCAACTCCTGGCCGCCGCCGACCTGTGGCTGTTCGTCACCACCGCCGCCCGCTACGCCGACGAGGTGCCGTGGAGCTTCCTGCGCTCCGCCCGCGAACGCAGCACCGCCCTCGCCGTCGTGCTCGACCGCGTGCCGCCCGAGGCCGCCGGGCCCGTCGCCCGCGACCTCGAACGCCTCCTGGAGGAGAACGGCCTGGCCGGCAGCCGCCTGTTCACCGTCCCCGAGGCCGCGCTGCCCACCGAGAAGGCCCGGCTGCCCGCCGACGCCGTCGCGCCCATCGCCGGCTGGCTCGCCGGGCTCGCCGCCGACGCCGCCGAACGCTCCCGCGTCGTACGCCAGACGCTGTCCGGCGCGCTCGACAGCCTCGCCACCCGCGTGCCGTCGCTGGCCACCGCCGTCGAACGGCAGGAAGCCGGCTTCGACGCGCTGCGCTCCATCGTGACCGCCGCCTACGCGGGCGGGCTCGCCGACTTCGACGAGGGCATGCGCGACGGGTCGCTGCTGCGCGGCGAGGTGCTGGCCCGCTGGCAGGACTTCATCGGCACCGGCGACCTGATGCGCTCCCTGGAGAGCCGCGTCGGCTGGCTGCGCGACCGCATCGTCGGCTTCTTCACCGGGCGCGCCCCCGAGGTCGAGCTCCGCGACGCCCTGGAGAGCGGCGTCGAGACCCTGATCAAGGGCGTCGCCGACAGCGCCGCCGAACGCGCCCTCGACGGCTGGGCCGCCGCGCCCGGCGGGCCCGGCCTCCTCGAACGCGCCGGCCCCGTCGAGTCCGCCCGCCTCGGCCGCGCCTCCGCCGCACTCGGCGAACAGGCCGAGACCGCCGTTCGCGGCTGGCAGGAGTACGTCCTCGACCTCGTACGGGAGGAAGGCGCCGAACGGCGCACCACAGCACGGATGGCGTCGTTCGGGGTGAACGGCGCGGGGCTGCTGCTGATGCTGGCCGTGTTCGCCTCCACCGGCGGGCTGACCGGCATCGAGGTCGGCATCGCGGGCGGCACCAGCGTGCTGTCCCAGAAACTCCTCGAAGCGATCTTCGGCGACCAGGCCGTCCGCACCCTCACCGCCCGCGCCCGCGACGACCTGCGCGAACGCGTCCGCGAACTCCTCGACCACGAAGCCGATCGCTACCTGGCTCTGCTCGCCACCGTCGAACCCCCGCCCGGCACCGCCGCCGGCCTGCGCGACGCCGCCGCCACCGTCCGCCGCCACCGGGCCGAACTGCCGGGCGGTGACCAGGCGTGAAACTGCTGCGCCGCAAGGACCGGCCCACCCTGGAAACCCGGCTCGACGCCCTCCTCGAAGCCGCCTCGCTCGGCGAAGGACGGCTGGCCGACGACGCCGTCCAGGCCGCCCGCGAAGTCGCCGAACGAGCCGGGACCCGGCGGCGGCTCTCCGTCGCCCACACCGTGGCCGCGCTCGCCGGAGCCACCGGCAGCGGCAAGTCGTCCCTCTACAACGCGTTGGCCGGGGCCGAACTCGCCGGCGTCGGCGTCACCCGGCCCACCACCGCCACCGCCCAGGCCGCGCTCTGGGACGGCGAAGGGGCCGGGCCGCTGCTCGACTGGCTGGAGGTGCCGCACCGGCACTCCGCCTCCGCCTCCGCTTCCGGTGGCGGGCTCGGCGGGCTCGTCCTGCTCGACCTGCCCGACCACGACTCCATCCGGCTCACCCACCGGCTGGAGGTCGACCGGCTGGTCGAGCTCGTCGACCTGCTCGTGTGGGTGCTCGACCCGCAGAAGTACGCCGACGCCGCCGTGCACGAACGCTACCTGCGGCCGCTCGCCGGGCACCGGGACGTCATGGTCGTCGTGCTCAACCAGATCGACCGGCTGCCGCCCGAGGCCGTCGAGCGGTGCCTGCGCGACCTGCGCCGCCTCCTCGACGACGACGGGCTCACCGGCGTGCCCGTCCTCGGCGTCTCGGCCCGCACGGGGGCCGGGGTCGCCGACCTCCGCGCGCTGCTGGCCGACCGGGTGGCCCGCCGCAAGGCCTGGTCCGACCGGCTCGCCGCCGACGTCCGCGACGCCGCCACCCTCCTCACCACCGCCTCCACCCTCCCACCCCACCCCGAGAAGAGCGCCGCCCCGCCCGAACAGACCACCACCCCCGAGGCACCGCCTCCCAGCGCGGAGGGCGCGGGCGCTTCCCCGCAGGGGCGGGTCGCCGCGTCCGCAGGGGGGTCGTTCGGTGCGGAGGGGACGGGGGTTCTGGCGTTGGGGCGGGCGGCGCTCGCTCAGGGGGGACCACAGCAGGGGGAGACAACCGTGCCCGGGGAGCAGGGCGTCGGGGGGTTGGCGGGAGCGTTGACGGCGGCGTTGTCGAAGGCGGCCGGGGTGCCGCTGGTGGTGGCGGCCGTGGCGAAGGGGCACCGGCATCGGGCGGTCGTGGCGACCGGGTGGCCGGTGACGCGGTGGGTGCGCAGGTTCCGGCCGGACCCGCTGCGCAGGCTGCGGATCGGGGTGGCGGCCCCGTCCGGGCGCGGCCGAGGCGACCGTGCGGACAGCGCGGCGGCCCGTACGGGGCAGGGGGTCGAGCCGGTGAGCCGCACGTCGGTGCCGGCGGCGTCGGCGGTGCAGCGGGCGCAGGTGGAGACGGCGATCCGGGATGTCGGCGAGCAGGCCGCGCGGGGGCTGCCGGCGGCGTGGGCGGCGGCGGTGCGGCGGGCGGCCCGGTCGCGGTCGGCGGAGCTGGCCGACGCGGTGGACCGGGCGGTGGGGCGCACGTCGCTGGGCGTGACGCGGCGGCCGCGCTGGTGGCGGGCGGTGAACGTGCTGCAGTGGCTGGTGTTCGCGGGCATGGTGGCGGGCGCGGGCTGGCTGGCGGCGCTGTTCGGGATGGACTACCTGCGGTTGCCGGAGCCGCCGATGCCGACGGTGTGGGAGGTGCCGTGGCCGACGGCGCTGCTGGTGGGCGGGGCGCTGGCGGGCGTGCTGGTGGCGCTGCTGTCGAGGCTGGCCGCGTGGCTGGGCGGGCGCCGTCGTGCCCGTAAGGCCGCGCGGGCGTTGCGGGCCGCGATCGGCGAGGTGGGTCAGGCGTACGTGCTGGGGCCGGTGGAGGAGGAGCTGGCCCGTCACGCCCGCTTCACCGAGGCCGTGGAGAGGGCTCGCGCCGAGTAGGGGCGGCGTGTAGGACTGCCGGTGTCTCATCCGATCCCGAGAGAGCCGGAGATCTGCTGGAGGCTGTCCAGCAGCGGACGCAGCAGCGGGTGCGACTCGGCCCCGCGCCGGACGGCGGCGAACACGCGGCGCTCCATGCCGGCCGCGAGCGGGCCCGGCGTGTGGTGCACCGTGACGCCGGGCAGCGTCATGTCGCGCAGCGCCAGCCGGGGCACCAGGGCGATTCCCGCCCCGGCCCCGACCAGCGCCACCACGGCGCGGAAGTCGTCCGAGCAGTGCGCGAACCGGGGCGAGAAGCCCGCCTGCTCGCAGGCGAACGCGATCACGTCGTGCACGGGGTTGCCGGGGTAGGGGCCGATCCACGTCTCCCCGGAGGCGGCGGCGAGGTCCACGGGCGAGCCGGACAGCGGGTGGCCCTCCGGCAGCACCAGGTCGAACGGCTCGGCGTACAGCGGGACGCGGAACAGGCGGCGGTCGGCCGCGTCGGGGCCGCCCCGGTACTCGACGGCGATCGCCACGTCGGCCTCGCCGTCGAGGAGCATCGCCAGGCTCTGGTGCCCCTCGGCGTCGCGTACCCGCACCTGGACGCCCGGCGCGGCGGCGCGCAGCGCGACGATCGCGGGGGAGAGCACGGCGCTGATCGCGGTGGCGAAGCAGGCCGCGGTGACCTCGCCCGCCGCGCCCGTGGCGTAGGCGGCGACCTCGGCCTCGGCCCGTTCGAGCTGGGCCAGCACCTCGTTCGCGTGGGCCAGCATGATCTTGCCGACGGCGTTGAGCCGGACGCCGCGCCCGTCGCGCACGAACAGCCGGTGCCCCACCTCGTGCTCCAGAGCGACGAGCTGCTGGGAGACGGCCGACGGCGTCAGGTGGAGGGTGGCCGCCGCGGCGGTGACCGTGCCGTGGTCGGCCACCGCGCGCAGCGTGCGCAGCCGCCGCGTGTCTATCACGCTGCGAGGATACGGGTCAGGCGCGTGCCCGTACGAACGCGGTCACCGCCCGGTCCACGTCGGCGGCGGAGTGGGCGGCCGAGAGCTGGACGCGGATCCTGGCCTGGCCGTGCGGCACCACCGGGTAGGAGAAGCCGATCACGTAGACGCCCAGTGCCAGCAGCCGCTCGGCCATGGCGGAGGCCTCGGCGGCGTCGCCGATCATCACGGGGACGATCGGGTGGTCGCCCGGCAGGATGTCGAACCCCTCGGCCGCCATCCGGCTGCGGAACCGCTCGGTGTTGGCGCGCAGCCGCTCGCGGGCGTCGCTGGAGGTCTCCAGCAGGTCCAGGATGCGCAGCGACGCCGCGGCGATCACCGGGGCGAGCGAGTTGGAGAACAGGTACGGGCGCGAACGCTGCCTGAGCAGGTCGCAGATCTCCTGCCGGGCGGCGACGTAGCCGCCGCTGGCGCCGCCGAGCGCCTTGCCGAGCGTGCCGGTGATGATGTCGACCCGGTCGCTCACCCCGTGCAGCTCGGGCGTGCCGCGCCCGGTGGGGCCGACGAAGCCGACGGCGTGCGAGTCGTCGACCATGACCATGGCGTCGTAGCGCTCGGCCAGGTCGCAGATGTCGGCGAGCGGTGCCAGGTAGCCGTCCATGGAGAAGACGCCGTCGGTGACGATCAGCCTGCGCCGCGCGTCGGCCGACTCCTTCAGCCGGGACTCCAGCTCGGCCATGTCGCGGTTGGCGTAGCGGTAGCGGCGGGCCTTCGACAGCCGGATGCCGTCGATGATGCTGGCGTGGTTGAGCGCGTCGGAGATCACCGCGTCCTGCGCGTCGAGCAGCGTCTCGAACACGCCGCCGTTGGCGTCGAAGCACGAGCTGTAGAGGACGGTGTCCTCCTGGCCGAGGAAGTCGGACAGCCGGGCTTCGAGCTCCTTGTGCACCTCCTGGGTGCCGCAGATGAACCGCACCGAGGCCATGCCGAACCCCCACCGGTCCAGCGCCTGCTTGGCGGCCTCGACGACCTCGGGGTGGTCGGCCAGGCCCAGGTAGTTGTTGGCGCAGAAGTTGAGCACCTCCTGGCCGGCCACGCTCACCGCCGAGCTCTGCGGGGTGCTGATCACCCGCTCGGGCTTGAGCAGCCCGGCCTCGGTGATCTCGTCAAGCGTCGCACGCAGCTGCTCGCGTACGTTCGTGAACATCAAGCGCTCCAATCCAGGATGACTTTGCCCGTGCGGCCACTGGCGGCGGTGTCGAAGGCGGCGTCGAACTCGTCGTACGGGAAGCGGTCGGTGATCACCGGGGTGAGGTCGAGCCCCTTCTCCAGCAGGACCGACATGTTGTACCAGGTCTCGAACATCTCGCGGCCGTAGACGCCCTTGATGGTGAGCATCGAGGTGACGACCGTGGCCCAGTCGATCGCGAACTCCTCGGCGGGCAGGCCGAGCATGGCGATCCGGCCGCCGTGGGTCATGTGCGCGATCATGTCGCGCATCGCCGCCGGGTTGCCGGACATCTCCAGGCCGACGTCGAAGCCCTCGCGCATGTCGAGGCGGCGCATGCCGTCGGCGATGGTGTCGCGGGAGACGTTCAGCGCCAGGTTGACGCCGAGCTTGCCGGCCAGGTTGAGCCGCTCGTCGCTGACGTCGGTGATGGCCACGTGGCGGGCGCCGACGTGGGTGGCGACGGCGGCGGCCATGAGCCCGATCGGGCCGGCCCCGGTGATCAGCACGTCCTCGCCGACGAGGGGGAAGGAGAGCGCGGTGTGCACGGCGTTGCCGAACGGGTCGAAGATGGCGGCCACGTCGGGGTGGACGGGGGTGCGGTGCACCCATACGTTCGTGGCGGGCAGCGTCACGTATTCGGCGAACGCGCCGTCGCGGTTGACGCCGAGGCCGATGGTGTTGCGGCACAGGTGGCGGCGGCCGGCCATGCAGTTGCGGCACTTGCCGCAGACGATGTGGCCCTCGCCGCTGACGAGGTCGCCGACCGCGATGTCCTCGACGCCGGGCGCCACCTCGACCACGTGCCCGGAGAACTCATGTCCCACGATGAGCGGAAGCTTCAGCGTTTGCTGCGCCCAATCATCAAATTTCCGAATATGCAGGTCTGTGCCGCATATGCCGGTCCGCAGGACCCTGATCTTCACCTCGCCCGGCCCCACCTCGGGCTCCGGGACGTCGACCAGCCAGAGCCCCGGCTCCGCCCTCTCCTTGACCAGCGCTTTCATCGCGTGCATCCCCCTCGATCCGAACCTAACGCACTGTGCCGCTTCCCCTCCCGCGTGTCCATCGAGGGATTCTTAACTGCCCCCCAAGCTCTGCTTCACGCTGAAGGGCGTACGCGGGCTGAGCAGGAGATCATCAACCCTGATGCGCATTGATGTGCAAAAATGCCGACTTACAGGCACAAAGAGACCAGAGGGGCATCCGTGGAAGACCTGCGATTCGGCGTCATCGGCCTCGGCCTGCGCGTGAGCCTCGCCGTGGCCGCCCACCAGCCCGGCCGGGGCTCGGTGGTGGCCGCGGTCTGCGACACCGACCCGGCGACGCTCAAGGAGCAGGCCGCCCGCTTCGGCGACCCGGTGACCACCACGGACCACCGCGACCTGCTCCGCCGCGACGACCTCGACGCGATCATCGTGATGACGCCCGACGACACCCACGAGGAGATCGCGATCGCCTGCCTGGAGGCGGGCAAGGCCGTCTACCTGGAGAAACCGCTGGCCATCACCGTCGAGGGCTGCGACGCCGTCCTACGCGCCGCCCGCGACACCGGCACCCGCCTGTACGTGGGCCACAACATGCGGCACATGGGCGTCGTCCGGCTGATGCGCGACATCATCGCCCGCGGCGACATCGGCGAGCCGAAGACCGTCTGGGTGCGCCACTTCGTCTCCTACGGCGGCGACTACTACTTCAAGGACTGGCACGCCGACCGGTCCCGCACCACCGGCCTGCTGCTGCAGAAGGCCGCCCACGACCTCGACGTCCTGCACTGGCTGGCCGGCGGCTACACCACCCGGGTCAACGCCCTCGGCGACCTCGCCCTCTACGGCGACCTGCCGCGCCGCGCCCCCGGCACGCCGCGCCCCCACGGCTGGCTGCGCGAGTTCGACTGGCCGCCCACCAGCCGCCGCGACCTCCACCACGTCGTCGACGTCGAGGACGTCTCGGTCATGAACATGCGCCTCGACAACGGCGTCGTCGCCGCCTACCAGCAGTGCCACTTCACACCCGACTACTGGCGCAACTACACCGTCATCGGCACCGAAGGCCGCCTGGAGAACTTCGGCGACGGCCCCGGCGACACCGTCAAGGTGTGGAACACCGGGCCCACCGGCTACCGCGACGACTGCGACATCGCCTACCGGGTCCCGCAGGCGCAGGGCAGCCACGGCGGCGCCGACCTGGACATCGTCGCGGAGTTCCGCCGGTTCGTGCGCGAGGGCGGCGTCACCGACACCTCCCCGGTGGCGGCCCGCATGAGCGTCGCCGCCGGCTACATGGCCACCCTGTCCCTGCGCGACGGCGGCGCCCCGTACGACGTGCCGCCCCTGGACCCGGAGCTGGCCGCCTACTTCGACGGCGGCCAGCGCTGACGAAAGGCCCGCGGCGGGCGGGTCAGCGGCCGGATTCGCGGTGGCGCTCGTCCAGGTCGGCGGGGGCGGCGTCGCGGTCGACGCCCGGGAAGGGCGACGGCTCCTGGGCGGCCTGGGTGAGCTGGCGGGGGCCGTTGGGGTTCTCGGCGTCCTGGGCGTCGGCGACGGCCTCGGCGGCGGCTTCGGACGCCTTGGCGATCTCCTCGTCCATGGCCGACGTCTCCGGGGCCTCCTCGCGCGTGGCGGCCGAGCGGGGGAGCGCCTCGGTGAAGGCCTTGGAGACGCCCTGGAGGGCCGAGGTGACCTCGCTGGGGATGACCCAGAACGTGTTGCCCTCACCCTGCGCGAGCTGCGGCAGCACCTGCAGATACTGGTAGGCGAGCAGCTTGGGGTCGGGGTCGTTGCGGTGGACGGCCTGGAAGACCTGGTCGATGGCGCGCGACTGGCCCTCGGCTTCGAGGATCGCGGCGGCGCGCTGGCCCTCGGCGCGCAGGATGCTGCTCTGCTTGTCACCCTCGGCGGTGAGGATCTGCGACTGGCGCTGGCCCTCGGCGTTGAGGATGGCGGCGCGCTTGTCCCGCTCCGCGCGCATCTGCTTCTCCATCGCGTCCTTGATGGTCTTGGGCGGGTCGATGGCCTTGATCTCGACCCGGTTGACCCGGATGCCCCACTTGCCGGTGGCCTCGTCGAGGACGCCGCGCAACTGGCTGTTGATGGTGTCGCGGGAGGTCAGCGTCTTCTCCAGGTCCATGGAGCCGACGACGTTACGCAGGGTGGTGACCGTGAGCTGCTCGACGGCCTGGATGTAGTTGGCGATCTCGTAGGCGGCGGCGCGCGGGTCGGTGACCTGGAAGTAGAGGACGGTGTCGATCTCGACGACCAGGTTGTCCTCGGTGATGACCGGCTGGGGGCGGAACGACACCACCTGCTCGCGCAGGTCGATCATCGGATAGACGCGGTCCACGTACGGGATGACGAAGTTGAGCCCGGGCTTGAGCGTGCGGTGGTAGCGGCCGAGGCGTTCGACGTTGCGCGCCCGCGCCTGCGGGATGATCCGCACGGCCTTGAGCACGGTGAACACCGCGAAGAGTATGACGAAGATGCCGACGAGCAACAGCGGATCCATGGCTCACTCCCGGGGATATACGAGGGCGGTGGCACCGTCGATCTCGATGACGTCGACGGTGGCGCCGGTGGGGATCACGAGGGTCTCGTCGTAGGCGCGAGCCGACCATTCCTCGCCGCCGATGCGGATGCGGCCGTCCCGCCCGGTGACCTCGGACAGGACGTAGGCGGGCTTGCCGACGAGGGCTTCGACGCCGAAGCGGCGCAGTTGCGGCTGGCGGATGTGACGTGCGGCGATGGGCCGGATCACGACCAGGCCGGCCGCGGACGAGAGGGCGAACAGCAGCAGTTGGAGCGGGACGGGCAGGCCCAGCGCGGCGCCCGCCGCGGTCAGGAGGGAGGCGACGCCGAGCAGGCCGAGGGCCGCGGTGAGCGTGAAGATCTCGGCCACCCCGAGGACGACTGCGAGGATAATCCAGATGATCCATTCATCCATGCTCCGGCCTCCTATAGGGACAACGGGCCTGCGCAGGCACCAGTTCCCCCCTGTTCCACCGTAATGCCGGAAGCGGCGCTACGGCAGGGGCGGGGCCGAACGCAGGGCGCTTCCGCGCAGCCACTGCTCCCACGACAGTTGCCAGAAGCCCCATCCGTTGTCCCATTCGAGCCGGCGATCGGTGCCGGTGATCGTCACGGGGTCGCCGCGCAGTGAGGTGTCGTAGAACCAGGCGGCCTGGTCGGGGCGGGCGTTGACGCAGCCGTGGCTGACGTTGGCGCGGCCCTGGGCCCACACGTTGTCCTTGGCGTGCACGTACTCGCCGCTGTCGGAGATGCGGACGGCGTGGTCGATCATGACGTCGTAGTAATCAGGGTCGCCTTCGGAGCGGCCGGGGGAGATCATGCGGACCGGGTTGCCCTTGTCCATCGTCAGGTGGACGCCGCTGGTCGTGGTGTATTCGCGGGTGGTGGCCATGCCGGCGCTGATGGCCATGCGCTGCACCACCCGCCCGTCGCGCCGGACGGTCATTTGGTGAGTGCGGGTGTCGATGGCGCTGGTCTGCGCGCGGCCCACGGTGAAGGCGAAGGTCTGGTCGCTGACGCCGTAGACGCCGGGGGCCAGGCGGATGCCGGCCAGGTGGGCGGTGACCGTGACCTGCTGGCGGGGCCGCCAGAACCGCCGGGGCCGGTAGACGGCCCGGGTGTCGTCGATCCACCGCCAGGCGCCTTCGGCGGGCGGCTCGGCCCGGACCTCCAGGGCGCGCTCGACGGCCGCCTTGTCGCGGACGGGCGTGTCGAAGTCGAGGATGACCGGCATGCCGATGCCGACGGTCTCGCCGGGCTGCGGGGTGGTGGCGGCCAGGCCGAAGGAGCGGGCGGCCTGGCGGGTGCGGAAGCGGCCCATCGTCACCGTCGAGGGGCCTTCGGCGCCCGCGGCCTTGACGGTGACGGTGTATTCGGCGCCGGGCTTCAGCGTCCAGGAGGAGCGCCAGGTGGTGCGGGTGGGGTCGAGCGTGCCGCGCACGGGCACGCCCGACACGTACGCGAGCACCTGGCTGAGCGTGCCGCCCTTGGCGCTGACCACCAGGCCCTGGTCGGGGCGGGCGCGCTTGGTGTCGAAGGCGGGGGAGACGTGGACGACGGGCGGGCGGGGCGGGGGCTCGGCCGAGGCGCAGCCGGCTGCCGCGAGCAGCACGGCCACGCAGATCGTCGCGGCACGCCGCAGCATGACACTCCTGCTTTCCGGGGACCGGGGAGCCTCAAGGGTAGCGGGGAGTCATGGCTCAAGCACGCCGAGTCACTTATCCGACAGTTCCGGTTACCTCCCCCAAGGAGATGTCGCCGGCCTTGGCGCTGATCGTCACGGTGTCGCCGTCCTGGAGGAACGTCCTGGTGTCGCCGCCGGCGAGCTTGAGCGGGTCGGTGCCGTTCCAGGTGATCTCGATGAGCGAGCCGCGCTCGTCCACCTGGCCGCCGGAGACGGTGCCGCTGGCGAACAGGTCGCCGGTGCGCAGCGGCGCGCCTCCAGAGGTCAGGTGCGCGAGCATCTGGTCCGGCGTCCAGTACATGTCCCGGTACGGCGGGCGCGAGATGACCTCGCCGTTGAGCCGGATCTCCATGGTCAGGTCGAGTCCCCAGTCGCCCTTGCGGCGCAGGTAGTCGAGCGGCGGCGGGTCCTGCTCGCGGCCGGGGACGCGCGGCAGCGCCTCCAGCGGCGTGACCCACGGCGAGATCGACGTGGCGAACGACTTGCCCAGGAACGGCCCGAGCGGCACGTACTCCCACGCCTGGATGTCACGCGCGGTCCAGTCGTTGACCAGCGTCACCCCGAACACGTGGTCCTCGAAGTCGCCGGTCCCCGGCACGCCGACCACGAACCCCAGCTCGGCCTCGATGTCGAGCTTGGCGGTCGGCCCGTAGGAGCCGGCGCCGAGCTGCCCGTCCGGCCGCCTGATCGGGGTGCCGGACACCACGACGGTGCCCGCCCTGCCGTGGTAGCCGACGGGCAGGTGCCGCCAGTTGGGCAGCAGCGGCTCGCTGCCGGGCCGGAAGATGCGGCCCAGGTTGCCCGCGTGCTCCATCGAGCAGTAGAAGTCGACGTAGTCGGCCACCTCGAACGGCAGGTGCAGCTTCACCTGGTCGAGCGGCACCAGGTGCGGCTCGGTGATGGCCAGGTCGCCGGTGAGCTTGTTGCGGATGAGCGTGCGGGTGTCGTGCCAGGCGCTGCGCCCGCGGGCCATGAACGGGTTGAGCGTGGGCGCCGCGAACACCTCGTCGTGCAGCGCGGCCGCCAGGTCGAGCACCCGGTCGCCGTATCGCACTCCCACCCTCGGCGCCTCACCGTGCCGTGAGAACACCCCGTAGGGCAGGTTGTCCACTCCCCAGCTCACGCTTCCTCCTCGATCAGTCCCAGGGCCCGCAGGTCGTCGACGGGCGTGCCGGTGCTGCACGAGCCGTAGCTCACCAGCAGGTGCCTGGCCCGCTTCGCGGTCTCCTCCGGTACGTTGCGCGCGAGCTGCACGAGCTGGCCCACGTCGGTGGAGCGCAGCACGGGCGCCGGGTCGCGGCCCGCGACGGCCTCGCACACGGCCAGCACCAGGTTGAGGAAGCCGTAGCGGTCCACGCCGAGCGTGGGGTCGAAGTGCCGTACGGCGTGGTGCAGCCCGGCGGTCGCCTTGAACGGGATGTCGTTCTCGACGCAGAACCGGATGAACGCGGCGACCTGCTCGACCGGCGGGAAGGCGTCGGCCGCCTCGCCGCCGCAGCGGATCTTCAGCCCCACCCCGGCGGGCACGTCCGGGACGAACTTGCCCGGCGGCACCTCGACGAACAGCCGTATCCCCGAGGGCAGGTCCAGCTCGCGGGCCACGTCCTCGACAGTGCGCTCGGCGGGCAGCCTGGCCTCGACGAAGTCGACGGGCAGGTCGTCGAAGGGCGGCAGCTCGGGCGTGTCCTTGATCAGCCCGATGCGGCGCGGCTGCCAGTCCTCGGCGCGCAGCCGGTCGAGTCGGCTGGCCGGGCACAGGAAGCGGTGCGTGAGCACCTCGACGTTCTCCTCGACGCCGCGCCGGTTGCGGGCCAGGGCTTCGGACATGTGCAGCGACGTCGGCGGGAACAGGCCCGCGTCGTCGACGAGTGCGGTGAAAAGCGTCATCGTGACCAGGTCCAGGCGTATCCGGGGTCCTCGCAGGACAGTGCGCCCTGCCCGAGATCGAGCGGGCGGAAGGTGTCGACCATCACGGCCATCTCGCTGGTGGTCGTGACGCCCTTGGCGACGGCGTCGATGACCGCCTCGACCGCGCCGGGCTGCGGCCCGTGCGTGAATCCGGCCGGGTGCAGCGAGATCGAGCCGACGTCGATGCCGGATCCCTGGCGCGCGGAGTAGTCGCCGCCCACGTAGAACATGAACTCGTCGGAGTCCACGTTGTGGTGGTTGTAAGGGATCGGCACGGATTCGGGATGGAAGTCGAGCGGCCGGGGGCAGAACGAGCACACGACGAAGCCGGGGCCCTCGAAGGTCTGGTGGACCGGCGGCGGCGCGTGCGTCTTCTTCACCACGGGCTCGAAGTCGTTGATGTTGAACGCGTACGGGTAGAGGCAGCCGTCCCAGCCGACCACGTCGAACGGGTGATTGCGGTAGACCAGCCGGGTGAGCCCGCCGCGGGTGCGGACGAGCACCGGCACCTCCTCGCCCTCGACGGTCAGCGGCTCGGCGGGGGCGCGCAGGTCGCGCTCGCAGTAGGGGGCGTGCTCCAGGAACTGGCCGTGCTGCGACAGGTAGCGCTTGGGCGGCCTGATGTGCCCGGACGCCGCGATGACCAGCGCGTTGACGGGCCCGTCGGGCACCCAGCGGTGGATGGTGCCGGTCGGGATGACGACGTAGTCGCCGGGCCCGGCCTCGATCACCCCGTACGTGGACTCGAACCGGGCGCGGCCGGCCTGGACGTACACGCATTCGTCGCCCATCGAGTTGCGGTAGAGCTCGCTGGGCCGGTCGGTGGTGGCGTACGACAACCGGACGTCGCCGTTGCCCGCCAGCAGGACGCGCCCGGACACGAGGTCGCCGGCGCTGGTGAGCTGCTGGGTGCGGAAGTGGCGCGGCGACAGCGGCAGGTTGGGCTCGAGCCGCGTGCTGATCTCGGGGGTGACGGCCTCGGCCTTGAGGATGGCGGTCGGCAGGTGGCGGTGGTAGAGCAGCGAGGAGTCGGACGAGAAGCCTTCCTCGCCCATCAGCTCCTCGGCGTACAGGCCGCCGTCGGGCCGCCTGAACTGGACGTGGCGCTTGCGAGGCACCTCTCCCACGACGCGGTAGTACGGCATCCGCTCCTCCACCAACTGTCCGCTAATCGGACGCATGTGTCCTTTATGTGTAACAACCGTCCGTCATAGCCTCCGCAATGTCAACCCAGCGCGTCGGCGAGCCCGGCCGCCGCCTCGACGACCAGCGCGCCTGTGGAGGGAGGCAGCGGCCCGAACGTCACCACCCCGACGGAAGCCTCCAGCCAGGGCAGCCCCGTCACCGGCGCCGCCATCCCCCTTGCACCCTCCTGCAACTGCCCCTCGGTGACGAGATAATCGGCCCGGCCCTCGCGCGCCGCCAGAATCGCCTGCCCGGCCGCGCCTTTGGCCAGCGGATGGCGCGAGCCCTCGCGGTAGGCCACGTGCATGTCCGTCCACGACGGCTCGACCACGGCGACCGCGAGCCCGTCGTCGCCCTCGGCCACGGTCAGGTGCGCGGTCGCGCCCACCTGCTCGGCCAGCCGCCGCAGCGTGGGCAGCGCCGCCGCGCGCAACAGCGGCTGCACGGCCTGCGCCAGCACGAGCACGCCGAACCCCAGGTGCACCCGCCCTTCGGCGTCGCGGCGGACGAACCCTTCGTTGAGCAGCGTGGTCAGCAGGCGGTAGACCACGGGCCGGCTCAGCGACAGCTCGGCGCTCAGCTCGGTGGGCGTGCGGCCGCCCTTGCCGTCGGCGAGCAGGCGCAGCAGGCGCAGCCCGCGTTCGAGGGTCTGGGCGGATTCGGCGGCCATGACAACGATTATCTATGCGTGAGCCGAGGGTGACGTAACGCGATGAAAGGGGTACGTAACGGAGCAGAAGCACCGGGGGGTAAAAATGCGGTCAACGTGGATACTCCTGGTTGCCGGGTTGGCCATGTGCGGGTTGCTTCCGGCCCTTCCCTCCGACGGCGCGCAGGCGATCTACATGGCCCGGGGTCTGCCGGTGGCGACCCCGTCCGACCGGCTCGTGGAGGACACCTTCTACGTCACCGAGGGCATCGAGGTGGCGCGTCAGCTCCTGCCCGTCGAGAAGGGCGTCGCCTTCCGCGCCGCGGCGGAGCTCGTGCCCGGCATCGGGGTCGACGCCGCGGGCAGGCTGTACGGCACGCCCGACCGGGCGGGCACGTACGCGGGGCACGTCCAGGTCTGCGCCGGCCAGAGCTGCACCGAGGAGCGGATCACGTTCGTCGTGCTGCGCAACGTGCCGTGGGACCCGGGCGTGCTCACCTTCCCCGGCTCGGCCGGACGGCCGCTGACCGGGCGCATCCAGATCAAGGGCGGGCCGTCGGGCGTGCTGCCGACCGTCAGCGTCACGAACCACGACGCGCTGCCGCACGGCGTCACGATCGGCCCCGACGGGAACATCAGCGGCGTGCCGACGGCGGCGGGCGTGACGCGGGTGCCGGTGCGCATCTGCGTGGCGGGCAACTGCGCGGGCGTCGTGGTCACATTCATCGTGGTCTGACCCTTGCGGCGGGACCGGCTTTCCGGTCACCGTGAATCCCATGAAATCGGTCATTGTGGTCGGGGCAGGGATCTGGGGATCGTCGCTGGCCTTGCGGCTGGCCGAGACCGGCTGGGCGGTGACGCTGGTCGAGCAGCACACCCCCGGGCACGTGCGCCAGGCGAGCGCGGGGGAGACCAGGCTGCTGCGCTGCTCGCACGGCTCCGAGGAGTGGTACGCCCGGATGGCCTGGCGGGCGCGCGAGGGCTGGCGGCGGCTGGAGGAGCGGGCCGGCGAGCCGCTCTATCACGAGGCGGGCCTGATGTGGTTCGCCGGGACGCCGGACGGCTGGGAGCACACCAGCGCCCAGGTCCTGAAAAATCTCGACATCCCGTGTGAGGTGCTGGACCCCGCCGACGGCGCCAGGTTCTTCCCCGAGTTCCGCGGCGACGACCTCAGCTTCCTGCTCTGGGAGCCGCACGCCGGCGTGCTGCGCGCCCGCCGCGCCACCCAGGTCACCGCCGCCCTCGCCGTGTCGGCCGGCGTCCGCCTGGTCCGCGCCCGCGCCGTGCCCGCCCCGGACGGCGTCCGCGTGGGCGGCGACGTGCTCACCGCCGACCGGATCGTGTGGGCCTGCGGCGCCTGGCTGCCCGAGCTGTTCCAGGTGCCGATGACCGTGACCAAGCAGGACACGCTGCACTTCGCCGTGCCCACCGCCTGGACCACGCCCGGCACCCCCGCCTGGGTGGACCACGGCGCCTCGGCCTACGGCCACGGCGACGTCGACGGCGTGGGCATGAAGGCCACCTCCGACGCCGAGGGCAGGCCGTACGAGCCCGAACACGGCGAGCGCGTGGTCGACGAGGCCAGCGTCGCGAACGCCCGCGCCTACCTGGGCCGCCGCTTCCCGTCGCTGGTGTCGGCGCCGGTGCTGTTCAGCCAGGTCTGCCAGTACGCGCTCACGCCCGACGCCGAGTGGATCATCGCCGAGACGTCGCCCGGCGTGTGGCTGCTCGGCGGCGACTCCGGCCACGGCTTCAAGCACGCCCCCGCGCTGGCCGAGTACGTGGCGGGCGTCCTGGACGGCGACCACGCGCCGGAGCCCCGCTTCGCCCTGCGCGAGCGGGTCCCGGCACGCGGCCTGCGGACCAGCGGCTCAACGTGAGGCGTGCTCCGGCGCGCGCAGGTTGCGCACCCCGGGGGACAGCAGCGCCGCGCACGTCGAGAGCAGCACCAGGACCCCGCAGCCGACCAGCGCCGCCGGCGCGCCCACCCGCTCCGCCACCGGCCCCGCCAGCATGAGCCCGACCGGGCCGAACATCAGCGAGCCGAGCGCGTCGTACGAGCTCACCCGTGACAGCGACTCGGGCGGGATCTCCCGCTGCATCGTCGTCTGCCACAGCACCCCGAACACGTCGAAGCAGACGCCCAGCAGGAACGCGCCCGCCACGCTGGCCCACAGCGGGGCCTGCCCGCCGAGCAGGAAGTACGGCAGCGCCACCGGCAGGCAGCACAGGGTGCCGACCAGGATCGGGCGGCGCGGGCGCAGCCGCAGCGACACCACCACCCCGGCGATCGTGCCCACGCCCTCCCCGGCCAGGAACGCCGACCAGGCCGCCGCCCCGCCGAGACTCTGCTCGGCCAGCAGCGGCCCGAGCACCCCGTGACCGGCCTGGATCGCCATCACCAGCACGGAGAACTGCGCCACCACCACCCAGATCCACTGCCGGGACCTGAACTCGCGCCATCCTTCCCGCAGATCGGCCAGCACGGAGTCGCCGGGCTTGGCACGTTCCGACCGGGTCATCCGCAGGCCCGCGACGAGCACGCCCGCCAGCGCGTACAGCCCGGAGCTGACCGCCAGCGCCCAGCCGCCGCCGACCAGCACCACCGTGCCGCCGCCGAGGACCGCGCCGCCCACGCGGGAGACGTTCGCGCCCAGGCCCAGCAGCGCGTTGCCGGCCTGCAGCCGCTCCGGCGGCACCACCTCGGGGATGATGCCGGTCAGCGCGGGGAAGATCACCGCGATCCCCATGCCGGTCACCGCCGCTGCCGCCGCCATGAGGGGCATCGGCGTCCAGCCGGTCAGCATCATGGCCGCCAGCGCGGCGAACCCGGCGGCGTTCACCCACTCGCCGGCCATCATCACCCGGTTGCGCGGCAGCCGGTCCGCGATCACCCCGCCGAACAGCAGTAACAGCACGGTCGGCAGCGACTGCGCGGTGAGCACCACCGACAGCGTGGTGGCGGTCGCGCCGGGCAGGCGCAGCACCCCGAACGCCAGGGCGACGGGCGCGAACGTGCTGCCCAGCACCGAGAGCGTCCGGGCGGACAGCAGCAACGCGAACCGGCGGTCCCGGAGCAGCGCGAGATCCCCGAGCACGCCTCTTCCCCCTTGCTGAGCCCCGCACTCGCCGTGGAGGACAGTCGTAAAGCAACCCCGTTGATGTGATTGAACGATACTGATTCGGCCGATAGTGTGCGATATGCCCGGCGATCACCCCCCTCGGAAGGCGCCATGAGACTGAGGCAGATCTTCGTCATCGGCCTGACCCTGTCGCTGCTCGGCATCGGCGTCCCCGCCTGGTCGCAGGACGACCCGCGCAGCTGCAACGACCTGATGGACGCGGACGCCCCCGCCTATGTCGTCTGCACCTGGCTCGCCACGCCCGAGGAGGCGGCCGACATCGCCAGGTTCTGGGCCGGCAACGACGGCCAGAACATGAAGGACTCCGGTCCCATGGACAAGGGCACCGTCGACTGCACCCAGCCGGGCAACGTCTGCCCCGGCGGCGGCGAGGGTGACGGCGAGATGCACGAGATCGGCGACCCGCTCCCCGAGGACGCCGAAGAGGGCGGCACCCCCGAGTGCGAGGGCGCCGAGCCCTGCTACGTCGACCCCGACAACGTCACGCCCGCCCAGGCCAAGCAGGCCGCCGAGAGCCCCACCGGCCAGAGCGTCAAGACCGCCGCCGCAACCGGCATGCGCATCTGGATCGACGCCGAGCTGGCCGACGACTACAAGGCCGGCAAGCTCGCCGAGGCCGCCAAGCAGGTCGCCGCGCTCGCCGTGCAGCCCGGCGTCGTCGGCGTCCGGTTCAGCTCCCAGCTCGGAGCCAACAGCACCTTCGAGAGCGCCGACGAGATCGACGCCTTCCTGACCGAGGCGTCCACCGCCCTGCGCAACTCCGCCCCCGGCAAGAAGCTCGCCGTCCACACCGTCGTGCCGGTCCTCGGCTGCGGCGCCGACGACGCCTGCAAGGCCGAGCTGACCAAGAAGCACCCGCTCCTCGACCCCGAGCGCGTCGGCGGCTGGCTCGCCAGGGGCCTCGTCGACCAGCTCGCCCTCGACGGCGGCCACCTGGCCACCGAGTACGCCACCTGGCAGATCTCCGCCGCCGACGCCCAGCGCAACCAGTGGATCCAGGTCCGCGCCCGCGCCTGGGACGCCTACGGCCAGATCGCCGCCGAGGACGCCGGCTTCGCCGCCCCCGGCGGCCCGCAGCTCACCGCCGAGCAGGCCACCCAGTCGATCACCGACCGCGTCGCCGCCCCGCTCCAGGCCGACGCCGCCGAGACCGTCACCCTCTGGACCCGCTGGCAGAACGACCAGGGCCAGGTCAACCGGGCCTACGGCGAGAAGTGGGCGGCGAACGCCACCTGGGACGAGCTCAAGAAGCTCACCTCGGTGCGGCCCCGCCTGGCCACGCTGTACAACCCGGCCGCTCCCGAGGTGGACGCGGCGACGGACCTGAAGAACCTCGCGCAGGTCTTCGGCCAGGTGTACCTCCACAGCGGCCTCTGAGCCACCCGGCGGACATGGACACCGCCGGGCGCTACCGAGGCTTCGCCCTGGAAGCCCGCGGCCACTCGCCCGCCTACGAGCTCCTGGCGAGCAGGATCGCCGACGACGACGGCCTGCTCGCCCTGATCGACCGGCTCCCCGAGGCCAAACGGCAGCCGAACCTGCTGCTGGGAGCCGTACGCCACCACGGCGGCCCGCACGACGACTACGCGGCCTTCCGCGCCTGGACGACCGCCCACTGGGACCTGGTCAGCGCCACCATGCGCGCCCGCAGCACCCAGACGAACGAGCCGGGCCGGTGCGCCACCCTCCTGCCGGTCCTCGCCGCCCTGCCCCAGCCGCTGGCCCTGATCGAGGTGGGCGCGTCGGCCGGCCTGTGCCTCTACCCGGACCGGTACGCCTACCGCTACGACGACCGCCCGGTGCTCGGCTCCGCCGAGGTCGTCCTCGACTGCCGCACCGGCGGCCGGGCCCCGCTCCCGCGGGAGGTGCCCGCCGTCGCCTGGCGGGCCGGACTCGACCTCAACCCGCTCGACGTGCGCGACCCCGGCGACGTGCGCTGGCTGGAGTCGCTGATCTGGCCCGAGCGGCACGAACGCCTGCGCCGCCTGCGGGCCGCCGTCCGCGTGGCCGGCGCGGACCCGCCCCGCCTCGTGCGCGGCGACCTCAACGAGGCGCTCGCCGGCCTGATCGCCCAGGCGCCCGCCGGGGCCACCCCGGTCGTCTTCCACAGCGCGGTGCTCGCCTACCTGCCGCCGGAGGCGCGGGCGGCGTTCGCCGGGACCGTGCGCGCCCTGCCCGGCCACTGGATCTCCAACGAGGCCCCCGGCGTGCTGCCGCTCCCGGGCACTCCCGAGCCGCCCGCCGGCCGCGCGGTGTTCGTGCTCGCCCTCGACGGCAGGCCGCTGGCGTTCGCCGGTCCGCACGGTCAGTCGCTCGACTGGTTCGCTAGTGAGCCGCCGCCAGCGACCGGTCCAGCAGCTCGCTGAGCGCCCCGCGCGCCTCCTGCAGCTCGTCGATCCGCTGGTCGAGGTCCGTCAGATGACTCCGTACGTGATCGAGCACGCACGCCTGGAGGCCCACGCCGTCGTCCAGGAAGCACGGCATGACCTCCCGGATGACCTTCGTCGGCAGCCCGGCTCCCAGCAGCGCCCGGATCTGCCCCACCCTGGCCGGGGCGTCGGGCGCGTAGGTGCGGTGACCGCCGCTCGTCCTGACGGACTCCAGCAGCCCCTGATCCTCGTAGTAGCGCAGCAGGCGTACGTTGACGCCGGTGACGCGCGCCAGATCGCCGATCTTCACGTGACCCACCTCACCTTGAACCTCACACCGTTGGAGATCCTAACGTGGGCGGCATGACACAGATTTCCCTCTACGGCTTCCTTCGTCCCCGGCCCGAGCGCATGGACGAGGTCCGGCGCATCCTCACGTCGCTCGTCGAGCCCAGCCGCGCCGAGCCCGGCAACGTGCACTACGACCTGCACGAGCAGGAGGACGGCCGGTTCTTCCTCTACGAGGTCTGGCGCTCCCGGGAGGACCTGGAGCTGCACAACCAGTATCCGCCGCTGCGCGACTTCCTCGGCAACCTGTCCGACTACCTGGAGGAGGCCCCGGAGGCTTACTCCGGCACCCCGCTGAGCCCGCCCGCGCACGAGCGTCCGTGAGCATATGATCAGCGCATGGCGTGCCGCATCACCGAGCTCGTGCTCGACTGCCGTGACCCCGAACGCCTGGCGGCGTTCTGGTGCGACGTGCTGGGCTATGTCGTGCTCGACCGCGATGAGGGCAGCGTGGGGATCGGGCCGGAGCGGCCGGGGCACCTGCCGGCGCTCGTGCTCAGCCTCTCCGACGACCCGAAGACGGGCAAGCTGCCGCTGCACATCGACGTCAACGCCACCGACCGCGATCAGGACGCGGAGCTGGCCAGGCTGCTGGCGATCGGCGCCCGGCACGCCGACGTGGGCCAGACCGGCGAGGAGACGTGGATCGTGCTGCAGGACCCGGAGGGCAACGAGTTCTGCCTGCTCCGGCGCACGGTCAAGGCTTGAGGAAGCTGCCGAACTCCTCGACGTCGATGAGCCCGTCGCCGTCCTTGTCGAGGCGCCGGACGCCTGCCTGGGCGGCTTCGAGGGTGATGGGCTGACCCAGCACCTCCATCAGCCGCACCAGCTCCTCGGCCGAGATGCGGCCGTCGTCGTCGGAGTCGATCAGGTCGAAGGTGATCGCGTAGTCGCTCATGGGTCAGACCTTAGTGGCGATCCGGCGGAGCGCGTCCACGAACCCGGTCACTTGCGGGCTGCGGTTGCCGGCCCGCCAGGCGATGGCCAGCCGGGCGGGCGGCAGGCCGGTGACCGGGCGGTGGAGCAGGCCGGGCCGCTTGTACAGTTTGGCGTTGCCCTCGGCGACGAGCACGACGCCGAGGCCGCCGGTGACGGCCTCGAAGACCTCCTCGGGGGTGCTCGCGGTGACGCCGACGACGGGCCCCGCGCCGGGGGAGGCGTCGCGGCCCAGCCAGAAGTCGCGCATCGGCCCGGCGGCGGCCGGCAGGGCGATGAACGGCTCGTCACGCAGCCGGTCGAACGGGATCTCGTCCAGACCGGCGAGCGGATGGTCGGCGGGCATGACGACGCATCGGCGCTCGGTGACGAGCACGTGCGTCTCCAGGCCGGGCGGGGCGGGCAGCCAGAGGAAGGCCACGTCGGAGCTGCCGTCCGCCAGGCCGCCGCTGGGGTCCTCCCAGCTCACCAGCCGCAGCGCGACCTCCCAGCCGGGCATGGCGGCGCGGAAGCCGCGCAGCGCCTCCTGCTGCAGGCCCCGGCCGACGGCGGTCTGCAGGCCGATGACCAGCGTGCCGGTGGGTGCGGCGGCCCTGGCGGTCTCGTAGCCGGTGTTCCACCGGTCGAGCAGGTCGGCGGCCACGGGCAGCAGCGCCGCGCCCTGCCGGGTGAGCGTGACGCCGCCGGGCACGCGGTCGAACAGCGGGCAGCCTAGCTGCCGTTCGAGCGCCCTGAGCTGCTTGGACAGCGCGGGCTGCGAGACGAACAGCCGTTCGGCGGCCCGGGTCACGTTCAGCTCCTCGGCGACCGCCACGAAGTACCGCAGATCCCGCAAATGCACGTCCATAGCTGATGGTTATAGCAAAGGGTCTTGGACGGGACCCGGCCCCCGGCAGCAGGATCGGCGGCATGAAGACACGTGAACTCGGCGGTTTGACGGTCCCGGCACTCGGCTACGGCGCGATGGTGCTGTCGCCCGGCATCTACGGCGACATCGACGAGGAACGGGGTGAGGCGGCGATCCGGGCCGCGCTGGACGCGGGCGCCACCCATGTGGACACCAGCGACGCCTACGGGCCCGACGGGCAGAACGAGCGCCTGGTCGGCCGGGCGATCAAGGGCCGCAGGGACGAGGTGGTCGTGGCCACCAAGTTCGGCCTGGCCGTGCCCGAAGGCGAGGACAGCAGGGCGCAGCCGGTCGGCTACGCCTTCGGCGAGCTGCGCGTGAACGCCGAGCCCCGGCTGGTGCGGCGCTACGCCGAGGCGAGCCTGCGCAACCTGGACACCGACGTGATCGACCTGTACTACCTGCACTACGCCGACCCCGGCGTGCCCGTCGAGGACACCGTCGGGGCGATGGCCGAGCTGGTCAAGGCCGGGCTGGTCAGGCACCTGGGCCTGTCCAACGTGACGGCCGCGCAACTGCGCCGGGCGCACGCCGTGCACCCGGTGGCGGCCGTGCAGAACGAGTGGTCCATGTGGCGGCCGATCGACCCGCTCCTGCTGCGCACGGCCGGCGAGCTCGGGGTGGGCATCGTGGCGTGGAGCCCGCTCGGCAACGGCTTCCTCACCGGCACCGTCCAGCAGCTCGGCGAGAACGACTTCCGGCACAACGCGCCGCGCTTCTCCGCCGAGAACCTGGCCGCCAACAACGACCGCTACGCGCCGATCCGCGGCCTGGCCGACCGGCTCGGCATCACCCCGGCCCAGCTCGCCCTGGCCTGGCTGCTCCACCAGGACGACCACGTCGTGGCCATCCCCGGCAGCCGCACCCCCGCGCACATCAGGGAGAACGTGGAAGCGGCCGGCATCACGCTGCACGCCGACACGCTCGCGACCATCGACGAAGCGCTCGGCCGCTTCGAGGTGACGGGCGGGACGCTTCTTTAACCGCATTTGGGGGTAGCTGGGCCCCCATGCGAATGACGTACACCAGCGACCTGTGGTGGAAGAACGCCGTCGTCTACTGCCTCGACGTCGAGACGTTCAAGGACGGCAACGGCGACGGCATCGGCGACTTCCGCGGGCTCACGCAGGAGATCGACTACCTCGCCGGCCTCGGCATCACCTGCCTGTGGCTGATGCCGTTCTACCCGACGCCCAACAAGGACGACGGCTACGACGTCACCGACTTCTACAGCGTCGACCCCAGGCTCGGCACGCTGGGCGACTTCGTGGAGTTCATGCGCACCGCCCACGACCGCGGCCTGCGGGTCATCGCCGACCTCGTCGTCAACCACACCTCCGACCAGCACCCGTGGTTCGTGGAGTCCAGGTCCGGCCGCGACTCGCCCAGACGCGACTGGTACGTCTGGTCCGACACGCCCGAGCCGAACCCGAAGGAGGTCGTCTTCCCCGACAAGGAGGACAGCGTCTGGGAGCACGACCCGCACACCGGCCAGTACTACCTGCACACCTTCTACCGCCACCAGCCCGACCTCAACGTCGCCAACCCCGAGGTGCGCGACGAGATCGCCCGGGTGCTCGGCTTCTGGATGGAGCTGGGGCTGTCGGGGTTCCGGGTGGACGCGGTGCCGTTCCTCATCGAGAACGTCTCGCCGGAGCTCGCCGACCCGCACGACTTCCTGGCCGAGCTGCGCGCGTTCATGACCCGCCGCAAGGGCGGCTCGGTCCTGCTCGGCGAGGTCAACCTGGAGTACGACCAGCTTCTCGAGTACTTCGGCGACGGGCTGGGCGACCAGCTCACGATGTGCTTCGACTTCGTCGCCATGCAGCGCGCCTGGCTCTCCCTGGCCAGACGCGACGCCGGGCCGCTCGCCTCGGCGCTGCGCGAGCGGCCCGAGCCGCCCAAGGACTGCCAGTGGGCGATGTTCCTGCGCAACCACGACGAGCTGACGCTGGACAAGCTCACCGAGGACGAGCGGCAGGAGATCTTCGCCGCGTTCGGGCCGGACAAGGACATGCAGATCTTCGGCCGGGGCCTGCGCAGGCGGCTGCCGCCCATGTTCGGCGGGGACGAGAGGCGGATCAAGATGGCCTACAGCCTGCTGTTCTCGCTGCCGGGCACGCCGGTGCTCTTCTACGGCGAGGAGATCGGGCTGGGCGAGGACCTGTCGGCGGAGGGCCGGATGGCTGTGCGAACCCCCATGCGCTGGTCGGCCGAGGGCGGCTTCACCCAGGCCGAGCGGCCCGTGCGCGCCATGCCCGACGGGCCGAACGTCGCCGACCATAGGCGCGACAACGACTCGCTGCTGCGCTGGATCCAGCTGCTCATCGAGCGCTACCGGGAGTCGCTGGAGCTGGCCTGGGGCGACCACACGGTGCTGGACGCGGGCGACCCGGCCGTGCTGGCCCACCGTTGCGACGCCGACGGGGCGACCATCGTGGCCGTGCACAACCTGGACGACCGGGAGTGCGAGGCCGAGCTCGACCTGACCGGCCTGGAACGCTGCGTGCTCACCGACCTCCTGGTCGACGGCACGGTGAAGGTGCCCGGCTCGGGCCGGGTGCGGCTTCCGCTGGACCCGTACGGCTGCCGCTGGCTCCGGGTGTCGGCCCCCGAGGTCTCCCCGGAGGACGCCTCCGTCAAGGCCCAGTGACGTCAAGCCCAGTGACGTCAAGCCCAGTGACGTCAAGCCCAGTGACGTCAAGCCCAGTGACGTCAAGCCCAGTGACGTCAGGGCCCCGTGACGTCAGGCTGCCGCGGTGGCGGGCCAGGCGCGCATGGCGAGCGCGGCCAGCTCGGTGAGCGCCTCGGGGGAGGCCCCGTCGCGCGCCTGGTTGGACATGCCCTGCAACACCGCCGCGTAGTAGGTCGCCAGCGCGGCCGTGTCGGTGCCCGGGGGCAGCCGCCCGGCCGCCGCGTCGTCGTCGAACCGTGCCTGGATCGCCGCCTTCGTCCGTTCGCGCTGCCGCCGCAGCAGCTCCTGCACCTCGGCCGACTCCGGCCCGCAGTTGACCCCGGCGGAGACGACCATGCAGCCGGGCGGGTGCTCCGGGGCGGAGAACTCGGTGGCCGCCTCGCGCAGCACGCGTTCGATCGCCTGGCGGCCGGTCGGCTCCTCGGCCAGCGCCCGGGCGGTGAACGCCCCGTAGGTCTCCTGGTAGAGGCCCAGCGCCTCCTCGAACAGCCGCCGCTTGTCGCCGAACGCCGCGTACAGGCTGGGGGGCCTGATGCCCATGGCGGCGGTCAGCTCGGCGACGGAGGTGGCCTCGTAGCCGTGCCGCCAGAACGCCAGCACCGCGCTGTGCAGTGCCGTGTCCCGGTCGAACGCCCGTTGTCTCGCCATCCCCCCATTCTAGAGCGATCGCTATAAAACGAGCACCTCGGTACGGGGCGTCGTTTGTGTAGCGATCGCTATGTTATGGTTCTTCTGTATCGATCACTACAGAAAGAGCTCGTCATGAAGACTGCCCTCGTCACCGGTTCCAGCAGGGGAATCGGCCGTGCCATCGCGCTGCGCCTGGCGCGTGACGGCTTCCGCGTCATCGTCAACTACGCCGCCGACGAGGCCGCAGCCAAGGAAGTCGTCCGGCTCGTGGAGGAACAGGGCGGCAGCGCGCTCGCCGTCCAGGCCGACCTGGGCGACTCGGCCCAGGTGGAGGCGCTGGCCGAACGGGTCAAGCTGGAGAGCGGCGTGCTGGACGTGCTGGTCAACAACGCCGGCGTCGCCGTGCACCGGCCCATCGAGGAGGAGACGCCCGAGTCGTTCGACCGGCACTTCGCGGTCAACGTCAAGGGCCTGTTCTTCCTGACCCAGCGGCTGCTGCCGCTCATCCCCGACGGCGGCCGCATCGTCAACGTCACCTCCGGCGTCACGCGCATCGCCTTCCCCGGCGCGATCGCGTACTCGATGACCAAGGGCGCCGTCCAGACGTTCACGCTGGCGCTGGCCAAGCAGCTCGGCCCGCGCGGGATCACGGTCAACAACGTCGCCCCCGGCATCATCGACACCGACATGAACGCGGGCTTCCTGCGCGACAACCCGGAGGGCCGGGCGAACGCGGCGGGCTATCACGCGGTGGGCCGGATCGGCCGCCCGGAGGAGATCGCCGACGTGGTGGCCTTCGCCGCGTCGCCCGAGGCGAGCTTCATGACCGGCACCACGCTCGACGCCACCGGCGGCGGCAACCTCTGAAGGCCCTGGAGGACCAAGAGGCTCTAGAGGTACGACGGGCCGGTCACGCGGTGGCGGAACGTCCACCACACCCACGCCTGGGCCGCGACCAGCAACGGGATCATCACCAGGGTCACCGGCACCAGCAGCGCCCCGGACGTTCCGGCCACCGGCTCCAGCCGCACCCCCGCCAGCACGCCGACCGCGGCCAGCGCCACCGCCGTCAGCGCGAACGTGCGCAGCTCGCCCGCGCCGCCCGACAGCACCGCCGCCCGCTCGCGCAGCACCCCGCGCAGCCGCAGCGCGGCGAACGCCAGCCCGTGCGTGCCGAACAGCGCGGCCAGAGCCAGCGCCGGCAGCGCCAGGAGCGGCCCCTGGATGCCCAGCGCCACGACGCTGAGCAGCGCCCCCCAGCACAGCGCCAGCCCCCAGCTCCCGGCGACGATCGCGCCGTCCCACACCGCCTGCCAGCCGCGCCCCGGCACCCGGCCGCGCAGCCACAGCCCCATGTCGCGGATCACCCACGCCAGCAGCAGCACCACGACCAGCGGGTAGTTCTCGTGCAGCAGCTCCGCCTCCAGCGCCGGGAACAGCCCGGCCAGCACGCCCGCGGTCACCACCAGCCACACCTCGTTGCCGAGGAAGAACGGCGCGATCGCGGCGATCGTCTCCCGCCGCTCTCCCGGCGTCCGCCCCAGGTACGGCAGCACCATGCCGACCCCGATGTCGGCCCCGGCCAGCACCAGGTAGCCGAGCGCGAAGAAGGCCAGAACGAAGATCTCCATGTCGGCTCCTCAGAAGGTCAGGACGGGCTGGGGGGCGTCGATGGGCCGGTCGCCCAGGGCCACGGCCGCCGGCCCCGCCTTGGCGGCCCTGGCCAGCAGCCAGTAGTTGATCAGGACCAGTACGGCGAACACCGAGGTGAAGGCGATGACCGAGAACCGCATCTGCCCGGCCGACACCGGCGACATCGCCTCGGAGGTGGTCAGCAGCCCGTAGACGGCCCACGGCTGGCGGCCCATCTCCCGGAAGATCCACCCGGCCAGCATCGTGGCGAACGGCACCGGGATCATCGCCACCAGCAGCCAGTGCCACACCCGCAGCCCGCGCACCACCGGCCTGAACAGCATGAGCAGCGTGCTCGGCGCGGCCACGAACAGCATGAGCGCGAACAGCCCCATCATCCAGGTGCCGCCTGCCTGCACCCAGCCCACCGGGGGCAGCCAGTCGCCCGGCCCGTGCCGGGCCACCATCTCGGCCTGGGCCGCCGCCAGGTCGCCCGACCAGGCGGCGAGCTTGGTCACCTGCATCGTGCCGAACCCCATGCCGCCGAACGTCGCCGTGACCATCAGCGCGGGCGCGGCCACGCCCAGCCCGAGCCGCAGCGACTTGCGGAAGAAGTCCTGCTCGGAGGTCCGCTTGCTCAGGTGGTAGGCGCTCACCCCGGCCATGAAGAACCCGCCGACGACCATCGCGCCGCTCAGGATGTGCGCGAACGCCACCAGCGCCGCCGGGTTGGCGACCATCGCGCCGAAGTCCGCCAGGTGCAGCACGCCGCCGTCGAGCCGGTAGCCGACCGGGTTCTGCAGGAAGCCGTTCGACACCATGATCCAGAACGCGGACGCGTACGCGGTGAGCGTGACCACCCAGATCAGCGCCAGGTGCGCCCACCGGTTCAGCTTGTTCCAGCCGAAGATCCACAGGCCCAGGAACGTGGCCTCGACGAAGAAGGCGACCATCGTCTCCAGGGCCAGCGCCGAGCCGAACGCGTTGCCCGCGAACTCCGTGAGCCCGCTCCACGACAGCCCGAGCTGGAACTCCATGACGAGCCCGGTGACGATGCCCATCGCGTAGTTGATGATGTAGAGCTGCCCCCAGAAGCGCGTCATCCCCTGGTGGACGGGGTTGCCGCCGAAGGTGGCCCGGGTCTGGATGACGGCCACGAGCGTCGCCAGGCCGAGTGTCAGCGCCACGAACAGGAAGTGCGCGCCCGCGGTGAGCGCGAACTGCAGGCGGGCCAGTTCAACGGTGTCCATGCGTAGCAGGATCCGATGACGGTTACGCCCGGGTCGTCCACCTCAGGCGGGCACCCGCCGTACCCCTGGGGTGACACGGCGGGCCGCGGCGTACACCTCAGGTTGTAAGCCAGCCCGGGGTGATCATGCCGGCCTCGTAGGCGAGGACCACGAGCTGGGCCCGGTCGCGCACGCCGAGCTTGGTCATGATGCGGCTGACGTGCGTCTTGGCCGTCGCGGGGCTCAGCACGAGCCGGGCGGCGATCTCGTCGTTCGACAGGCCGCCCGCGACCAGGCTCATGACCTCGCGCTCGCGCTCGGTGAGGGAGTTGAGCTCGGGGCCGGGCTCGGGGCGCTTGACGCGGCCGGCGAACTCGGCGATCAGCCGCCGGGTGATCGACGGCGCGATCAGCGCGTCGCCCCTGGCCACGACCCGGACGGCGTGGATCAGCTCGGCCGGCTCGGTGTCCTTGACCAGGAAGCCGCTGGCCCCGGAGCGCAGCGCGCCGTAGACGTAGTCGTCGAGGTCGAACGTGGTCAGGATGATGACCTTGACCTCGTCCAGCCGGGGGTCGGTGACGATCTGGCGGGTGGCCTCCAGGCCGTCGAGCTCGGGCATGCGGATGTCCATGAGCACCACGTCCGGCCGGGTCTCGCGGGCCAGGGTCACGGCCTGCGTGCCGTTGGCGGCCTCGGCGACGACCTCGATGTCGTCCTCGTCGCTGAGGATGGACCGGAAGCCGGCCCGTACCAGGGTCTGGTCGTCGGCCAGCAGCGTGCGGATCATGTGGCTCCGTTCAGGGGTAGTTCGGCGACGACCCGGAAGCCGCCCTCGGGGCGGGGGCCGGCGTCGAGCCTGCCGCCCAGGGCCGTGGCGCGCTCGCGCATGCCCTGCAGCCCGTAGCCGCTGCCCTCGGTGAACACGGCCCCCGGTCCATCATCCTCCACGCGGATCAGGATATTTCCGGACGTGTTGCTGACGGAGAGTGTCGCCGCCTTCGTACCGGAGTGCCGTGACACGTTCGTCAGCGCCTCGCGGATGATCCGCGTCGCCGCGAGGTCCACCTCGACCGGCACCTCGTCCAGCGGCCCCGACAGCTCGGTCCGCACCTCCAGCCCCGACGCCGCCACCAGCGCGTCGATGCGGCCCAGGCTGTCGGCGGGCGCGGTCGGCGCGTCCTCGTCCACCTGGCGCAGCACTCCCAGCGTGGTGCGCAGCTCGCGCAGCGTCTCCTTGCTGGTGTCCTTGATCGCGCGCAGCGCCGCCTCGGCGTCCTCCGGCCGCTTCTTCAGCCCGTGCAGCGCAGCCGACGCCTGCACGTTGATCATCGATACGTTGTGCCCGAGCACGTCGTGCAGCTCCCTGGCGATGCGCAGCCGTTCCTCGCCGGCCCGCCGCCTGGCCTCCTCCTCACGCCCGTGCTCGGCCTCGCGCACCCGGCGGTCGGCCTCCGCGAGGTAGGCGCGGCGGTTGCGGCTCACGCTGCCCGCCGCGATGGCCGCCACCACCCAGCCCGCGATCATCGCCAGCGCGCTGTCGTCGACGTGCCGCACGTCACCGGTCTCGCCGAGCCCCATGAGCAGCAGCGACGCCGACCCGGTGGTGATGGCCGCGGTGAGGTGCCCGTGGTCGGCCGCGGTGTAGAGCATCAGGAACGGCACGAAGATGAGCGGCCCGTCCAGCCGGGCGAACGGGTAGTAGGCCACCACGGCGGCCGACACCACGATCAGCGTCAGCACCGGGTAGCGCTTGCGCAGCAGCACCCCGGCCGCCGTGATCAGCGGCAGCACCACGTCGAGCACGTTCGGCTGCTGGTCGGCCCGGATGATCCAGGCGGCCAGGACGCCGAGCAGCGTGATCGCCACCGCGGCCACCGAGACGATGGTGCTCCTCCGCATGTCTCCCATTCTGTACGGGACGTGACCCGGGCCGGTCGCTGGGTAGGTGCGGAAGATGAGCACAGAGGACGAGCTCGCCAGGCTCGACGAGGAGCTGGCGAAGCTGAAGCGGGACAACCAGGAGCAGCGCGACCAGATCCGCGACCAGGGCGCCACCGACCAGTTCGAGATCTCGGCCCAGATCGCCCAGGCGGACGAGCAGGCCGAGATCATCGCCGAGCTGGAGCAGCGCAGGGAGGCCCTGCGTCGACGCCTGGAGCAGGGCTGATCACCTCAGCGCCGCGCCGACCTCGTGCAGGTGCTGGAGAGCCTGGCCGTACGACCTGAACAGGCCCGTCTCCAGATAGCTGACCCCGATTTCCGCGCAGTAGCGCTGGACGATCGGCTGCGCCTTGCGCAGGTTGGGGGCCGGCATGTTGGGGAACAGGTGGTGCTCGATCTGGTAGTTGAGCTGGCCCAGCCCGATGTCGGTGAGCAGCCCGCCCTTGACGTTGCGCGAGGTGAGCACCTGCTTGCGCAGGAAGTCGAGCTTGTCCTCGGCGGTGAGGATCGGCATCCCCTTGTGGTTGGGCGCGAACGAGCAGCCCAGGTAGACGCCGAACACGCCCTGGTGCACGACCAGGAAGGCCACCGCCATCCAGAACGGCAGCACGGCGAAGACGAGGCCGAAGTAGAGCGCGAAGTGCGCCAGCAGCAGCGCGCCCTCCATGCCCCGGCGCTTGGTCGTCGGCTTGAACACCGCCTTCACGCTGGCCACGTGCAGGTGCCAGGCCTCCAGCGTGAGCAGCGGGAAGAACCAGTAGGCCTGCCACTTGGCGATGAACTTGGGCAGCCCGACACTCCTGGCCACCTGGTCCTCCGACCAGACGATGACCGCGGGGGAGACGTCGGGGTCGTGGTCCTCGTGGTTGGGGTTGGCGTGGTGGCGGTTGTGCTTGGTGTTCCACCACCCCCAGCCGAGGCCGATGGCGAGGTTGCCGATCAGCAGCCCGGCCATGTCACTGGCCCGCCGGGTGCGGAACACCTGCCGGTGGCCGATGTCGTGGGCGACGAACCCGATCTGGGTGAAGACCACGGCCATGAGGACGGCGACGAGAAGCTGCAGCCAGGAGTCGCCGACCCAGACGAACAGCCCCCAGCCGCCCAGATAGGCGCCCATGACGAGGCTGATCCTGACCGCGTAATAGACGGGACGCCGGTCCAGAAGCCCGGCTTCGGTGATCTTGGTGGCGAGTCTGGCGAAATCGCTGCCCCGCGTCTCTAGCTTGACGGGATCGGCCACTGGTCTCCTCATGTTGCGACGGTAGCTGTCCCCAGACTGGCTTATCCGCCGACATTGCGGAAGATCGCCTGTCGCGCCGGGCGCCCGTCACCCGGAGCGTACCCGACCCGCTACAGTGCGCTCCCCGCAGTCAGGCGAAGACCTTGGCCTTGAGCGACGGAACCCGCTGGACCGTGCGCAGGAAGGTCTTGAAGCCGAGGCGGGCCAGCCGGCCGCCGCCGACGAACTGCTCGGCCGCGCGCAGCGAGTCGCGCACGGCGGTGAAACCGTACCCGCGCATCTCCGCCTCGTAACGTCCGATGGCCTGGACGGGGTCGCCGCCACCGGCGAGTGCCTGGGCCAGGAGGCGGGCGTCGCGCAGGGCGGTGTTGGCGCCGATGCCGCGCATCGGGGTCATGCTGTGGATGGCGTCGCCGAGCAGGGTGATGGTGGACGGCTCCCAGGCGTCGACGGGGACCGACGTGCGGATCGGCAGCAGCGAGACCGTGTCGGGGTCCGAGTCGGCGACGAGGCGGCGCAGGTCGGGGTGCCAGGAGGTGATCATGGCGGAGACGGCGTCGCGGAGCTGCTGGCCGGACATTTCTGAAATGTCGCCCGGGAAGCGGTCGAGGGCCGCGCCGACCGCCCACAGGATGTAGCTGCTGCCGTTGTCCATCAGCGCACCCTCCTGCTCGGTGCGCCCGATGCCGGTGGCGGGCGCGTCGCTCAGGTCGTGCGGGGCGCAGAACAGGCCCAGGCCCGACGGCGGGATCACGTTGTTGGGCCCGTCGACCAGCCGGGGACTCAGCAGCCGCCGCGTCCGCTCGGTGAGCGGGAACTTGCCGGCGACCGTGGTGATGCCGGTGTCGACCCGCCGCGCGTGCGGCAGATACTGCCTGCGCACCCGCGAGTTGCCGCCGTCGGCCGCCACCACGATCCCGGCCGTCTCGCTGGCGCCGTCGGCGAAGAACAGCCTGACCCGTCCGTCGGGCAGCCGTTCGTACCTCTCGTACGCCCTGCCGAACCGTACGACGTCGTCCAGGTCCGACAGCAGCACCTGCCTGAGCGTGATGCGGCTGACCGAGTGGTGGTCGTCGGCCGGGTCGGCGGCGGGCGGGGTCTCGATGAGCGCGAGCAGGTCGAGCTGTTCGGTGAGGAAGCCGAAGTCCTGGCCGCCCTGCCCGGTTGTGTCCAGGAACGCCTGCCACAGGTGGGGCGGCAGGCAGTCGCGCAGCGCCCGCGCGCCGTGGGGGTCGATGTGCACCCGGTAGCCCTGCAGCCGGTCGGCCGGGGTGCGGTCCCGCTCGTAGACCGTCACGTCGAGGCCCGCCTTGCGCAGTCCGTGCGCCAGGCAGAGCCCGCCGAAGCCGCCGCCGATGATCGCGATGTCGTTCGTCATGCCGCAACTATCACCCGTACGGATGAAACTGTCAACCAAACGGATGGATGATAAAGTGGGCCGGTATGAGGCGAGCACCCGAGGAGAAGCAGCGCGACCCCGAGCGGACCAAGGCCCGCATCCTTCAGGCGGCGCTGGAGGAGTTCGCGGCCAAGGGGTTCGCCGGGGCGAGGGTCGGCGAGATCGCCGCCAGAGCGGGGATGAACAAGCAGCTCATCTCTTACTACTTCGGCGGAAAAGAGGGCCTTTACCAGGCGCTCAGCGCGAGCTGGCAGCGTGAGGAGAGCGCGTTCGCCGACCGGGGCGCCACGCTGGGCGAGCTCGCGGCGGGCTACGTGCGGGCCAACGCCGAGCGGCGCGACTACGGCAGGCTGATGGCCTGGCAGGGGCTCACGGACGACGCCCCGCCCGACCCGGGCTTCGCCGACGACCTGCGCCGCGACGTCGAGCAACTGCGCCGGCGGCAGGAGGCGGGGGAGCTGCCCGCCGACCTCGACCCGGCGGCGGTGCTGGTGGCGCTGTTCGCGATGGCGGCGGCCGGCATCACGTTCCCGCAGGTCGTCAGGGCCGCCACCGGCCTCGACCCGGAATCGCCGGAGTTCGCCGGCCACTACGCCGAGCAGGTCCGGCGCCTGGTCGCGCACCTGGCCGGGACATGACGGAAGGCCCGGCGCCGATCAGGCCCGGGCTGACGCGGCTCGGGGGATCAGTCCGCTGAGATGCGCTCGAACAGGGCCAGCGCCGCCTGCCGCACGTCGTCGGGCGTGACCCCGTCCAGGGTCTGCCTGGCCTGCGCGATGTCGCGGGTCGTCGCCAGCGTGATCGCCACGGACTTCGCCGCCGCCCGGTCCAGCGAACCGGCCGGCGCGGCGTCGGCGAGCTGCTGGGCGCTCGCGGCGAGGTCGAGGTTGTCTCTCAACGGGCCTCCTCGGATGGTCGTCGGCTCATTGCATCACCTGATGTCATGCTCCATCCACCATTCGGTGAATTCCCGGCACCTGCCGTCGGGAACGAACCGGATCACCCAGAGGTTGCTGTACGTCTTGTCCGGATATGTCGTGACGCCTTGGATGACGCTCACCTCGGCCGTCACGCACACCGGATGCCACTGGAACGTCGTCTCACCTGGCCTGTCCTGCCTGGCCAGCCAGTTGGAGACGATCGCGTCCCGGCCGCGCACCGGCATGCTGTACGGCTCGTTGTAGTACACCGCGTCCTCGGTGAAGAGGGCGGCGATCTCGTCCGGATCGTTGGACTCCCAGGCCCGCAGGTAGCCCGCGATCCAGTCCTGCGGCTGGATCATCGCCTATGCCCGCAGCGGGTCGTGCCCCGCGGACATCAGCATGTGCCGCGCCTGGTCGTCGCTCTTGTTGCCGACCGTCTCCACCAGCTCGACCACCCGGCGCATCACGTCGCGGTCGGCGTCGGTCAGGTCCATCTTCCGCTTGCTCAGCACGTGCAGCACGCCCCTGCCGAGCTCGTCGATGCCCAGGTCGGGATCGGCGCTGAAACCGTCCTCGCCCGAGGCGTCGGCCAGCAGGTAGGAACGCAGCTCCTCGGAGTTCATGTTGACCACCCGATGGAACTCGTCCCAGAGCATGTCCGTCTCGAAGCCCTCACTCATACGAGCCCGCCTACCCGTCCGCGGGTCCGTTACGCTCCCGGCACGGCCAGCCCCGACTCGTACGCGGCGATCACCGCCTGCACTCTGTCACGCAGCCCGAGCTTGGTCAGCAGGTTGCTGACGTGCGTCTTCACCGTGTGCTCGCTGACCACCAGCGTCCGCGCGATCTCCGCGTTGGACAGGCCGCGCGCGATCAGCTGCAGCGTCTCGCGCTCCCTGGCCGTCAGCACGTCCAGCGCCCCGGGAGCGGCGCCCGGCCTGGCCGCCGGTCGCGAGGTGAACTCGTGGATCAGCCGCGTGGTGACCGCCGGCGCGAGCAGCGACTCGCCACCGGCGACCACCCGCACCGCGTTCACCAGGTCGTCGCGGCGCACGTCCTTGAGCAGGAACCCGCTGGCCCCCGCCCGCAACGCGTCGAACACGTAGTCGTCCAGGTCGAACGTCGTCAGCATGAGCACCCGGTAGGCCGTCTCGGCGCACACGATCCGGGCCGCCTCGATGCCGTCCATCCGGGGCATGCGGATGTCGAGCAGCAGCACGTCGGGCGCGTGCTCGCGCACCGCCGCCACCGCCTCGACGCCGTCGCCGGCCTCGGCCACCACGTCGATGTCGGGCTGCGCGGCCAGGATCATCGCGAACCCGCCCCTGACCAGCTCCTGGTCGTCGGCCACGACCACCCGGACCGTCATGCCGGCAGCCGGGCGGTGACGCGGAAGCCGAGACCGTCGGTGCGCGGCCCGGCCGTAGCGGAGCCGCCACAGGAGGCGGCGCGCTCGCGGACGCCGATCAGCCCGTTGCCGCCCGAGGGCAGGGCCCGGCCCGAGCCCCGGCCGTCGTCGCTGATGTCGATCATCAGGGTGTCGTCCTCCCAGGTGAGCCGGATGTCCGCGCGGGTCGCGCCGGCGTGCTTGACGATGTTGGTGAGCGCTTCCTGCGTGATCCGGTACGCCGCGACCGCCGAGTCGGACCGGAGCGGGCGCGGCTCACCGGTGGTCTCGAAGGCGACCTTCAGCCCCGTGCCCGCCACCTGGTCCGCCAGGCCGGGCAGCTCGTCGAGTGTGGGCTGGGGGGCGAGCGGCGCCTGCTCCTCCTTGAGCGCGCCGAGCATCCGCCTGAGCTGCACCATCGCGTCGCGGCCCGCCCCCGCGATCGCGTCGAACGCCGCCTCCGCGCGGTCCGGGTCGGTCCTGACCGCCACCGGGCCCGCCTCCGCCTGCACGACCATGAGGCTGACCGCGTGGGCGAGGATGTCGTGCATGTCGCGGGCGATCCGCGCCCGCTCGCGTTCGGCCGCGCGTTCGGCCTCCATCTCGCGCTCCCTTTCCAGCCTCGCGGCCCGTTCCTCCAGCGCCGCCGCGTGCGCGCGCGACGTGGCCGCCGCCCTGCCGATCGCGTACGCGGCCACGTACAGCACGGTGCTGCGCAGGGCCGTCTCCGACGAGCCGACCAGCGCGAACATGCCACCGGCCATGAGGCAGAGCGCGGTGACGCGGACCCAGCGGGGCGAGCTCGTGGCCACGGTGTAGAGGGCGACCAGGGAGCCGTACCAGATCGGCTGGTCGGCCACGCTGTCGGCGAGGTCGTACAGCCCGCTCACGATCAGCGACGTCACCAGCACGGTCACCGGGAAGCGGCGGCGCCACAGCACCGGCAGCGACGAGCCGACCGCCACCGCGTAGCCCCACCAGGACCACGGCACCCCGAAGTAGCTGGTGCTCGACAGCAGCGGCCAGAGCTGGGCGAGCGTGATCGCGCCGGTGAGGGCCACGTCCAGCAGCGGCTGGGGGAGCGCCCGGTAGCGGCGGCGGAGCACGGTGACGAGCGGAGGTTCGGGCACGATGTCCCAGTTTCGCGCAAGATCAGGCATGTGCGGGGACTCGCCGGTCACCCACCGCCAGCGGCAGGAACGCGATCAGCGCGAGCAGCCCGCCCAGCGGGATCAGGTCCAGCGACACGAACGGCAGCAGCACCTGGACCAGCACCAGCGCCGGAACCCAGACCGGCACCTGGCGCCGGACCGCGAGCATGGCCACGAGCACGACCTGCGCGACGTAGAAGAGGACCGGCCCGGCCTGGTAGACCAGCAACGACACCCCCGGCACCGCCTGCACCTGGTCGAACAGCGGCCCCATCGCCTCGTGGTCGGCCGCCATGAACCCCACGACGACGTCGATCGCGAACTGGACGAACGCCAGCCCGGCCCCGGCCGCTCCGGCGACGAGCACGGCGGTGGCGGCCCGGCTGCGCCCGAGCATCAGCCACATTTCCCGAAATATGTAGATAAAGAGCACCAGTGCGCCCATGAACGCCAGATGTCCGGCCGTCCAGGCCGGTCCCGGCCCTCGGCTGCCGTCGATCCCGTCGATGAGCCGCAGGATTCCGTAGCCCGTGGAGAGCAGTGGCGCGGCGAGGTAGGCGGGGCGGATCCGCATGATCTTCTCCTGGGGGAGGCGCTGGTTGACGTCCCCATCCTCGGATTTCCCGCCGCGAAAGGGATCGCCGCCCGGGGCGATCCTGGCTCTCACTCTCAAGAGCGAGGCGGCCTCACCGGCACGGCCGATCCGCCTCACCGGCACGGCCCGGCCGGGAGGTCACGCCTCGCCGGCGGCCAGCTTGGTGATCGCGTCGGCGACGCGGCGCTGCCGGGTCTCGGCCTTCTTGGCGCCCTCGACCTGGAGGACCACCCGGCGCCGCCGGGAGTAGGACAGGCCGTCGAAGAACGCCTTCGCCTCCGGCGCCCGGTCGAGCGCCTCGGCCAGGTCGCCGGGGACCGCCACCTCGCGCGGCGCGGTGTCGAGCTCCAGCGTCACCTCGACCTCGTCGCCCGCCGCCACCCCGGCGCCCTGCCGGTGCTCGGCGCTGAGCGGCAGCAGGTAGCGCCCGCCCATGACGGCGACCGTGCTGCGGTAGCTGTAGCCGTTGACCGTGACCGTCACGGCGGGCCGCCTGCCCGAGCCGAGCGCCTCCACGATGCCGGCGGGCACCTCGAACCCCGTCGCGGTCCTGCCCGCCAGCTCGACGGTGGTGCGGAAGCTCATGCGAAGAAGCCCTTCAGCACGGGGGCCAGCGCGCGCGCCTTGACCAGGTGCGTCTGGCCGTCGAGGGTGCGCGCGGCTGCGTCGGGCAGCACGCGGGCCAGGTCGGCGGCGCCGTTGCGGATCCAGGCCGGGCTCTTGCCGCCGTCGATCACCAGCGCGGGCACCTTCACCGCGTCCCACTCGTGCTCGGGAAGCGGCTTGCCCTGCCCGAAGCGCGCCACGAACGCCGCGTCGTAGGCCAGCGTGTGGGCGATCGCCTTCATGCCGGACCAGCCGGGCATGAGCCGCATCATGGCCACCATGATGCCCGGCAGCCCGACGCCCGTGCGCATGAAGTAGCGGATGGCGTCGGCCGGGCGGCCGGCGGCGATGAAGCCGCGGATGCGCTCCTCGTAGTCGTGGGGCATGGGAGCGCGGGTGCCGTCGACCACGAACGGCGGCTCGTACACGGCGACCTTGGTGACCGGGAGCCCGGCGGCGGTGGCGGCCAGGGCCAGCGCCGCGCCGGACGAGATCCCGTACAGGAAGACGGGCTCGCCGATCGCCTCGATCAGCGCGGCGAGGTCGTCGATCTCGCGCTCGACCGCGAACGGCGCGGTGTCGCCGCTGCCGCCGCGCCCGCGCCGGTCGTAGGTGTAGACCGTGTGGCTGCCGGCGAGCTCGGCCGCCAGCGCGGGGTTGGGGCCGGAGGCGCGGTGGCACATCGCCCCGTCGACGAGGATGACCGCCGGCCCGTGGCCGACGCGGGTGTAGGCGATGGTGGTGCCGTCCTGGGAAGTGACCGTGTTCTCCATGCCCTGAGCGTCTCACCGACAAATAAAATTGTCAAGGCGCTTACCTGCGACGTAATGGCGCCCCGGGCCGCGCCCCTGCCAGGCTTTCCAGGTCGTCCAAACGGGGAGGAAGCACCGCATGTCCACACGTGACGTCGTCCAGGAGCTGCTGCGCAGGATCGGCGAGGGCGACCCCCGGCGCATCGCGGAGCTGTACGCCGACGACGCCGACTGGAAGCTCGACTGGCCGGAGGCCGAGCACGGCCGCGCCGCGACCCCGTGGATCCGCCACCGCGTCACCCGCGCCGACGCCGAGGCGCACTACCGGGAGATCGCCGAGCACCACGTGCCCGAGGAGGTCGCCACGGTGGTCGAGCGGGTGCTCGTCGACGGGGAGCACGCGGTCGTGCTGGGGGAGATCCGCCAGACCGCCCGCCCGACCGGCCGCGCCTACCGGTCCAGGTTCGCGCTCCACCTCACGGTGGAGGACGGGCTGGTGACGCGGCACCACGTGTACGAGGACAGCCTGGCGGTGGCGCAGGCCTTCGACGGCGCCTGAGCCGTACGATGGGCGGGTATGAGGCGAGTCGTCGGCGCGGTGCTGCTGCTGGTGACGCTCGCCGCCTGCGCACTCCCGCCCGAGACCCGCAGCCCGCCTGCCACGTCCGGCCCGCCAGTGACCTCCGGTCCGCCTGCGACGCCCGGCCCGCCCACGACGTCCGGCTCGCCCACGACGTCCGGTCCCGCGACGCCCGGCCCGCCCACCACGTCCGGTCCGCCCGCGACCTCGTCCGGCCCGTCGGCGGGTGAGCCGGTTGACCGGGGCCGGCCCGGCGACCTTGACGGCGACGGCTATGCCGACCTGGTCTTCGCCTCGGGTGACCGCCTCGACGTCGTCCGCGGCTCCCGTACCGGCCTGGACCCCGCCACCCGCGTGTCCGTGCCCGCCGACCGGTTCCGGGTGTGGCTGATCAGCCAGAGCGTCCATGCCGACCTCGACGCCGACGGCTACGGCGACGTCGTGGTGCACGGCGGCCCGCCCGAAGGGGAGATGGCCCCGCACGTCCTCTGGGGCGGCCCGCAGGGCGTCGGCCTCGTCCCCGTGCGCGTGGGCAGGAAGAGCCTGCTGCATGCGGTGACCGGCGACTTCGACGGTGACGGCGTGGCCGACGTGGCGGCCCCGGCCTCGGGGCGCACGGCCCTGGTGCTGCTGTACGGCCCGTTCACGCGCGAGGGCGTCCCGGCCCGCGAGGAGACCCGGCCGTCCCCGTCAGGCGGGGAGTTCTGGCGCCTGGCCGCCGGGCCGATCGGCGCAGGGCGCCGTACCGGGCTGCTCGTGTACGAGGGCGACGACGGCGAGCAGGTCGCGAGCCGGCTCGTCCGGGGGCCGGGGGAGCCGGTCCGCAGGCTGAACGCGGGGATGGCGTCGGCGTTCGGCGACTTCGACGGCGACGGCCGGGAGGACGTCGCGGTCGGCGACGACGGCGGCCGCAACAACGAGCCCGGGTTCGAGACCGAGCCGCCGGGCGTGGACCGGACCCTGACCGTCTACTACGCGGGCGGCCGCGTCGAGAGCCTGCGCGGGGCCAAGGGCGGGGCGGTGGCGGGCGACTTCGACGGCGACGGCGACGACGACGTGGCCTTCGGCGGGTTCTGGCCCGACACGCCGTCGGGGCCGCGCCTGTTCCGGGGCGGTCCCGGGGGGTTGCGGGACGCGGGGCCGATCGGCGCGGGGCGCGGGCTGTCGCCGCTGACCGCCGGGGACTACGACGGTGACGGGGACGACGAGCTGGTGCTGGCGTCGGAGAAGAGCGTCGCGGTGTCGGACGGGCGGGGGGCGATGAGGTCGTTCAGCAGGTGAGCAACCTTTTTATGACGATTTATCAATACGAAGCCGTGCATAATGCGTCCAGCTCCAGGAGAGGCAGGGACCAGCATGGCTCGGAACGCCATCGTGGCAGCGCGGGCCGCGGCCGTCACCTTGGCGGTGCTGTCCCCGCTGCTCGAACTCGCGGCGCTGGCGATCTGGCAGTCGCTGCCGCCCGAGTGGACCCCGGCGCAGACCGCGACCCCGCAGTCGGCCGCCGCCCTGGCGTTCCCCGTGGTCGGCGCCGTCCTGATCTTCCACCGGCCCAAGCTCGGCATGGCGTGGGTCATGTGCCTGGGCGGGCTCGCCGGCGCGGCCAGTGACATCACCAACGCGCTGCTCTTCCACTACGCCGACCTCGGCCGCTACGAGGTGTCGAGCTGGCTGCGGATCGCGACGCTGATCCCGTGGGGGATCTGCGGGGCGACGCTCACCGCCGTGCTGCCGCTCTACTCGCCCGACGGCCGGCTGCTGTCGCCGCGCTGGCGCTGGGTCATCGTCCTCAGCGTGGCCGGGCTCAGCCTGAACATCCTGCGCGCCGTCGTGCGCCCCGACCCGTCCCTCGCCGACTACCCGTACCCGGTCGTCATCACCAACCCGCTGGCGGTGCCCGCGCTCGGCCCGTACCTGCAGGTGATGACCGTGGCCGGGTGGACGCTCATCTACACCTCGATGGCGCTGGCCGCGTGCTCGATGGCGTTGCGGATGCGGCGGGCCGACCCGGTCGGCAGGCGGCAGATCGGCTGGCCGATGTACGCCTTCGCGGGCTACATCGTGTTCCTGGTCGTGGGCGGGGCCGTGCCGGAGCTGATGTGGCTGTCGATCACCTGGGCGGCGCTGATCCCGGTCGCGATGGCGTTCGCGGTGATGCGTTACCGGTTGTACGGGATCGACACCGTGGTCAGCCGCACGTTCGTGGCGGCCGGGCTGCTGGTCGTGGTGAGCGCCGTGTACTTCGGCGTGGGCGCCGTCTCCTCCGTGCTGGTCTCCGGGTACGACCAGATCGCCGGTCTGGCCTCGGCCCTGTTCGCGGGGGCGTTCTTCCAGCCGTTGCGGCGGTGGTTGCAGCGGCTGGTGGACCGGTTGCTGTACGGCAGGGTCGGTGACCCCGCGCTGCTGGCCGAGCGGCTGACCCAGGCCATCCGGCGCGGTGATCCCGCCGAGGCGCTCACGTCCGTCGTGGCGGTGCTGAAGGACGGGCTGGCGGTGGAGGGCGTGGCCGTCGAGGTCGCCGACGGCGAGCCCCGCTACGTCGAGAACGGCCGCGTCGGCGCAGCGCCGCGGCGGGTGCCGCTGGTCTGGCACGGTG
>NZ_JAHKRO010000220.1 GCF_019396325.1 Nonomuraea ceibae
GGCGGCCGTCCTCACGGCCGGAGCCACCACGGCGGCCCGGGCCGCCGACTACCCGCAAACGCGCTACGACGTCCAGTACGGCAACTCCTACGTCAAGGGCAACCTCATCTGGTACAACCGCTCGGTCCGGGTCGGCGGCGAGCTGCGGGCCGCCTCCGGCTGCCGCGACGTCGTCTACACCGCCTACGTGAACGACACGATCGTGTCGCGCGAGGTCAGGAGCGCCTGCAACGGCACCGTCGGGCACGGCTTCACCCTGGAGGCCGACGTCCGGGGCGGTGCCACCGCGGTCTTCGTCGACCTGTGGGAGAACGGCCAGCTGCGCGCCTGGTCCATCTGCGGACGCGGCGGCTGCAGCTGACCTTCGTCTCCTGGTGTGGTCAGCCGCGGGGCCGCAGCAGCCCCGCGCGGGCCTGGATCTCGGCCGTGGCCGCGTCCAGGCCCTCCGCCAGCGTGGTGTTGCCCTCGTAGGTGACCCCGGCCGGGACGGCGTCGCTGCCGGCGGGGTCGGCGTCCCAGAAGTTGCCCCGGTAGACGACGTTCTCCAGCGGCGGCGACACCTGCAGCACGGCGGTGCTGTCGGCGCCGGTGACGACGTTCTCCTCGACGGTGACCCAGGCGGCGCCGTAGTCGGTGTAGAGGCCGAAGTTGTACGGGGTGCGGGTGTCCTTGACGACGTTGCCCCGGATCTGGGCGCCGTCGTCGTGCGAGCTGCCCTGCGGGCCGGACAGGTAGAGGCCGCCGCCGTCGGCCAGGACGCTCATCGTGCCGGTGGTGAGGTTGCGCAGGAGCCGGGTGCCGCGGCCCGGCCCGGCGACGATGCCGCAGTGCGGGACCTCGCGGACGTGGTTGTGGGCGACGGTGCAGCGTTCGGTGCCGAGCAGGGCGATGCCGGGGGAGCCGGAGTGGTCGAGGCCGATGTGCTGTACCAGGTTGTCCTCGATGAGGGTGTCGTGGCCGCCGGTGACGTTGACGGCGGAGGCGGACAGGGTGTCGAAGTCGCAGCCGCGCACGACGTGCCGTTCGCCGCCGGTCAGGCCGAGCGCGGTGGCGCCCAGCCGGGTGAAGCGGCACCGCTCGAAGCGGACGTCGGCGCCGCCGTCGACGGTCACGCAGGCGGGGATCGTCGCCGAGCGGGACGGCACCGTGACCCACGCCTGCCCCTCGACGAGCACGACCTTCTCGACCGGGCCGCCGTCGTAGTGGCCGTTGCCGTGGTAGTGCAGGAAGCCTTCCGGGCCGCTGGGCCGCAGCCAGGTGGCGTCGGCGAAGGTCAGGCCGCGGAAGGTGACGTCGCGGGAGCCGGTGACGCGCAGCAGGGTCTCCAGGGCGGGGGCGACGATCCTGGGCCGCTCGCCGGGGCGGGGCAGGTAGCGCAGCACGTGGTGGCCGGGGCGGGAGCGGTCGAGGACGAACGTGCCGGGCTCGGTGAGGAAGGCGGCGTCGTTCTCGATCCTGGTGGGCAGCGCGGGGCCTTCCTGGGTGTGCTCCTCCCAGGTGAAGTTGTACAGCTCGACGGCGCGGGCGAAGGCGGGCTGCGCCATCGTGACGTGGGTGCGTTCGCCGTCGGAGGTGACTTCGGCGACGCCGATGCGGGCCTCGGTCCACGGGTAGACGCCCCGGTAGACGAACTCGACGTCGGCGGGGCTGTGCCAGTCGAGCGGGCTGTCCGTGACGTAACCCGTGACGGTTCTGGTGGCGTCGCCGGGCAGGGCGTCGATGCCGGCGCGTTCGGCCCGGCGGAGGACGCCTCCGGTCTCGACGTAGAGCTGCCGGGTGTCGAGGTCGCCGACGTCGGCCGTCCAGACGCCGCCGGCCACCTGGCCGGTGATCTCCCGGCCGCCGCTGATGACGGCCTGCTCCTGCTCGGCGGTGCCGTAGCCGTGGGCCTGGACGGTCAGGCGGGCGTCGTCCTCGGTGAGTTCGAGCGGGGCGGCGAGGGTGTGGGTGCCGGCGCGCAGGCAGATGACGACGTCGCCGGTGAGCTCACGGGCCGCGCCGACGGCCCGGCCGAGGGTGGCGAAGGGACGCTCCAGTGTGCCGGGGGCGTCGTCGTCGCCGTGCGGGGAAACGTACAGGATTTCGTTGTTTATGGCGTACACGGGTATATACCCTAAACCATGAGCGAAGCAGTTGATCCGGACCGCGGGGTGGAGCTCCTGTGGGACGAGGGGCCGGGGGCCGGGCTGAGCCTGGGCCGGATCGTCCGCGCCGCCGTCGAGGTCGCCGACGCCGAAGGGCTGGCCGGGCTGTCGATGCGCAAGGTCGCCGAGCGCCTCGGCTTCACCACCATGTCCCTCTACCGGCACGTCCCCGGCCGCGCCCACCTGGTGGACCTGATGCGCGACGCGGTGATGGCCGGGCTGCCGGCGCCCGAGGGGGAGGGCTGGCGGGCCCGGCTGGAGTCGTGCGCCCGGCAGGGCTGGGAGCTGCGCAGACGCCATCCGTGGCTGGCGGAGATCCGGGGCAGCAGGCACGTGCCCGGGCCCAACGCGGTGGCCTACTACGAGGCGATGCTGAGCACGGTCGCCGGCACCGGACTCACCCCGGCCGAGATGATCGCCGCGGTCGGGCTGGTGGGCCGGTTCGTGGACGCCGAGGCGCTGGTGCTGGCCGAGACCGCGCACGCCGAGCGCAGCAGCGGCGTGAGCGAGGAGGAGTGGTGGGGCTCGCGCGACACGCTCTTCGCCCGGCTGGACCGCTATCCGACGCTCACTCGGCTGTGGGAGGAGGGCGGCTACGACCACCCGGAGGACCCGTTCGAGTTCGGGCTGGCCCGGTTGCTCGACGGCATCGAGCTGCTCATCACCGCCAGACGTGACGAAAGGCGTGACGAAACCCGGTGTCAGGTGTGCGGTGAACCGGTGGAGCAGCCGGAATCGGGGCGGCCGCGCGCGTACTGCTCCCGGGCCTGCCGCCAGCGCGCCTACCGGCAGCGCAAGAGCGGCGCCTAACCCACGTACCGCAGCTCCGCCGGCGGGGGCGGCAGCGGCCCCGCGTGCCCGGCCTCCCACGACTGCAGGAAGTAGGCGACGAGCCGCCGCGACGCCGCCGCGGCCGCGTCCCCTGCCCCGGCGACCACCGCGCCGTTGGCCATGAGCAGCAGCATGAGGTCCGCCAGGACGAAGTCGGCGCGCAGCCGGCCGGCGGCCTTGGCCCGCCGGATGAGCTCGGCCAGCTCGTCCTCGGCCTCGGCGCGCTTGCGCTCCAGGTCGAACGCGCCCGGGAAGGCCGTCAGGAACGCGGCGGTGAACCCCCGGTCGACGACCTGCATCGCGCACACCTTCTCCACGGCCGTGCGGAAGCCGCGCCACGGGTCGTCGTCGGCCAGCGCCTCGCTCAGCGCCCCCACGCACATCGCGAGCTGGTCGGCGAACACCTCGGTCACCAGCGACTCCCGCGTGGGGAAACGCCGGTAGAGCGTGGCCGTGCCGACCCCCGCCCGGCGGGCGATCGCCGCCATCGGCACGTCGATGCCGCGCGTGGCGAACAGGTGGCGGGCGGCCCGCAGGATCCGGCCGCGGTTGCGCGAGGCGTCAGCGCGCAACATCCGAGATGAACCGTCGGACATGTCTCTCACATTACCCGTAAGTGGGCGGTAGCGTCCGGTTAGCTGGCTAGCCTCCCAGCCATGACGAACATGCGCGCCGCTCTTTTCGACCGTTACGGGCCCCCCGAGGTGCTCTACGAGGGCACGCTGCCCCGCCCCGAGCCCGGCCCCGGCGAGGTGCTGGTGCGGGTGCACGCCGCCAGCGTCAACGGCGGCGAGTCGTACGGCCGGGCCGGGCGGGTCAGGCTGGTGACCGACACGATCGAGCGCGGATTCCCCAAACGTGTCGGGCTCGACTTCGCCGGCGAGGTCGCCGCCCTCGGCCCCGGCGTCTCCGGGCTCGCACCGGGCACCCGCGTGTGGGGCGGGCTGCCGCGCACCTTCGGCAGCGCCGCCGAGTACGTCGCCGTCCGCCCCCGGCAGCTCGCGCTCGCGCCCGCCGGGCTGGACCTGGTCGAGGCCGCCGCCCTGCCCGGCGTGGGCACGACCGCGATCACCGCGCTGCGCGACAAGGCACGCCTGCGGGCGGGGGAGCGGCTGCTGGTCCGGGGCGGGAGCGGCGGGGTCGGCAGCGTCGCCGTCCAGCTCGGCCGGGCGCTCGGCGCGCACGTCACCGCGCTCGCCGGGACCCGCAGCCTGGATCTCGTCCGCGAGCTCGGCGCCGACGAGGCCCTGGACTACGCCACCACCGAGCCCGCCGCGCTCGGCCCCTTCGACGTGATCCTCGACACCGTCGGCACCCGCCTGCCCGACTTCCGGCGGCTGCTCGCGCCGGGCGGGCGGATGGTGGCCATCGCCTTCGACATCGACCGCCCGCTCGCGTCGCTGGCCGCGATCGCCGCCTCGACCGTGTACGGGCCGCGCCGGATGCGGTTCTTCAGCGGCAACCCCAAGCACCGGCTGTTCGCCGATCTCACCCGCTACGTGGAGAGCGGGGCGATCCGCCCGGTCGTGGACACGGTCTTCCCGCTCTCCGGCATCGCGGCCGCCCACCGGGCCCTGGAGACGGGCGGCGTACGCGGCAAGATCGTCATCCGCGTCGTGTGACCTGCCGGGCGGCCCGGCCCCAGGACCCCGGCCCCCTTGCCGCGCGCAGGGTGGTCGCGCAGGAACGCGGTGACCAGCTCGCGGTACTCCTCCGGCCGGTCGAGGGGAATGGCGTGGCCGGCACCCTCGACGGCGCGGAAGACGGCGCCGGGCAGCACGGCCGCGTACTCGCGGGCGACCGCGGGCGCCAGGTAGTCGCACGAGCCGCGCAGCACCAGCACGGGCGCGGTGACCCGGCGCAGCGCGGGCCGGGGGTCGGCGACCTGGCGGGCGTCGCGGCCGGTCATGACGTTGGCCCAGAACCCCACCCCCGGCGGCCTTCCCCGCACCGGCTGCCCCGGGCAGCCCGCCCGCAGGTCGAGGCCGCCGACGAGGGAGCCGAACTCGCCGTCCATCGTCTCGTCCGGCAGCAGCGCGCGGGCGGTGCGCGGCCCGGCGACCTCGACGAGCGCGGCGGCCAGCAGCAGGCGCGGGTGGTGCTCCCACAGCAGCCGGTTCTGGTCGCGTAGCCCGCTCTCCGTCACGTGCCGGTTGCCGGGGTACGCCGGAGCCCAGATCGGTCCCGGCGAGGCCACGATCGCGGCGGCGGCCCGGTCCGGGTGCGCGGCCAGGTAGGCGGCGACGAGCGTGCCGCCCCAGGAGGCGCCGACCAGCACGACGCGCTCGGCGCCGATCGCGGCCCGGACGGCGTCCAGATCGGCGACGTGCCGGGCGACCGTGTAGCCGCGTGCGTCGGGCAGGCGGCTGGACAGGCCCGCGCCCACCTGGTGGTAGGCATACACGTCGAAGCCCTCGGCGGCGAGCGCGAGCGCCGGGAGCGGCCGGTCGGGGTCCGGCGCGCCGGGCCCGCCGTGCACGAGGATCGCCGGGATGCCCGTGGGCTCGCCCCGGGCCGGGGTGCGGGTGTAGGCGATGCGCGAGCCGGTCGGCAGGTCCCAGTAGCGGGTGCCGGGCGCGGCCGCGATCGGCCGGTCCGGCGGCCCGCCGGACAGCAGGCCCGCGACGGGGACGGCGACGGCCGCCAGTTCCACGACGGCGACCGCGGTCGGTGCCC
>NZ_JAHKRO010000221.1 GCF_019396325.1 Nonomuraea ceibae
TCCGCGGCAAGGCCGTACTGACGATCGGAGCATCGCGATGAGCGCCGCGGACTTCGCCGCCGCCAACCTGTCACGCGCCACCGGAGCCGGGCTGGACCCGCACGAGTACCTGCGCGTCACCGGCGAAATGACGGACCTGGACCAGTGGGGCGAGGCTTTCATGCGCGCCGCACGCGAGCACGTGGCGCACGCCGGGCAGGCGGCCACGGCGATCTCAACAGGCGAACACCTCCAGGCGGCGGCGCGCTGGTTCCACTTCGCCACCCTGGGACCGAACCGCCAGAGCGCGCTCGCGGCGGCCGAGGCCGACACCGCCATGGAACGGGCGCTGGAGTTGCTGGAGCCGCAGGCGCGCCGGATCGAAGGGCCGGGCTTCACCGGCTGGCTGCGCGGCCCCGCTGACGCCGCCGCGACGGTGGTGGTGGTCCCGGGGCTGGACTCCGGCAAGGAGGAGTTCCACGACCTCGTCACCGCCCTGCTGCGCCGGGGCCTGGCCGTGTTCGCCATGGACGGGCCGGGACAGGGCGCGCTCGCCGCCACCAGCACCGTCCGCGCCGACTACCACCACGTGATCGGCCAGGTCATCGACACACTCCGCCCGCGGAACGTGGGACTCGTCGGGCTCAGCCTCGGCGGCTACTACGTCGCGGAAAGCGCCGCCCGGGAGAGCCGCGTCGCGGCCGCCGTCACCGTCAGCGGCCCCTTCCGGCTGCACTGGGACGACCTGCCACCTCCCGTACGGGATCTCCTCATCCAGCGGGCCGGTGGCGAAGAGGCGGCCCGCCGCTTCGCCGGCCAGGTGGACGTGTCCGCCCTCGCCCCGCAGATCACCTGCCCGCTGCTGGTCATCGACGGCGGCCAGGACGTCATCCCCGGCGTGACCAACGGCGAGCCGCTGGCCCGCCTGGCACCGCACGGGCACTACGTGTGCCTGCCACATGGCGACCACCTGCTCGGCAACGCCCGTCCCGACTGGCTGGCCACGGCCGCCGACTGGATCTCTGCAGCACTCGCATGACACGCTTCACCGACAAGACCGCCCTGATCACCGGCGGCACGAGCGGCACGGGACTGGCCGAGCGGCTCACGCCGCGTGGCCGGTGCGTCCCCCCGGCTGGGCGGCGTATCCCGGCAGATCCTTTGGCACTTTTCGACTCATCGCCGCCTCGATCGCGCTCTCACTTCGTCCGCACCGCTGAAAGGAGGTCGGACATCAGCGGGCCGGGGATGCCCGCGTCCGAGCCCCGCGGACTCTACCGCGCAGGTGAGCGCGTGGCTCTCGGCATGGTTGACGTTCGCTCGGCGCCCCTCGTGGCCGAGCAGCTCGCGCGCCACGTAGCCATCTTGTACCGGTAGGGCCTCCTCGATGAGGCGGGCGTAGGCCGGGCGGCCCCTCGCGGGGGCGGCGCAGGTGGTGAGATCGACGACCGCAAAACCCAGGCGGACACGGAAGACGGCGTGTCCAGGCTCGGCTTGCGGGTTACGTGCGTGGAGTCATAGAGAGTGAGATCAGGAAGATGGCCACTGTCGATGAGGCCACGCGATTCTGAGTCAGTCTGTACGCCCTATGGTCTTATCGACGTGCCAACGATCCGGCGGCGCACGAGGAGTTCCTGATCGGCGAGCCTGTCATCGAGGATCCGGTTCCCGGAGACGACTCCGCAGTCCGTGCGGGTGAGAGTGATCTGCCGGACCCGCAGCGCCTCGCGCTGCCCGGCCTCGCCCGGCGCGTAGAGGCGGTCGCCGGGCAGGTAGTCCCGCAGCGGCAGCCAGCGAGCGCCGTGCGCGAAGGTCAGTTCGCGGGTTCGCTGGACGCGTTCGACCGCGCCACGCACCAGCAGCGACACACTGACGAGGTTCGCGGCCGTCGCCTCGGTCACGCCGACCTGCCTAACACCGGTCTCCCAGCGGCCCCACGGCAGCGGGGTGCCGACGTTGACCCGCTCGACGCGGAAGGAGTCGTCGCCGGGCGGCGCGGCCTTTCGAGGCTGCTGGGCAAGCGCTGGGGCCTTCCTCATGGGCCGCAACACCTACGAGGTCATGGCCGGATACTGGCCCACCTCCGACCACCCCTCGGCCAAGGCCGGGAACGAGATCCCCAAGGTCGTGTTCTCCCGCACCCTGAAGTCGGCCGGCGACTGGCCCGAGACCCGGATCGCCAGCGGTGACACTCGCCGAGCTATGGGGAGCGAGCGCGCCGGCGACCTGGAGTAGCAACCGCGCCGCCATCGCCTCCTGACTCACCTGGTGCCATACCAAAGCACTGGGCTGCCCCGTCGGTCCCGCCCGACGCCGAACGCCGCAAAGAAAGAACCGACGAGACCCGCGCAGTCGCCAAGACCACCATCCACCGGCTGCTGTCACGTCGCGACATCCCGCTCCGGGAGAAGACGCTGTGGCGGATGCTGTACGAGACCGCCGCCCGGGCCGCCGAAATCGTCGCGTTGAACGTCGTGGACCTCGACCTGGAGCACCGGCGCGCCCCCGTCCGTTCCAAGGGCGGCGCCATCGAATGGGTGTACTGGGACAGCGGCACCGCCCACCTGCTGCCCCGCCTCCTCCGGCTCCCCGACAGGGCGAGCATGGTGGGGCGATCGGCCTTGAAGAACTGCTGGATGAGCAGTTCATGGTTGTCGTGCTGGTAGGCGGTGACCTCCTCGATGTCGGCCAGTTGCGCGGTCGCGCCGCCGGCCCGTTCCACCACCTGGCGGACCGACCCCATCCCCGCGGCCTGCATCCGCACCGCCTTGACCAGCACTTCGACCGCGACACCCAGGCCCGCCCGCTGATCCGGCTCCTCAGCCTCCCTGCCAGCCTCGGTGTCTGCGTCCGCGGCACCATCTGAGCCGGTCAGCGCGGCCAGAGCCATCATCACCATCTGCGCGGCCGCGGCCTCAACCGACCCGCCCGGCACCAGGCCCTGCAGCACACCCCGGTAGGTGAGGTTCCGGCTCTGGCCGAACGTCGCGCCGCCATGTGCGTGGGCTTGGAGGAGCGAGGCGGGGGAGAGGTGTGGTCCAGCGTTCAACTGCCGAGGGCGCGCTTTTGTGGGTGGATCGTCTCGCCGCGGGCGAGCATGTCAACGAACTGGGTGATACGGCGGGCTCGGGTCTCGGCGCGTTTGGCGTTCGTGATCCGATAGAGAACGGCGTAGCGGTTCTGGGAGGTGAGGATGTCGAACATCGCTTGTGCCTGGGGGTTCGCGGCCAATGCGGCGGCCAGGTCGGCTGGTACCTCGATGCCGGCTTGTCCCGCGTAGGCCGTGTCCCAGCGGCCGTCGGCCTTGGCGCGTTGGACCTCGGCCATTCCGGCCGGATGCATCCGGCCCTCGCCGATCAGACGGGTGACGATGGAAACGTTCCGCGCTGACCAGGGACTTTGCCTGCCGCGAGGGGTGAAGCGCCGGCAGAAGGTGATCTCATCCCGCCGTCGTAGCCGGCCATCGATCCAGCCGTGGCACAGGGCTTCGTCGAGCGCCTGGTCATAGGTCAGGTTGGTGGGCCGGGTCGTGTTCTGCTTGGCGAGGACCAGCCACACCCCTGCCGAGCTGTCGTGGTGCCTGCTGAGCCACTCCCGCCAGGCTCGGGCATCGGCAACGGTCAGTTCCAGTGGTTCGTTGCTCATCGTCATTGTGCCCCTGATGATCATCAAAGGGATGGTTGTCGGCGGTCACCCGAAGGTGAGAGCCCAGAACGGGGGCCTGCCGGCAGTGGCGCTGGATCGGCCAGCGGTGGAGCCGGCCGATCTCGTCCTTCGCCGCGCCGCCACCGCGTCCTCTGGACGGATGACGGCCGCCCGCCTTCACCAGGCCTTGCCGGCCTGCTCCCGGATCGTGTGGTTGATCCGGTTGAAGAAGTTGGTGATTGCGATGTTCAAGATGATCGCCGACATCTGCTTCTCGTCGAAGTGGGCGGCAGCGGCGTCCCAGATCTCGTCGGTCACGCCCGGCGCGCCATCCTGGATTCGGGTGGCGGCCTCGGTCAGCGCGAGCGCCGCCCGCTCCTCCTCGGTGAAGAACGGGGTCTCGCGCCAGGTGACCACGCTGTGCAGCCGCTCGTCGGTCTCTCCATGCTTCTTCGCCGACTGGACGCCGGCGAACACACACGGGCTGCAGCCGTTGATCTGGCTGGCCCGCAGATGGACCAGCTCGAGCACGAGCGGGTCGACGCCACCGGCGTGAATCGCCTTCTGGAGATGCTGGACCGCTGTGATCACGTCGGGATTCGCCACGCTCTTCATGCGTGCTTCCATCAGTGTTGCTCCTTCATCGGTTACCTCGGCCCGTCCGGTTCCGTCATCTAACGCACGTTGGCGGAGGTCATCGTCGTCATGGACTTTCGGCCGAGGAGTTCTCGGTCATGCCGGCGACGTTACGGTATGACCCGGTCAGAAACGGTCCTGGTTATCGAGCAGACTGTCCGCCATGGTCAACACCTCGGCGCGGCTGCTGCAGTTGCTGTCTTTGCTGTCAACGCGGCAGTCCTGGACGTGCGCTGATCTGGCCGTCCAACTGGAGATCACCGAACGGACGGTTCGCAGGGACATCGCCCGGCTACGTGAACTCGGCTACGGCATCGAATCGGAGATGGGCCCATGGGGCGGCTACCACCTCGGGCCCGGAACCAGCATTCCGCCACTGATCCTCGACGAGGAGGAGGCCCTCGCGGTCGCTGTCGGGCTGCGCACCGCCGCCTTCAGCGGAGTCTCCGGCAGCGACCAAGCAGCCCTGTCGGCGCTGCTGAAACTACGCCAGGTGCTGCCGGCCAGGATCGCCGACCGGCTCGGCGAGCTGGACGCCGCGTTCACCCACACCGCACGACCCGACGACAGCCAGATCTCCCCCGCGCTGCTCCTCGACCTGGCCACCGCGTGCCGGCGAGGCGAACGCACCCAGGTGACCTACCGCGACGGGGCCGGAACGACGTCCACCCGACGAGTGGACCCCCACCGGCTCATCTACACCGGCCGCCGCTGGTATCTCCTCGCCTACGACCTGACGCGGCAGGACTGGCGCACCTTCCGTACCGATCGCATCATCGATGCCACAGCCACCGGGCAGGCCACCGCCCTGCCCGACCCGCCAGATCCAGCACAGATGGTCAGCACGGGCATCGCGCTGAGGCCCTACCCGGTGCGGGTGACCATCCGCCTGGCCGTACCGGCCGATGAGGCCCGCAGGCTGGTGCCACCAACGGTCGGCGTCCACCACCCGGACGGCGATGACGCAACGATCATCGACATCGGCGGGCCAGACGCCGACGGCCTGGCCCGCTATCTGCTCAGCCTCGGCCGACCACTCCAGATACTGCACCCAGAAGAGGTCCGCCAGGCATTCCTCACCCGCACACAACAGCTCCTCAACGACAACCAGTAACAACAAACACCCGCCGATCGCTGACACGGCTACCTGCAGTGACGGATTTTGCGGGAGTGTAAGAACAACGGTGTAACTCCTGATCATGGAGGACACCCGTGATGAGTACTGTGATCCAGGCATCGACGGAGATCGACCTGGAGGACGCCGGCGTGGCGGGCAAGCCCAAGCAGAGCA
>NZ_JAHKRO010000222.1 GCF_019396325.1 Nonomuraea ceibae
CGGCCCGCGCCCGAGGCCCCGGGCGACGTGCCGCTCGGCAAGATGCGCTTCGTCGGCGCCGCCGAGGGCCGGGCCGCCCTCCGGAAGGACGGCTGACAGCCCGGCTGGACGGATCTTTCCCGTGGACGGCGCGCTCCGGCGATCCGTCCAGTGACCGCCATGACTTCCTTTGCATTGCGCAATGTGATAGCCAGATAACGGTCAGTAGTCGTCGGGCAGAGGGAGATCCACATGATGGCGTACATGCTGTCGGTCATGGCGGCGGTCGGGGTGGTCGCGACCGCCGCCGTGGTGTTCCGGGTGGCGCGCAAGGGCACCGACGACCGGCACGCCGACGGCCCGTCGGCGGGCCACGCGGGCGCGATGCTGTCGGCGCTGTTCCTGCTGGTGTTCGCCATCGCCATCATCGTGCCGTGGACCACCGCCGACTCCGCCCGGCAGAACACCCACACCGAGAGCCGGGCCGCCGTCGACGCCTACTGGGCCGCCGCCGACCTGCCCGCCGACTCCCTCGCCCAGGTGCGCGGCGGGCTGCAGGAGTACGTCGCGTTCGTGGTCGAGGACGAGTGGCCGGTCATGGCGCAGGGCAGGCTCGACCCGTCCGGGTCCGCCCGCCTCGACACGCTGCGCGCCCAGGTCTCCGCGCTGAAGCCCGCCACCGAGAACGAGCAGGAGGCCAAGGGCGCGGTCCTCGACCACCTCGCCGCCGTCTCCGCCGCCCGCGCGCAGCGCGCCGCCGACGCCGCCGCCACCCCGCCCGACGGGCTGCTGCTGCTGACCGTCCTCACCGGCCTGATCGTCGTGGTCTTCCCGTTCCTGGCCGGGGCCAGGCCGCGCGGGGCGTCGCTGCTGCCGCTCGGCGCGATGGCCGCGATGCTCGGCTTCGGCGTCTACCTGACCGCCGACATCTCCCACGCCTTCGCCGGGCCGCTGGCCGTGGGGCCGGAGGCGTTCGGCGGGGCGCTGCAGGAGTTCGCCCGCATCGCCGGCGGGGTGTGACATGGCCGCCAGGCACGCGCCCCTGCTCGTCGCCGCCGCGCTCCTCGCCATCTGCGCGAGCGGTCCCGCCACCGCCGAGCACCCGCGCCGCACCGCGACCGAGGGCGGCCTGTACGGCGTCCGCGACGCCGACGTCACCCCGGTCCGCCTCCCCGCCGCCCCCGCCGCCGTCCCGGCCGCCGCGTCCGGAGCGGGCGCGCGGCGCGGGTCCCCGCCCGGCGAGCTGCCCGTGGACGTGGACCGGCTGGTCAAGGCGCCACGCAAGGCGGCCCGCACTCCGCCGCGCACAGCACCGCGCACGGTGCCGCGCACGGTGCCCTCCCGGCAGCGGGACGTGCCCGGCGTCACCATCCGCAGCACGCCGCGCACCCGCAAGGCCACGCCCAGGCCGCGTGTCTCCGTGCCGGGCGTCTCGGTCTACGACGACGCGGTCTGCGTGGACGTGCCCGGCTCCAGCGTGCACGTGGGCGCGTGCCGCTCGCCGCGCGCCCGCGCCACCGCCCGCCCCCGGGCCACCCTGCGGGTCCCGGCCCCCGCCGCCACCCGCGCGGCCGCCGCCCCGTCGCCCACCGCGACCCCCACGCCCACGCCGACCCCGACGCCCAGCGCGTCGGAGCTGCGGGCCAGGGCGGCGCGCCCGGCGCCCCCGCCCCGGCGCGAGAACCCCCTCGGCACCGTGCTCCTCATGGTCGTGCTCACCACCGTGATCGCCTCGACCACCGCCGTGGCGTTCGGGGCCATCCGGTAATCCCGTTGCCGCCGGCCGCCCCGGTTCGCCACGCTGATCGGCATGAACGTCCCCCACCGGCAGATCCGCGCCGCCCACACCGAGGAGTCCGTCACCGTCTACCAGGCCTACGACCCGGCCGTCGCCGCTCCCGCCGTCGCTGCCCAGCGGTTCGTCCCGCCGTTCAAGCGGGAGCGGATGACCTGGATCAAGCCGTCGTTCCTGTGGATGATGTACCGCTGCGGCTGGGCCGCCAAGCCCGGCCAGACCCGCGTGCTGGCGATCGAGGTGGCCCGCGACGGCCTCGCCTGGGCGCTCGCGCACTCCTGCCTGAGCCATGACGACGGGCGCGGCGACTGGCCGGAGCGGCTGCGGCGCAGCCCCGTGCGCGTCCAGTGGGACCCGGAACGCGACCCGCACCACAACGCGCTGCCGTACCGCTCGATCCAGATCGGGCTGTCCGGCGAGGCCGTCGCCCGCTACGCCGACGAGTGGACGCTGTCGATCACCGACATCACCGCCCGGGTCCACGACCTGCGCGCGGCCCTGCGCGCCGGCCAGGACATCTCCGCCCGGCTGCCCGCCGAGCGCCCGTACCCGCTCCCCGCCGACCTGGCCGGCAGGATCGGCGCCACGCCCGCCTGACGGGCCTACTCGCCGGCCCTGCTCGTCGGCCTTGCTCGCCGGGTGCTATTCGCCGGGGCGCTGGCGGGCGCGCCGCCCCGACAGCTCCAGCGTCTGCCCCCGCCGCAGGTAGGCGACCCGGTCGCCGAGCCCGGCCTGCTCGACGTGGTCGCGGAAGTCCGACAGCGGCGACTTGAAGACCGTGTAGTCGTCGAAGTGCACCGGCACCACCGTGTCCGGATCCATGAGGTCCACCCAGCTCGCGCCCTGCTCCCCGTCCATCGTCACCGTCATCAGCCCGAGCAGCCTGGTGCCGCCCAGGTGCACGACGCCCACGTCGATGTCGGGGAACCGGATCGGGATCGACTCCAGCCGCCGGTCCATCAGGGTGTCGCCGCTGATGTGCATGCGCAGGTCCATCAGCCCGTCCCGGTCGCAGAACTCCAGCACGCTGCCCATGACCGGCGGCAGCAGCGACTGCGCGGGCCCCGGCGCGTGCCGTCCCGGCGTGGCGGTGATCGTCAGCGTCCCCCCGGCGCCGCGCAGCTCGTACTGCCCCCAGGTGTCCAGCCCGGTCGCCTGCCGGAACCCGCGCCGCCGCAGCCGGCGCGCGGCCTGGCCGGTGGTGACGATCGGCGTGTCGCGGTCGAGGCCGCGCCGGGCGACCCGGTCGAAGTGGTCGCCGTGCAGGTGCGACAGCACCACGGCGTCCAGCGTCGGCAGGTCCTCGATCTCCAGCGCCGGGTCCGTCCTGCGCCGCGACGCGAGCCCGTACCCGAGGTAGGCCGCCTGCCCCCGGTGCAGGAAGTTCGGATCGGTGAGCAGCGTGAACCCGTTGTACCGGATGAGCATGGTGGCGTTCCCGATGAACGTCAGCCCGTTGTCGCGCATGGCGGTCCTCCCAGGAGCCGGTCAGGCCGGATGCGGCGGCCGCTGCTCGGGAGGCACGCCGCCGCCCTTGCCGCCGCCCTTCTTGCCCTTGTCCGTCCCGTGCGGCTGGGCGGTTCCCCGGGTGCCGCGCCGCTTCTCGGGGATGGCCTGCGCGGAGCTGTCGTCCGTGGCGCCCTTTCCGGACCTGCGGAGCTCCTGCTGCTGTGGCTTCGTCATGGTTTAGCCCCCTTTCATGCCTTTCGTCCCCCTGCCACGGGAGGCATGGAGCAAACCACGCGCGGACGCCGGACAGGCGCCCCCGGCTGCCCGCCCGGCGTCCGCGCTTCACGCTCAGAGCGTGAAGCAGGTCCGGCCCTTCGCCCGCCAGCCCGCGCCGACCTTCTCCCAGCCCTGCGCGCAGATCCGCATGCCGGGCGCGTAGTCGTCGACGCCGCTCCAGATCGCCGCCTGCGGCGGCCGGGAGTCACCCCGCTGGATCGTCGCCCTGCCCTCGCGGTGCAGGTCGATGTGGCCCTCCCAGGCCCCGGTGCGGCCGTCGTGGTACGCCTCGGCGTACGTGACGCGGGTGCCCTCGTTGACGACCTTCAGGCACACCCCGGGGACGTCGCTCCGGTTGCTGCAGGACTGGTGGTCGGCGTGGGCCGACGGAGCCAGGGCGACCACGCCGCAGGCGAGCACCGCCGCCGCGAAGAGACCCTTGACCGTGCGGATGTCGTTCATCGCTGTTCCTCATCCCTGTCGGGGAGCGGCGCCTGTCGCCGCTGCCGAGAACCAGCGAACCCGCAGGTCAGGGCTGTCCAACAGAGGCCCGGACGGACTCGTCCGCAATCGGGCCACTCCCGGCCGCCCCCCGGACGGCCGCCTCTCAGCCCTCGCGGCCGGGCGCGCTCATGTCGCCCGTCGCGGGCGTGCCCTCGGCCAGCCCGTAACGCAGCAGGACCGTGCCCTTCGGGCTCGCCGCCGGCGGTTCGAGCAGCGTGAGGTTCGTCGGCACCGCGCCGCCGTCGAACACCTTCTTCCCGCTGCCGAGCACGATCGGGTGCACCCACAGGTCGAGCCGGTCGAACAGCTTCTCCCGCAGCAGCGTCTGCACCAAATTGAGGCTGCCGACCACCTTGACGTGCTCGTGCCGCTCCCGGATCTCCCGCACCGCCCCGGCCAGGTCCGGCCCGAGCTGAGTCGAACCGGCCCACGACAGGTCCGGACGGCCGCGCGAGGCCACGTACTTGGGGACGCGGTTGAACAGCACCGCGAACTCGTGGTCCTCGCCGCCCTCCTGGTGCGGCCAGAAGGCGGCGAAGATGTCGTACGTCCGCCGCCCGAGCAGCAGCGCGTCGGTCCCCTCGTACGCGGCGGCGACCTGCGCCCCGGCCACCTCGTCCAGCAGGGGCGCCTGCCAGCCGCCGAACGAGAACCCCAGCGGGTCCTCCTCGGGGCCGCCGGGCGCCTGCCCGACGAGGTCGAGGGTCGTGAACAGCTCGATGTGGATGAGGCCCATGACGTGTTCTCCCGGTAGTCGGCCGTCCTGTCATGAGATGGACCCGTGGGCGCGGCCGGACTCATCGCCGGACAGGTCCTGGAACTGTACGCTCACGATAGGTCACGGACCGTGCGGCCCGATGCCGTGGAGGCAGGTGGCGACGAGCCGGGCGGCGAAGCCGGGCGGGACGTCGACGGCGGCCGCCGGGGCGCCGGCGAACAGGTGGGGGAGGACCAGCTCGTGGCAGGCGCCGACGATCATGGTGGCGGCGGCGTCCGGGTCCGCCGACGGGGAGAGGCGGCCCAGGGCCAGCTCCTCGCGCAGGTAGCCGGCCAGCGTCTCCTTGAGGTCCGGGCCGCCGCCGAGGGCGGCGAACCGGGTCAGGATGCCGGGCTGGGCCGGCAGGCCGGCGAACGCGGGGAGGATCGCCCGGTGGAACTCCACGCCGTAGGACACGTACGCCAGCAGGTTCGCCTCCAGGTCGCCCGTCCCGGGCTCCGGCAGCGGGGGGAGGGCGCGGGCGACCGTGCGGACGTGCGCGTGCAGGGCCTGGGCGAGCAGTTCGTCCTTGTCGGCGAAGTGGTTGTACAGGACGCCGTCGGCCACCCCGGCCTCGCGGGCGACGGCCCGTACGGTGAGCCCGGCCGCGCCCTGGCGGGCGATCAGGCGTCCGGCGGCGGCGACCAGGTGCTCGGGCAGCGTCACGTCCCCGCCCACCGCCCCCGCCTTGCGCGGGCTCACGGGCGGCCGCCCGCGGGACGGGTGGCGGTGTCCAGGGTGGCGGTGTCCAGGGTGGC
>NZ_JAHKRO010000223.1 GCF_019396325.1 Nonomuraea ceibae
CAGCCCCAGCCCCAGCCCCAGCCCCAGCCCCGGCCCCGGCCCCCAGGGATTGGACACCCTCGAACACCGGCCGGTCGGTAGCCAGCCCTCACACGTGACGCGCCGAGAAGCTCCCCCACGCAGAGAGCCGAACGCCTGCGCCGGGTCAGCGGCCGGTGCGGCTCGCCACGATGACCTGGACCGTGTGCTCCAAGGCGTAGGCCGGGTCGGCGCCGCCGCCCTTGACCTGCTCGTCGGCGTCGGCCACCGCCTGCATGGCCCGCGACAGCCCCTCCGGCCCCCACCCGTTCAGCTGGCGCTTGACCCGGTCGATCTTCCACGGCGGCATGCCCAGGTGGCTGGCCAGTTGCCCGCCGCGCAGGTTACGCGGTGCGCCGCCCACCTTGGCGATGGACCGCAGGCCACCGGCCAGCGCACTCACCAGCAGCACCGGCGCGACCCCCGTGCCGAGCGCCCAGCGCAACTGCTCCAGCGCCTCGGCCAGCCGGCCCTCGACGGCCGAATCGGCCACGTTGAAGCCCGTGACCTCGGCCCGGCCCTTGTGATAGCGGGCCACGGCGTTGAGGTTGATGGTCTTGTCCTGCGTGTCGAACGCCAGCTGGCTGCACGCCGCCGCGAGCTCCCGCAGGTCGTTGCCGACGGCGTCGAGCAGCGCCTGAGCGGCGTCGGCGGCGATGCCGCGGCCCGCCCGCTTGACCTCCTGCTTGATGAAGTCGAGCCGCTCCCCCGCCTTGGTCACCTTGTTGACCGTGACCACCGACGCCCCGGCCTTCTTCACCCCGTCGACGAGCGCCTTGCCCTTGACGCCGCCGGGATGCGACAGCACGAGCACGACCTCGTCCGACGGCTGCTTCGCATAGGCCACGACCTCGGCGATGACGTCCTTGACCAGGTCCTGCGCCGACCGGATCACCACCACGGTCCGGTCGCCGAACAGCGACGGCGACGTCAGGTGCCTCAGCTCACCGGCGGTCACCTTCGACCCCACCAGATCGTGCACCTCGGCCGCCTCCGCGGCGCGCGCCGCGGCCACCACGGCGCTGACGGCTCGTTCGGCCAGCAACTCCTCGTCGCCGACCACCAAGGTCACAGGTGCTGGATCGGTTCCCGCCATGTCGAGCAGCATGCCATGCCCCACCGACAACCCGAAACCGGATCCCCGCCGATCGCGCCGTCCACCGGCGCTGCCCTCACCTGCCCGCTTGGCGCGTTCGAGTGATCGCTGGTAGGCATGTCGTCGAAGCACGTCAGGCCAGCAGTCCGAACGCGACCGCCCCCGGCGGTGAAGGAGCGGCTCATGACCACCGACCCGACGATGACCCGGATCGGCCAGGGGGTGGAGCTCAATCACCAGGAGGGCCGTCGTGACGCCGCTCGTGACCTGTTCGCGCAGATCTGGGACGACATCGGCGGCGAACAGGGCGACCCGCTGCACGTCTGCGTCCTCGCCCACTCGATGGCCGACGTCCAGGACGACGTGGGCCAGGAGCTGATGTGGGACCTGCGGGCGCTCGCCGCCGCCGACCTCGTCACCGACGAGCGGGTGGCCGAGGCAGGCGTGCCGCTCTCGGTGGCCGGCCTGTATCCGTCGTTGCACCTCAACGTGAGCGAGTGTTACCGCAAGCTCGGCGACCTCGACCGCGCCCGTGACCACCTCCGGCGAGCACGGGCAGAGATCGGCGCGCTGGGCGACGACGACTACGGGCGGCTCATCAGGGGCGGCCTGGAGCGGCTGGCCGCCCAACTCGGCGAACCCGCCTGACCACACCGAGCCGCATCCTCCGCGGCGACGTGGTTTCGGCGGGGTGCGGTCAGCGGCCACGAGCTACCACCGCCAGGGTGCCGTTGTGGGCGATGACTGCGAGGTCGCCGGATTTGTCCGTGCGGTAGATGCGGGCGCCGAGGTGGCGTAGGTGGGCGAGGGTCGGCGGGGCCGGATGCCCGTACGTGTTGTCCTCGCCGACGCTGACCAGGGCGGCGCGCGGGCGTACGGCGGCGAAGAACGCGGGGACCTGCCGGGGCGAGCCGTGGTGGGGAACCTTGAGGATGTCCGCCTGCGGGACGGCGGCGCGCAGCAGGCTCTCCTGGGCTTCGGACTCGATGTCGCCGCTGAGGAGTGCCGTGCCGGAGCGCCAGCGTACGTGGATCACGATGCTGGCGTTGTTGAGGACGCTGCCTTCGCCGGGGCCTTCCGCCGTGGCTTCGTCCGCGCTGGGTGCCAGGACGGTCAGGGAGGCCGGGCCCAGGTCCCAGCGGGTGCCTGGGGGCGGGGTCCATTCGGGTGTGCGGTGATGGGCGAGCTCCTCGGTGAGGCGGGCGGTCTGGGGCGTCGGGTGGCGATGCGGGGTGGTGACGACGGCGCCGACGCGACGGTTGCGGTAGACGCCGGGGAGGCCGTTCACGTGGTCGGCGTGCGGGTGGGTGAGGATCACGAGCGGGATGTCGCGGACGGACAGACGGCGCAGGCACGCGTCCATCACGGAGGGGTCGGGGCCGGTGTCGACGACCACCGCACGGCCCGGACCGGCCGCCAGCACCAGACCGTCGCCCTGGCCCACGTCGCACATCACCATGAGCCAGCCCTTGGGCGGCCAGGGGGCGATGATGGGCCGTAGCGCGATCATCGTGAACAGGGTGCCCGCTACGACGGCCAGCGTGATCGTCCGCCAGGCGCGGCGTCTCAGCAGCAGCACCGCCACGGCTGCCACCAGGGCCAGCAGGGCCAGTCCTGCCGCGCCTCCCGGCCAGGAGATGTTGGCCATCGGGACGTTCACAGCCCATTGGGAGACCAGGATGATCCAGCCGACGGTGTAGCCCGCCGGGACCACGAGCCACTGCGCGGCCTCGGGCCACACCGGGGCGATCAGCGCGGCGGCGAACCCCAACAGGGTCGCGGGCGCGACAGCCGGACCGGCCAGCAGGTTGGCAGGGACCGCGATGAGGCTGATCTGGCCGGACATGAGCACCAGCACCGGGGTTACGGCAGCCTGAGCTGCGGCCGGCACGGCGATCGCCTCCGCCACCCACCGAGGCATCCGCCACCGCCGCCCCTTCGTCGCACCGGCTCCGGGGTGCTCGTCCGATCGGTACGGGGCGAGGGGTGACGCCGGCTCCCAGGTGGGAGGCAGGGGTGGCGGGTCCGAGGGCGTTGGGCACGGGAAGCTCGGACCCTGGGGCGTCGGATTCGGGTGCGGCGGGTGCGAGGGCGTTGGGCACGGGGAGCTCGGACCCTGGGGCGTCGGGCGCGGGTGCGGCGGGCGCGGGGGCGTTGGGTCCAGGAACGTCGGGCTCGTGGATATCGGACCCTTGGGCGTCGAGCCCGTGGAGGCTGTGCCCGGCGACGTCGAGCCCGGCGACGTCGAGCCCGGCGGCGTCGAGCCTGGCGACGTTGGGCTCTGGGCTGTTGTGGGGGTGTTGGTGAGGTGGGCGCGCCAGCGGGGGGCCAGGAGCAGGATGCCGGCCGTTGCCGTTACCGACAGGGCGAAGCCGTAGGAGTGGGCCAGGTCGGGAGCGAAGAGGATCAACAGGAGGACCGTCACCGAGAGCGCTGCCAGACCGTCCTTGGCGCGGCCGGTGCCCAGGGCGAGCACTGCGACGAGGCCCATCAGGAGGGCCCTCAGGACGCTCGGGGACGGTCTGGCCACCACGGCGAAGGCGAGCATGGCCAGTGCGGCGAAGGCGGCTCTGGGGGCCAAGGGGAGGCCGACGAGGCGGGAGAGGGCCAGTGCGGCGCCTGCGACTATGGCCAGGTTTGCTCCGCTGACAGCGTTGAGGTGGCTGAGGCCGGCTTCCTGGAGGTCGGAGTTGAGTTGGGGATCGATGCGGGAGACGTCGCCCACGACCAGGGCCGGGAGGAGGCCGCGCTGGTCCGGCGGGAGGACGTCGGCGGCATCGCGGAGGCCCTTGCGGAAGATTCCCGCTGCCGACTGGAGGTTGGACGGGGACGTGAGGATGCGGGGCGGGGTGCGGACCAGGAGAGTCGCGGCGGTCAGGGGCGCGGAGGTGGGCTTGACGAGGCGGCCGGTGACCTCGACGCGCTGGCTGGGGAGCAGGTGGCGCCATTGAGGGCCGTCGGCGAAGACCGTGATGGGGGTGTGGACGGTGAGGTGGTGGCGTGGGGTGCGGACGGAATCGAGGGTGGCTTCGGCTACCACGCTGTCGCGGCCGAAGTGGCCAGGCTTGGGGCGTCTGATCTTGGGGTCGTTCGTGAGGGTGATCTCGGCGGTCACCTTGGTGTCCTGGCCGGCAAGGGCTGCCACAGGGCCTGTGGTGACGGCGTGGAGGCGCAGGGCGATCGAGGCGGCGGTGGCGGCGACGCAGACGAGGATGGCGATCACCACGTTGCGGCGCGCGGAGGTGGGGATGAGGGTGCATGCCGCTAGGGCCGACGCCGTTGCGAGGGCGGCGGTGGCTGTGGCGGCGGGAGTCGAGGTGGTCAGGAGGGTCAGGGCGGTCGCCCAGGAGGCCAGAGCGGGGAGGAGGAGTGGCCAGGCGCGCTGGACGACGCCTTCGAAGTCGGGATCAGGCTGGGACGGGGACGGGGTCCCGGGTTGGGGCTGGCTTGGAGCGTGGGGGTGAGCCACGGGCTGGGGCTCGGGCTTGGGCTGAGGAGGGCGCTGCGGCTGGGGGTTGTGCCCAGGCTGGGGGCGGTCGGCGGGTTGGGGGCTGCGGTGGGGCATGTCAGACGCGGACCTTGGGCTTGATTTCTTCGAACGTTCGAGGGCCTATGCCAGCCACGTTGCGGAGTTGGTCGATGCTGGTGAAGCCGCCATGGGCGGTGCGGTATTCGGCTATGCGGGCGGCGAGGACCTCGCCTACGCCTGGGAGTTGCTCCAGTTGGTCCTGGGTGGCGGAGTTGAGGTCCAGGACGGAGGCTTCAGGGGCGGGCGCAGCAGCGCTGGCTGCGGTGGGGGCGCCGACCATGATCTGTTCGCCGTCCAGGAGGCGTCTGGCGAGGTTGACCGGGCCCAGCGGGGCTCCACGGCGGACTCCCCCGGCGGCTGTGATGGCGTCGGTCACCCGGGCTCCGATGGGCAGGGTGTAGACGCCGGGGTCGCGAACCTTGCCGGCGACGTGGACAGTGACCTTGCCGGTGGTGGGGGTGGTGGTCGCCAGTGGGGAGGCGATCGGGGCGGGGGCGGGCAGGGGCTCCGGGGCGG
>NZ_JAHKRO010000224.1 GCF_019396325.1 Nonomuraea ceibae
GCACGCATCAGCCAGCGCATCCTCGCCCTCAACGCTGTCATCTGGCACAACTGGAACATCGGCGCACCCGTGAAACGATCCCTGATCGCCTACGATCACTAACCCAAATTTCACATCAGCGATCTAGCCGATCGCCGCCAGCGCTTCGTCGAGCGTGTCGTAGATGGGCAGGCGCTGGGCCAGCCCGGTGATCCACATCACCTTGGACTTGGAGTATTCGACCCCGATGAGGGCGAACTTCGCGCCCGCGCCGAGGCTCGTCTGCCAGTGGTGGACGATCAGCCCGAGCGCCCGCGAGTCCATGAACGTCACCCCGCCGAGGTCCAGGATGAGGTCCGGGCCGGCGAGCGCCAGGTAGTCGGCGAACTGCTCGCGGGTGGTGGCGTCGAGGACACCGTCGACCTTGATGACCGCGATGTCGTCCACGGTCGACGATGTCAGGCTGAGGGCCGCGACGGACCCGCTGCCGTTTTCGGGCATTGTCACGGGGCAACTTTACTGTCACTCAAGTGGAGAGGAATACTTCCACCGGAGTGGGGGATACTGGAGTCCGAAGTCCAGCAGAGGGCTTCCGTCTCGAACGAGCGAGGCGTGCCTCTGCATGGGCTTTTTCCCGTTGCGGAGGGCGCCTGCAACCCATATGAGGAGCAGCCATGGCTGTGCAGGACCTCGTCCTCGAAGACATGACCGCGGAAGAACTCCTGGCCGAGATGGTCCGCGAAGACACCCCCGACGGTCTGCGGGAACGGCTGCGCGAGCGCATCGTGGAGATGCACCGGCCGCTCGCCATGGAAATCGCCCGGCGCTACCGTTATCGGGGCGAACCGCTGGAGGACCTGCTCCAGGCCGCGTACGTTGGCCTCATGAAGGCGGTCAACGGTTTCGACCCGACCCTCGGCCACGCCTTCAGGGGCTACGCGGTGGTGACCATGACCGGTGAGGTCAAGCGCCACTTCCGCGACCGCACCTGGGCCATCCGGGTGCCGCGCCTCTACCAGGAGCGCCGTTCCGAGCTGAACCGGCTCGTCGCCGACCTCAGCCAGGACCTCGGCCGCTCGCCGACCGTGGCCGAGCTGGCGGCGAAGATGAACATCTCGGAGGAGGACGTGCTGCTCACGCTCGACGCCTCCGCCGCCTACAGCACGCTGTCTCTGGACGCGCCGCTGGGCACCGACGACGACGCCGCCTCGCTCGGGGACGTCATCCCCGAGGACGACGACACGCTGAGCACGATGGTCGACCGGGAGGCCGTCAAACCGCTCATCGACGCGCTCCCCTCGCGGGAGAAGCACATCCTCCTGCTGCGGTTCTTCGGCAACATGACGCAGGCCGAGATCGCGGCGGAGTTCGGCATATCGCAGATGCACGTGTCCAGGATTCTGCGTAAGGTACTCGACCAGCTCCGCGCAGAGCTGCTGGTCGGTTGAGAAGGCGGTCACCGGGTGATGACGGAGGACACAGATCCTCGGGCGGGCTCCACGGGCCCGCCACCCGGTGCGCCCGTGCGCAAGCTGCCGTTCCGGCTCGCGGACCTGCCGCGGGTCCGGGAGTTCGCCGAGTCCGAGGCCCGTGGCTTCGGCATGCCCGACGAGGCCGTCAACGACGTGGTCATCGCCGTGAACGAGGTCGCCACCAACGCGGTGACCCACGGCGACGACCACGCGCACGTGCGTGCCTGGCCCGACAGCGGCGACCTGGTCGTCGAGGTGCACGACGACGGCTCGTGGAAGCCCGGCCCGATGCCCGGTGCGGTGGGCGGCATGGGGCTGTGGGTGGCCCGGCTGCTGTCCAGCGATCTCACGCTGCGGATCGGGAGCGGGGGAAGCACGGTCATCATGCGCTTCCCGGGCAAGAACTGACGCGTCCGGCGCGCCCGGCGTGCTCGCCTTCGAGCACGCCGGGCGCGGTGTGCGCGCAGGTCACCGGCGGGTGCGTCCGCCGCGCCAGCCGCCATAGCTCTTGATGCTCGCGGTGCCGATGCCGGCCTGGTGCAGCGCCAGCAGCGTCAGGCCGAGCAGCATGAACGTGGTGCCGGAGATGCCCGCGGCGATGCGGGCGTTCAGCAGGTCGAGCAGGAATCCGAGGCCGAAGACGATGGCCGCGACGATGGCGAGCATGTCACCTCACCTCGATCCGGAGCCGGTCAGGGCGAGCAGCTGCTCCAGCATGCCGCGGTACTCGCGCAGCGCCAGCCGGAGCTGTTCGGTGTCGCCGTCGCCGGCGCCCTTCCAGCGCTCGCGCAGCTCGCCGGTGCGGGCGTTGAGCGTGCTCGTCAGCGTCTCGACGACCTCGCCGACCAGCCCGTCGGCCCGCTGGACCGCCTCTCCGGGGTCGTCGACGAACGCCGTCTGCAGGTCGCGCCAGCGCGCCTGCACCTCGGCCGGGTCCTGGTCGAACAGGGCCCGCTCCTGCGGGGCCGCGTGCGCGGGCGGCTCGCCGGCCACCGCGGTCGCGGGCACCGGCTCGGGCGTCCCCTCGTGGCCCGGCACCCGCTCGTGCCCGGGCCGGTCGTGATCGGGCGTCTCGTGCCCGGGCGTCTCGTGTCCGGGCGTGCTGTGCGCGGGTGTCTCGTGCTCGGGCCTGTCGGGCGTCCGGCGGGCGGGCTCCGTCTCGGGGACGGGCCCGGCCACGTGGACGTCCTCCGGCCGGTGCGCCGGATCCGGGTCGGCGATCACGTCCTCGCCGGTCCTGGCGTACGGGTCGCGGTACGGCTCGTCGGCGAGCACGTCCGCCCCCTGGTCGGCGCGGCCATCGGCGTCCCGGTCGAGCGGGTCGTGGCCGAGAGGGTCACGGTCGTGCGGGTCACGGTCGTGCGTGTCGCGGTCGGGTGTCTCGTGGTCCGTGGGGGAGCGGTCGTCGCCGGGCCGGTCGGCCCGCTGCGACGGCACCTTCAGCTCATCGCGGTTCATCTGTCGTCACCGTCCTCGGGATGTCTCGTGAAGCAGCTCCTCGAAGAGCGAGCGGTAGTGCACCATCGCCTGCCGCAGCTCCTCGGTGGACGCCTCCTTGCGGGCCGCCCGCCCGCTGATCTCGTGCGCCTTGCGGTAGTGGTCGAGCGTCGCCGCGTGCCCGACCGACAGGTCGGACAGCCGCTGCTCGAAGTTCTCCGTCGGGTAGCCGCGCTCGGCCATGACGGCGGTGACGAGCTGGTCAGCCTCCGTCACGGCGAAGCCGGGGGCGTCGACGAAGCGCTCCTGGACCTCCGTCCAGCGCGTCGCGTAGGTCTCGCGGGACTCCTCCGGCAGCGGCCGGATGTCGAGCTCGGCGTGCCGCTGCTCACGGGCGAGCAGCTCCTGCTCGACGTCCCGTTTGTTGTCGTGCTCGGCCATCATGCGCTCGTATTCGGGGCCGAAGCGCTCGCGGAGCCGGCCCCGGCGCTGCTGCTGCAGCGCGACATAGGCCACCGCGGCGAGCGCCACGACCGCGAGCACGACGACGGCCACCCAGATCCAGGTGGACATGATGTTCGCCTCCGGTCTTTTGTCGGGGACCGGCGACTGCCCTCGAACGGGCTCGCGAAACCCGTATGTCAGCGCTCTTCGAGGCCCTCCAGGGCCGCTGCCAGCACCGATGCGACGTGTGAGCCCTCAGGGGCGGCCGGGGTCTCCGCGAACCCGGTGGCCGGGTCGTAGGTCACGTCCAGCCCGGCGTCGACGAGCCTGTGCGCCCAGCGCAGCGCCGTGTTGAGCCGTTCGGCGGCCGGCGGCCTGCCCTGCGCGGCGGCCGACAGGTTGCGCAGGTTGGTGGCGGGGCCCGACTGGGCGTGTGCGCGGGCCAGCTTCCACGGCAGCGCGGCGCTGTGGTCGAGCATCGGCTTGGCCAGCCCTGCGGCCCGTTTGGCCTGGAGCACCCCGGACTCGCTCACTCCGAAGCGGGCGGCCAGCTCCTGCACGCTCAGCCCTTCGGCGACGAGCCTGGCCAGCTCCGCCCGGTCGATCGTCGGCCTGCGCCCCACCCGGCACCTCCCCGGACATGGAATCACCCGATCATCGCCAGGCGATGATCGGGTGAGAAAAGCGTCGGGACGACAGGATTTGAACCTGCGACCCCCTGACCCCCAGTCAGGTGCGCTACCAAGCTGCGCTACGTCCCGCCAGGCCGCTGAGCTGAACCTTTTGTGCCGGTCCTGCGTGGCCTTGCGGGGAAAACACTACCACGGGCGGCGCACCTCTCAGCGCCACCTTTACCGGGCCCGCCCGGGGGCGAACCGCACGGATTCCCCCGTACGCGCCCCGATCCGGTGACGGCCCCGCCGCCCTCGGGTGCCTCGCCGCGGGCGGCCGGAGGCCGGGCTCTAGGCTTGCCCCATGGGCATGGTCGGGACGGTCGGGCTGGTGCTGCACCCCAGGCGCGACTCCAAGCAGGCGATCGACACCATCCTGCGCTGGGCGGGCGCGCGTGACGCCACCGTGCTCGGGCTGCCCGACGAGGTGGGGCGGATCGACTGCAGCGCGGTCGCGGTCGACGCGGCGACGCTGGCCGGGCGGTCCGACCTGCTGGTGAGCCTCGGCGGCGACGGCACGATGCTGCGCACCATGCGGCTCATCGCCGGGCGGGACACCCCGGTGCTGGGGGTGAACCTGGGGCGGCTGGGCTTCCTGGCCGAGATCGACGTGGCCGAGCTGGCCGCGACGCTGTCGGCCATCGACGGCCACCACTACTCGGTCGAGCCGCGCATGGCGATCCGCACCCGGCTGGCGGGGGAGCCGGAGCTGACCGCGTTCAACGACATCGCGCTGGCCCGCATCCCGGGGGAGGGGCTGGCGGCGGTCACGGTCAAGCCGTCGGGTCACCCGTTCGTCAGCTACACCGCCGACGCGGTGATCGTGGCGACCTCCACCGGCTCGACCGCCTACAGCTTCTCGGCCGGCGGGCCGGTGGTCTCGCCCCGGGTGGAGGCCGTGCTGGTGGTGCCGGCGGCGGCGCACTCGGCGTTCAACCGGGCGCTCGTGCTGCCCGCCGACGAGGAGGTCACGCTGGAGGTGCTGCCCTCCAGCGGGCGGCTGGCCGTCGAGCTCGACGGCGCGGTGGTCGGCCACCTGTGCCCGGGGGGCACCGTCAC
>NZ_JAHKRO010000225.1:0-2303 GCF_019396325.1 Nonomuraea ceibae
GTCGCTTGGGCCACCGCGAACGGGCGTTGGCGATGTGTAGGAGACGTCACTCTAAGAAGAGAAAGGCCCTGTCAACCCTTCGCGGAAGGCGATGGCCGCCGCCTCGGTGCGGGTTGCCGCGCCCAGTTTCGTCAGGATGTGAGAGACGTGCACGCCTGCCGTGCTCGGCGAGATGTGCAGCTGAGAGGCGATCTGCCGGTTGCTCAAGCCCTCGGTGATCAACCTGAGCACCTGGTGCTCGCGTTCGGTGAGCCCGTCCTGAGCCGGTCGGGGTCGTCCAAGCAGGGCGATCTCCCGGGAGAGCGGCGCGGCGCCCAGGTCCTCGGCCAGCCGGGCGGCTTGCCTTCCTCGGGTGGTCGCGCCGGGCTTGTCGCCCGCGGCCAGCGCCGCCCGCGCGCCGTGGTACAGGCTCAGCGCCAGTTCGTACGGCTGCCTCAGCTCCCGCCAGGCCGCGGCCGCCTCGTCCCAGCCGGTGTCCTCGATCAGGGCGTGCAGCATGATCTGCCAGGCGCGGTCGAATGGCCCGTCGACCCCGAGCGTCGCGTCGGCCGTGGTGAGTTCGGCATGACGTTCGGCGACCTGCCCCCGCACGTCATCGCCGGTGTCGTGGTCGAGTCGGGCCCGTTGTGCCAGCGCGCCGGCGACCAGGACCGGACGAGCGTCGCTGCTGTAGACGCGGGTGAACTCCGGGTCGGCCAGTGCCCGCTCCAGGAGCCGATCGGCTTGTTCCGGGTTGCCCTGGGCGACGGCGAGCAGGCAGAACAGCTGATGGCGGGGGAACAGGCTTCCGCTGTCGGCGTGCTCCACGGCCGCCGCGGCGTCGGCTGCCGCGGCCACATCCCCGCGCAGCAGGGACAGGTGGCCGTCGAGGACGAGCAGGATCTGCCGCGACAGCGGTGGCGGATTCTCCGTGATGCTCTCACGCAGGATGGCGGCCGCTTCGTCCCACCGCCCGGCCAGGATCAGCGCGTGCCCGGCGTAGCGCGCGAGCTCGGCGCCCCGGCTGCGGCCCAGCCCGTACCTGCGGGCGTGGCGCATGCCGTCGCGGGCCGCTTCGATGGCGCGCTCCTGGTCGCCGGTCCTGGTGTACATCGTGGCCTCGTACATCGGGATGGTCATGAGCAGGTCGTGGCTGTCGAGCCGTTCGGCGAGCGTGCGGGCCTGCGCCAGCAGGCCGAGGTCGCCTGTCATGGATCCGACCCCTAGCAGTCCGCGGATGGTGACCGTGGGGTCGCCGGTGCTCAGGCCGACGGCGAGCGCCTCCTCGAACGCCTCGCGTGCCTTGCCCACCTCGGGCAGCAGGCCCATGGCCAGCACCCCGAGCAGCCGCCCCCGCTGGATGCTGCCGGGGTCGGCGGGCAGGAGTTCGAGGGCTCGTTCCCAGTCGGCGACGCCGTTCGCGTTCAACCGGTGCCGCAGTCTGCCCCGCAGCTCCAGCAACTGGGCGGTGCGTTCGGGCTCGCGCCGTTCGTCGATCGCGCTCAGCCCCGTGGTGGCGTAGTCGATGCCGCGTGCGTAGTCGCCGCTGAGCATGCAGGCCTCAGCAGCCCTTGTGAGGATGTCGATCCTGTCGACGTCCAGCCCCGCGTGGGGGTCCCAGAGTTCGAGGACTTGGTCGAGCAGGCGCACCTGCTCTTCGTAGGCGTAGGACCCGTGTGCCTGGTCTGCGGCCAGGTAGGCGGCGGACAGGGCCTGCCTGCGGTTCCCTGCGGCGTAGGCGTGCGCGGCCAGTTCGGCGTGGGCCCCGACATCGCGCAGGGCGTCGGCGTAGCGGGTGTGCAGGCGGGCCCGCTCGCCGGGCAGCAGATCCTCGTACACGGCCTGCCGGATCAAGGCGTGGCGGAAGTCGTAGCCGTCGCCCGTGGTGACGAGCAGGCCGCGGTCGACGAGCTCGCGCAGCAGGGTGTCCAGGTCGGGCCCGTCCTGCCCAGCCACCTGCGCCAGCAGCCGGTGGCTGACCCGCCCGCCCGCCGCCGAGGCCAGGCGGGTCAGCTCGCGAGCGGGGCCCGGCAGCGAGCGCGGTCCGTGCAGCAGCAGGTCACGCAGGCTGTCCGGGGTTCGCTCACCGGCGCGGGCGAGCGCCTCAACAAACAGCGGGTTGCCCTCACTGCGTTCGTGGACGCGGCGTGCCACGGCCGCGTCCGGCTCGTCGCCGAGGATCGCGGCCAGCTGGCGCCCTACGTCCTCCCGGTCCAGGCGTTCCAGGCGCAGCGTGGTCACGCGCGGGTGGCGGGACAGCTCGGACAGCGGCGTTTCCACGGGACGGTGGGTGATCACCAGGAGCACGCCTGCCTGGGCCACGT
>NZ_JAHKRO010000225.1:2396-5012 GCF_019396325.1 Nonomuraea ceibae
CGTACGGCAGGCCGTCGCTGCCCAGTTCCGCGCAGGCACCCGCGACCACCCGCACCTCCGGCCCCAGCGTGCGCGCGAACTCGGCCAGCAGTCGCGACTTGCCGATCCCCGCTTCCCCGGCCACCAGCGCCACCGCAGGCCCCTGCTCGACCGCCGTGTCCAGGGCCGCTGCCAGGGCCGCGAGCTCCTCTGCCCGGCCGACGAACCTGGGACTGACCACGCGCTCCGCCACCACGGCACCAGCATAAATACCCAGATCGCCAGATGTGTCGGGCCTGTTTACCCGGCCAGGCTCGAACCCATGACAGCCACCTACCCGCTGCGTACCATCGGTGCCGACGAGCTCGACGCGTGGGCGCGCATGATCACCACGACCTACGGCCAGGACTGGGTCGATGGCGGCCTACGGAACGCCGCCGTCTCCATCGAGCCCGGTCGCACCCTCGCCGCCTACGACGGTACGGAGATCGTCGGAGGCGCGTCGATCTACGGCCGGGTCATGACCGTCCCCGGCGGGACGACACCCGTCGGCGGCATCACGCTCGTCGCGGTCCTGCCCACGCACCGGCGCCGCGGCATCCTCACCGCGATGATGCGCAGACAACTCACCGACCTGCACGAATCGGGCGGCGAGCCGATCGCCGCGCTCAACGCCGCCGAGGCCACGATCTACGGACGCTTCGGGTACGGCATCGCCAGCCACGTGGCCGAGGTCCGCGGCGAGAAGCGGCTCATGGCCCTGCGCCCCGGCACCGAACTCGGCGACGGCACGATCAGGCTGCTCTCCCGCGAGAGGGCGCAGCCGCTGCTGGAGAAGGTCTACGACACCGCCCGCCGTACCTCCGTGGGCTGGGTGGACCGTACAGGGAAGTTCTGGGAGGCCCGGCTGGCCGACGGCGAGGGCGCCCGCGACGGCGGGACGGCCCTGCGCTTCGCGGTCCATCTGGAGGCGGGCGGCGAGGTCACCGGCTACGCTCTCTATCGCTCCAAGCAGGACCTCGTGCACGTCGTCGAGCTCGCGGCCACCACCAGGCAGTCGTACGCCGCCATGTGGCGCTTCCTCATCGACCTCGACGCGCACACCGGGATCGTCTACGACGGCGCCCTCGACGAACCCCTCAAGCACCTGCTCACCGACCCACGCGCGGCTCGCACCACCCTGATCGACAATCTGTGGGTCCGCCTCGTGGACATCGGCCGCGCGCTCACCGCTCGCCGCTACGCGACGCCCCTGGATCTGGTGCTGGAGGTCCAGGATCCGTTCTGTCCATGGAACGCCGGTCGCCACCGGCTGCTGGCCGATGGCGACACCGTCACCTGCGAACGCACCCGGGCACGGCCGGACCTGCGCCTGACGGCAGGCGAGCTGGGCGCGGCCTACCTGGGCGGCACGTCCCTGACCTCCCTGGCGGCGGCGGGGCGCGTCGAGGAATTCTGCCCAGGTGCGATCGCCGCCGCCTCGCTCGCCTTCCGCTGGGAACGCGAGCCCTTCCACCCCTCAGGCTGGGCTTTCCCCGCCTTCTGACCTGGCGCGGAGTCTTGCACAACACGCCTCCGGCCGGATGCCGGAACCGCTGACAAAGGAGACACACCACATGCGTACGCATCGGCTCGGACGCAGCACCACGACGGTCACCGAACTGGGCTTCGGCGGCGGGCCTCTGGGCGGCCTGTTCGATCCCCTGGACGACGACACCGCGGCGCAGACGCTGGAGGCCGCCTGGGACTCGGGAATCCGCTACTTCGACACCTCGCCGCACTACGGCATCGGGCACTCCGAGCGCCGCATCGGCGAGCTGCTGCGCGGTCGGCCGCGGGCGGATTTCACGCTGTCGACGAAGGTCGGCCGGCTGCTGATCCCGCAGGACCCGCGAGGGCGGATGGACGAGAGCTTCGCCGTCCCGGCCACCCATCGCCGGGTCTGGGACTTCTCCCGCGATGGCGTCCTGCGCAGTGTCGAGGACTCGCTGACCCGCATGGGCCTCGACCGGATCGACGTGCTGTATCTGCACGACGCCGAACAGCACTTCGAGGCTGCCCTGCGCGAGGGCTATCCGGCGCTGGCCGAGCTGCGCGCCCAGGGTGTGGTCACCGCCGTGGGCGCGGGCATGTACCACCCTGGCAAGCTGGCCCGTCTGGTGCGGGAGACCGACGCGGACGTCGTCATGCTGTCGGGTCGCTACACCCTGCTGGACCACACCGCCTTGGACGAGCTGCTGCCCGCATGCGCCGCACACGGCGTCTCCGTCGTTGCCGCCTCCGTCTTCAACTCCGGTCTGCTGGCCACCGACAGGCCCGCCGAGGGAGCGCGGTACGACTACGGACCCGCCACCCCTGAGCTGCTGGAACGGGTCAACAGAATCGCGGACGTCTGCGCGGAGCACGGTGTGAGCGTCCCGCAGGCCGCGATGGCCTTCCCCTTGCTGCACCCGGTGGTGGCGGGCGTCGTCGTGGGCATGCGCTCGCAGGAGGAGGTACTGCGCAACAGGGAGGCGTTCTCGGCGCCGATCCCCGCGGGGCTATGGTCCGACCTGTGCGAGGCGGGCCTGCTGGACGAACGCGCCGTGGTGCACGCCGGACCGTGAGTCGATCGAGTCACAGTGCGGGCGTGCCGGG
>NZ_JAHKRO010000226.1 GCF_019396325.1 Nonomuraea ceibae
CCCCGACCCCGACCAACAAGCACCCCCAGGCCCCCGTACAGACCCTCAACGGCGAGCAGGACAACCTGCTGACCGGAGTCTGCTCCTCCTACGCGCCGCACGCTCCCCAGGCCCCCATCGCCAGTCGCCGCGCCAAGCCGCAGACCGTCCTGATCTCCGGCACCGGGCACCTGCTCAAGGGCCGATCCACCACGCCCCACCGGTTCGCCCAGGCACCCGAACGGGCCGAGGGCCGCGCGGACGGAGCGGCGCGATGAGCCAAGAACCGATCGACAGCCCGACCGGGTGGGTGGCCAGGCACGTCAAAAGCTACGCCGAATCCGGCGGCGCTCGCGGCCACCACTTCCACGGCGCCCCCACACTGCTGATCACGACGATCGGCCGCCGCTCAGGACTACCACGGCGCACCGCCCTCATCTACGGCCGCGACGGCGACCGCTACCTCGTGGTCGCCTCCAACGGCGGCGCCGACGACCATCCGCTCTGGTTCCACAATCTGCTCACCCAGCCACGAATCAAGGTGCAGGTCGGCGCCGAGGTGTTCGACGCGGTGGCGCACCCAGCGGCCGAGGACGAGCGGCCCCGCCTGTGGGAGACGATGACCGGACTATGGCCGCACTACACCGGCTACCAGCGAAAAACGTCCAGACGGATCCCAATCGTGATCATCGAACGGGCCGCGACGCCGGACCTTGACCGATGATCTGCAGCCATACTCCAGGCCCACCCCGTTGACGGCACGCGCGACGTTGAGTGTGACCTTGAGCTGGGCTGCAACCATTCACCTGAACCAACCCACCCCGACATCGGTCGCGCCGCGCCGCACGGTCGCCAACCACCGCCGACCGGGCGGCCGCAGCAGTCACGGCCACCATGACCGATGCCCGGGCTCCCAGTAACGGCCTCGACCGCGCATCGGCCGGGTCGGGGCCACGCAGAAAGGCCCGCGTCCGGAAACCGGGGGATGCACCGGGCTGGTAAGGCTGCGCCGGCCCGGCGGCCTCCACTCCTACCCTGCCTCTGATACCGCGCCTGAGGACAGGCGCGGGTCACTCCCCCAGGCGATGTGGGCATGCGACGTGTCTGGGAGTTTGAGGACCCGATCCATTGCTGGATGCCGCCGCATGTGGCGGAGCGTCGAGCATGGTGCCGATCGGTACCTCTGGCAGCGCCGGACAAGCAGCCACCAGGCGCCAGCCCCCAACGCGCCCTCGTATGTGCCGAGAAGGGTCAGGCCAGCAGGCATCAGCATGCTGCCGGGCTTTCGAGCAGGGGAGGATCAGAGTTTCGCCCGGTGAAAGGCAGGCCTGACATGATTCCCGGTTTCCGGATTCAGTGGCCGATCACCCCCGGCCTGGCCATGCTGCGCCAGCGAGTGCACGCCTTCGGTGCTGGTGGCGGCCTGTCCGGACAGCGACTGCAGGACATGGTGCTCGCCGCCCATGAGGCCGCCACCAACGTGCTGCGCCACAGTGGCGGCCGCCGGCACTCTCATTGCCTGGCGCGACGCCGACGGGCTGAGTCTGGACGTCGTCGACGGCCGGCACCCTGACCGAGGAGCAGCTGCGCCCCACCGAGCCAAACCTCGACCGGGGCGGCGGCGCCGGTCTGCTGCTGATGCGCACCCTGCGCGACGATAGTTAAGCACATAACCAATGTGTCAAGGAGGAGCCCATGGACTTCGAGCACGCCAACGCCCTCAACCAGGCCATCCGCCTGCTGAGCCTGCGCCACCGGGCCAGGGCCGCATCGCTGCTGGCCCCGCTCGGCCTGCACACCGGTCAGGAGGCGCTCCTGCTCGAGCTCGACCGGACCGGCCCGATGATCCAGGCACAGCTCAGCGAGGCGCTCGGTTGCGAGCCGCCCAGCGTCACGCTCATGACCCGCAAGCTCGAAGCCGGCGGCCACATCCGCCGCACACCCGCCCCCTCCGACAAGCGCGCCAGCATCGTCGAACTCACCGACAGCGGCAAAGCTCTGGTCGACCAGGTCAAGCAGCTTTGGTGCGCTCTGGCGGAGGAGACCGTGGGCGGCCCGCCCGCCGAAACGGTTGCAGACCTCCCCGGCATCCTCAAAACCTTGACCGACAACGTGGACACCAAGCGCCCCACCACCCAGGCGGCGCCGGCACGGTCTAGCGCCGTGCGCTCACCCACCAAGACCTTCTAGATAACCTTTGCTATCTGGGCGGCCGTCGCCCGGCACGCAGGCTTCCGTGTCCCAGTTATCTGGCCACTTCGCGGATGGTGGAGGTCGAACGCGGTGGATCCGGTCATCGCCGAGCAGCTCGGCTGCACCCACCCGCTCGCCCGGCACCGCGACGACTTCCTCACCGACCTGGCCAACGCCGGGAAGTCGGCGCACACCCGGCGGGCCTACCGCGGCGACTGATCGCCTTCGCCGCCCACCACGGCGAAGACCTCGCCGAGCTGACCACCGCGCCGGTCCGGGCGTTCCTGGCCGAGCTGTCGCCGGCCAGCCGCAAGCGCAAACGCGCCGCCGTCGCCTCCTTCACCAAGTGGGCCGTCCGCCACGACCTCCTGCAGGCCAACCCGATGGACCGCATAGACACCGTCAAGGTGCCCAAGAACCTGCCCCGCCCGGCCAGCGCGGCCGACGTGACCAAGGCGCTCGCGGTGATCTGCTCACGGCGACCGCGCAAGCAGACGCCGCTGGACCGGCTGCGGGATCGGGTGCTGTTCAAGACCGCCTACGTGTGCGACGCCCGCGCCTCGGGAGGTGTGCGGCCTGTACGTCGAAGACCTCGGCCTGCGCCTGGACGACGAACACGTCCGCCTCCACGGCAAGGGCGGCAGCGCACGCACCGTCCTTCTCGACGACCGCGGCTACGTCACCCTGCTCAAGCTCTACCTCGCCCGCGCCGGCTACACCGCCGGGCCGCTGTTCCGCGCCTCCATCAACAGCCGCGGGGGGCCGCTGTCCTACGACGCCGCCCACCACCGCTGGCAGACCTACTGCACGCAGGCCAGGATCGAGATCGACATTCACCAGCTGCGCCACGCCCACGCCACCGAACTCATCAACGCCGGCGCTCCATTGAGGCCGTGCGCCGCCGCCTGGGCCACGCCTCCACCGAAAACTACCCAGCTCTACGCGCTGCTGATCGACTCGGCCGAGCGGCAGTACTCGATAACGCTGGATCGGGTGCTCCGCAAGTCGCGTTGCTCCCTCATAGCGTTTATGTCAAGCCGCCCGGGAGCTCCCGATTACGCACCGTCCTTTGGGCCGTGCGACGCGATTCTTACCAGCACCCCAATCAGCAGCTCGCCCGGCATCGCCCGTCAGTCGGCGGGATCAGCGCGATCGGCACGAACCCTGGGCAGGGTGACGGGTACAGCGCCGAGCGGTCAACGAAGATCGCGTTCCTGGTGGCAATTCCTCCATTCGGCCCTCTCAAATGCCTACTCCGGCAGAGGTACAGGCACCTGCGTCGAGGGGACGACGACTACGCGGAAGCGATTGCCGAGAATGGCCCCCACAGCTGTCTACACCAAGGTGGGATCATGGACGTGGTCGGCACCGCCGAGGTCCCGGCGAGCGAGCGGTTCGCCCTCTGGCGCGAGGTGAGCTCGAAACGGTGGGTGCCGCTCGATGCCCGCTGTGAACCGCATCTGGAGAGCGCCTTCCGGGCTCAGGCCGGATTCAGTGAGTTCGGCCTCGTACAGGTGGTCGTGCTGACCGCGACGCCGCTATCGATTCACCGCACGCCCAAGCTGATCCGCCAATCCGATCCCGAGACGTACTTGGTGACCTGCACCGTACGCGGTCGCGTGTGGGGAGAGCAGGACGGCCGGCACGCGGATCTACATGTCGGTGATCTGTCCATACGTGACAGCTCACATCCTTACCTGACCCGGATGGCGCCGAGCGAGCGAGCGGCTCAGACGGTGTGCCTGCAGTTTCCGCGGTCGCTACTGCCGTTATCGCAGCGGGACCTGCGGGACCTGGCCGCGGTCCGTATACCCGGCGACCGGGGCATCGGCGCGCTGTCCTCGCACTTCCTGTTGCAGATGGCCGAGCACATGCACGAGTTCAGCCCGGCCGACGTTGCCCGGCTGTCCATATTGACGCTTGACGTGCTGACCTCGGCGCTGGCCAGCGCGCTGGACGCCCACAGCGCAGTGCCGCCGCACACCAGGCAGCGCGCGCTGATGGCTGAGATCCACGCCTTCATCCTGCGGAACCTCGGTGATACGCATCTGACTCCGGACGCGATCGCCGCAGCCCACCACATCTCCCTGCGCTACCTGCACAAACTGTTCTACCAGGAAGGGCACACCATCGCTGGCTGGATCAGGCGGCGCCGCCTGCAGCAGTGCCGATGTGACCTGGCCGACCCCCGGCTGGCTGCCCGCCCGATCAGCGCGATCGCGGCCCGGTGGGGGTTCACCAGCGCAGCGCATTTCAGCCAGGACTTCCGCAGTGCTTACGGTCTGTCGCCGCGCCAGTTCCGCCAGCAGCGCGCGATCGTGCGCCCAGGCTAAAGACGTGTGCGCTCACGCGTAACGACAGGCCTGGGCCGCGGCGTGCACCATCTCGGTTGAAGGGTGGCCTCAGCTTCCGCTGAGGCCCACTACGCAACCGGAGGAACCGCTTGTCGAGGCGTTTCCTCCGTCGAAGGGAGAACGATGTTTCGATCTCGCTTAGAGCGCCTAACGCAATGAAGTGAGGCGCCGCCAGCAGATGAGCGCGCAGGCCAGCTTGAGGAATGCCTCGTGGATGTCGGCGCGGATCTCCCAGCGGATGCGCAGGCGTTTGAAGGCGTGCAGCAGGGCGAAGGTCTGCTCGACGACCCAGCGTTGCTTGCCCAGGCCGG
>NZ_JAHKRO010000227.1 GCF_019396325.1 Nonomuraea ceibae
GGCTCGTCGACCAGCGGCCAGACGAACGCGCCGGTCAGGATGCCGGCGGCGCCGCCGGTGAGGACGCCGCCGCGCACGCGGGCGGAGACGCGCAGGCGGCCGGGCACCGGCGCGGGCGGCATCGCGGCGAGGCCGCGCCAGGCCCACCACACGACGACGGCCAGGCCGACGGCCGACGACACGTACTGCAGCACGCGGAACAGCGGCAGCACGCCGAGGACGGAGACGCCGAGCCAGTGGCCCCACTCCTGCGGCCCGGTGGAGTGCGTGAAGGAGTCCCACAGCACGTGCGTGCCCGCGCCGACCAGCGCGCCCGCGACCACGGCGGGCAGGCGGGACAGCAGTTCGCGGCGGGTCGGCAGGAGGGTCGCGGCGCGGCCGGCGAACGCGGGCGGCAGCAGCCCGATCAGCGGGTCGCGCAGCAGGCCGTGGAAGAGCACGAGCAGCACCAGCACCGCCGCCAGGTCCACGGTGACGACGCCCTGCCAGGAGTGCCAGTCGCTGTAGTCGGGCAGGAACGGCAGGAAGATCGGCAGGTCGGGCACCATCGCTCCGACCGCGAGCGCCCAGGGGTCGGTCCACCTGCGCATGCGCGGTGACGACACCAGCGGCAGCACGGCCGCGATGTGACTGGGCGTGAACGGCATCGGCCCCCCATATCCCGTCGACGATCACTGCACACTACCCGGGAAGCTTGAACATTCTTTGCCGCCGGCCTCTAAGGTCACGATAAGTAATGGGTACGGCACATAATGCTGTCGACGGCCGGAAGCCGAGAATGCGGAGGTTCAAGGTGCCTGACCAGCGGGTTCATGCGCATCCGGCCGCGTCAGCCGATTGGATCAGGGCTGCGAGGCTGGCGCGTTCACTCTCCGTGGTCACCATCGTGTGGCTGGCGGTGGAGAGCTCGCTCGGGCTGGCGGCGGGGCTGGCGGCGCATTCGGTGGCGTTGATCGGGTGGGGGCTGTCGGCTCTGGTGGAGGTGGCGGCGAGCCTGATCGTGGTGTGGCGGTTCACGGGGAAGCGGACGCTGTCGGCGAGCGCGGAGCATCGGGCGCGGCGGGCGATCGCGGTGAGCTTCTGGCTGCTCGCGCCCTATCTGATCGTGCACGTGGGTCACGACCTGGATGCCGGGCATCGGGCGGTGCCGACCGTGCTGGGGATCGTGGTGACGGCGGTGAGCCTGGTCAGCATGCCGATCCTGGGGCTGGTCAAGCGGCGGCTGGCCCGGCGGCTGGCCTCGGGGGCGACGGCCGGGGAGGCCGCGCAGAACCTGATCTGCGGCGCGATGGCGGCCGGGGTGCTGGCCGGTCTGTGGGCGGGCACGATCGGGTGGTGGTGGGTCGATCCGGCGATGGCGCTCGCTCTGGCGGTGGTCGCCGTGCGTGAGGGATGGCGGGCGTGGCACGGTCACGCATGCTGCCATTGACCGTCACTGAGTGTTATTAGCGCACCAAAACAGGTGTTTTGCCACAGCAAGCACACCGAGTATCGTCTCCCGAGTATTGCGGAGCATCACCGGCTAGGGTCTCCGAAAGGCTTCCAAACACACACCAAGAGGACATCGTGGGGCGACACCGCACAGACGAGTTCGATGGCGGCTACCGAGCCCAGGATCCACCCCCCAGCAGAAGGCGGGCCGGTCGCGGCGGACGCGGCCGGGTGCTCGTCCCGCTCGCGGGAGCAGTGGCGCTCGCCGTGCTCCTCGGTGTGGCCGCGTTCGTCATCTTCAACCGGGAGCACGACTGCTCCAGCGGCAAGCTGCCGCTGACCGTCGTCGCGACGCCGGACGTCCAGCCGGCCCTGAACAAGATCGCGGGCACCTACAACAAGGCGCTGCACTCGATCGACAGCAGGTGCGTCGAGGTCAAGGTGGCCAGGGAGAGCGCGGCCCGGACGGAGAACGCGCTGGTCGCCGGCAAGTTCCAGGGCGACGTGTGGGTGGCCGACTCCAGCCTCGTGGTGGAGCGGGTGCGCAGCCAGGAGTCCGTCACGCTGCCCGAGCCCGCGGGCTCGGTCGCGTCCTCGCCGGTGGTGCTGGCCACGGCCAAGAGCTCGGCGGCCAAGCTGGAGGGCACGCTCAAGCCGAGCTGGTCCGGCATGGTCGCGGCGGCCAACGTGGCGAACGTGGACGGGCCCGGCAAGAAGGTCCGCGTGCTGGCCCTCGATCCGCAGAAGAACTCCGCCGGGCTGGCCGCGCTGCTGGCGGCGGCGGGCACCGCGAAGGCCGCCAAGCAGGACAAGGCGCTGGTGGGCGCGCTCAAGGAGCTGTCCGGGCAGCTCGTCGCCGACCCGACCGCGCTGCTGGCGAGCCTCACCGTGAAGTCCGGTGACCGGGTGCCGATCGGCGTCACGTCCGAGCAGGCCATTCACGTACACAACACGAAAAAGCCGGACACGCCGGTGGTGGCGCTGTACCCGAGCGAGGGCACGCTGAGCCTGGACTACCCGCTCACCGTCGTCACCAAGGACGCCGCGAAGCTCAAGGCCGCCGCCGACTTCCGGCAGGAGCTCGGCAAGGAGTCGGCGCTCAAGGTGCTGCGCGCCCAGGGCTTCCGCGATCCCGGCGGCAAGGCGGGCGAGACGCTGTCGGAGGACAAGGGGTTCACCCCGGCGGCGCCCAAGGCCATGCGCGCCCCCGACGTCAAGACCGTCGCCACCATGACGCAGACCTGGTCCCGGCTCAACCTCGGCACCCGGCTGCTCACGCTGCTGGACGTGTCGGGCACGATGGCGCTGCCCGACCCCGGCACGGGGCTGACCCGCATGAAGGCCATCAGCAAGATCGCCACGGAGGGGCTGTCGCTGTTCCCGCCCGACTCCGAGATCGGCGTGTGGAACTTCTCCACCCACCTGGACGGCCGGGGCAAGGACTACCAGGAGGTCGTCCCCGTCGGGCCGCTGACCGAGAGCATCGGCGGCACGCTGCGCAAGGACGTGCTGGCCCAGCAGCTCGCCACCGTCGAGGCGAAGGCGACCGGCGACACCGGGCTGAACGACTCGCTCAAGGCCGCCTACGCGCACATGACCGAGACGTACAAGCGGGACAAGATCAACACGCTGCTGATCCTGACCGACGGGGCCGGCAACGACGACCCCGACGGCGGCGTCACCGACGCGCAGATCCTCGACTACCTGAAGTCGGCCTACGACCCGGAGCGGCCGGTGAGCATCCTGCTCATCGCGTTCGGGCCGGAGGCGCAGGCGGGCAAGCGGCAGATGGACGCGGTCGCCAAGGCGACGGGCGGCGAGGCGTACATCGCCAAGGACCCGCTGCAGGTCCGCGACTTCTTCCTCCAGGGCATGGAGCGCCGCATCTGCTCGCCCAATTGCGATGGTTGATGCCTGTTCGGCATGAATGAGGGGCCGATCGTCAACCCGCCGGGAGGAGGCGGGCGTCCTACCGCCGTGGGGACGTCCTGCAACCCGCGGGGAGGGTATTCGTGCCTGGATGGCCGGCAGTCGAGCGTGACGACGACGAGCGACTCGTGGCGGGGCTGCGCCACGACGACCCGAACGCCCCCGACCGGCTCTACGGCGCCTACGCCGAGCGGCTCTACGACTACGCCTGCTCGCTACTGGGCGAGCGGGACGGCGCGGCGGACGCGGTGCACGACGCGCTGGTCACCGCGCACGGGCGGGTGCGGCGGCTGCGCGACGCCGACCGGCTGCGGGCCTGGCTGTACGCGCTGACCAGGTTCCAGGCGGTGGCGCGGCTGGGTCACCCGGGCGCGGAGCGGCCCGCGCGGCGGACGGACGGCGAGCCGGACGACCCGGAGCTGACCGGCCTGGTGTACGAGACGCTCGGCGAGCTGCGCGGGGCCGAGCGCGAGGTGCTGGAGCTGTCGCTGCGGCACGGGCTGGCGCCCGCCGAGGTGAGCGCGGTGCTCGGCCTCACCGCGCGGCAGGCCGCCGGGCGGCTGGCCAGGGCCCGCGGCCAGTTGGAGAACGCCGCCGCCGCGGTGGTGCTGGCCAGGACGGGCCGGGCGCACTGCCCCGGCCTGTCGGCGATGCTGGACTCCTGGGAGGGCCCGCTCACGACGCCGCTGCGCCGCCGCCTGTCGGGGCACATCGGCGGCTGCGAGGTGTGCGCCGAGCGGCGCGGCCGGGCGATCTCCGCCGAACGGCTGCTCGACCTGGTGCCGATGGCCTTCCCGCCGCTGTCGCTGCGCGAGCGGGTGATCGGCACCTGCCTCGACCCCGGGCGGAACGAGATCCGCACGCTGATCGTCGACCGGGGCGACAGCTTCGACCGGTCCGGGTTCCCGCTCTCCCCCCGGCACCGGTCGCGGCGGCGCAGGCCGCGCAGGCTGGCCCCGGCGCTGCTGGCGGGCGCGCTGCTCCTGGCGGGGACGAGCGTGACGATCGCGCTGACCTCCCAGGAGGAGGCGCACCCCGCGCTGAGCGCGCCCCCGCCCGCGGCGCCGCCCGACGAGGACTACGCCGCCGACGCCCCCGGCCCCGTCGCCGGGGAGCCCACGGACACCGATCCCGAGCCCGATCCCGAGGTCGAGCCGGAGCCCGACCCCGAGCCCGGCGCGTCCGAGCCGGTCACGCCGCCGACCCGGCGGCCCGCCGACGGCGTGG
>NZ_JAHKRO010000228.1 GCF_019396325.1 Nonomuraea ceibae
CCGCCCCCCCCCGGGGAGGGGGAGGGGCCCGCCGGCGAAGCGGGAGAGCGTCAGCCTGCGACGACCTCGACGTCGACCGACGCCGAGACCTCGGGGTGCAGCTTGACGGTCACCTTGTGGGAGCCGACGCTCTTGATCGGGTTGACGATCTCGATGCGGCGGCGGTCGAGCACCGGGCCACCGGCAGCCTTGACGGCGTCGGCGATGTCGCCCGTGGTGATCGAGCCGAACAGGCGGCCGGAGTCGCCCGCGCGGGTGGTGAGACGGACACGCAGGGCGCCGATCTGACCGGCGACCTCCTTGGCCGTGCCCAGGTCGCGGATCTCGCGGGCGTCACGAGCCTTCTTGATGGACTCGATCTGCCGCTCGGCGCCACGCGTCCAGCGCATGGCGTAGCCGCGGGGGATGAGGTAGTTACGGCCGTAGCCGTCCTTGACCTCGACAACGTCGCCGGGGGCGCCGAGGCCGGAGACCTCGTTCGTGAGGATGAGCTTCATTTCGACAGGCCTCCTTAGCGCGCGGTGCTCGTGTAAGGCAGCAGGGCCACCTCACGGGCGTTCTTGATCGCCGTCGCCACGTCGCGCTGGTGCTGGGTGCAGTTGCCCGTCACCCGGCGCGCACGGATCTTGCCACGGTCGGAAATGAACTTCCGCAGCAGGGCCGTGTCCTTGTAGTCGACGTAGGAGATCTTGTCGTGGCAGAACAGGCAAACCTTCTTCTTGGGCTTGCGCAGTGCCGGCTTTGCCATCGTGGTGCTCCTTTCAGAGCCCCGCCGTCAGGCGGGAATGGACTCGGGCTGGTGGACTGGGTCTAGAAAGGCGGTTCGTCGCTGAAATCGCCGCCGCCGCCGAAGCCGCCGGAGTTGCCGCCGCCCTGCTGCTGGCCGCCGCCCTGGTAACCGCCGCCGCCGCCACCGAAACCGCCGCCGCCCTGAGGCGGAGCGGGCGAGGCAGAGGCCCAGGGGTCATCGGCCGGACCGCCGCCGAAGCCGCCACCGCCGCCACCCTGACGGGAGGTGCGGTTGACCTTGGCGGTGGCGTTGCGCAGGGACGGGCCGACCTCGTCGACCTCGACCTCGTAGACGGTGCGCTTCTCGCCTTCCTTGGTCTCGTAAGACCGCTGCTTGAGCCGCCCCTGAACGATGACCCGCATGCCGCGCTGGAGGCTTTCGGCGGCGTTCTCCGCCGCCTGCCGCCACACGTTGCAGGTCAGGAAGAGGCTTTCGCCATCTTTCCACTCGTTGGTCTGACGATCCATGAACCGCGGAGTGGACGCGATGCGGAATCGAGCCACCGCTTGCCCCGTCGGGGTGAAGCGCAGCTCCGGGTCGTCGACAAGGTTGCCGACGATGGTGATTACGGTGTCGCCTGCTGCCATGGCCAGCGCTCGCCTTCCTGCACGCCTTCGCTTTGGTTACGGCCCAGAGTAGGGGGCTGCTCCGACAAAAGCCGGTGCTTAGTGCACGTCGGGACGCAGGACCTTGGTGCGCAGGATGCCCTCGTTGAGGTTCATCTGCCGGTCGAGCTCCTTGACCGTCGCGGGCTCCGCGGACAGGTCGATGACGGCGTAGATGCCTTCGGACTTCTTGTCGATGTCGTAGGCAAGACGGCGACGGCCCCAGACGTCGACCTTCTCCACGGTGCCGCCGTCGTTGCGGACCACGGTGAGGAACTGGTCGAGGGACGGCGCCACGGTGCGCTCATCGAGCGAAGGGTCCAGAATGACCATTACTTCGTAACGACGCATGCGGGACTCCAACCTCCTCTGGACTCTGCGGTCACGACACTCTGCCGTGACAGGAGGACGCTGCGCGGGCCCTGGCCGCCCCTTTCGGCGCCCGGGGGTGACGGGTCACCCATCACAACGCAGCGTCGTTCAGGTTACCAGCAGCTCGTGGATGGGAAGGCACAGATAAACAAGGGGGTGGTTCGCAATGCCACACGTCCTCCAGCCCACGCAGCGCGAACGCGTCCGGCTCACGCTCAACACCGACGGCCGCGCCCATCCGGTCGAGAACGCCTTCGCGGTCGCCACGCTCGTGTGCGGCCTCGTGGCCTTCGGCGCCACGTTCTTCCCGGGCGGCCACGTCATCGCGTCCTGGGCCGGGACGCTCGGCTTCGGCATCGGCCTCTACTCGCAGTACGTCTCGGCGACCACGCCGCAGCGCTCGCTGAACATCGTGGGCCTGGTGGCCTCGTTCGTCGGCGCCGCGCTGGGCATCGCCAGAGGCGGTTTCCTGCCGTAACTCCGCTTCCTGCCGTAAGTCCGCCCGTAAGTCCGCGCGGCGTCCTCAGCCGCCGATGTGCAGGTCGACGCCGAGCAGGATCAGGAACCACAGGAAGACCGCCAGCAGCGCCTCGGCGACGTCCCTGAGTACGGCGGGGGTGATGTAGTCGTAGACCCACGCCACGTAGATGCCGATTACGACGTAGATCAGGAATATCAGGGATCGCCAGCGCCAGCGGCTCATGCCGTGCTCCTCGGGGGTCAGGGGGTGCAAGGCGACTTCCCCTGGGCACGCCGTCCAAACGGATAGGCTCGCTGACATGGTGCGCATCGGAGCTCACGTCGGCCAGGACGACCCAGCCGCCCACGCCGCGGCCATCGGCGCCGACGTGGTGCAGTTCTTCCTCGGCAACCCGCAGGGCTACAAGAAGCCGGAGTTGCCGGACCGGCCGGTCGAGGGCGTCGACATCTTCATCCACGCCCCCTACCTGGTGAACGTGGCCTCGACCAACAACCGCATCAGGATCCCGAGCCGCAAGCTGCTGTCGCAACACCTGGAGGCGGCGGCGAGCATCGGCGCCAAGGGCCTGATCGTGCACGGCGGCCACCTCAACAAGGACGACGACCCGCAGGCGGGCTTCGACAACTGGCGCAAGGTGTTCGAGCGCCTGGAGTGCCCGATCCCGGTGCTGATCGAGAACACGGCGGGCGGCGACAACGCGATGGCGCGCAGCCTGGACCGGCTGGCCCGGCTGTGGGACGCGCTCGACGGCTTCGACGTGGGCTTCTGCCTCGACACCTGCCATGCGCACGCGGGCGGCGAGGAGCTGCCTGGCCTGGTCGACCGGGTCAAGGCGATCACCGGCCGGATCGACCTGGTGCACTGCAACGACTCGCGTGACGACTTCGGCTCGGGCGCCGACCGTCACACCAACCTCGGCAAGGGCAAGATCGACCCCGAGCTGATCCTGGAGGTGTGCCGGGCGGCCGGCGCGCCGATCGTGGTGGAGACCCCAGCCGAAGGTCAAGCCGAGGACATCGCCTTCCTGAGGAAGAATCTCTAGCGGAAACACACAGCCTGTGGATAACTTCCCTGGATTGCCGACGCGGCAAAGTGGGTAAGGAGTTCAGCCCGCCCAGGCGCCCGAGAGGAACCGGGCGGTGTTGAGCACCATGAGCGGCCCCGAGACCAGCGCGTAGGCCACGATCACCCACTGCCTCCGGGTGGCGACCTGGGCGATCGCCACCCACAGCGGAAACCACAGCAGCAGCGAGCGCGGCAGCGACAGGTAGTAGGCCGAGGTCATCAGCGCCCCGGCCTGCAGCCCCACGTAGACCGCCTCGCTCCAGCGGCGCAGCGCCAGCAGCCACACCAGCACGGCCACGGCCGCCACGGCCCCGGCGATCTCCATCCGGAAGGCCGGCGCCATGTCGCCGTCGCCCATCGCGGAGTCCCAGGTCACCGCCCACGACTCCCACGGCCACACCAGCTCGCGCCCCCAGCCGGCCTCCTGCGCGTGCTTCCAGGCCAGCCAGTCGCCCGAGCGGGCGTAGTGGAAGGCGGAGTACGCGGCCGGCGGCAGGAACGGCACCAGCAGCCAGCCCGCCCTCCGCACCGGCTCCCGGCTCGCCGCGAACTCCACGACGAGCGCGGCGGCCAGGAACAGCCCGGTGATGCGCACGCACGACGCCCCCGCCGCCAGCAACACGGCGGCCGGCCAGCGCCCCTGCCGCGCCGCCAGCCAGGCGGGGATCGCGAACGCCAGGAACAGCGACTCGCTGTAGCCGGCCGCCAGGAACACCGCGGGCGGGAACAGCACCAGCGCCAGCACCGCCACCCACCCGCGGGCCCCCTCGAACTCGGCCAGCCGGGCCAGCGCCACCATCGCCACCGCCCCGGCCGCCAGCGACACGATCAGCCCGGCAGCCGACCAGTCGGGCACCACCAGATGGACCGCGCGCAGCGCCAGCGGCAGCCCCGGGAAGAAGGCCGGCAGCCCCTCGTCGCGCGGCTGCCGGGGGTCGCCGTCGTAGCCGTGCTCGGCGATGGTGACGAACAGCCCGGCGTCCCACTGCCGCCACCGGTCCACGTACTCGTGCAGCGTGACGCCGAGCAGCGTCGTCACCAGCAGCCCGGCACGCGTGGCGAACCAGATCAGCAGCGCGTCCCTGCCGGTGGAGCGGGTGATCATGAACTAGATGATTGATTCCAAGGGGGAGATCAGCTGTTCGGCTGCGGACATGAAGCGAGGGCGTTCAAGATCCGTTTGTGACGACAGAACTGAACACCCTCGCGACAGCACTGTACGTGAAGATCGACGA
>NZ_JAHKRO010000229.1 GCF_019396325.1 Nonomuraea ceibae
CCTCGGGGACGCCGCCGCCTGGACGTCGCCGCGGAGCTCCCGATGACCGCCGCGCCCGTCGCCGCGACCGGGGCGGCGGCCATCGGGCCGGTCTCGACGGCCGTGCGGCTCGGCGGCCTGTTCGGCCCGGCGATCTTCGGCGTCACGGCCGCCGCCGTGGCCCTGCCCGAGGTCGCCGCCGAACTGCGCGCCGGGCCCGCCCAGGTCGCCTGGGTGCTGACCGCGCACGCGCTCGCGCTCGGCGTCGGCACCGCCGTGTCCGGGCGGCTGGCCGACTCCCGGGGAGCGCGCCTCACGCTGCTGATCGCCTCGCTGACGCTCGCCGCCGGCGCGCTCGTGTGCGTCCTGGCGCCGTCCCTCGGCGTCCTGGTCACCGGGCGGCTGCTGCTGGCCGCCGGGTCCGGCGGCGCGTCGGCGGTCGCCGTCGCGCTGCTCGCGGGCGTGGCCCCCGGTGAGCGCCCGCGCGTGCTCGCCGGGTACGGCGTCGTCCTGGCGCTCTTCGCCTCCGGCGCGACGCTGCTCGGCGGGCTGGTGACGACCGGGCTGAGCTGGCGCGCCACCCTCGTGCTGCCGGTGCTGTCGGTCCTGGCCGTGCCGTTCTGCCTGCGCCTGGCCGTGCGCCCCGGCTCGCGCCGCCCGCTCGACGTCACCGGGGCCGCCGCGCTGACCGTGACCGTGAGCACGCTGATCGTGCTCATCCAGGCCAGGACGCTCAAGCTCGGCCTCCCCGTGATCCTGGCGCTCGCCGTGGTGCTCGTGCTCGCCGCCGCCGCGCTGGCCTGGTGGATCGCCCGGCGGCCGGACGGCTTCGTGCCGCGCCAGGTGATCGGCGACGGGGCCTGCCGGATCGCCGCCGCGATCGGCGCGGGCGTCTTCGGCGCCCTGTTCGCCGCCATGTACGTGATCCCGCAGTTCCTGGCCGCCACGTACGGGTGGAGCGTCCTCATGGTCGGCGTGGCGCTGCTGCCCGGCGCCGTGGTCGGCGCGGTGCTGTCACGCCGCGCCGGACGCCTCGGGGCGCGCGGGGCCCGCCTGCTGCTGGGCGGCACCGCGCTGGCGGCGGCGGTCGCCCTGGCCGTCACCGCGACGGGCTGGGGAGGACCGTGGCCCGCCGTGGCGGCGGCCTCGATGAGCCTCGCCGCGTTCGCCGTCACCCAGGTCGTGATCACCGGCGAGATGTCGGCGCGGCTGCCGCTCCCGCTGCGCGGGGCCGGGATGGGGCTGCTCAACCTGACATTCTTCGTCGGCGGCGGCGTGGGCTCCGCCGTCGCCGGGGCGCTGTCGGACGCGATGCCGCTGCACCGCACGCTGATGGTCGTCGCCCTCTTCCCGCTCGCCGCCGCCGTGGTCGCCGTGACCCGCGCGCCTAACCGAGCTGGTCCAGCACCGGCCCCACCACGTCGTTGAGCGTGCGGGCCAGCACCGACACGGCCCGCACGGCGCTCTCCTCGACCCTGTCGTGCGGGCCCTCCGGCTCGGGCGGCAGCCCGTCGAGCGGCACCGGCACCTCGATCAGCAGGCTCGCCCGCAGGAACGGGTGCCGGGCCAGGTCGCGCTGGGTCGGCTCGACGTACTGGCCGAACGTCTCCTGCCAGCCCAGCCAGCCCCGGTCGCGCCACCACGCCCGCGTCCGCGTCAGCTCGGCCGGCAGCGGCGACACGACCCTGATCCGCGCGTTCAGCGTGCCGTCCCAGGTGTTGCGCACACAGGTCGCGTCGAGCACGCGGCGGTCCCAGCGCACGTAGCCCGGGGACAGCGACGGCGGAGTGGCCAGCCGCCAGGCCGCGCAGGCGAACCGCACCGGCGCGATGTCGCCCCAGTCGAACGCCTCCAGGCTCTTGCGCACGTGCGCCGCGTAGCGCCCGTCGCGCTCCCTGTCGAACTCCTGGTCGATCCAGAACGCCTTGGCCATGTCCTCCACCGTACGACCCGCTCAGTGTGCCGAATGCCCTGTGACGCGAGTGACACGTGTGTAGTTTTTTCACTTTATAGGTGACTAAGGAGTGACTACATGACGTCAGAACGGCTCGTGCCCGCCATGAGGAGCTGGGAAGCGGGGGACCTCGACCAGGCGGCCGTGCTGTTCCGGGAGATCGCCGCGACCGGCGACCCCGAGGCGTCACACTTGCTGGCCTCCCTGCTGGAGGAGGCCGGTGACCTCGACGGCGCCGAAGCCGCGCACCGGTCGGTGATCCAGTCGGGCGACCCGGTGTTCGGCCAGCGCTCGGCCATGGCCATGGGCCTCATGCTGGTCGCCGCCCGCGAATGGCCGGCCGCGCACCGGGTGCTGGGCATCGCCGCCGACGGCGCCGACTTCGAGGTCGCCGCGCTCGCCGAGACGGCGCTCGTCCTGGTCTGCACCGAACTGGGCGACCTCGCCGGCGCCGAAGCCGCCCTGGAACGGGCCCGCCGCTGCGACAGCCCCGCCGTCGTCGAACTCGCCGGCCGCCTCGAACTGCCCGACTTCACCCCGGCCGGCACCGCCACCCCCGCCGAACTGTACGAGGCCGCCGAGGACGAGGACGACTACCGGCGCCTCCTCACCTGCGGCGACCCCGAGACCGTGTCGCGGACCGCGTTCCGCCTCTACCAGCACTACGCCGACGAAGAGGACTTCGAGGCCGCCCGCGAAGTGTGCGAGCACGCCATCGCCGCCGGGTCCGCCGCCCACCTCGCCACCGCGTACAAGCTGCTCGGCGCCGTGCTCGTGGACCTCGGCGAGTACGCCGAGTCCGTCGCCGCCTACGCCAGGGCCGCCGAGGACCCCCGGCCCGGCATCCGCCTGCCCGCCCTCCTCGAACAGGCCAAGGTCATCGCCCAGCTCGGCGACGAGGACGCCACCAAGGCGATCTTCCACCGGGTGATCGCCAGCGGCCAGCGCGAGTACGCCGTCGAGGCCCACGCCTGCCTGGCCCAGATGCACACCGAGGCCGGCGAGGTCACCGAGGCGCTGACCCACCTGCGCCCCGTGCTCGACGCCGGCGAGTCCCGCTGGTCGTCCGTCGGCGTCACCCTCCTGTCGATGCTGCTGGACGCCCACCCCGGCGCGTACGAGGACCTCATGGAGCTGGTACGCGCCGCCGCCGGGCACCCCGACCCCGACACCGCGTACAAGGCCGGGCTGCTGCTCGACCTCGACGCCCGCCGTCAGCCCCTCCCCGACCCCGCCGAGGAACAGGCCCTCCAGGACGCCGACGCCGGCCTCGCCCGGCTGCAGGCCGGCGACCTGCCCGAAGCCCGGCGGCTCCTTCGCCGCGCCGCCGACGCCGGCGGGCCAGAACAGCCGGTACGCGCCATGGTCATGCTCGCCGAGCTGGAACTCGGCGAAGGCGACCGCGAGCAGGCCGACGAACTGCTGTCGTACGTGGCCGAAGGCGAACACGTCATGCAGGGCTTCAGCGCCACCTTCCTGCTGCACCTGCTGCGCGCCTCCGGCGACCGCCTGCACCCCGTCCTGGAGGCGATCGTCGACCACCAGCGGCTCGGCCGCGAGGAGGGCCTGCTGCGCTACCGCGCCGCCGCCCGCCACCCCGACCCCGCCGTCGCCGCCATCGGCACCGCCGTCCTCGCCCAGGTGCTCGCCTCCATCGGGTACGACCTGTCGGAAGCGGCCGGGCTCTTCCGCGAGGCCGCGGGCGGCGGCGACCCGTTCGCGCTCTCCTACACGGCGGCCGTCTTCAAGGAGATCCTCCTCGCCCACGACCGGCACGACGAGGCCGCCGACCTGCTGCGCCGCGCCCGCGCCGACGGCCACCCCGCGCTCGCCCCCTGGGTCGCGTACGCGCTCGGCGGGCTCGCCGGGGACGACCTGGCCGAGGCGCGGGCCGCGTTCACCGAGGCCCTGGAGACCCGCCACGCCGGGCTGCGCCGCGAAGCCGCCACCCGGCTGGCCCAGGTGCTCGAACGCCAGGGCGACCTCCTGGCCGCCTGCCGCCTCTACGAGCGCGTCCCCGGCGCCCGCAACGCCGCCCTCCTCGGGCTCACCCGGCTCCGTCTCGACGACCTCGACGGCGCCCGCGCCGCCTTCGCCCAGCTCCCGGCCCCCTCTGCCGACGCCGACGCTGCCGAGCTGGGGCGGTTCGGCAGGAACCTGCTGGAGCGGGACTTCGCCGCCGCCGAACGCGCGATGACCGCGCTGCCCTCCGAGGGCGGCCTCTGGATGGCCACCCTGCTGGCCATGCAGGCCGCCCACGCCTGGCAGCGGACCGGCGACCCCGCCGCCGCCGGGCCCGCCCTCTCGCTGGTGCTGACGGCCGGGCAGGAGGAGAGCCGCCAGGAGGCCGCCCTGTACCTCGCCGCCCTGCGCGACGACGCCGGTGACACCCGCGGCGCGATCGCCGCCTGGGAGCTCGCCGCCACCGGCGACGACCCCGCCCTCACCGCCACGGCCCTCCGCGCCGCCGGCCACGCCCTGCTGACCCACCCCACCCCCACCACCCCCACCCCCACTGCG
>NZ_JAHKRO010000023.1 GCF_019396325.1 Nonomuraea ceibae
CCAAAAAAGGTTTGATACCAGGCAACATTATCTCCGTCATATTTGACGAGGTGTTGCATGAAAAACTTCATGCACTGGCTTTTGACACACTGTTGAGTTCTCAAGAAACGGACGCTTGCTCCCCAGTCCTGCGAGAGGCGCTCATTTCGTTGTGTCTCAATTCTTTCAGCCGTTCAAGTCTCTGTCAAATTGACCGGACTTGCTCGACCTGCTGGAATTTCGACGCCCCGCTAACTTACCAGCTTGCGAGGAGTGCCTTCGCCAGCCGCACAGCCCATACCGAAATCACCTGAGTGAGGAGGTTGGGTTGCGCCGCACCGCGTCGGCTTCTAAAGATTAGCAGCGCCCAAGACCGTTCGTGCCGTGTTGCCTGCGCCGCCAGGCCACAAATCGATCACGGCCGACCATAGACTCCCCCACGTGAGCAGAGGCAACACGCCCCCTGTGGCGAAGAAGGTTCCGGCTGAGCGCACCCATCACGGCGACACCGTGATCGACGAGTACGCCTGGCTTACCGACAAAGACGATCCGGAGACGATCGCCTACCTGGAGGCGGAGAACGCCTTTCTCAAGGAGGAGACCGCCCATCTGACCGAGCTCCAGGAGCAGGTCTTCCAGGAGATCAAGGGCCGCACGCAGGAGACCGACCTGTCGGTGCCGAGCCGCAAGGGCGGCTGGTGGTACTTCTCCCGCACCGAGGAGGGCAAGCAGTACGCCACCTCCTGCCGCGTCCCCGCTGACGGCGACACGCCGCCGGAGATCACGCCGGGCGAGCGCCTCGACCGCGAGCAGGTCATCCTCGACGGCAACGAGCTGGCCGGCGACAGCCCGTTCTTCTCCGTCGGCACCAGCTCCGTCTCGCCCGACGGCACGATGCTGGCCTACTCCACCGACTTCAAGGGCGACGAGCGTTTCACGCTGCGGTTCAAGAACCTGGCGACGGGCGAGCTGCTCGAGGACGAGATCACCGACATCTTCTACGGCGGCGCCTGGTCGGCCGACGGGTCGGCGTTCTTCTACACGCGGGTCGACGACGCCTGGCGGCCCTACCAGGTCTACCGGCACACGCTCGGCACCAGCGAGGACGTGCTCGTCTACGAGGAGACCGACGAGCGGTTCTGGGTGGGCATCGGGCTGACCCGCAGCGAGCGCTACCTGGTGCTCGGCGCGGGCAGCAAGATCACCAGCGAGGTGCGCATCCTCGACGCCGCCGACCCGGCGGGCGAGTTCCGGCTGGTGAGGCCCCGCAAGACCGGCGTCGAGTACGGCATCGAGCACGCGGGCGACTTCTTCTACGTGCTCCACAACGAGAACGCGCGCAACTTCGAGCTGGCCACCGCGCCGCTCGACGACCCCGGCGTCTGGACGCCGGTGATCGAGCACCGGGAGGACACCCGGCTGCTGGAGATCGACGCGTTCGCGGGCCACGCCGTCGTGCACTTCCGCCGTGACGGCCTGACCGGGCTGCGGGTGCTGCCCGAGGGCGAAGCCCCGTACGAGATCGACTTTCCGGAGCCGCTGTACGACGTCGGGCCGGCCGGGAACCCGGAGTTCGTGACGAACCGGCTGCGCCTGGCCTACACCAGCATGGTGACGCCGGCCAGCGTCTACGACTACGACCTGGCCACGCGGGAGCTGATCCTGCTGAAGCGGCGGCCGGTGCTCGGCGGCTACGACCCCGAGGACTACGAGCAGTTCCGCGAGTGGGCCACGGCCGAGGACGGCACCGAGGTCCCGATCTCCGTCGTCAAGCGCAAGGACACGACGCTGCCGGCTCCGACGCTGCTGTACGGGTACGGCAGCTACGAGACGTCGATCGACCCGGGCTTCTCGGTGCCGCGGCTGTCGCTGCTGGACCGGGGGTTCGTGTTCGCGATCGCGCACGTGCGCGGCGGCGGCGAGATGGGCCGGCGCTGGTACGAGGAGGGCAAGCTCACCAGCAAGAGGAACACGTTCACCGACTTCGTGGCCGCGGCCCGGCATCTCAAGCAGGCCGGGTGGAGCGGGCGGGTGATCGCCAGGGGCGGTTCGGCGGGCGGGCTGCTCATGGGCGCGGCGGTCAACCTGGCTCCGGAGGAGTTCGCGGGCGTGGTGGCTGAGGTGCCGTTCGTGGACGCGCTGAACACGATCCTCGACCCGTCGCTCCCGCTGACGGTGATCGAATGGGACGAGTGGGGCGACCCGCTGCACAACGCGGACGTGTACGCGTACATGAAGGGGTACACGCCGTACGAGAACGTGGACGACAGAACGTATCCGCCGATTCTCGCGATCACCAGCCTGAACGACACGCGGGTGCTCTACCACGAGCCGGCCAAGTGGATCGCGCGGCTGCGCGCCACGGCCAAGGGCGGGCCGTTCCTGCTGAAGACGGAGATGGGCGCGGGACACGGCGGGCGCAGCGGACGGTACGACGCCTGGCGCGAGGAGGCGTTCGCGCTGTCGTGGATCATCGAAAGAGGGACAGCATGACGTACGAGGCCGACGCCGCCCGCTACGAGCGGCAGCCGTACAACCGGAGTGGGCGCAGCGGGCTGAAGCTGCCGGCGGTGTCGCTGGGGCTGTGGCACAACTTCGGTGACGACCGGCCGCTGGAGAACTCGCGGGCGATCCTGCGCCGGGCCTTCGACCTGGGCGTGACGCACTTCGACCTGGCCAACAACTACGGCGTGCCGTACGGGTCGGCGGAGCGGACGTTCGGGCGGATCTTCCGGCAGGACTTCTCCGCGTACCGGGACGAGCTGGTCATCTCCACCAAGGCCGGCTACGACATGTGGCCCGGCCCGTACGGCGAATGGGGGTCGCGCAAGTACCTGCTGGCCAGCCTGGACCAGTCGCTGGGCCGGATGGGCCTGGAGTACGTGGACGTCTTCTACAGCCATCGGCCCGATCCCGACACGCCGCTGGAGGAGACCATGGGCGCGCTGGACCGGGCGGTGCGCTCGGGCAAGGCGCTGTACGCGGGCATCTCCAACTACTCCGCGGAGCAGACCGCCCAGGCGGCCAGGATCATGCGGGAGCTGGGCACGCCGCTGCTCATCCACCAGCCGTCCTACTCGGTGATCAACAGGTGGATCGAGGGCGGGCTGCTCGACACGCTGGAGGAGGCGGGCATGGGCTGCATCGTCTACTCGCCGCTGGCGCAGGGGCTGCTGACCGACCGCTACCTGAAGGGCGTGCCGGCGGACTCTCGGGCGGCGACCAGCCGGTTCCTCAGCGAGAAGCAGATCGACGTGGAGCTGGCGCGCTCGCTGGACGAGCTGGCCAGGGGGCGCGGGCAGAGCCTGGCCCAGATGGCGCTGTCGTGGACGCTGCGCGACCCGCGCGTCACGAGCGTGCTGATCGGCGCGAGCAGCGTGCGTCAGCTGGAGGACAACGTGGCGTGCGTGGACGGCCCGGCGTTCACCGAGGACGAGCTCAAGGCGATCGACGAGATCACAGAGCCTCGTGCCGCTGCAGGTAGGTGAACGACGCCCAGCCCGGCAGCACCGGCAGCCAGAACGTGAGAAGCCGGTAGAGCAGCACGGCCGAGGTGGCAAGGGTCGGCGGCACTCCCGCGACGCTCAGCCCGGCGGTGAGTGAGATCTCGACCGCGCCCAGGCCACCCGGCGTGGGCGCGGCCGAGCCGATGGCGTTGGCGGTGAGGTAGACGACCGCGACCGTGGTGAAGTCGATCTCGCCGCGGAACGCGTGGACGCACGCGTAGAGGCAGGCCACGAAGGCGATGGTGATCATGAGAGTGCCGACGGCTCCCTCGATCATCTTGCGCGGCGTCTGCAGCACGTCGAGCAGCCGGGGCAGCACGTTGGCGAACAGCCGCTGCATCCGCCGGGTGATGAAGCGGCGCACCGGCGGGATGCCGAAGAGCACCACGACCAGCAGCGCCACCGACAGCAGCACCACGACGAGGCCGCGCGACGGCGTGAACGTGGTGGCGGTGTTGGAGCCGGTGATGTAGGCGAACAGCAGCAACAGGCCGATGTGGAAGACCATCATGACGAGCTGCGAGGCGCCCACGCTGGCCACGGCCAGCGCCGGGACGATGCCGCGCTTCTGCAGGTAGCGGGTGTTGATCGCGACGCCGCCGACGGCCGCGGGCGCGACGAGCTTGACGAACGAGGCGGCGAACTGCACCAGGACCGTGCGCCACAGGGGCAGGTGCTCGGGCACGAAGCCGCGCAGCATCAGCGCGGCGGCCACGAAGCTGACGAACGAGGCGAGCAGCGCCAGGCCGGTCCAGGCCCAGTTGGCGGTGGTGACGACCTGCACCACGTCGACCCGGCTGAGCTGGGACAGCACGATGTAGGCGGCGAACGTGCTGGCGATGATCGTGACGAGCGTGCGCGGCCGGAAGCGCTCCAGCCGGATCTCCTCCGGCTTGCTCTGCGGCTTGAGCGCGACGATCTGCTCGCGGATCGCGGTGAGCAGGTGCTTGTCCTTCTTCAGCGCGGCGCGGGTCTCGCGGGTGAGCGCGATGCGCTGGAGCAGCGGCATGGCGGTGGCCAGCGCGTCGGAGCCCATGACGGCGCTGGCGGCCCTGACGGACCGCTCGGCGCCGACGCGCAGCGCCAGATAGGTGAGGAGCTGGGCGATGTCGAGGCGCAGCAGCAGGTCACCGGCGGCGATCTCGCCGCTGCGGGCGTCGGTGAGCACGACGCGGCCGGCCCGGTCGAGGTGGATGCCGTCGCCGGTCAGCCTGCGGTGGGCGAGACGCTGGATCTGCAGCAGCGAGACCTGCTCCCAGATCTGGGCGAGGACGTCGTCGCTGATCTCCTCGTCGGGCACCTCGTCGAGCGGCCGGGTGTCGAGGTGCTCGTAGACGAGCAGCGCGGCCTCGGTGCCGATCTCGCTGGTGCCGAGCAGGCGGGGCGTGCTGGCCCCGGCGGCCTGGGCGGCGTAGGCCATGAGCGCCTCGCGCTCCAGCTCGGCGCGCAGTGACCTGATGGCCTTGCGCCGGGTCTCGGAGTTGAGCCGGATGCGCCGCCACAGCCGGTACGGCAGGCCGGCCACCTGGCGGTCGCGGTCGAGCACGGTGACGTCGAGGCTCGCGCCGTCGGCCAGCCCGACGGCGTAGCGGCGGCTGCCCTGGTGGTCGTCCTCGATGCGGCGGGCCGACACCGGGGAGAACGAGAGTCTGCGCAGCGTGGCCACGACGGCGTTGCCGGGCGGCCTGGTGTTGGGGCTGCCGATCCCGTACAGGGTGGCGTAGCCCATCGCCATGCCGACCAGGACGGTGACGATGGCGCCGGGCAGGGTGATCTGGCCGCCGGAGTAGAGCGCCAGGATGTCGAGGCCGATCACGGTCCACACGAGCGCCCGCCAGGTGGGGCGGCGGGAGATGCGGACGGCGGTGGCGTAGGCGGTGACGGAGGTGAGCAGCGTGTTGAGCGGCTCGATGGGCCGGCCGCCGGTGAGCAGCCTGCCGAGGTCGTCGACGTTGCCGCCGACCAGCCACTGGCCGAGCAGGAACGAGCCGACCATGCCGACGATGGCGGCGATGAGCCCTTCGGCGACGCGCAGGCCGTCGCGGTGGAAGACCCGTTCGACGGCGAAGGCGACGGGCACGATGAGCACGGCCGCGCCGCCGACGAAGGTCGCGACGCGGCTGAGCAGCGGCACCAGGGCGGTGCCCTCGCTGACGTCGCGTTCGAGGCCGCTGAGCGTCTGCTTGGCCACCAGCGCGAGCAGGATCACCGCGCCGAGCGTGAGCAGCGTGGCGAACAGCCGCAGCAGGTCGGAGGGCCTGCGCAGGCGCTGGGGCAGGAGCGGCTCGACGACGTAGACGTCCGCGTCAGCGCGCGCTTCGCCCACGGCTGGATCCCCTTCCGAGAGGTCCTCCGCGTCTTCGCTTTCTCTGATTTCGGCCACCGACAGTGATTCTGCACCTTTCCGGGCGCATCGTACGATCTGTGAGCCCCGTGTCGGTGGAGCTCCAACCCTTCACCTTGATTTCTACCGTGAACTCCCCCTGACCGCGCCGCAGGGGCTCCACATAAGCTGTGACGCATGTCGGGCGAACTGAAGGTGCTGGGAGCGTGTCCGCTTGACTGCCCGGACACCTGCTCCTGGGTGGTCACCGTGCGGGACGGCGAAGCGGTCAAGATGCGCGGCAACCCCGACCATCCCTATACGCGCGGCGCGCTGTGCGTGAAGGTCAACCGCTACCTGGAGCAGACGCGGGCGCCCGACCGCATCCTCCACCCGCTGCGCCGCACCGGCCCCAAGGGGTCCGGGCAGTTCGAGCGCATCTCCTGGGAGGAGGCGCTGGAGGAGATCTCCGTACGGCTGCGCGGCATCGTCGAGGAGCACGGCGGCGAGGCGATCTGGCCCTACCAGGGCACGGGCACGCTGGGCTACCTCCAGGGCTGCGAGGGCGTGGCCGGCCGCCGGTTCTGGAACATGCTGGGCGCCTCGCGGCACTGGCTGAACATCTGCTCGGCGGCGGGCACCTCCGGTCTCCGGCTGACCAACGGCACGGCCGGCGGCATGGACCCGGAGAACTTCGCACAGTCCCGGCTGATCCTGCTGTGGGGCACGAACACGCTCACCAGCGGTCACCACCTGTGGAAGTTCGTGCAGGACGCGCGGGCCGAGGGCGCGCACGTGGTGGCGATCGACCCGATCCGCACCAGGACCGCCGACCAGGCCGACCAGCATCTGGCGATCCGGCCGGGCACCGACGCGGCGCTCGCGCTGGGCCTGCTGAACGTGGTGCTGGCGGAGGGCGCGCAGGACGAGGACTTCCTGGCCCGGCACACCGACGGCTGGGAGAGCTTCCGCGCCGAGATCCTGAGATATCCGGTCGAGACGGCGGCGGAGATCACCGGCATCCCGGCCGCCGACATCCACAGCCTGGGGATGAGGCTTGCCCACACCCGGCCCACCGCGATCCGCGCCACCATGGGCATCCAGCGCCACGAGGGCGGCGGCACCGCGATGCGCACGATCGCCGCGATCCCCGCCGTGACCGGCGACTGGCGGCATCCGGGCGGCGGCGTCGCCTACTCGACCAGCGACCACGTGCACGTCAACATCGACACGCGCGACGACCTGCTGGCCAAGCCGGTGCGCACGCTCACCATGACCCGGCTGGCCTCCGAGCTGGCCGACCCCGACTCGGTCAAGTGCCTGTGGGTCTACGGCGCGAACCCGGTCGGCTCGACCTCCGACAGCAACCGGATCAGGCGCGGGCTGATGCGCGACGACCTGTTCACGGTCGTCATGGAGCAGTTCCCGACCGACACGGTCGACTACGCCGACATCGTGCTCCCCGCGACGATGCAGACCGAGCACATGGACCTGCACGCCGGCTACGGCCACCTCTACCTCCTGTGGAACGAGCCCGCGAGCCCGCCGCCGGGCGAGTGCCTGTCGACGACCGAGACCTTCCGCCGGCTGGCGGCGCACATGGGGATGACCGAGCCGTCCCTGTTCGACACGGATCTGGAGCTGGCCGAGAACCTGCTGTCCAGCGGGCATTCCTCGCTTGAGGGCATCACCGTCGACAGGCTGCGCAAGGAGGGCTGGGTGCGGATGAACTACCCCGATCCCTTCACGCCGCACGCCGACGGCTTCCCGACCCGGTCCGGCCGGCTGCGGTTCCCGCCGCCGGGCAAGGCGTACGTGCCGTCGCTGTCGGCGCGCACGGCGGGGCGCGGCCCGTACCCGCTGACGCTGATCACGCCGGCCCCGCACACGTTCCTCAACACCACCTTCGGCAACAACCCGGAGCTGCGGCGGCGGGCCAAGGAGCCGGTCGTGCTGGTCAACCCGGCCGACGCGCGGGCGCGCAGGCTGAGCGACGGGCAGCGGGTGCGGGTGCACAACGCCGGCGGCGGCTTCCTGGCCGACGTCGAGATCAGCGACCGGGTGGCGCCCGGCGTGGTGGCCTCGCCCAAGGGCCGCTGGCCCAAGCTCAGCCCGGGCGGCGCCAACCCCAACACGGTCGTCGCCGAGCGTGACGCCGACCTGGGCAGGGGTGCGGTCTACCACGACAACCTGGTGGAGCTCAGCCCTTGTGCCGGTCCATGAACGCCACGACCCGGTCGATGACCTCGGTGGCGTAGGGGCCGCGGAACAGGTCGGAGGCGTGCGCGCTCTCGCCCTTGATGACGTGGATCTGCCGGTCGGGGGCGCGGGTGGCGGCGTCGTGCGCGGTCTGCAGGTCGTCGGCGCCGCCGTAGCTGTCGTGCTCGGTGCCGATCTGGAGCAGCGGCACCTTCAGCTTCGCGGCCTCGGCGGCGTCGATCGCGCCTGACAGGGCGATCACCCCGGCGGCCTTGTCCCCCAACTCCAGCGCGGCGGTCGCCGAGACGGTGGCGCCGATCGAGCCGCCCGCCAGGAAGACCCGCTCGACGCCCTTCTCCTTGGCCAGCCGCCTGGCCATCGCCAGCGCGGTGTCCTCGGGCAGGTCGACGGACTTGCGCGCGTACAGCAGGACGCGGTAGCCGGCGGCGACGAGCCGGTCGGACAGCGGGCGCCAGGAGCACACGTTGCCGCGCCGCTCGTAGGTGATGACGACGCCGACCTCGCCCTTGCCGGTGATGACGCCGGGCATGTCGTCGCCGTAGGTGAAGATCTTGCCGTCGTCGCGGGTGTAGCAGCCGCTCACGTTGGGGCCCTTCGCCTTCGCCTTCGTCGGCGTGGGGGTCGGGGTGGGCGTGGGCGTGGGGGTCGGGGTGGCGCTGGGTGGCGGTGACGGGCTGGGGGCGGCCGAGGTGCTGACCGCGCCTCCGCAAGCGGTCAGCACCAGTACGAGTCCCAACGAGCCGACTATCGCGCGCATGGCCGCCCCTTTCTCTGAGACTATGTCAGAAGTGACATAGTTGCCAGGAACAATACTCTGGACGCACCATGACCTCAACGCTGGGATTCGCGATCCTCGCCGTGCTGGCCCGCGGCGAGCGCACCGGGTACGACATCGCCCAGGCGATGCGCCGGCCGGTGGCCTACTTCTGGACGGCCAGGCACAGCCAGATCCATACCGAGCTGCAGAAACTGCTGGCCGAAGGGCTGGTCGCGTACGAGACGCAGGCGGGGCCCGGGCCGCAGGACAAGAAGATCTACCGGCTGACCGGCGCGGGCACGGCGGCGCTGCGCGAGTGGGTGACCGAGCCGCCGCGCGAGCGGCCGGAGCGCGACGAGCTGGTGCTCAAGACCTACACGGCCTGGCTCGCCGAGCCGGAGGCGCTGCGGCGGCTCTTCGCCGACCAGCTCGCCCGCCACGAGGCCAGGCTGGCCGACTACGAGCGCGAGGAGGAGCTGTTCGGCGGGCCGCCGCCGGTCGGCGACCCGCGCTTCGGCAACTACGCGACGCTGCGGTGCGGGCTCGGCTACGAGCGGCACCGGGCCGACTGGTGCAGGTGGATGCTGGCTCAGCTCAGCGCGAGCTTGTAGCCCTCGTGCGAGGCGGTGAAGCCGAGCGAGTCGTAGAAGCGGTGCGCGTCGGCGCGGGACTTGTCGGAGGTGAGCTGCACCATGGCGCAGCCCCGGGCGCGGGCCCGGTCGATGCCCCACTGGATCATCCTGCGGCCCAGCCCCTCCCCCCGGCTGGAGGCGGCGACCCGGACGGCCTCGATCTGGCACCGCTCGGCGCCCAGCCGCGACAGCCCGGCCAGGTAGGTGAGGTGCATGGTGCCGATCACCTTGCCGTCGCGCTCGGCGACGATCAGCTCGTCGTACGGGTCGGCGTCGATGCGGTCGAAGGCGGCCAGGTAGCGCTCGTCGGACGGGTCGCCCTCGCGGGCGGCTCCGAGCGGGTCGTCGGCCAGCATCGCCACGATCGCGGGCACGTCGTCCCGGCGGGCCCGGCGGAAGAGCAGGGACAGGACATAGTGGGACTCGGGGATGTCGGGGTTGGACGGCAGGCCCATCTTCTTGCCGCTGGGGGTGAACCCCTTGCTCGCGTACAGCGCCCTGGCCGCCGTGTTGTGGTCGACGCACCACAGCTCGACCTCGTCCACGCCGACCTCCCTGGCGTGCGCGACGGCCGCGTCGACCAGCCGTGAGGCGACCCCGCGGCCCCTGGCCTCCGGCGCGACCCACATCGACAGCAGGTGCGCCCGGCCCTCCTCGACCCGCACACACACCAGCCCGGCGTCGCCGCCGTCGATGACGGCCACCCGCCACCACGACCCTGACAGCCGCTCAGCCCACGTCTCGGCGGTGAACGCGCTCTCCCGCTCGTAGGAGGACCCGAACGCGTCAGGCGCCTCCTGGAGCGCGCGCAGGCGGATCGCCTTCAGCCGCTCCCACTCCTCGGCGCCGAACTGCTCAATCGTCACATCTCGCATGAACTGCATCATGTCAGGGACTGGTCAGGGCTTCGCCCCTGCTAGTTGAGTCCGGGAACGGCACGATCCCCTCGATGCGCAGTCTGGGGGCGTCGGTGTTGTCCAGCACGGTCACCCGCACGTCCAGCAGCTCGACCACCTCGGCCTGCTCCTCCGGGCTCATGTTCGCCAGGCGGCTGCTGGCTCGCTCGGCCAGCTCGATCAGAGCGCGCACCCGCTCGGACTCCCCGTTGGCGTCGTCGACTCGGGCCACAAGCTGAGCCCGTCGCGTGCGCAGTTCGGCCATCTCCCCCCGGATGCGGTCGGTCGCGGCCTTGACCACATCCGCAGCTACCCCCACCCGCAGGTACTCGGCAACGTCGTCCACCAGGCTGCGCTCCAGCTTGGTCAACTGCGTTGAGATCTGCGCCAGTTCGTCGCGTTCGGCCTCCACCTGGTCGGCGCGGTTGGCGTAGTAGTCAGCGGCCAGCCGCAGCAGGCGTTCCGGTCGCCCGAGCAGGTCGCGCACCTCGGCCCACACCCGCAGCTCGATCGCCTCGCACGCCTGGTTGACGCAGTCGCACTTGGGTACCCCCGTCGAGGTCCACCTCCTCCCCTTGCACCGGTAGACCCGCGTCTTGCAGCCGGACGGCAGCAGCCCCCCGTAGGGCATCCTGCACGGCGACATCAGCCGACCCCGGTTGAGCAGGTACGGGCGGACCTGGGTCGAGTGGCGGGTGCGTCGGCTCAGCGCCTCTTGCAGGGCGAGCCACCGCTCTTCGCTGATGATCGGCTCAACGCGAATGAGGATCGGCTCGCCGTACTTGCCGCTGGACTTCTTGCCGCCCCAGCTCAGCTCACCGATCAGACCTCGGTTCTTGCGCAGCACGTCACGAAGGTTGTCGTAGTGCCAAGGGTTGCCGTTGCGTTGCCGATAGCCCTCGGCGTTGAGCCGCACTGCGGCCTGCCCTCGGGTCAGCCCCTCATCCACGATCCAGCCGACCACCATCCGCAGCATGGCGACCTCGTCGGCGTTGTGAACGATCTGGTTGTTGCGGCCTTGCCCGACGAGCCGGTAACCGTACGGCAGCGCGCTCGGGCTTGCAGGCCACCCGCCCGCCCTGGCCTTGGCGTGTTGCCCCTTGGCCATCTGCTCGACCACCGAGTCACGGTCAAGCTCGGCCAGTCCCAGGAACTGGAGTCGCAGGAACCTGCCTTGGGGGGTGGTGGTGTCGATGTTCAGCTCGGTCACGGCCAGTCCCACGCCGAGTTCCTCAAGCTCGAACGACAGGTTGAGCCCGATCCGCGCGTTCCTGGCGAACCGCTTGAAGTTCATGACCACCACCACATCGAACGCCCTGGCGGCTGCGGCTCGCATCAACTGCGACCACTCGGGGCGGTCGGCCTTCGTCCCCGTGTAACCCTCTTCCCGGTACACGGCCACCGCCTGCCACCCCCGACCCTCGGCGTACTGCCGACACACCCGGATCTGGTCGTCCAGGCTCGTGTTGTCGATCTGGTCCTCGGTCGAGACCCTGGCGTAAATCGCTGCTCTCATGTTCTGCCTCCTCGAATAGGGCTGGACCCCCGGTTTGCCGCATGGGCTCCGGGGGCCTGTGGTGGGGTGGGGGATCAGCCGGAGACTTTCTCGTCGCCGCTCCGCGCAGCCGCGCGAGCCGCCTTGGCCTGGGCGCGAGCCACCGCGCGGTCGCCCTTCTCCTTGAACCGCTTGTCGGCGTTCGCGAGCATCGTGGTCAGCTTGTTCTTGAGGGCGTCGCTGGCCTTGCCCGCCTTGGCGAGGGCCTGGGCCTTGGTCAGCTTCTTGGCGGCAACCGCCTTGACCAGCTCGCTGCACATCTTGGCGTCGTGTCCGGGGGCGAACAGGCCCTTGCTGTCCTTGCCGCACCCGCAGAAGCAGGGGGTCGGCTCAACGGTCTTCTTGGCGGGCTTGGCGGGGGCAGTGGTCTTGGCCATGGTTACTTCTCCTTGCGAGCGGTGAGGGTGAACGTCGAGTGGTTGGAGTCGAGCCGGATGAAGCCGAACGAATTCAGCATGTGGGCGAATTCAGCGGGCAGCTCAACGAGCCATTCGCCGCTGATTACGTCGCCAGCCTCGAATCGGGGGCAGTAGCCGAATAGTGCGGCCAGGGCTTCTCTTGCCCCGTCGGCCTGCTGCACCGGGATGTTATTGCCACCCCAGAGGAGCCGAACCCGCGCCTTTTCTGTCATACCCAATTCAAATATTTCGATTTGCCCTCGCATAAGTATTCGAATTAAGCCCGTTATAAGGCCGTGATTGGGGGCCTGGCGCTGCCCACACCGCCCCCGGTGCCCCTGGAGCGCCCCCGTGGGGTAGTACCGCCGCTGGATACCCCACGAGAACGTGCCCTGGCCGCTCATCGGGCCTAGCGCCCACCCTGAGCCCCACCCGGCTCCCACCCATTCGCCGAGAGGTCTCCAGGGGCTCCGCAGGCGGTGGGTGGGCGTAGGGGTGGGCGATCAGGTGGGCAGATCCTCCAGGCGATGCGGCATCCGGGGTGCTTGCTGCTTTGCCGGACCCGTCCCCCGAATGTTCCATTCGAGCAACAACCGATCGTCCTCGTCGGGGGTCCAGTCGGGGGTGGCCTTGAAATCGGCCACCTCACAGCCGAGGACCTTTGCCGCCTTAAATAGCGACTGCCAGCCGGGGTCAGCCCGACCGATCTCCCAGTCCTTGAGTGACCCTGTCTTGATACGAATCTTGCGAGCCAGCTCGGCGCGACCCATGCCCGCCTTAACGCGCATCAGCCGGAACTTGAGCGGGTGGAAGTGCTCGGTCATTACGCCTTCCTCTCGGGGAGCAGCCGGAACTCCAGCCGACCCACACGCCCGACGCTGTCGAACGCATTGATGAGCGGCTCCATCTGGGCTTTGTCGAGAACCAGGTATTCGCCTCGCATGAGGCAGGCGTGACCGGTTACGAACGACCACAACAACTCGTCCAGGTCGGCCCAGTGCGGGCCAGCCGTGACCTTGACGAGAATGTGCGTGTCGCCGTACCAGCCGTATCGCTTGAGCAGTCCATCGCCGCGCTTCTTGAACCTCGCCCAGACGGGCTTAACGGTGTAGGTGGTCATCGGGTTCCCCTCTCCTTTACGACGGCTCGCCAGAAGTCCGAGCCCTTCCTAATTCCGTATTCGCGACCCCACTCGGCGAGGGTGCGATAGCCCGCGTCGGCGGAGACTCCTGCCTTGTCGGCCTTGCTGGCTGCCTCCACAACCGCAGGGGGTGCGCTCGGCGCACTGGGCGCATGCACCGGGCGCATATCGACCTGGGCGGGTGCATGCACCGGGCTCGGGCTGGGTGCACCGGGCGCATGCACCGGACGGTTTGTCAGGTAGTCCTGCATCAAGTCGTCGAACAGATCCCGGTTCTTGTGAATGAACGTCAGGTCGCTGCCAGTCAGATCGATGGGTCGCCCTCGCGCGATCTCTGCCCACACAGCGACCAGCCGCGCCATTCGCTCCAGCCTGCTCATTCGCCCTCCCCGAGCCATTCGCTGACGACTTGCTTTGCGCGATAGTCGGCGAGGTGGAATATCAGCCGCCGCATGAACTCGACCTTGAATTCGGGCGTCTCTTGCAACGCGCCCAGGTCCTCGCCCGCCGTCTTGAGGAGTCGGTTAACGTCCATCACTCGTCGTCCTCGTCCTCGGCCAGGCCGACGTATTCGAACTCGCACCCGCTTTCGTTGACGTATTCGTAGACGGTAATGAGCCGCCCTCGTGCGCCGACCACCATCGCGCTGCCGTCTGCGTCCCAGGCTTCCACTCTCTCGGTCATGCGACTTTCCTTACCGTTGAACTTGAACGCGAAGGCGGCGACGAGTCCGGGGTTCGCGGGAATGAGCTGCATTTGATTTCTCCTAATAGTGGTTTGGGGGCGGGGTGCAGGGGGTGCAGGGGGTGCAAGCACCCGCCCACCCCTGGCTGCTCTGGGGGCTCTCCCAGCCCTATCCGCCCCCCACGTAGCGGGGTGGGGCCGGAGCTGCACCCCCTGCACCCCCTGGTGCTCCGTGCCCGGTGAGAAGGCTGCGGGGGTGCAGTGGGGTGCAGCTAGTGCTTGGCAGCCCAGTTGCGGAGATATTCGCCCTGGGGGTCGTGAATTACCTTGAGACCCCGGAAGCCGCGTACCCCCTTAACCGCTGCGGGTTCCACACCTGCACCCCGGAGTCGGTCGTAGAATTCAGCGGCCTTAAGGACGCCGTATCGACCGTGTTCCGCCCACCTGCGATAGGCGTCGTAAAGCTCGGTGCGCTTAACGTGGCTGTGCGCGGGGTCGCGCTCACAGCATTCGTCCAGCCAGGTCTCAACCTGGTTTGTCCGACGCTTGAACTCGCTCATTGCCTCCTTGGCGGACGGTGGCTCGTCGAAGTTGCCGCGTTGCATTAGCCGCTGGAGCGCGGGAATGGCCTTGGCCGCGATTCCCTTAATCTCCTCGGGCGTCTGGAGCCGGGCGTCAAGCCCTCGGTCCTCCCGACCCGTGAAGTCGTGGGGGAACGGCAGCACGACCCACCTCGACATGTAGCCCGTCGTCACGTCGGCGGACCCAGGAATCTTGTTGGCGCTGAATACCGGGACCGCCCAGGGCGTGAAGTCGAATGCGTCCCTGTTCTTGAACTCCGCCGTGATCACGTCTTCGCCCGTGATCGCCTTGAACTTGGCCGTCTGCTCCAGGTAGGTGCCGTCGATGTCACCCGCGATGTTGGCGATCTTGCCGAACAGGCTGGCCGCTGCGAACCGCTCCATGTTGAGGGCCTGGAGGGTCACCGCAGTGACGTTCTCGACTCCGAGGATCGACTTGATCATCCGAATCCAGGTGCCCTTGCCGTTGCGACCCGAGCCGTGCAACATGACCGCCTTGTGAAGCGGGTTGCCCGAGTACATCAGGTAGCCGATCAGCTCCCACACCATGCCGATCACGTCGGCGGGGACGACGCTCGCCAGGAACTTGTCGAACTCCGGACAGGTCGCGTCGGGGTCCCACTCGGTGTGGAGCTGGACCGTGGACAGCGCGTCCGGCGAATGCGGGTGGAGTGTCCCGGTCCGCCAGTCGAGGAGCCCGTTCCGGAAGTTGATCCACTCGCTGACCGGGTCGCAGGCGATCTCAGGCGCGGTGGCTCGGATCATCGCCTCGACGTCAACCGCGTGCCTGACCCGGAACGCTTCGTCCAGCAGCTTGGCTGCTCGGGTCCTGACCGCGTGCTTGTCGAGTCGCCACACGCCGTCGCGGTAGGCCCAGAGGTGGCCGCTGACGCCCAGCCCGATCGGTCCCTCCTTGAGGATCGCCTCGGCCAGCGTGGCGACCAGGAGCTGCTTCGTGTCTCCTCCGTTGAGGTAACCGAAGAAGTCCGAGTCGTAAGCGATGCTGGAACTCGGTCGGTCGAAGCCGTCGAAGTAACCCGAGTCGCGGGTCCGGTACTCGCTACGGGGGGCCTCGAAGCTGTCGAGCAGGTCCGTCAGAGCGTCGTACGCGTACTCGTGAGCCAACTCGCCGCCAGCCACATACTGCCCCAGCTTGAAGCAGCAGGCGTTGAGGGTGTTGTTGAAGGTGCCGTCGTCGGCCTTCCACACCTTCTTGAGCGTCTTGAGTACCTCGTCCAACTGACGCTTGCCGAAGCTGCTGCCCTCGGTGTTGGTGTACTTCGGCGCGCGGGGTGGCCCGAGCGGGGTGACCTCCTTGCCCGCGCGTTCGGGGGCTCCCGGCAGCGTGTGGCGAGACAGCAACGCGGCCTCGTCGTGTGTCAGCTCCTTGGCCTCGTCGAGGGGGCGAATCCACGCCCGGTTGCCGCCCTTGTGGTGCTCGGACGGCGGAGCCATGACCCCGCCTCGGCGCTGACCCAGCACGTCGAACCGGATGCGGTTCTTGTTGGTGCTCGGAGCAGCCCAGCGGAACACGCCCTGGCAGCTTGCGGGAAGCTTGAACCACCAGTGGGGCCTGCCGTGTGGCGGCTGGCTGACGGCAGCCTTCTCCAGGATGCTCCCGAGCCTCTCCGTCCAGTACTCGACGGCCTCGTCGGAGTCCGGATCGACCACCACCCACTCATCCGGCACGCGAACCCAGATGCCGCACTTGTTGCCGAACGACATCTCGTACTCGATCGTGTCGAGCGAGGTCGGCCCAGGGAACTCGTCCTTGTTCCACTTGCCGAACGACTTCTTGTCGGGCGAGCCATCCGCCTGCCTGCCGACCGTCAGGACGAACATGCCCCTGTCAGCCAGCTCCTTGGCGGAGTTCTTGAGCGCCAACCTAATGTCAACCTGGATTGACGGAGCGTTACCCTCCGTGCTTGACTGGGTGGCAGAGCGCGTAGTAGGGGCGGGGCTGTGCGGGTTGGCGTTCACGCAGCCTCGCCCTCCTCCGTGTCGGCCTCGTCCGGCTTGAAGAGGATCGCCAGCAACCTGCGGTAGCGGTCGGGGTCGGGCTTGTAGTCCCAGTTGGCCTCACGCATTGCCGCCCCCGAACTCCACGAAGTCGTAGAACTCAGCGACGTCGCAACCGAGGATCGCGGCGAACTCGACTGCCCTCTCGGGCGAGGGACTCCGGCGTCCGGTCTGGTAGGTCGGGATGCGAGTCTCGGACCTTGGGAACGGCCAGCGGGGGTCACGCAGCGAGACACCAGCCCGCAGTCTGGCCTGACGGAACTTCTCCCCGTTCCACACGGGTGTCTTGAGAGTCGTAGACACGACAAATGCCCTTCGGCTGAACCGAAGGTCGTCGGGGCGGCTGATCGACCTGGGTCCGAACGCCTCGGGCGTTCCCCAAAGAGTCCACCTGTCGGTGCCTGCATCAGCAGGAGGTCCGGAGACCCGCTCTCAATCCGCTCTGGTTTCCCGTACGAGCTGCCCGTTAATGCCGGGCTCAGCAGTGCCGCACCACCAGTAGAGCACAGCCCGCGTCAGCGGCAAAAGATAGCCGGGCTTGTCAAGTCCCGTAACGGGGCGGCCTGGGGCATGGGTCTTGGCTTCGTATGGGTCACGGGAAGTTACGGCCGGCCATACTCGTCGTTACTGCGGGAACGTGCCCCCCGGTTCCCCGAGAAAAAGAGGAAGACTGCGCGGTCTTGCATTGGGTTGAGGGGGCCATGTGCTGACCCCCTCCTTTCCCCTTCAGTCCTCCAGCGGCAACGCTGCGACCGCAGTCACCCAGTCGGGCGGCAAGGTCGGGTCGTTGAGGAACGCCAGCCACACCGCCGTGCGGTTGGCCTTCACTTCCTTGAGCGCGGCCAACACATGATCGAACAGGTTGAGGACCTCATCCGTGGTGGCCTGCGTCCGACCGTCATCGTCGGGCGTCAGTCAGCGGTCAAGCTCGTCGTCGCTCATCCAGCTCAGATCGATGTGCGCGGTGCTTGGCTTGTCCATCGCTCGCGGCGCGGTGGCCCGACCGTACTGGATCAGTGCCGCTGCCTGCGCCGCTTGCTGGCACTCGGGCGTGTCTTCGCCGTACGCCGTGACCGCTGCTGGGGCCTGGCTGGGCGCAGTGCCGGGGGCACTGGGGGGCTGGTTTTCCACTGTCTTCTCCTGGGTTGGTGCGGTGCGGTGCGGTGCCTGGCGGGGAGTGGGCGGAAGGCAACACACCCACTCCCCGTTCCCAGGTCGGACCCCCTCGGAGTTGGGGTCCCTTCGGAGGAGCACCACTTCCTCCGGGTCTTTGGGGCCTTGGGGAGGTCACAGTCCCCACCGTGACCTCCCCTTCGGGCCGACGACCCCTTAACCTTTAGGTCGTCTCCACGGGAGTCGCTAACCCCCAATGGGCGACCGGCTGAGTGAAAGTCGCCCACGTTGTTGACGGGGGAGGGAGGGAGTGACCGGGTGGGGTCGCCTCCCCCGCCAAGCTTTAAGCGGTGGTCGGCACGTCCAGCATCCGGAACGCGTTCGGCACGACCACGTTGCCGCCAGTGCGGAACCACATGTACAGCCCGCGCTGACCAGTCGGTCGGCGGTTCGGACCCGTCACCATCGGAACGGGCTCGATCGTGGTGCCGATGCGGTCGGCGATCACGTAGTTGTTGAAGTCGCCGTAGATCATGACGTAGTTGCTGGCCGTGGCAGCCGGGTCGATGACCCCGTCCATGTTGCTGTTCTCGTTCATCCGCCGACCCAGCAGGTTGCCGCCCGTCAGCTCCGGGAACTTGAGCGCGCCGTTACCGGTCTCGAACTGCCGAAGCAGGTTGATGATCGGCAGGGCGGCCATCCACTGCGCCCTCGGCGTGAACCTGGGCGGGAGCGACTCCTGGAGCAGGAACGGGTGCGCAGCGGTCAGGGCCTCGCCCGTGGCGTTGATCTCGGCGACCGTGCCCGCCAGAGCCGTCACGATGCCCGTGGGCTGGTTGGTCCCGGTGCCGACGACGTACGCCTCCGCCCTGAGCTGGTCGGCTGCGTCCACGAGCAGCCTGCTCAGCTCCTGGGCCAGGTTGACCGCGTCCATCCCGACCTCGAACGAGTACTGCACGTAGGCGTCGCCCTTGTGGACAGGCACGGACACCTGACCCACACTCGGCGAGGCGTCGGTGGTCTCCTCCTCCTCGGGCCTCCAGCTCGCCGTGACACCCGCGCTGGTGACGCCGTGCCACACGTCGCTGTTGGTCTGCACCACCCTGGCCAGTCGCCGCATGGGGTCCACGCTGCCGTCGCTCGTGAGCAGGATCGCGGGGTCCAGGTGGAACGGCACCATGTAGCCGCCCTCGCCGTCCGTGAGGCTCATGGACCGCATCTCGCTGCGCAGCTTCTCGACGGCGGTGAACGCCTGGCGTTCCTCGTCGTCCCACATCATGTGACCGCGCAGCGGGTCAGCGAGAACCTGGGCGAACGCCCGCTCGTACGCCGGGCTGCCTGTGGTCGTGATCCACCTCTCGGCGAGCCCCTGGTGCATCCGCGCACCCTGCCGGAGGAGGGCCTCGGCCTTCTCCTGGGCCGCAGCCGGAATCGCCGCTCGCTCGATGGTCCTGAGGGCCTGGTCGCGAGTGCTGCCGCTGTTGGTCGGGTGGTGGCCGTCGTATTCGTGGACACCCCGCTCGGTCTTGAGGTCGCCTCGGCTCGTCAGGCTAGCCAGCCGGAGGTTGCGCTCCTCGCGCGTCAGGTCCTCGAACTCGGTCGTCAGGGAGTCGAACTCCTGGGCCTGGGCTCGGGTCGGATTGTCGTGACTGCCCAGCCGCTCCATGTCAGCGGCGACGTCTCGCAGTCGGGCCACAACCTGCGCGTGGCGCTTCGCGTTGTTCATGTCTGGTTCTCCTAGGTGAGAGTGGTGAGTTCTCCCCTAGCGACGTCGAGCGTGCCCGCTGGCTCCGCGACGTGACGCCTCCGGCGTCCGGCCTGGTTCGAGGTGCTGATGGGGGTGGCATCTGCAACGGGTGAGCCAGGCTCGGCGCGTGCGTGCTGCCCCCCAGGGAATCAGCCCTGCGGGTTACGGCAAAAGCCCCCTGCTATGCAGGGGCGTCCTCAGGCTCGGGCGGTGGCCCCACGAACGAGCCGATCTGCGGAACCGTGTAGATCAAGCCTTCATCGCGGAGCGATGCCACCACTTTGCGAGCCGTGCCACGGGCGATGCCGAACTCCTGCATGATGGCGGTCTCGGACGGCAGCGGAACGCCACGCTTGTACTCGCCCGACTCGATCCGCTTGCGCAGGATGTTGGCGACCTGCCTCCATTTCGGCTGGTCAGCCCGTAGTTCCGTCACACCTCAACCGTAGACATGCAGGTCAGAGCATCTTCATTCGACTACGAGCATGCTTAACCTTGAACGAGTATGTACGAGCCCCTACGCTGGGGGAATGCTGCATCCCCCGTCACGAATCAAGATCGAGGTCGAGGGCGCGACCCTCACCGTTCCCGAGTTCATGCACTCGCTGGCCTACCTGGCGCGTGTCTACAAGGTCGGCGAAGTGTCCCCCATCGAGCAAATGCTTACGATCAACATCGACGAGGCTTACGGCTGGCTGGACACCCACATCGGAGACCAGCAGTACGGCGACATTCAGGTCTACGACGTCACTTGGGCTGCCACCAAGCCCCCGACGCTGCTGCGCACCCTGCCCAGCCGCCGCAGGCAGCGCTAGCGGGGATGGGTCTCGGAAGCCCTCGGAGGTACTCCGGACAGCACGGAGGGCACCCCCTGGGCTCTGTGGCCCTGGGCAGTGCCCTCGTGGTCTCCGTGAGGCTCCCGTCTACGCGGCTAACGTGAACGGCAGCCCACCCTTAACTGCCAGGGTCGAAATCAGGGTCCATCCCCGATGTGGGCAGGGGGCGGCCGGAGGCACGCTGAGGACATGAACGAAATCACCCGACGTGATGAAGTCTCGCTGTCCGCCGCCGCCCTGCGCGGCGCTCCGTGGAAGGCCGCCGCCATCGGCGGTGGCGCCGTCGCCGCGACCAGTTTCGGGGTCGGGCTGCTCGGCGGCGGCGGCGACATGGTGTGGGCGCTGGGGCTGGGCATCAGCCTGTTCGCGCTGATCGCGGCCGTGGGCGCGGTGTCCAAGCCCGAGGAGGGCGACCGGGTGACCCGGCAGGCGCGCGTGTGGGGCCTGCGCCACCCGTGGAAGTTCGCGCTGCTGCCGGCCGGCATCACCGCGGTGCTCGACTACCCGGTGCAGCTCGTGCTCGACGGGGAGGGCGTGTTCGGCTCGGCGGTGCACGCCGGCTGGCACGGACTGCTCGTCTACGTGATCGCCGCCGTGCTCACGCTCACCATGCAGGGCCGGGCGCGCTCAGCTCGCTGAGGCGGCCCGCTCGGCCTCGCTCCGGCAGACGCAGAACTCGTTGCCCTCGGGATCGCGCATGGTGACCCAGCCGAGACCGTTCTCGTCGCGCCGGTCGTCGTAGATGGTGGCGCCGAGGCCGAGCAGGCGCTCGACCTCCTGGTCGCGGGTGCGGCCCTCGGTGCCGTTGACGTCCAGGTGCAGCCGGTTCTTCACGGACTTGCCCTCCGGCACCCGGATGAACAGCAGGAACGGGTCGTGCTTGGTGCGCAGCATCACCTCGTCGTCGCCCGGCATGTCGCCGTCGCCGAGCGGGAGGCCCGTGGCCTTGCTCCACCAGGTGGCGAGCTCGTACGGGTCGGCGCAGTCAATGGTCACAGCGTGAATCTCGATCATTCGGCCACTCAATCGCGACACCGGCAATCGAGTCAAGCCGGTTAGTGCGCGCCGGCCAGGTTGAGCCCGACGACCCCGGCCAGGATGAGCCCGATGGAGATCAGGCGGATCGCCGAGACGTCGTCGCCCATGGCCAGCATGCCGAGCACCGCCGTGCCGACCGCGCCGATGCCGGTCCACACGGCGTACGCGGTGCCGACCTCGAGGGACTTGAGGGCGTACGCGAGCATGCCGAAGCTCAGGAGCGCGGTGAGCAGGAAGGAGACGGACCACCACACGTGGGTGAAACCGTTGCTGAGCTTGAGCGACAGGGCCATCGCGACTTCGGCGACGCCGGCGAGAACGAGGATGATCCAGGCCATCGTGGCATGACTCCTTCAGCGGGACTGCAGTGTCATGCGTCGTCTTTACCTACCGGGTACGGCGCGTCTCGTCCGGGAGCTGTGCTCACAACACGGAACGCCCCCAGGGCCGCGATCATTCCCACCAGATCGTGACCCAGCGGTCGCGGGGCATCGGCCACATCCCCATCTCCTGCGCCGTGCGCGCCACCTCGTCGGCCCGTGCCGGGTCGAGGCAGATGCGGTGGCAGGCGCTGGCGGCCAGCTCCTCCAGGGAGCTGAATCGTTCCAGCGGGGCCTCGCGCTCCTCCACGCGCACCGCGAAGCCCAGCGCGGCGGCCAGCGCCACGCAGTCCTCGGCGACGGGCCGCACGGGACGGTCGACGCCGTGGAAGTGCTGCCAGAGCGGCGCCAGCCAGCTCATGGGATGGCGGTGCGGCAGCTCCAGCACCACGCGGCGGCGGGTGCGCGAGTCCAGCGCGAACAGGAACGGCGCCAGGTCGGGGACGTTGTAGACCACGTGCGCGGCCACCGACACGTCGACCTCGGGCACCTCGCCCGCCACGTCCGGCCAGCGGCCCGCGATCGCGGTGGTGCGCACGCCCAGCTTGTCGGCGCGGGCCGAGAGCTCGTCGAGCATCTCGGGCGAGCTGTCGACGGCGTAGAGGTGGCCGATGCGCTCGCGCAGCGGCAGCGACGAGGCGCCCGGTCCCGAGCCGACGTCCAGCAGCGTGCCGCCCTCGGGCAGCGCCTGCCTCACGCGCGTCATGGTGGGCCCGTCGTCGGGCTCGGCGAGCGCTCTGTCGGTGCGGCTGGTGAACCGGCTCACCGGATAGCCCCACGGATCGACCGGGGCCGCGGCCAGGATCTCCGGCGGAATGGCCCAGGATTCCAGGCGCTCTCGCCATCTCGCGGCGAGTTCTTCGGCATCCACGGAGATGAGCATGCCACGCATATCCATGGTTACCGGCGGGTAGCATTGCTAGTAAGGTTACTCACCGGTAGATGAAGGACTCGGTTCAAGGAGAGCTGCACCCATGGGCCACTACAAGAGCAACGTGCGTGACCTGGAGTTCAACCTTTTCGAGGTGTTCGGGCGACGCGAGATCCTCGGCAGGGGCCCGTACGCGGACGTGGACGAGGACACGGCCCGCAGCATCCTGGATGAGGCCGAGCGGCTGGCGACGGGCGTCCTGGCCGACTCGTTCGAGGAGGGCGACCGCAACCCGCCCGTCTTCGACGCCGCCACCGGGTCCGTCACCATCCCCGACGGCTTCAAGAAGTCGTTCAAGACGCTGGTCGACGGCGGCTGGGCGCACCTCGACCTGCCCACCGACCTGGGCGGCCCCGGCATCCCGCGGAGCCTGGCGTGGGCCACCGCCGAGATGGTCCTGGGCGCCAACCCGGCGCTGTACATGTACGCGGCGGGCCCGAACTTCGCCTACACGCTGTGGAAGGTCGGCACCCCGGAGCAGAAGCGCTTCGCCGAGCTGGCCATCGAGCGCAACTGGGGCGCCACCATGGTGCTGACCGAGCCCGACGCCGGCTCCGACGTGGGTGCAGGCCGCGCCAAGGCGATCCAGCAGGACGACGGCACCTGGCACATCGAGGGCGTCAAGCGCTTCATCACCAGCGCCGAGCACGACATGGCCGAGAACATCTTCCACCTGGTCCTGGCCCGCCCCGAGGGCCACGGCCCCGGCACCAAGGGCCTGTCGATGTTCCTGGTGCCCAAGTTCCACGTGAACCTGGAGACCGGCGAGCTCGGCGAGCGCAACGGCGCGTACGTGACCAACGTCGAGAAGAAGATGGGCCTGAAGGTCTCCACGACCTGCGAGCTCACCTTCGGCGACAAGCACCCGGCGGTCGGCTGGCTGGTCGGCGACGTGCACGAGGGCATCAAGCAGATGTTCATGGTCATCGAGCACGCCCGCATGATGGTCGGCACCAAGGCCATCGCCACCCTGTCCACCGGCTACCTGAACGCGCTGGAGTACGCCAAGCAGCGCTTCCAGGGCGCCGACCTGACCAAGATGGCCGACAAGGCCGCCCCGCGCGTGACCGTGGTCAACCACCCGGACGTGCGGCGCGAGCTGATGCTGCAGAAGGCGTACGCCGAGGGCATGCGGGCGCTGGTGCTCTACACGGCGACCTTCCAGGACGCCATCCAGATCGACCCCGACGACCGGCACGCGCACGCGATGAACGACCTGCTGCTGCCGCTGGTCAAGGGCGTCGGCTCGGAGCGCTCGTACGAACTGCTGGCGCGCTCGCTGCAGACGCTGGGCGGCTCCGGCTACCTCCAGGACTACCCGATCGAGCAGTACATCCGGGACGCGAAGATCGACTCCCTGTACGAGGGCACGACCGCGATCCAGGGCCTGGACCTGTTCTTCCGCAAGATCCTGCGCAACCAGGGCGCGGCCGTGGGCGCGCTGCTGACCGAGATCAACGAGTTCGCCGCCTCCGAGGCGGGCAACGGCCGACTCAAGGAGGAGCGCAAGCTGCTCGCCGAGGCCGCCGCCGAGGTCAAGGCCATGGGCGACACGATGGCCGGCTGGGCGCTCGGGTCGCTGGAGAAGCCGGAGGAGGTCTACCGCGTCGGGCTCAACACCACCCGGTTCCTGCTCTCGCTGGGCGACCTGGTGATCGGCTGGCTGCTGCTGCGCCAGGCCGAGGTGGCGCTGGCCCGCCTGGCGGACGGCGACGACCCCTTCTACCAGGGCAAGGTCGCGGCGGCGTCGTTCTTCGCCACGACCGTGCTGCCCCGCCTGGCCGCCGAGCGCCGCACGCTCGACGCCACTGGTCAGGAGCTCATGGAGCTGCCCGAAGAGGCCTTCTGACGAACGCGCCGGCCCGATGGCCGGCGCGTTCTTCGCACCATTTCCCTATTAAACCTGTAGGAAATGTTGACTTAGTGGCGGCGGACGCCTAGGTTCGGCGGCATGAGAGTGGGCCGTTTCAGACATGCCGTTGCCGCAACCACGCTGCTGCTGGCCACCGCAGCCTGTGGGACGAGCCAGGCCGGATCCGTCCAGAAGGAACTGCGCTACCAAGGCAGCGTCGGCGCGGTCACCTTCCCCGAACTGGCCGAGGAGCTGGGCTACCTCGGCGACATCAAGCTGAAGTGGGTCGGCAACACCACCTCCGGGCCGCAGGACATCCAGTCCGCAGCCACCGGCCAGACCGACTTCGGCGGCGCCTTCAACGGCGCCATCGTCAAGCTCCGGGCCGCCCGGGCCCCCATCAAGGCCGTGATCGGCTACTACGGCGCGGACGAGAAGTCGTTCAGCGGCTACTACGTGCCCGAGGACAGCCCGATCAGGACCGCGCGCGACCTCATCGGCAAGAAGATCGGCGTCAACACGCTCGGCGCGCACCACGAGGCCGTGATCAAGGAGTATCTGACCCGGGCCGGGCTCACGCCCGCCGAGATCGAGCGCGTCCAGCTCGTCGTCGTCCCGCCGGTCAACACCGAGCAGGCGCTGCGCCAGGGACAGCTCGACGTCGGCACCCTCGGCGGCATCCTCAAGGACAAGGCGCTGGAGCGCGGCGGGCTGCGGCCGCTGTTCACCGACACCGGGCTGTTCGGGCCGTTCACCGCCGGCTCGGTCGTCTTCCGCGAGGCGTTCATCGCCGACAACCCCGAGGTCGTCCGCACGTTCGTGACCGGCTTCGCCAAGGCCGTGCACTGGGCCCAGACCCGCCCCCGCGAGGAGGTGGTCGCCAAGTTCGAGCAGATCATCAACCGCCGCGGCCGCAACGAGGACCCGAGCACCGTGCGCTACTGGAAGAGCTCGGGCATCGCCGGCCCAGGCGGGGTGATCGCCGTCAAGGAGTTCCAGACCTGGATCGACTGGCTGGAGCGCTCCGGCGACATCAGGCCCGGCCAGGTCGAGGCCGGCGACGTCTTCACCAACGCGTTCAACCCCTACGCCGGCCAGAGCGCCTCATGACGACACTGAGCGAGACCGCCGTCCGCACCAAGATCGGCATCCGGGGCGTGGGCCGGACGTTCACGGTCCGGGGCGAGCCGTTCACCGCGCTGGCGGACATCGACCTGGACGTGCGCGAAGGAGAGTTCCTGACGCTGGTCGGGCCGAGCGGCTGCGGCAAGTCCACCCTCCTCGACCTGATCGCCGGGCTGGCCGCGCCGAGCAGCGGCGAGATCCTCATCGACGGCGCCCCCGTCACCGGCCCCGGGCTCGACCGGGGCGTGGTCTTCCAGCAGTACGCGCTGTTCCCGTGGCGGTCGGCCCGGGCCAACGTCGAGTTCGGGCTGGAGGCCAAGGGCGTGCCCCGCCGCGAGCGCGCCGGGCGGGCCAGGCACTACCTGGACCTGGTCGGCCTGGCCGGGTTCGAGGACCGCTACCCGCACGAGCTGTCGGGCGGCATGCGCCAGCGGGTCGCCATCGCGCGCAGCCTCGCCTTCGACCCCGACGTGCTGCTCATGGACGAGCCGTTCGCCGCCCTGGACGCCCAGACGCGCGAGTCGCTGCAGGGCGAGCTGCTGGACGTGTGGCGCAAGACCGGCAAGACGATCGTGTTCATCACCCACAGCATCGACGAGGCCGTCTACCTGGGCCAGCGGGTCGCCGTCATGACCTCCAGGCCGGGGCGGATCAAGGAGGTCGTCGAGGTGTCGTTCGACTCGCGCGAGGGCGACCTCCGGGCCGACCCGGCGTTCGGCGCGTACCGGCACCACGTGTGGAGCCTGCTGCGCGCCGAGGTGGCGGCGGCCCAGGAGCAGGAGCGGGCCTCGTGAGCGCCGTCCGGCGGGCCGCCGCCCGGTCGGCGGCCGTCCTGCTGCTCCTGGCGGCCTGGGAGGGGCTGCCCCGGCTGGGCGTGGTCGACCCGGTCTTCGTGCCGCCGCTCTCGGTGAACCTCCAGGCCGGCTACGACCTGCTGCTCGGCGGTCAACTGCCCGAGCACGTACGGGCGTCGCTGGTGCGCTCGCTGTCCGGGTTCGGCCTGGCCATCCTGCTGGCCATCCCGCTCGGGCTGCTGATCGGCTGGTACCGGCCGGTGGCCGACACGCTGGTGCCGCTGCTGGAGGTGTTCCGCAACACCTCGGCGGTCGCGCTGCTGCCCGTCTTCACGCTGATCCTCGGCATCGGCGAGACCACGAAGATCACCTTCGTGCTGTACGCCTGCTCCTGGCCGATCCTGCTCAACACCATCAGCGGGGTGCGGGCGGTCGAGCCGTTGCTGGTCAAGTCGGCCAGGTCGATGGGCGTCGGCCCGGTCCGGCTGTTCCAGAAGGTGATCCTGCCCGCCGCCGTGCCCGCCGTCTTCACCGGCATCCGGCTGGCCGGGGCGTACGCGATCCTCGTCCTGCTCTTCGCCGAGATGGTCGGCGCCAAGGCGGGGCTCGGCTACCTGATCCAGGACGCCCAGTTCAGCTTCCGCATCCCCGACATGTACGCCGGAATCATCACGATCTCCCTGCTCGGCCTGCTGTTCAACCTGCTGCTGGTCAGCGTCGAGCGCCGCTTCAGCACCTGGAGGACCACATGAGCAGACAGCTACGCCTCAACGCCTTCCTCATGGGCGTCGGCCACCACGAGGCCGCCTGGCGGCACCCGCTGACCGAGCCCGCCCGCCTGGCCGACGTCCGCCACTACCAGGAGCTGGCCAGGATCGCCGAGGCGGGCAAGCTGGACTCCGTCTTCCTGGCCGACGGGGTGGCGCTGCAGGCCGACGTCCGGCACAACGCGCTCGGCGGGCTCGAACCGCTGACCCTGCTGTCCGCGCTCGCCGCCGTGACCGACCACGTCGGGCTGATCGCGACCGTCTCGACGACCTACAACGAGCCGTTCCACGTCGCCCGCAAGTTCGCCTCGCTCGACCACATCAGCGGCGGCCGGGCCGGCTGGAACATCGTCACCTCCGCCGGCGAGGCCGAGGCGCGCAACTTCGGCATCGAGCGGCCCGCGCACGCCGACCGCTACGCCCGCGCCACCGAGTTCCTGGACGTGGTCACCAAGCTCTGGGACAGCTGGGAGGACGACGCCGTCGTGGCCGACCGGGCGGGCGGCGTCTACGCCGACACCGGCAAGATCCACGCGATCGAGCACGCCGGCGAGCGGTTCTCCGTACGCGGCCCGCTGAACACCCAGCGGCCGCCGCAGGGGCATCCGCTGCTCGTCCAGGCGGGCTCGTCGGAGGACGGCAAGGAGTTCGCCGCCCGCTACGCCGAGGCCGTGTTCACCGCCCAGCAGACGCTGGAGGAGGGCCGGGCGTTCTACCGCGACCTCAAGAGCCGCCTGACCCGCCACGGCCGGCAGCCCAGCGACCTGCTCGTCCTGCCCGGGATCTCGCCCGTCATCGGCTCCACCGAGAGCGAGGCCCGCCGCCTGGAACGCGAGCTGGACGAGCTCATCATCCCCGCCTACGGGCTGGCCCAGCTCTCCACGCTCGTCGGCATCGAGCTGGACCACGACGCGCTCGACCGGCCGCTGCCCGACGTGGGCGTCGACACCGAGGGCGCGCAGAGCCGCCGCAAGCTCGTCGTGGACCTCGCCAGGCGCGACAACCTCACCGTGCGGCAGCTCATCGCCCGGCTGGCCGGCGGCCGTGGGCACCGGGTGGTGGCCGGGGCGCCCGAGCAGATCGCCGACCAGATCCAGGAGTGGTTCGAGGGCGGCGCGGCCGACGGGTTCAACATCATGCCGCCGCTCCTGCCCAGCGGGCTGCACGACTTCGTCGACCACGTCGTGCCGGAGCTGCGCGTCAGGGGGCTGTTCCGGCACGAGTACGAGGGCCGTACGCTGCGCGAGAACTACGGCCTGAGCAGGCCGGGCTCCCGCTACGCCGCCGATCGGGCCGCCGACCTGGTGGTGGCCGGATGAGCCTCGTCACGCTGGTCGGCAACCCGCGAGAGGGCTCCAGGACGCTCGCGGCGGCCTCGACGGCCGCCGAGGCCGTCGGGCGGCGGATCGGGCACGACGGGCCGCCCGAGGTCGTGGACCTGTCGGCGCTCGGGCCGCACCTGCTCGCCGCCACCCCGTCGGCCGCCGTGGAGGTGGCCGTGGAGCTGGTCACCGGGGCACGCGTGCTGGTGGTGGCCAGCCCCACCTACAAGGGCACCTACACCGGGCTGCTCAAGTCCTTCCTGGACCGGCTGCCTCCCGCCGCGCTGCGCGGGACCGCGGCGCTGCCCCTGCTGGTCATGGGCGACCCGGCGCACTCCCTGGCCGTCGAGGTGCACCTGCGGCCGCTGCTGGTGGAGCTCGGCGCCGTCGTGCCCACGCCCGGCCTGGCGCTGCTGGAGTCGCGGCTGCCGCAGCTCGGCGAGGTGCTCGCCGACTGGGCCGACCGGGTCGCGCCCCAGGTCGCGGCGGTGCTCAGGCAGGAGGTGGCGTCCTGAGGGTGTGATCCGCGTTACCCGGGTATGACCGAGGACGTACTAGCTCTTTGCCTGTCGCTGGAGGCCGTCATGGGTGTCGGGGTCAGCATCTTCTTCCTCACGCTCGGCGCCATCCTGAGATTCGCCATCGAGCCCGACGTGTTCGGCCAGAGCGTCCACATGGACGTGATCGGCCTCATCTTCATGATCGTCGGAGGCGCCGGGATCGTGCTGAGCGTCGTGCTCGCGCCCCGGCGCGGCCGCACCTCCGACGACCGGCTGATGCACCGCGAGAACAACCCGCCCGAGCTCTAGAGCGCTCTAGAGCTCCAGCTGCACCGCGGCGCGCGAGGCCAGGATCGGCTTGACGTGATGGGCGATCACCTTCTGGTGCTCCGGGTGGTCGCGGTAGGTCACGTAGTCGTCCTCGGAGTCGAAGTCGGCGACGACGGCGAACTCGTGGTTGCCCTGGTTGATGCCCGCGTCCATGCCAACCGTGTAGGAGCGGATCTGCGGGATGACGCCCGGCAGCCCGCGCAGCGCGGCCAGCACCCCCGCCTTCTGGGCGAGCGTGGCGTCTTCGGTCCAGGTGAACAGCACGATGTGGCGGATCATGGCGCCACCCTACAGAGGCCGGGAGGGGGCGTCCCCTCCCGGCCCGCGATCAGCTCCAGGCCAGCATCCGCAGCGGGTCCTCCAGCATCGCGCCCACGTCGCGCAGGAACAGCGAGCCCAGCTCGCCGTCGACCACCCGGTGGTCGAACGACAGGGCCAGGGTCGTCACCTTCCGTACGGCGAGCGCGCCGTCGACCACCCAGGGCATGTCCCGTACCTGGCCGAAGGCGAGGATGGCGGACTCTCCCGGGTTCAGGATCGGGGTGCCGGCGTCGACGCCGAAGACGCCGACGTTGGTGATCGTGATGGTGCCGCCCGCCATCTCCGCCGGCTGGGTGCGGCCCGCCCTGGCGGTCTCGGTGAGCTTGCCCAGCTCGGCGGCCAGGCCGGGCAGGGTCAGCTCGTGGGCGTTCTTGACGTTGGGCACCACGAGGCCCCTCGGGGTGGCGGCGGCGATGCCCAGGTTGACGTAGTGCTTGACGACGATCTCCTGGGCGGCCTCGTCCCAGGACGAGTTGATCATCGGGTGGCGGCGGGCCGCCGTGAGCACGGCCTTGGCCACCAGCAGCAGCGGCGACACCTTGACCTCGGCGAAGTCGGGCAGCGCGCGCAGCCGCTTGACCGCGTCCATCGTCTCGGTGACGTCCACCTGGAGGAACTCGGTGACGTGCGGGGCGGTGAACGCGCTGGCGACCATCGCCTGGGCGGTCATCTTGCGCACGCCCTTGACGGGGATGCGCTCCTCGCCCGCCTGCGGCCTGGCCGTCGCAGCCTGCTGCTGCGGCTGCGGCGGCCGGGCGGTCGCAGCGTGGACGTCCTCGCGGGTGATCGAGCCGTGGGGGCCCGTGCCCGTGAGGGTGGTCAGGTCCACGCCCAGGTCCTTGGCCAGCTTCCGGACGGGCGGCTTGGCCAGCGCCGCCACTCTGGCCGGGTCCGTAGACGCCGGGGGCTGCTCGGACGGGGGCTGGGGGGCCGTGGAAGGCGGGCCCTCCAGCTCCACGCGGGACGGGTTGGCGACCGGGTCGGCGGGGATCGTCGACGGCGCACGCCGGGTGCGGCGGCGGGCCGCGCCGGTCTTGACGCCGTAGCCGACCAGGACGGCCTGGCGCTCCTCCTTGGGCGCGGGGCTGCCGTGGGCGCCCGGCTCGACGGCGCCCTCCGCCGGCGGGGTGGGCACCAGGTCCTCGGCCAGGGCGGCCGCCTGCTGGCCGGCGGCGCCCGCGGAGCCGCCGGGACCGCCCGGTTCGCCCGGTTCGCCCGGTTCGCCGGTCTCGACGGCGATGATCGGCCCGCCGACGTCCACCGTCTGGCCCTCGTCCGCGAGCAGGTCCGCCACCTGGCCGTTCCACGGGATGGGCAGCTCGACGATGGACTTGGCGGTCTCGATCTCGACGATGATCTGGTTGACCTTGACCTCGTCGCCCGGTCTGACGTGCCAGCGGACGATCTCGGCCTCCGTCAGCCCCTCGCCGACGTCCGGGAGCTTGAATTCGCGTCGCATCAGTGCGGGATCCCCCTCAGTAGCCGAAGGCGCGGTCGACGGCGTCGAGCACCCGGTCCAGGTCGGGGAGGTAGTGCTCCTCCAGCTTGGACGGCGGGTAGGGGGTGGAGAAGCCGCCGACGCGCAGCACCGGCGACTCCAGGTGGTAGAAGCACTGCTCGGTGATGCGGGCCGCCAGCTCCGCGCCGAACCCGTTGTTGACCGGGGCCTCGTGGACGACGACGACGCGGCCGGTGCGGCGCGCGGAGTCGAGGACCACCGGCGTGTCGAGCGGGTTGAGCGAGCGCAGGTCCACGACCTCCAGGTCGCGCCCGTCCTCCTCGGCGGCCTTGGCGGCCTCCAGACAGGTCTTGACCATGGGCCCGTAGCAGAGCAGCGTCGCGTCGGTGCCGGGGCGCACCACGCGGGCCCGGTCCAGGGGCGTCCACCAGTCGGTGCTGGTGGTGTCGACCTCACCCTTCTCCCAGTAGCGGCGCTTGGGCTCGAAGAAGATGACCGGGTCGTCGCTCTGGATCGCCTGCTGGATCATCGAATAGGCGTCGGCCGGGTTGGCGCACGCCACGACGCGCAGCCCGGCGGTGTGGGTGAAGTACGCCTCGGGCGACTCGCTGTGGTGCTCGACCGCGCCGATGCCGCCGCCGCACGGGATGCGTACGACGACAGGGAGCTTGATCGCGCCGAGCGAGCGCATGGGCATCTTGGCGAGCTGGGTGATGATCTGGTCGGCGGCCGGGAAGACGAAGCCGTCGAACTGGATCTCGCACACCGGCCTGTAGCCGCGCAGCGCCAGGCCGATCGCGGTGCCGATGATGCCCGACTCGGCCAGCGGCGTGTCGATGACCCGGTCCTCGCCGAAGTCCTTCTGCAGCCCGTCGGTGACGCGGAACACGCCGCCGAGCTTGCCCACGTCCTCGCCCATGATGAGGACCTTGGGGTCGTCCTCCATGGCCTTGCGCATGCCCTCGTTGAGCGCCTTGGAAAGGCTCAGCACGGTCATCTCTCGAACCCCTCCAGGTAGGCGGCGTACTGGGCTCGTTCCTCGTCGATCAGCGCGTGCGGCTCGGAGTAGACGTGCTCGAACATGGCGAGCGGCTCCGGGTCGGGCATCGCCAGGCAGCGGGCCCTCAGGTCGGCGCCGAGCTGCTCGGCCTCGGCCTCGATCTCGTCGATGAACGCCTGGTCGGCCAGCTCGTTCTTGAACATGTAGGACTTGACCCGCTCGATCGGGTCCTTCAGCTTCCACGCCTCCAGCTCGCTGGCCACGCGGTAGCGGGTTGGGTCGTCGGCGCTGGTGTGGGCGCCCATCCGGTACGTGAACGCCTCGATCATGGTCGGGCCCTGGCCCTCGCGGGCGTTCTTGAGCGCGGCCCGGGTGACGGCGAGGCAGGCGAAGACGTCGTTGCCGTCGACGCGCACGCCGGGGAAGCCGAACCCGGACGCCCTGCGGTAGAGCGGGATGCGGGTCTGCTTCTCCAGCGGCTCGGAGATGGCCCACTGGTTGTTCTGGCAGAAGAACACGATCGGCGCGTTGAACACGCTGGCCCAGATGAACGACTCGTTGACGTCGCCCTGGGAGGTGGCGCCGTCGCCGAAGTAGGCGATGGTGGCGGCGGTGGCGTCGTCGCGCTGGATGCCCATGGCGTAGCCGACGGCGTGCAGCGTCTGGCTGCCGATGACGATCGTGTAGAGGTGGAAGTTGTGCTCCTTGGGGTCCCACCCGCCGTGGTTGACGCCGCGGAACAGGCCGAGCAGCTTGAGCGGGTCGACGTCGCGGCACCAGGCCACGCCGTGCTCGCGGTAGGTGGGGAAGGCCATGTCGGCGTCGGTGAGCGCGCGGCCGGAGCCGATCTGCGCGGCCTCCTGGCCGAGGAGCGAGGCCCAGATGCCGAGCTCGCCCTGCCGTTGCAGGGCCACGGCCTCCAGGTCCACGCGCCGGACGAGCACCAGGTCGCGGTAGAGGGACCTGACCTCTTCTGGGGTCAGGTCGATGTCGTAGTCGGGATGCTGGACCCGCTCTCCTTCCGGCGTGAGGAGTTGGACGAGCTCCGGGGGTGCTTCGGCACCACGAGAGGCGTCGACGGTCACGTGCCACTCCTGTGCGGTCGGGGCCGGTCCGGACGGGGTTGCCACCGGTGGCCGGCCTTCTGAGCGTCCGGACCATTTGGTGGTGGTTCGTACGCGCTTGGGGCCATCGTGGCAGACGTCACAGCCCTCCGCGCAAGCCCCATGATGTCCCCGTTCCCGTTGTGCCGCACGCAAACACGCGCCGGTAGGCTGTCCTTTGCCAACCCCGCCGTACCCAGGAGGAACGCAGTGGCGCGCGTCATCGTAGACGTCATGCTGAAGCCCGAGATTCTCGACCCGCAGGGCCAGGCCATCGCCCGTGCGCTGCCCCGGCTGGGTTTCTCGGGTGTGTCCGCCGTGCGGCAGGGCAAGCGCTTCGAGATCGAGCTGGAGGGTCCCGCCGACGACGCCGCTATTGCGGACGTCCGAAAGATGGCGGAGACTCTGCTGGCGAACACCGTGATCGAGGACTACACGGTCCGCGTCGAGGCGTAGAACGGCATATTTCACACCTCAAATGGCCTTGTACGGCTAAAGCCGCATTCCGGCGTGCCACAATGCCACGGGTTCGCCAAGCCCAAATAACAACAGCGTGATTTTGCGGTTAGCCCCGATTTCACGGGGAAACCTACTCCAGGTGACATTCCGGAGCCCGGAGGAGTCCGGTGGACATTGAGTTCTCGTTGGCACTGCCCCGGGATGCGATCGGCATCCCGATGGTCAGGCGGGTGCTTGGCGATGCCATGCGATCCTTGCATGTGAGCGAGCCCTGCATTGCCGACATGCTGCTCGCGGTCTCCGAGGCCTGCTCCAACGCCGTGCGTCACGGCGGTCCCGCCAACCGCTACGAGGTCACGGCCGCCATCGGCTACGGCCGCTGCGACGTGCGCGTCGCCGACAGCGGCGGCGGCCTGCCCTCCGTGCCGCTCCACTTCCCGCCCGCCGACACCGAGAACGGCCGCGGCCTGCTGATCATGCGCTCGGTCGTCGACGAGATCTCCTTCGGCATCACGCCCGGCCGTGGCACCACGGTCCATCTGCGCAAGCTGCTCGCCTGGGACGACGCGGCCGAGGCCCGCTCCCGCCAGCTCGCCGCCGTCTGACGTCTCCGCTGGTGCGGGGCGTGACGAGGAACACACGAAAGCACCGGCTACCCTAGGGAGCGCCGCCCGCCGTCCGCCCCGAAGAGACGGTGGCGTGTGCTCATTTCCTCGGAGGGGACGACAGTCATGAGCGCTGCCCGTGTGGGCGTAGTCACGTTTCCCGGCACACTCGACGACCAGGACGCCGCCAGGGCCGTGCGCCTCGTGGGCGCCGAGGCGGTGCCGCTGTGGCACGCCGACCACGACCTGAAGGGGGTCGACGCGGTCTTCCTGCCCGGCGGCTTCTCCTACGGCGACTACCTGCGGTGCGGAGCCATCTCCCGGTTCGCGCCGCTGATGGAGGAGCTCATCCCGGCCGCCCGCGCGGGCCTTCCCGTGCTGGGCACCTGCAACGGCTTCCAGATCCTGTGCGAGGCGCACCTGCTGCCCGGCGCGCTGACCCGCAACGCCTCCCTGCACTACGTCTGCCGCGACCAGCGCGTGCGCGTCGAGTCGACCGACACGGCCTGGACCAACGCCTTCGAGCAGGGCCAGGAGATCACGCTGCCGGTCAAGCACGGCGAGGGCCGCTACGTGGCCTCCGCCGAGACGCTGGCCGAGATCGAGGCCAACGGCCAGGTCGTGTTCCGCTACGTCGGCGGCAACCCCAACGGCGCCATGAACGACATCGCGGGCATCCGCAACGAGGCGGGCAACATCGTCGGCCTCATGCCGCACCCCGAGCACGCGGTCGAGGAGCTGGTCGGCGCCCCGAGCACCGACGGCCTCGGCTTCTTCACCTCCATCCTCAAGAAGCTGGTGAACGCATGACCACCGACTCCGTCAAGCGAGCGGAGAGCACGCCCGACGAGCCGATGCCCTTCGCCGAGCTCGGGATGAAGCAGGACGAGTACGACCGCGTCAAGGAGATCCTGGGCCGCCGGCCCACGGGCTCCGAGCTGGCCATCTACAGCGTCATGTGGTCCGAGCACTGCTCCTACAAGTCGTCCAAGGTGCATCTCAAGCAGTTCGCCACCAAGGCCCCCAAGTCCGACGCCCTGCTCGTCGGCATGGGCGAGAACGCCGGCGTGGTCGACATCGGCGACGGCTGGGCCGCCACCTTCAAGATCGAGTCGCACAACCACCCGTCCTACGTCGAGCCGCACCAGGGCGCCGCCACCGGCGTCGGCGGCATCGTGCGCGACATCATGTCGATGGGCGCCCGCCCGATCGCGGTCATGGACGCCCTCCGGTTCGGCGGCGCCCACCAGGACGACACCCGGCGCGTGCTGCCCGGCGTGGTCGAGGGCATCAGCCACTACGGCAACTGCCTCGGCCTGCCCAACATCGGCGGCGAGGTCGCCTTCGACCCCTGCTACATCGGCAACCCGCTGGTCAACGCCCTCTGCGTGGGCCTGCTGCGCAAGGACCAGATCAAGCTCGCCACCGCCCCCGGGCCCGGCAACAAGGTCGTCCTGTTCGGCGCCTCGACCGGCCCCGACGGCATCGGCGGCGCCTCCGTGCTGGCCTCGGCCACGTTCGAGGACGAGTCGCAGGCCAAGCGCCCCGCGGTGCAGGTCGGCGACCCGTTCATGGAGAAGCTGCTCATCGAGTGCTGCCTGGAGCTCTACGCGGCCGACGTCGTCGTCGGCATCCAGGACCTCGGCGCGGCCGGCGTCTCCTGCGCCACCACCGAGCTGGCCGCCAAGGGCACCGGCGGCATGCACGTCGACCTCAACCAGGTCCCGCTCCGCGATCCCTCGCTGCGCCCCGAGGAGATCCTGATGAGCGAGTCGCAGGAGCGGATGATGGCCGTCGTCCGGCCCTCCGACATCCCGGCGTTCATGGCGATCTGCGCCAAGTGGGACGTTCCCGCCACCGTCATCGGCGAGGTCACCGACACCGGCCGCCTCGTCATGACCTGGCACGGCGAGACCATCGTCGACATCCCGCCCGGCACCGCCGCCGACGACGGCCCCGTATACGAGCGGCCCTTCCACGAGCCCGCCGGGCAGGCCGCGCTCAACGCCGACACCCCCGACGCGCTGGAGCGGCCCGCCGACCTGCGCGCCACGCTGCTCCAGCTCCTCGGCTCGCCCAACCTGGCGTCCAAGGCGTGGGTGACCGACCAGTACGACCGCTACGTGCGCTCCAACACCGTGCTCGCCCAGCCGGCCGACGCCGGGATGCTGCGCATCTCCGAGGCCATCGCCGGGGCCGAGCCCACCACCCGGGGCATCGCGCTGTCCACCGACGGCAACGGCCGCTACGCCAAGCTCGACCCGTACGCCGGAGCCCAGCTCGCGCTCGCCGAGGCCTACCGCAACGTGGCCGTCACCGGCGCCAAGCCGCTGGCCGTCACCAACTGCCTCAACTTCGGCTCCCCCGAGGACCCCGAGGTCATGTGGCAGTTCGCCGAGGCCGTACGCGGCCTGGCCGACGCCTGCCGCACCCTCGGCGTGCCGGTGACCGGCGGCAACGTGTCCTTCTACAACCAGACGGGCTCCACCGCCATCCACCCCACGCCGGTCGTCGGCGTGCTCGGCGTCATCGACGACGTGGCCAAGCGGGTGCCCACCGGGTTCGTCGCCGAAGGGCTGCGCGTCGCGCTGCTGGGCGACACGGCCGCCGAGTTCGGCGGGTCGGAGTGGGCGCACGTCGCCCACGGCCACCTCGGCGGGCTGCCGCCGGAGGCCGACCTGGAGGCCGAGCGTTCGCTCGCCACCGTGCTCGTCGAGGCCGCCCGGCGCGGGCTCCTGGAGGGCTCCCACGACCTGTCCGACGGCGGGCTGGCCATCGCGCTGGCCGAGGCGTGCCTGGCGCGCGGCATCGGCGCCACCGTGGCGCTGAGCGGCGAGCCGTTCACCGACCTGTTCAGCGAGTCGGCCGCCCGCGCGCTCGTCGCGGTCCGGCCGGAGGCGTTCGACGAGTTCGCCGCCCTCTGCGCCGAGCACGAGGTCCCGTGCTACGGGCTCGGCGTCACCGGCGGGGAGTCGCTGGTGGTGCAGGACGTGCTGGAGGTTCCGGTCTCGGAGCTGCGCGACACCCACACGGGCGCGCTGCCGGCCATCTTCGGCTGATCCACGCCAAAGGGGCCGGTACGGGATGCCGTACCGGCCCTTCGTGTTGTGCCTGGGACTTTCGTGTGGTGCCTAGGACTTCAGGCAGACGACGTAGACCGAGCCCGCGGAGCCGTGGTTGCCGCCCTGGGTCGAGACCTCGGGCTGGGCGCTCTTGCTGTTGACGTCGTAGTCGTTGTTGTTGCCCTTGCTCGCCCGGACCGTCCAGCCGTTGCCGCCGCTGGGCATGCTGGCGGTCACCTGGTAGCGCCAGTCGACGGAGAAGCCGCCGCCGGTCGCCAGGTCGCCGCTCTTGCAGGTGGCCGTGCCGGAGCCGTTCTTGATGGAGGCCGTCTCCACGTAGGTGGAGAGGTTGGCCGCGCCGCCCGGGTCACCCTTCGGGCCCTGGGGGCCGCGGGGGCCGGTGTCGCCCTTCGGCCCCGGCTGCCCGTCCTTGCCGGGAAGGCCCGGCTTGCCGTCCTGGCCGTCCTTGCCCGCGGGGCCCGGCTTGCCATCCTGGCCGTCCTTGCCGTCCTTGCCGGGGAGGCCGGGCTTGCCGTCCTGGCCGTCCTTGCCTGCCGGGCCCTGCTGTCCGTCCTTGCCGGGGGCGCCGTCCTTGCCGGGGAGCCCCTGCTTGCCCTGGGGGCCGCGGGGGCCGACGGGGCCGGCGTCGCCCTTCGGGCCCTGGAGGCCCTGGGGGCCGCGGGGGCCGGCCTGGCCGCGGGTGCCCGAGGAGAGGGCGGGCTGGGTCTCGCCGCCGCCGATGATCATGCGGATCTCGGTCGTCCGGCACTTGGCCGTCGGGTTGACGATGCGCGCGTAGCGGGACTTCTTGTGCACGCAGGCGGTCACCTCACCGGCCGCGGAGGAGACGGACGAGGCGGTCGCGACGCCACCCACGGTGAGCAGCGAAGCGGCGAGCGCGCCGGCGGAGACGAGGGCGAGCGAGCGCCCACCCCGAACCTTGAGAGCCACGGCTTTCCTTCCGAAGAACAGGTGATGTTCATGTTGAACATGAGATTCACGTTTCAACCGTTCCATCGGATGGCAGAAGTGACATAACGTATCCATCACGAAACACAGCGTGACAGAACGGGCTGACGTCACTTGACGGGTCAAGAAGTGTCGAACCCGTAAAACAACACAGTGGCCCCTGGCCCCGCCCGTGGATAATCAGGGGCGTGTCAGCCCCCTACCTGCCGCCCGCCACGCAACCCGTGCGCGGAGTCGTCTGGGTCATCCATCTGGCGCTGCCCATGCTCGGGCTGTGGCTGCTGCTCGCCCAGCCGGACCTGAACGTCATGTGGCACCACAATCCCAGCCACTTCTGGCTGATCGTCGCCGTGGCCGGGCTGAACGTGGTGCTGGGCACGCTGATCAGCGAGGCGTCGCGGCGACGGCGGGACGCCCGGCTGTTCCTGGTCTCGATGGTGTTCGTCAGCAGTGCCGGGTTCTTCTTCATGCACGGGCTGGCGACGCCGCAGATCATCCTGCCCAAGGGGTCGCTCGGGTTCGACCTGGGGCAGATGGCCGGGCTCACGGTGGCCTCGGGGTTCGCGTTCGCCTCGGCGCTGCCGCTGGGCGAGCGGGCGGCGCGGGCGGTGCTGAAGGCGCAGCACGCGGTGCGCGGGGCGCTGTTCGGGTTCATGGTGCTGTGGGGGCTGGCCTCGCTGCTGCCGGGCTGGACGCCGCTGAGCCGCCCGCCGGAGGGGTCGCCCGCCGGGTGGGTGGCGTGGGGGTCGCTGCCGGGGCTGGCGCTGTTCGCGGCGGCCGGGGTGATGATGTTCCTGCTGCACCGGCGGCGGCCGTCGGCCATGCTGATCAGCCTCATCACCGCCTACGCGCTGCTGGCCGAGTCGATGGTCGCCGGGATGTCGCAGCTCAACTGGCATCTGACGTGGTGGGAGTGGCACGTCCTGCTGACGTTCGCGTTCGGGTTCGTCGCCTACAGCGCCTACCTGCAGTTCAGGCGGGAGGGGTCGGGCGCCGGGCTGTTCGACTCGGTGACGCTCTCGGCGACGGTGCGGCGCATCCAGCAGGACTACGACCGGGCGCTGGAGGAGCTCGTCGAGCACGTGCGGCGGGGCGAGCCGCTGGCAGCGACCCGGCTGTCGGGCAAGTTCCGGCTGAACGAGGGCCAGGCGGCGGTGCTCGACCGGGCCGGCCGGGCGCTGGCCGACGAGCGGGCGCTGTCGGAACGGCTGGCCGCGCTGGTTGACGTGGGCGCCAGGACCCGCGTCGGCCTGCCCGAGACCGAGCTGCTGGCCACGGCCCTGGACCGGGTCAGGCAGGCGTACGGGGACGTGCGGATCGGGCTGGTCTCCGAGGGCCGCACCCGGATCGGGTCGCGCGAGTATCACTTCACCACGCACGCGCCGATCCGCCGCGACGAGCTGGTCGCCTACCCGCTGACGGTGAAGAACCGGCTGGCCGGCGTGCTGGAGGTGCCCGCCGGGCGGGGCGCGCACGACGAGGCGCTGGCCGCCACGCTGGCCGGGCAGCTGTCGATCTCGCTGGAGAACGCCCGCCTCTACCGGGAGCTCGACACGCTCTTCCGCCAGTACATGTCGCCGGACGTGGCCAACGCCCTGCTCGCCGATCCGGGCCAGGCGGCGCTGGGCGGCCGGTTGCAGGAGCTGACCTCGCTGTTCGCCGATCTGAAGGGGTTCACCACGTTCTCGGAGCGGGTGACGCCGGGCGAGATCGTGGAGATGCTGAACCGCTATCACACGGCGGCGGTGCCGTGCATCCTGGCCAACGGCGGCACGATCGTGCAGTTCGTCGGTGACGCGCTGCTGGCGGTGTTCAACGCCCCGGCGGCGCAGGCGGGCCACGCCAAGGCGGCGTGCCGGGCGGCGCTCGCCATGCAGCGGGCCGCCGCCGAGGTTGCGCGGGAGGTGGCGGGGGCGGCCGTGGAGTGGCCGACGTTCCGCGTCGGGGTCAACACCGGGCCCGCGCTCGTCGGCAACATCGGCAGCCCCGAGCTGCGCGGCTTCAACGCGATGGGCGACTGCGTGAACGTGGCGGCCCGGCTCCAGTCGCTGGCCGAGCCGGGCACGGTGGTGATCGGCGCGACCACGCTCAAGCAGCTCGGCGCGGGGGCCCGGGTCGATCCGCTCGGCAGGCTGAGCCTCAAGGGCAAGGAGGAGCCCGTGGAGGCGTACGTTCTCACAGAAATGGCATAGCTGCCCGCCGCTCCGTACGGACATAATCGGGCGCATGACGCCAGAGGCCGGCGAGTTCCTGTCCACGCTCACCCCCGACGAGGTCCAGGCGGTGCTCGCCGCGGGGCGGCCGCGACGGTGGGAGCGCGGGACGACGGTGATGACCGAGGGCGACACCTCCGACTGGGTGCTCGTGCTGACCGCGGGCCGGGTCAAGGTCTCGTCCCATACGAGCGGCGGCACCGAGGTGGTGCTCGCGGTGCGCGGTCCCGGCGCGCTGCTGGGCGAGATGTCGGCCATCGACGGCTCGCCGCGCTCGGCCACGGTGACCGCGCTGGAGCCGGTCTCGGGGGTGGTGATCCGCGACTTCACCGGTTTCCTCCAGGATCACGGGCGGGTGGCCGTCCTGCTGCTGCGGCTGGTCACCGAGCGGCTGCGCGACTCCGACCGCAAGCGGATCGAGTACGGCGCGTTCGACACGACGGGACGGGTGGCGACGCGGCTGATCGAGCTGGCCGAGCGCTACGGCGAGCAGACGCCGGGCGGGCTGCGCGTGGCGCTGCCGCTGTCGCAGGACGAGCTGGCGGGCTGGACGGGGGCGTCGCGCGAGGCCGTCAGCAAGGCGTTGCGCTCGCTGCGCGACCGGGGGCTGATCGAGACCGGACGGCGGCGCGTGGTCGTCCACGACCTGGACGGGCTGCGCCGGCGGGCCCGCTGAACTATTTTCTAGAATTTCCCTCACCCCGCCGCGAAGTGGACGTACGTCGTACGTCATAGTTGAAGGCATGGTCGCGATCTCCCCCGATCAACATGCCAGGATGCGTTACGCGTGGCGCGTCTGCTCGGTCACCAGCCTGGGGCTCGTCCTCATCGGCATCGCGGGCAGCACGCTCAACGTGGCGCTCCCCGCGGTCGTCCGGCACTTCCAGGCCACGCCGTTCGAGTCGGGGTGGATCCTGCTGGCGTTCCTGCTGGTCAACACCGCGAGCCTGGTGTTCTTCGGGCGGGTGGCCGACCTGCTGGGCCGGCGGGAGGTCTACCTGGCCGGGTTCGCGCTGTTCACGGTGGCGTCGCTGCTCGCCGGGCTGTCGCCCGACGTGTGGTTCCTGGTCGCGATGCGGGTGGTGCAGGCCGTCGGGGCGGCGATGATCCTGGCGAACGGGACCGTGATCATCACCGACGCGTTTCCGCCCGAGAAGCTCAGCCAGGGCATGGGCGTCTACATCGGCACGCTGTCGGTGGCCCAGCTCGCCGGGCCCACGCTGGGCGGGCTGATCGCCTCCACCGCCGGGTGGCAGTGGATCTTCTGGGTGAACGTGCCCGCCGGGGTGATCGCCGTCGTCTGGGGGGCGGTCACGCTGCGCAAGATGCCGCGCGGGCCCAAGCAGCCGGTGGACGCGCTGGGCAACGCGCTGGTGTTCGCCGCGCTGTCGGCCATCCTGCTCGCGCTCTCCGAAGCCGGCTCCGGCGGGCTGACCAGCCCGGTCGTGCTGGCCGGCGCAGCGGTGTTCGTCGTCCTGGTCCCGGTCATCGTGCTGGTCGAGCGGCGGGCCTCGCACCCCGTGCTGGACGTGCGGCTGTTCGGCGGGCGGATGCTGGCGTGCGCCAACCTGGCGTCGTTCTGCAACGCGATCGCCCGGGCCGCGCTGATCCTCGTGGTGGCGCTGTACTTCCAGGCGGCCCGGGGCGTGGACCCGTTCGCGGCCGGGCTCAGCGTGTTGCCGGTGCCCGTTGGCATGGCGGTGGCCTCGCCCGTCGTGGGCGCGCTCGGCCGCCGCGTCTCCCCGTACGCGCTGTCGATCGGCGGCGCGCTGATGAGCTCCACCGGCCTGGGCGTGCTGATGCTGACGGCCGACCCCGGCACCCCGTACTGGATCATCGGGATCGGCCTGTTCGTGGCCGGGTGCGGCAGCGGCGCCTTCCTGACCGGCAACACCACGCAGGTCATGGCCGCCCTGCCCAGCGGCAGCCTGGGCGTGGTGAACGGCTTCCGGCTCATGGTGATGAACGTGGGCGTGGTGCTCAGCATCGGCCTGTCGCTCAGCGTCCTGGGCAGCGCCGTCGGGCCCGAGGTGCGCGCGCAGGTCTACGCGGGCACCCTGTCGACGCTCTCGCCGGTCGCGGTGGACCAGCTCATGCAGGGCTTCCAGCGCACGTACGCGGTGCTGTTCGCGGTCGCGGTCGCCGGGGCCGTGCTGGCGGCCCTGGCCCGCTCGCGCAAGGTCACCTGAGGGCGGCCGACAGGCGGGACTCGACGTCGCGGTAGCGGCTGACGGGGATCAGGTGCACCCCGGCGAAGGCGCCGCTGTCGCGGACGGCCAGGACCTGGGCGCAGGCGGCCTCGACGCCGGCCATGCGGTCGTCGGCCAGCCGGGCGACCAGCTCGTCCGGGATCGCGATGTCGGGGATGGCGGCCGACAGGGCGCGGGCGTGACCGGCGCTGGCCACGACCAGCACGCCGGCGTAGACCGGGACGTCGACCGGGTTGGCCTCACGCCAGCGCAGCAGCGCCTCCAGCGAGAAGCCGGCCTGGAGGAACAGGAAGTCGGCGGCCCGCTTCCAGGCCGGGAGCGGGCGCAGCCCGGCGGCGGCGCCGACGCGCAGGCCGGGCGAGAACGCGCGGGCCTCGTCGATCATCGAGCGCACGGTCAGGTCGCTGGTGCGGTTGCCGCTGGTCGGCTTGTCGCCGTAGACGAACAAGAACTGGTCCACCCCGTAGGCGGCGGCGGTGAGCAGGTCGCGGCGGAAGCCGAGCAGGTTGCGGTCGCGCGAGTTGAGGCAGGCGATGCTGCGCCCGCCCATCGCCTCGACCTCGTGCGCCACGGCGACGCTGGAGACGGTCGCGCGGCCGATGTGGTTGTCGGGGATCAGGAACGAGTGGGCGATCGTGCTCAGCGTGCCGATCTGGTGGCGGACGCGCTTGAGGTCGGGCGTGGTGGGCGGCTCGATTTCGCATACCAGCTCGAAGGTCATGGCCAGGACCCTAGCGTCTGGCCGCCAGGGCTTCTATGCCCGCGAGGACGAGGTCGACGCCGAACGTGTCGTAGAGCTCGGGGTCGACCTGGACGAGGGGGCCGGCCATCTCCACCAGGTTCGGGTAGGTCGCGGCGGGCAGCGACTGCAGGCCGAGGCGCTTGACCCGGACCAGCTCGGCGACCTCCTCCGGGGTGTTGCTCGCGGTGAAGTGCACCGGGGCGTCGGCGATGGAGATGGCGCTCTGCAGCAGGTATTTGGAGATCAGGCAGCTCTCCTCCATGGAGAACCCGGCGGACCTGGCCAGGCCGAGCGCGTCGTCCCACACGGCCAGGAAGCTCGGCACCGCGCTCTGGTCGACCTGCTCCAGCACGCTCTTGGCGCACGGGTGGGTGCGCAGCACGCGGACCAGGCCGGTCAGGACCTCGCGCAGCCGCTGCTGCCACGGCCGCTCGTCGTCGCGCGCGGGGGCGAACCCGGCGACGAGGTGGTCGGCCATGCCCTCCAGGAGCCGGTCCTTGTTCTTGAAGTGCCAGTAGAGGGCCATCGGCGTGACGCCGAGGTCGGTCGCGAGCCGCCTGATGGTCACGGCGTCGAGCCCTTCGGCGTCGCCGATCCGCAGGGCCCGCTCGACGATCGCGTCCGCGGTGAGCTTTCCCATCACGGTTGACAACTATACGCCGTACGAGTTTCCCTATACGTCGTACAAGTACGTCGTATAGGAGGGTTCGTGGAGCGCAGATGGTGGGCGCTGGGCGCGGTGACGCTCGGCACGTTCATGACGTATTTGGACAACAACGTCGGCAACGTCGCCCTGCCGACGATCCAGCGGGAGCTCGGGCTGACGCTGGCCGGGCTGGAGTGGATCGTCAGCGGCTACATCCTGGTGTTCGCCGGGCTGATGCTGGCCGGGGGCAGGCTGGCCGACGTGTTCGGCGCGCGCCGGGTGTTCGCCGCCGGGCTCGGCGTCTTCACACTGGCCTCGCTGGCCGCCGGGCTCGCCACCGACGGCGGCTCGCTGATCGCCGCCCGCGCGGTGCAGGGCGTCGGCGCGGCCCTGCTCACCCCGACCGCGCTGTCACTGATCACGCAGATCTTCCCCGACGGGGCCGAGCGCGGTCGCGCGGTCGGCATCTGGAGCGCGGCCGGGGCGCTGTCCATGGCCCTCGGCCCGGTGACCGGCGGCTTCATCAGCGAGAACTGGCACTGGGGCTGGATCTACCTGATCAACGTGCCGATCGGCGTCGCCACGCTCGGGCTGGCGCTGTGGGCGGTGCGGCCGGCCTTCACCCGGGTACGGCACAGCCTCGACCTGCCGGGCCTGGCCACCTCCGCGATCGCGCTGTCCGCGCTGACCTACGCGCTCATCGAGGGCGAGGCGGCCGGCTGGACCTCGCCGGAGATCCTCGCCGCGTTCGCCGTCACGGCGGTGTCGGCGGTGGCGTTCCTGCTGGTCGAGGCGCGGGCGGCGGAGCCGATGATCGACCTGTCGCTCTTCCGGGCCAGGCGGTTCACCGGCGGCGTGATCACCAGCGGCATCTGGTCGTTCGGCGTGTTCGGCATCTACTTCTTCAGCGCGCTCTGGCTGCAGAACGTGCTCGGCTTCAGCCCGACCGAGGCCGGGGCCGCGTTCGTGCCGATGGCGCTGGTCATGGGCGTCGTCGCGGTGCTGTCGCAGCGGATCGGCGCGGCGCTGGGCATCGGCAGGACCGTGGCGCTCGGGCTGGCGCTGATGGCGGCCGCGATCTACCTGATCTCCGGCGTCGGCGTCGACGGCGGCTACGCGGACGTGCTGCCGTGGTTCGTCCTGTACGGGCTCGGCGGCGGCCTGCTGGTGCCCCTGACCGCGGCCGTGCTCAGCGGGATGCCCACCGGCCGGTCCGGGGTGGCGTCCGGGGTGCTCAACGTGTCGAGGGAGGTTTTCGGGCTGCTCGGCATCACCGTGCTGGGCGCGATCCTGACCTCCCGGCAGGCGGCGGGCGACGGGCCGCCGCTCGCCGCCTTCCTCGACGCCTACCGGTTCACGCTGGTGATCGCGGCCGTCGTGGTGCTGGCGGGCATCCCGGTCGCGCTCCGCACGCTGCGCGCGGACCGTACGACCGGGGAGCCTCAGGCGGCGGCGATGGCCGGGTCGGCGAACTGAGTGCGGTAGAGCTCCTCGTAGCGGCCACCGGCGGCCAGCAGCTCGGCGTGCGTGCCGCGCTCGGCGACCCGGCCGTCCTCGATCACCAGGATGACGTCGGCGGCGCGGATCGTGGACAGCCGGTGCGCGATCACCACGGCGGTCCGCCCGTCGAGCGCCTCGGCCAGCGCCTCCTGCACGGCGGCCTCGGAGGTGGAGTCGAGCGCGGCCGTGGCCTCGTCCAGGATGACCACGCGGGGCCTGGCGAGCAGCAGGCGGGCGATCGTCAGCCGCTGGCGCTCGCCGCCCGACAGCCGGTAGCCGCGCTCGCCCACCACCGTGTCGAGGCCGTCGGGCAGCGACTCGATCAGCGTGGCGAGCCTGGCCCGGCGCAGCACCTCCCACAGCTCTTCCTCGTCCGCCTCAGGGCGGGCGAGCAGCAGGTTGGCCCGGATCGAGTCGTGGAACAGGTGCCCGTCCTGGGTGACCATGCCGAGCGTGTCGCGGATGGAGTCGGCCGTCAGGTCACGCACGTCCACGCCGCCGATCCGCACCGCGCCCTCGTCCACGTCGTACAGGCGGGGCAGGAGCTGGGCGATGGTGGACTTGCCCGCGCCCGACGAGCCCACCAGGGCGACCATCTGGCCGGGCTCGGCCCGGAACGAGACGCCGTGCAGCACCTCGACGCCGCCCCGGCTGTCGAGCGCGGCCACCTCCTCCAGGGAGGCCAGCGACACCTTGTCGGCCGACGGGTAGGCGAAGCGCACGTTGTCGAACTCGACCCCGACCGGCCCGTCGGGCACCTGGCCGGCGCCGGGCCGGTCCTTGATGAGCGGTTCGAGGTCGAGCACCTCGAAGACGCGCTCGAAGCTGACCAGCGCGCTCATCACGTCCACCCGGGCGCTGGCCAGCGCGGTCAGCGGCGAGTAGAGGCGGGTGATCAGCAGCGCGAGCGCCACGACCGAGCCCGGGTCGAGCTGGTCGCGCAGCGCGTAGAAGCCGCCGAGCCCGTACACCAGGGCCAGCGCGAGCGCGGAGACCAGCGTCAGCGCGGTGACGAACACCGACTGCGTCATGGCCGTGCGCACCCCGATGTCACGCACCCGCCTGGCCCTGGCGGCGAACTCGGCCGACTCGGCACGCGGCCGGCCGAACAGCTTGACCAGCGTCGCGCCCGGCGCCGAGAACCGCTCGGTCATCTGGGTGCCCATCGCCGCGTTGTGGTCGGCGGCCTCGCGGCGCAGCCGGGCGATGCGCACGCCCATCCGGCGCGCGGGCAGCACGAACACCGGCAGCAGCAGCAACGCCAGCAGCGTGATCTGCCAGGAGATGCCGATCATCACGGTCAGCGCCAGCACCAGCGTCACCACGTTGCCGGCCACGCTGGACAGCGTGTCGGTGAACGCCCGCTGCGCGCCGATCACGTCGTTGTTGAGCCGGCTGACCAGGGCGCCGGTGCGCGTCCTGGTGAAGAACGCGATCGGCATCTTCTGCACGTGGTCGAAGACGGCCGTGCGCAGGTCCAGGATCAGGTTCTCGCCCAGCCCCGACGACAGCCAGCGGGTCAGCAGCCCGAGCCCGGCCTCGGCCACCGCCAGGCCCGCGATCAGGCCCGCCAGCCCGAGCACCACGCTCATCGGCTTGCCCGCGCCGATCGCGTCCAGCACCCGGCCCGCCAGCACCGGCGGGGCGACCGCCAGGGCCGCCATCACCACGCTCAGCGCCAGGAAGAACGTGATCCTGCGGCGATGCGGCCGGGCGAACCCCCAGACGCGACGGAGCGTCGCCTTCGATATCTGGCGACGCTCCGGGCGGTTGTTCAGCGAGTACACCTGGTGCCAGGCCGTCATCTCCATGCTCATGGAGAGGAGCCTAGGACCTCAAGTTAACTTGACGTCAACTGCCGATCTTCTTGTTCCTGGCGTGCCACACCACCGCGACGGCCGGGCGCGGCTGGTCGCCGTCGGGCCAGCGGCTGGCGGGCTTGTCCGGGCTCGCGCCGTCGACCTCGCCCGGATGCTGCACCGCGACGAACACGCTGCGCTGGTCCTCCGTGATCATAGGGCCGCAGGTCTCCGCGCCGACCGGCACCGTGAGGAACTGCCGCACGTGACCCCGGTCCCGGCCGCGCACCGGCATGACGAACAGGCCGTCGTGGCTGCCGAGCTTGTTGCCGTCCGTGGAGATCCACAGGTTGCCGTCACGGTCGAAGGCCAGGTTGTCCGGGCAGGAGATCGGCGACACCTTGGTCTTGTCGAACCCGGCGAAGTAGGTGCCGGAGTCGTTCGGGTCGCCGCAGACCAGCGGCACCGACCAGGCGAACGTCGTCTCCGCCGCGTCGCCGCGCCGCTCGACCAGCTCCAGCACGTGGCCGTGCTTGTTGTTCGAGCGCGGGTTGGCCTCGTCGGCCTGCGCCGGGGTGCGGTTGGTGTTGTTGGTCAGCGCGACGTAGACGGCGCCGGTGACCGGGTTGCGCTCCACGTCCTCGGGGCGGTCCATCTTCGTGGCCCCGACCTTGTCGGCCGCCACGCGCGTGTAGACCAGCACCTCGGCCGCGGTCATGCCCTCGACGTGCGACTCGTTGCCGCTGACCAGCGGGATCCACTCGCCGGCGCCGTCGAAGGCGCCGTCGGACGGCAGCTTGCCCGAGCCGTCGATCTCCTCCGCCGGGCTGTCGCCGGTGAACCGCGCCACGTAGAGCGTGCCCTCGTCCAGCAGGCTCCGGTTGTGCCGGTCGTTGCCCCGGCGGTAGCGCTCCTTCGAGACGAACTTGTAGACGTACTCGAACCGGGAGTCGTCACCCATGTAGACGACCAGGCGGCCGTCCTTGGCCAGCGTCGTCGTGGCGGCCTCGTGCTTGAAGCGGCCCAGCGCCGTCCGCTTGATCGGCGTCGCGTCCGGGTCGAACGGGTCGATCTCCACGATCCACCCGAACCGGTTGGCCTCGTTCGGGTGCTTGGCCAGGTCGAACCGCTCCTCGACCCGGTCGAAGCGGCGGTTGTCGGCCGGCGTGCCCGTGGTGAGCGTGTAGCGCTGGACGTACGGCTTCTGCTCGGCGGGGACCTTGTCGCCGTTGACGAAGTACTGGTCGAAGTTCTCCTCGGCGGTCAGCACCGTGTCCCACGGGGTGGTGCCGCCGGCGCAGTTGTTCAGCATGCCCAGCGGCTTGAGTCCGGCCGGGTCGGCCGCGGTCTTCAGCAGGTCGCTGCCGGCGGCCGGGCCGGTGAAGCGCATCGGCGTCGTTGCGGTGATCCGCCGGTTGTAGCGGCGGCGGCCCCGGGTCACCAGCTTCCACTCGCCGCTGCGGTGCTCGCGCTCCACCTCGACCACCGAGCCGCCGTGCGCGGCCAGCGCGATCTTGATCTGCTCCTCGGTCGCGGCGGCGCCGCCGGTGTAGCCGCGGAACATCAGGTTCTCGTCGCTGTACTCGTGGTTCACCCAGAGCAGGCCACGGTCGCGGCCCATCGGGAAGAGAGTGACGAAGTCGCAGTTGTAGCCGAACTGCTTGGCCTGCGCGTCGGCCGTCTGGTTGGCGAAGTCGAACGCGGGCGCGTCCGGCAGCACCGGGTCGCCCCAGCGCACCACGACCGAGGACCGGTAGCCGTCGGGCACGGTCAGCTTGTCGTCGGTGTTCGGAGGAACGGGCGTGAAGTCCAGGCCGCCGCCCCGGTGACCGGCCGCCTCCGGCCTGCCCGGGTCGGCGAACGCCGGCGCGGCCCCGGCCAGCCCGGCCCCCGCCACCAGCACGCCCAGCGCGCCGGCGCGCAGCGCGCCACGACGCGACAGCGCCTGCTCGACCACCTCGCCGAAGTACGGGTTGCCGCTCGTGTTGGCCACGTCATGCGCGCACGCGTTGCCGCACCGGAACTGGCAGGTCATCGCGGATCGGCCACCCTTGTGCGGGGTGGAAAGCAGCGGCAGCAGCCGGCGCGGCGAGAGATTCGCCACAGGGTCCTCCAAGGTAGTGCGCAATCGTTCGAGCCGGACATTACGGTCACCGGAGAAACCGCAGGTGAACGAGGCCCTCCGGCGCGGTGAACGCTTCCAGGGAGCACAATGGTGGCGTGCCACCACGCAAACTCGATCCAGCGAAGCTCCGCGAGGCACTCGACGCCCAGCTCGTCGCCCTCGACCAACCGGCTTACGACGGGCCCGCCGGCGCGCTGGCCGACGCCCTCGTCACCGCCGTGCTCACCGCCTACGACCGCGGGGTGCGGCCCGAGCGCGACGCCGCGCGGCAGGCCGTACGCCATCTGCTGGACCGGCTGGTGACGGCCGCGCCCGGGCGGACCGTCGAGGTGCGCGTGCCGCCGTACGCGGCCGTACAGGCGATCGAGGGGCCGCGCCACACGCGGGGAACGCCGCCGAACGTGGTCGAGATGGACGCGCGCACGTGGATCGAGCTGGCGGTGGGGCGGATGACGTGGGAGGAGGCCAGGGGGAAGGGGGCGGTGGCGGCCAGCGGATCCCGAGCCGACCTGTCCGAATATTTGCCGCTATAACGCGCCGGAAGGCTACGTCGGCGTCGTCAGGACGGCGTGCTGCCCATCCACGGGATCCGCGCCTCGAAGCACCGGTCGGCCAGGCCGCCCGGGAGCTGGGCGCACTCCTGCACCACGTTCCAGAACCAGATCGCCACCGCCGCGAACAGCACCAGCGCCACGACGCTCAGCACGATGCCGGTGATCGCCCGGCCCTTCCCCACCCGCTTGGTCAGCGCCACGATGCCGAACACGATCGACAGGATCGCCGTCAGCAGGCCGATGAAGCAGACGAACACCAGGAACGGGCTCGCCACGCCCAGCACCAGCGACGCCGTCGCCAGCCCGCTGCCCGGCTGACCCGGCGGCCGCCAGTCGGGGGGATACTGCCCCGCCCCGCCGGGAGGCGGCGTGTACGCCCCGCCGGGCGGCGACCCGTACACCGGGCCCGCCCCCGGCGCTCCCCCGTACGGACTCGACGGCGCCGTCCCCGGCACCGCGGGCTCCTGCCCCTCCCCGTGCGGCGCGCCCTCTCCGTAGGGGGCGCCCTCCGGCTGGGAGGCGCCTGTCCCGTACGTGGGGCCCTCCTGCGCGGCCCCGCTCCCGTACGGGTGCGCGGCGCCTGTCTCGTGCCCCTGGGGGGTCTCTCCCTGAGGGGCCAGCGGGCTGTACGGGGTCCCCTGGGCCCTGGTCTCGTCCGGGGTCTCGGGGGTCGGCGGCTCGAAGGAGGGGCGGTCCGAGGGGGCCGGGTCGTAGCGGGACGGGGTGCGGGGGCCCGAGGGGCCGGGCTCGTCGTCCGAGGCGGCGCCTTCCCAGCCGGGGTACGACGGGGTGGAGCCGGGCATCGGGTAGGACTGCGTGTCGCCGGAACGGTTCCAGTCGGGCGTGCCGAACACCGCCGTGCGCTCCGCGTCCGCCTCGTCGGGGGCCGTCGCGGGCGGCGGCGTCTCGGGCGCCGTGGGCAGATCGGGATGCCGGGGCTCAGGACCGGGCCGCGGCGGGGCGGGCGTGCCGGGCTGGGGGACCACGGGCGGCGCCGGGGCGATCGGCTCCTCGCCCTCCCCGGGCCCCTCCCCGGGCCCCTCGCCGGGCTCCTCCGTCCCGGACGGCTCCCCCCGCTCGCGGGCGGGCCGGTCGGGGGCGGGCTCCTCGGCGGCGCCCTCGGCCCACCAGGCGTGCGCGGCCGTCTGGCCGGGCTCCTGGACGGGAGGCTCGTGGGCGGGCTCGTCCGGGCTGGGACGGTTCTCGCGCGGGCGAGGCTGGTTCGGGTCCCCAGGTGTGGTCACGTCTGCGTCTCCCCCGACGAGTCGAATGCCGGATACTTCACCTTTTCGCGGGAGCGCCCTTCGAAACCATCCGACACGGTAAGACAGGGGTCATCCTTGGCTCAAACAACCCGGGTGTGCGAGCACGGAAGGCCGCAACCTAGACTGAAGCATGTGCTGAAGGGCGACGGCCGGCTCGGCCATGACCTGGACCCCCAAGACCGCGCTCCGAAGGATGCCTGTGGTGTCTTCGGCGTCTGGGCGCCAGGCGAGGAAGTTTCCAAACTCACCTACTACGGGCTGTACGCGTTGCAGCACCGCGGCCAGGAGTCCGCGGGCATCGCGGTCAGCGAGGGCAGCCGCATCCTCGTCTACAAGGACATGGGCCTGGTGGCCCAGGTCTTCGACGAGTCGGTGCTGGGCACGCTGCGCGGCCACATCGCGGTGGGTCACTGCCGCTACTCCACGACGGGCTCCAGCGTGTGGGAGAACGCGCAGCCGACGCTGAGCTCGACCGAGGTGGGCGGTCTCGCGCTGGCCCACAACGGCAACCTGATCAACACCCCGGAGCTGGCCGAGCGGCTGGAGCCGGGCGCCACGCGGGCGACGACCGACACCGAGGTCCTGACCACGCTGCTGGCGCAGGATCGCAGCCGTTCCATCGAGGATTCGGCCGCTGAGCTGCTGCCGCAGGTCAAGGGCGCCTACTCGCTGGTGTTCATGGACGAGAAGACGCTGTACGCGGCCCGTGACCCGCAGGGCATCCGCCCGCTGGTGCTGGGCAGGCTGGAGCGCGGCTGGGTGGTCGCCTCGGAGACCGCGGCGCTCGACATCGTGGGCGCCACGTTCACCCGCGAGATCGAGCCGGGCGAGCTGCTGACGATCGACGAGCGCGGGGTGAGGTCGCGCCGGTTCGCGCTGGCCGAGCCCAAGGGCTGCCTGTTCGAGTACGTCTACCTGGCCCGCCCCGACACGACGATCGCGGGCCGCGGCGTGCAGGTGACCCGGGTGGAGGTGGGCCGCGTGCTGGCCCGCGAGCACCCGGTGGAGGCCGACCTGGTGATCCCCACGCCCGAGTCGGGCACCCCGGCGGCCGTGGGCTACGCCGAGGAGAGCGGCATCCCGTACGGCCAGGGCCTGGTGAAGAACTCGTACGTGGGCCGGACCTTCATCCAGCCGTCGCAGACGATCCGCCAGCTCGGCATCAGGCTGAAGCTCAACCCGCTGCGCGAGGTCGTCGAGGGCAAGCGGCTGGTCGTGGTGGACGACTCGATCGTGCGCGGCAACACGCAGCGGGCGATCGTGCGGATGCTGCGCGAGGCGGGCGCCCGTGAGGTGCACGTGCGGATCTCGTCGCCGCCGGTGGCGTGGCCGTGCTTCTACGGCATCGACTTCGCCACGCGGGCGGAGCTGATCGCGGGCTCGCTGTCGGTCGAGGAGATCCGCGCCTCGCTGGGCGCCGACTCGCTGGGCTACATCTCGCTCGAAGGGCTGACCGAGGCGACGACGATCCCGGCGGAGCGGCTGTGCCGGGCCTGTTTCGACGGCTCCTACCCCATCCCCATCGACCAGGACAACGTGGGCAAGTTCGTGTTGGAGAGCAAGGCATGAGCACGTACGAGGCGGCCGGGGTCGACATCGAGGCCGGTGAGCGCGCTGTCACGCTGATGAAGGACAAGGTGGCGCGGTCGCGGCGGCCGGAGGTGGTCGACGACGCGAGCGGGTTCGCCGGGCTGTTCGACGCCTCGGCGCTGCTGCGTTACAAGCGGCCGCTGCTGGCCACGTCCACCGACGGGGTCGGCACGAAGGTGATGCTCGCCCAGCAGTACGGCAAGCACGACACGATCGGCATCGACCTGGTCGGCATGGTGCTGGACGACCTGGTGGTGTGCGGGGCCGAGCCGCTGTTCATGACCGACTACATCGCGTGCGGCAAGGTGCTGCCGGAGCGGGTGGCGGAGATCGTCGGCGGCGTCGCCGAGGGCTGCCGGCTGGCCGGGGCGGCGCTGGTGGGCGGCGAGACGGCCGAGCATCCCGGCGCGATGGGCCCGGACGAGTACGACCTGGCGGGCGCGGGCACGGGCGTGGTGGAGGCCGACCGGATGCTGGGCCCGGCCCGGGTCCGCGAGGGTGACGTGGTGCTGGGGCTGGCGTCGTCGGGCGTCCACTCCAACGGCTATTCGCTGGTCCGCCACGTGATCGCCAACTCCGCGCTGACGCTCGACAGCGAGCCGCCCGAGCTGGGGCGGCCGCTGGGCGAGGAGCTGCTGGAGCCGACGCGCATCTACTCGCTCGACTGCCTGGAGCTGGCCCGCGCGGTCGACGTGCACGCCTATTCGCACATCACGGGCGGCGGCGTCGAGGGCAACCTGTCGCGCTCGCTGCCGGAGCATCTCGACGCCCGGCTGGACCGTTCCTCCTGGACCCCGCCGGCGATCTTCGAGGTGCTGGCCGGTCACGGCGGCATCGCGCAGAAGGATCTCGACCGCACCTTCAACCTGGGTGTCGGCATGGCGGCGATCGTGGCGGCCGGCGACGCCGACGCGGCGATCCGCCTGCTGGCCGGGCGGGGCCTGCCCGCGTGGGTGATGGGCGAGATCGTGCCCGGCTCGGGCCGGGCGGCCTACGCCTGACCGCTCCTGGCCCGCTCGTAGTGGCGGGCCACCCGGACCCGGTTGCCGCACAGCTCGGGCGAGCACCAGCGGCGTCGCGGGTGGGCGGGAAGGAACAGCATCCGGCAGCCCGGGGCCTCGCAGGACCTGATCCTGCTCGCTCCGGGCGTGCCGAGCAGCGTGATGGCGGCTTCGGCGAGCTCGGCGAGCAGCCGGTCGAGCGGCGCGGCGTCGCGGCGGGTCTCCACGCCGGAGCCGCCCAGGAACAGGTGGGTGGGGGCGGCGCGGGCCGCCTCGTTCAGCGCGGCGACGGCTGCGGCGGGCGGCGCCTGGCCCGCGACGACGGCCGTGACGGCCGCTTCGACGTGCGCGCGGAGCCGGTGCACCGCGGCGAGGCCGTCGGCCGTGAGCGGCTGCGGGAGGCCGCCCAGCCGGTCGGACTGGCGGGCCAGCCAGACGCCGAGGCCGTCGGCGGTGCCGAGGAAGTCCACGTCGCCCGCGGGCGTGCTGGCCCGCGTGTTGACCAGGTCCAGGGCCAGCGGCTCGCCTGTCAGCACGTCCATGCCCTAATGGTACGTGGCGCCGTCGACACGTTATGGGCACGCACGACAAAGCCCCACGGTCACCCGTGGGGCCCGACACTCGTTGAGCGGGTCCGCGCCGGAACGCGAACCCACGTCACGCGGAGGAACGGCTATCGACGGCCGGAGGGACGATCATCGTCGTCGTCTCCGGCACCGTAGCCGTCGGCGTAATCGGCATAGCGATCCGCCAGCTCGTCGTTGAGGTCGTCGGCGTCGTCGTTGCGGCCGGGGTCACCGACCCCGAGTTCGTCGCGAAGTCGGTCAAGATCCGTGCCACCGCTGTTGTACTTCAGCTGGCGAGCAACCTTGACCTGCTTGGCCTTTGCTCGGCCGCGCCCCATTGGCTCGACCCCCTCGTGTGGGGTCGTCCCCGACCCCTCGTCGCTAACGCACCACACACTGACGCCGCCCTGACTTTGGGCGTCAGCCTATCGTTCGCCTATTACCGTACCTGTTTTGTGCCCAGCTCGGTACGTCGTATGGGCGCGGGGCGTCAGCGGCCCAGCCAAATGCCCCTAATGCGCCCGACTTCCGACATTCTACGTTCAGCCAGCCTATCCGCTGCGACCGCCGGAGGAACGCCCTCGTCGGCGGCGATCCCGAAGATCTTCAGAGTCGTGTCGTAGATCTGGGCGGCCTTGGCCCTGGCCCGCTCCATGTCGAAGCCCGAGATCTCGTCGGCCACCTGGATGACGCCGCCCGAGTTGACCACGTAGTCGGGCGCGTACAGGATGCCGCGCTCGTCGAGCTGCTTCTCCACGCCGGAGTGGGCGAGCTGGTTGTTGGCGGCGCCGCAGACGATCCTGGCGCGCAGCCTGGCCACCGTGGCGTCGTCGAGCGCGCCGCCCAGCGCGCACGGCGCGAACACGTCGATGTCGGCCTCGGTGAGGGCCTGCGCGTCGGCCACCACGTCGACCTCCGGGTGGCGCTGCCGCACCCGCTCGACGGCCTGCTCGCTGACGTCGCAGATCACCACGTCGGCGCCGTCCTCGCGGAGCAGGTCGACCAGGCGGTGGCCGACCTTGCCGACGCCCTCGACGCCGACGCGCCTGCCGCGCAGCGACGGCGTGCCGAAGACGCGCTCGGCCGAGGCGCGCATGCCCTGGAAGACGCCGTAGGAGGTGAGGATGGAGGAGTCGCCGGCGCCGCCGTTGGCGAGGGTGCGGCCGGTCACGTGGCGCGACTCGCGGGCCACGACGTCCATGTCCTCGCTGTAGGTGCCGACGTCGCAGGCGGTGATGTAGCGCCCGCCGAGCGTCTCGACGAAGCGGCCGTAGGCGCGCAGCAGCGCCTCGCTCTTGTCACGGGCCGGGTCGCCGATGATGACGGCCTTGCCGCCGCCGAGGTCGAGCCCCGCCAGCGCGTTCTTGTAGGCCATGCCCTTGGCCAGGTTCAGCACGTCGGCGAGCGCGGCCTGCTCGCTCTCGTACGGGTAGAACCTGGTGCCGCCGAGGGCGGGGCCGAGCTGGGTGTTGTGGATGGCGATGATGGCACGCAGGCCGCTCTGCTCGTCGGCGCAGAAGACGACCTGCTCGTGGACGTCCTTGTGGGACGTGCCGAAGACGTCGGTCACGGTAGTGACTCCCTGTCCGGTCCGCCGCCCCGTCGCGGCGGAGATCGCCTACCAGCGTAATGGGCGCCACAGTGCGAGCGCCGACGGCTTCATGACACGATGCGTGCGTGCTGCCCTATGCCGCCTACCTCCGCGTCTATGAGCCGCTGACCGCGTTCGCCGAGTCTGAGCGCAAGGTCTGGGCCGACTATGCCGACTCCAACGACCGCCCGCGCCGCGCCAACGCGCTCCAGGTCGAGCACGGCGAGGCCGTCAGGCGGCTGCTCGGCGCCCCTCCCGAGCTGGTCCCCTCGCAGGAGAGCCCCAACGCCTACCTGCGGCGCGTGGAGGACCGGCTGTACGTGTGCCCCTGGCAGACCCGGCTGCGCTCCTGGCTGGCCTTCTCGAAGCTGCGCGGGAGCACTCCGGCCAAGCTGATGGACCGCATCGTCTCCAAGACGATCGCCGACCAGACGGCCGACGACTTCGACCGCTACAAGCGCGCCGGCGGCTCGTCGGCGCTGCGCACCCACATCCGCACCACGGCGTGGCACGTGCCGCCGTCATGGTTCGTGCCTTTCGACGGGAACGAGCGCTGGCTGGTGCTCGGCTCCTCCACACCCGGGCAGGACGTGACCACCACGACGGGGCGCAACCTCATCTACGTGACGTCCATGGCGCAGGCCCGGAGGCGGGCGGCGCGGGCGCTGCAGGTGCTGCGCCGCCATCTGGGCGACACCTCGCCCAACTTCGACGTGGAGGACGTGGCGCGGTGGCTGGAGGAGTTCCATCCGCACTCGCTGGTCGAGCTCGACTACGGCGGTCTGGTGCATCTGATGGACGACGACGCCCTCCAGGCGGACCAGTCGGTTGCGGAGCTTTCGGCCGCTTTGACGGGTCTGGACACGGGTCAAGAAGAACTTGCCTATGCCATGTACCAGAGGGTCATCCTTCGCTGGAAGTCAATGCAACTTCTGGAATCTGCCAACTGAACCCCAATACGACGCTCTGACCTGCATGAGTAGGTCACGACTCGCGGCTGCTCTCTTCTGCGAACTGAGTAGTTTGCCGTTTTCACTGCGATACCACGAAACGTGTCGCTAGAATCACCGAGCGTGACATCGCCATGGGGGCGGGCAGTTGGGTCAAAGAAGGGCTCGCCAATCGCTCTGCGTGGCGGTATGGTCACATCGGGTGATGCCGCATATGGCTCAGAAAGCCGCACGCTCTGCGCCATAGGGGGACATCCGTGACACGCGCAAAAGCAGTCACAGGATCGCGCTAAGCCGGTCCACACGGAGGAGAGGCCGCACAAATGTCAGCTCGTACACCCGAGGCCGAGCCGCTGCTCACGCCCGCCGAGGTCGCGACCATGTTCAGGGTCGACCCCAAGACCGTTACCAGGTGGGCCAAGGCGGGCAAGTTGACGTCGATTCGCACCCTCGGCGGTCACCGGCGTTACCGGGAGACCGAGGTCCGCGCACTGCTCGCGGGGATTCCGCAGCAGCGTTCGGAGTAGTTACGAACCTCAGGGGGGTTGAACGGTGGGCCAGGTCCGCACGACCCGGTCCACCCCTGTGACGATACGACGTCGCACGTGGGAGCTGGCGCCGCCCGCCCGGCGCCATTTCTCCACCGGTCAGCCGTGCTGCTCCAGCAGCCGGCGCGCGTCGGGGTCGTGCCGGGCGGCGACGCCGAGCAACGCCACCATCTGCTCGACGAGCATGCGTTCGAGCGTGGCCCGCTCGATGTCGCGGTGCTCCAGCCAGTCGAGCCCCGCCGTCTCCACCGAGGCGATCCATGAGCGCAGCGTCGCCCGCAGCACCGGGGTCGGCTCCTCGACGCGCATCTGCCGCTGGACGAGCCGGAAGAGCCGCTGCCGGACCCCGTCGACGATCTCCCCGACCTCGCCGGTCCGGTTGGCCGGCCCGCCGCGCAGCAGCGCCGCGAACCCCGCCGCGTGCTCTTCCACGAAGTCGAAGTAGCGCCCGAGCCCCGAGGCCAGCTCGCCGAGCAGACCGGCGCCGTCATGCGCGCGCGGCCGCGCCTCCCGCAGCCGCGCCTCCAGCTGGCCGGCCGCGCTTCTCAGCGCCGCCACGTAGAGCTCCTGCTTGCCGCCGAAGTAGTGATAGACCAGCGCCCGCGACGCCCCGGCCGCCGAGGCCACGTCGTCGATCGTGACGTCCTCGGCGTCCCGGGCGCCGAACAGCTCCAGAGCCGCCGCCATGAGCTCCTCGCGCCGCCGGTCGACGCTCAGCCTGCGCCGGGGCGGACGCGCCGTCTCGGGTGTCACCCCTGCACAGTATCCGAGCCCTGACCAGTGGAGATCGGGTCGTTGGCGACAAGGCCGTACCCTGCGGCGAACTCGATCGTTTGGTGGTACAGGTGCCCAACTTCGCATCGCGGGGGAGACACATGTCAGGACCGCCCGTCAAGACTCCGACCATCACCGACATGAGAGAGGTAGATACGCTGCCCCGGCCCAGGCCCACCATCCGCAACGTCGCCGAACGAGCCGGCGTCTCGAAATCGCTGGTCTCCCTCGTGCTGCGCGGATCCCCGCACGTGAGCGAGCACCGGCGCCAGGCAGTGCTCCAGGCCGCCCGCGAGCTCGGCTACCGGCCGAACGCGGTCGCCCGCAGCCTGGTCGAAGGCCGTACTCACCTCGTCGGCGCGCTCGTCGCCGACCTGCACAATCCCTTCTACGCCGAGTTCCTCGACGGCCTGCAGGAGAGCCTGCACGGCGACGGGTTACGCATGCTGATCGGCAACAGCCAGTGGGATCCCGCCTTCGAGGACGAGGCCGTGGAGGCCTTCCTGGAGCTGCGGGTCGACGGGCTGGTCCTCCTGGGCATCCCGCCGACCAGCGCCACCCTGATCGAGGCGACCTCCTACACCCCGACGGTCGTCGTCGGGGAACGTGACATCGAGCTCGAAGGCGTCGACATCGTCGTCGACGACGACCGGCTCGGCGCCCGGCTGGCCATCGACCACCTGGTCGAGGCCGGGCACAAGCGCATCGCGCACATCGAGGGCCCGCGGCCCTCCCGCTGCGAGGGCTACCTCGTGGCCATGCGCAGGCACTCCCTCGCCCCGTACATCATGGTCGAAGCCGCGGAGTCGACCGAGAACGGCGGCCACGACGCCGCCATCGCCCTCCTGACCCGGGACCCCAGGCCCACGGCGATCTTCGCCGCCAACGACGTGCTCGCGCTCGGCGTGCTCTCCGCCGCCACCGAGCTGGGCCTGCGCGTCCCCGAAGACCTCTCCGTGGTCGGCTACGACAACACCCACCTGTCGGCCTCGAACCACGTCTCGCTCACCTCGGTGGACCAGCCGCGCCGCGCCATGGGCCGGTCGGCCGCCACGCTGCTGAGCGACCGCATCTCCGAGCCGGGCAAGGGCGCCCGGTTGCGCGAAATCACGCCCGAGCTGATCGTGCGCCGCAGCACGGGTCCGGCCCAATAGCGGGCCAAAGCTGGGTCAACACGCCCCGTGACCGCGCCCCCCGGCTGTTTACTCGTCAGGGTCATGCTAATTGTGGCCGGATTCGGTCCGGCCACGATCTGATCCGGGGGGAACAGTCATGCGTGATCCGGAACTGGTGTCCTGCGCCCAGCGCGCGGCGGCCGAGCTCGAACGCGCCTGGGCGCAGTGGCGGGCCGGGCGCGGGCGGGGGACGGACGTCGGCGCGGAATCCGTGGCCAGCTACGTCGCACACTCCCTCGACCACCCGTGGGGCCGCCCCCGCGTCGTGCTCGGCCTGGACGCCGAGGACGCGCGGGAGCTGGCCGCCCTGCTGCAGCGGCAGGAGGTCGGCGAACACGTCTGGTGAGGCGTTTCGCGGCTCCCCGGGGGCGGGTTTCACGTAAGTTGGAGCCCATGCGCGCTCTACCCGCCTCCGTCCTGGCCGCCTGCGGCCTGATCGTCTCCGCGTGCGGCGGCGCCGGTTCCGGCGGGACCGCCGCCGGTCAGGCCGCCAACCCGGCCGCCACGCAGGCGGGCTCCCAGGCACGCACCCCGGCCGTCGTCACGGACGAGTCGGGCACGCCCGCCCCCGCCGAGCGGGCCCCGGCGCCCAAGCCGCTGGAGGGCAAGACGGTCGTCATCGACCCCGGCCACAACGGCGGCAACGCGCGCAACCCGAAGGCGATCAACCGCAAGGTCAACGTGCTGACCCAGTGGAAGGCGTGCGACACGACGGGCACCGCCACCAACGACGGCTATTCGGAGGCGGCCTTCACCTGGGACGTCTCCAAGCGGCTCGTCAAGATCCTCAAGAACCGCGGCGCCACGGTCAAGCTCACCCGCTCCAGCAACACCGGCGTCGGGCCGTGCATCACCGAGCGGGCCGCCATCGGCAACCGCAGCAAGGCCGACGCCGCGATCTCGGTGCACGCCGACGGCTCCGCCCCGGCCAACCACGGCTTCCACGTGATCATGCCGAAGAAGATCAACGGCCCGGTGGACCCGGTGGTCAAGCAGTCGTCCGACCTGGGCGTGGCCGTGCGTGACGCCTTCCGCAAGGGCACCGGGCTGCCCTACTCCACCTACATCGGCAACAAGGCCCTCGACTACCGCAACGACCTGGGCGGGCTCAACCTGTCGACGGTGCCGAAGATCTTCGTCGAGTGCGGCAACATGCGCAACGCGGCCGAGGCGGCCAAATTCCGTGACGCCCAGTTCCGCCAGCGCATCGCCCTGGCTTTGGCCAACGGTTTGCAGCACTATCTCACTACATGATTCCTCGCCCATCGCTGCACAACCCGCTCTCCGGCTCCTATGAGCTCGCCGCCGGGGCCACCGTCTCCGGCCCGCTGATCGAGCCCGTACGGACCGCGCTTCCCGGACTGGACCTGCTGCCCGGTGACGACGGCGCCGTCGCCACCCGGCTCGACCCCGCGCTGGGCGCCGAGGCGTACCGGCTGTCGGTCGGCTCGCGCGGCGTCGAGATCGCCGCGGGCGGCCGGGAGGGGGCCTTCTACGCCGCCCAGTCGCTGCGCCAGCTCCTGCCCGCCGACGCCTACCGGTTCGGCGCCGGCCAGGTGTGGAACGTGCCCGGCGTGCGGATCGAGGACGCGCCCCGGTTCGCCTGGCGCGGCCTGCACCTGGACGTGGCCCGGCACTTCTTCCCCAAGCGGGAGGTCATGCGGCTGCTGGACCTGATGGCCGTGCACAAGCTGAACCGGCTGCACCTGCACCTGGCCGACGACCAGGGCTGGCGGGTGGAGAGCCGGGCCTATCCCCTGCTGCACGAGGTCGCCTCGCACCGGCCGCGCACCGCGACCCACTTCTACCGCGAGCCCGAGGCGTACGACGACATCCCGCACGGCGGCTACTACACGCTGGCCGACCTGGCGGAGCTGGCCGCGTACGCGCGCTCCCGGGCGGTCACGATCGTGCCGGAGATCGACGTGCCGGGGCACGCCTCGGCGATCCTGGCGGCCTACCCGCAGCTCGGCGCGACCGGCGAGCCGCACGAGGTGCTGGACCGGTGGGGCATCTCCCCCGCGATCCTGTCGCCGCTGCCGCCGACGGTCGAGTTCCTGACGACGATCTTCGACGAGCTGCTCGGCGCGCTCGGCGAGACGCCGTACGTGCACATCGGCGGCGACGAGGTGGTGCTCGACCAGTGGGCCGCCTCGGCGGAGATCACCGCCTACGGCGAGTCGCTGGGCCTGGCGGGCGCCAACGACCTTCAGGCGTGGTTCCTGCGGCAGCTCGCCGACGCGCTGGCCGAGCGCGGGGCGCGGGCCGTGGTGTGGGACGAGGCGTTCGTCAGCGGGCGGCTGCGCCAGGACACGGTGGTGATGCCGTGGCGCGGCATGAACGTCGGCCGCCGCGCCGCCGCCGCCGGCCACGACGTGGTGGCCACGCCGGTGTTCCCGCTCTACTTCGACTACGCGGAGGCCGCCTCGGCGGAGGAGCCGATGGCGATCGGCGAGACGATCACGGTCGCGGACGTGGCCGCGTTCGAGCCGGCGCCGGCCGAGTGGCCGGAGGAGGAGCGGGCGCGCGTCATCGGCGTGCAGGCGCAGCTCTGGAGCGAGCGGGTGCCCGACGGCCGGGTGCTCGACTACCGGCTGTGGCCTCGTACGTGCGCGCTGGCCGACGTCGCCTGGGGCGGTGGCGAGGGCTTCACCGAGCGGCTGGAGGCGCACCTGGGCAGGCTGGACGCGCTCGGCGTCGAATACAGGCCGCAGGCGGGGCCGCGCCCGTGGCAGCGCCGCCGTCCGCACCGGCCGGGCGTCGTCGACGTGACGGCGGTGCTGGCGCGCATCGACGGCATGACGCACGACGCGGAGTCGACCCGCCCCAGCGTCTGACGGTCACGGCGCGGCGAGCTGGAGCGCCAGCCGGTGGGACAGGGCGGTGTTGCGCCGCCCGCCCAGCCGGTGCACGGCCAGCTCCAGCGCGTCGCGCCCGCCGACCAGCACCACCCATGCCTTGGCCCGGGTGACCAGCGTGTAGAGCAGGTTGCGGCGGAGCATGACGCCGCCCGCCTCGGCCACCACCGGCGCCACCACGAACGGGTATTCGCTGCCCTGGGCCCGGTGGACGCTGATCGCGTAGGCGTGGGTGAGCTCGTCGAGCTCGTCGAAGGTGTAAGGGACGGCGCGGCCGTCGTCGGTGCGCAGCTCGACGAGCCGTTCGCGCGGGTCGACGGCGGTCACGGTGGCGGTCTCGCCGTTGAAGACGCCCTTGTCGTAGTTGTTGCGGATGGGCATCACCCGGTCGCCGGGCCGGAAGACCGACGGGCCCGCCCAGTGTTCGGCGACGCCCTCGCGGGCCGGGTTGAGCCGGTCCTGGAGGCGGCGGCCGAGCTCGGTGGCGCCGGTCTCGCCCCGGCGCATCGGGCACAGCACCTGCACCTGGCCGGGCTCGACGCCCTGTTTGCGGGGGATCGCCTCGGTGGCCAGCTCGATGACCCGATCGGCCACCTTGACCGGGTCGTCCAGCTCCTCGAACCAGAAGCCGCCCCCGCCGGGCAGGTCGGGCAGCTCGCCGGCGCGGATGCGGTGGGCGGCCCGGACGATGCCGCTGTCGTGGGCCTGCCGGAACACGTGGGTGAGCCGCACGCGCGGCACCTCCGGCACGCCGAGCAGGTCGGCCAGCACCCTGCCGGGGCCGATGCTGGGCAGCTGGTCGCTGTCGCCGACGAACAGCAGGTGGCTGCCCGACGGCACGGCGGCGGCCAGCCGGGTGGCCAGGTGCAGGTCGAGCATCGACGCCTCGTCCACCACGATCAGGTCGGCCTGCGCGGGGTCGTCGGCGAACAGCGCGCCGTCGTCGGGCTCGGCGCGGGCGGACAGCAGCCGGTGCACGGTCATCGCGGGCAGCCCGGTCAGCTCCGACAGCCGTTTGGCGGCCTTGCCGGTCGGCGCGCACAGCGTCACCGAGCCGCCCATCGCCCGCACGGTCGAGGCGATCGCCGCCACGGTGTGGCTCTTGCCGCAGCCCGGCCCGCCGGTCAGCACGGAGACAGTGCTGGTCAGCACCAGGTTGACGGCGGCGCGCTGGTCCTCGTGCAGCCGCTCGTCCTCGGAGTAGGGGCGCATCCGCAGCGTCGAGCGGGCCCGCAGCAGCCTGGCCAGGTGTCCGGCCAGCGCCACCTCGCGGCTGTGCTCCTGCTTGCCGTAGACGACGAGCCGGCCCGGGTCGGACGGCGACGGCTCGACGACGACGCGCCGTTCGGCGCTGAGCGCGTCGACGGCCCGCCTGACCGGCCGCTCGTCCTGCTCGACCAGCGCCACCACCTGGGTGACCAGCGCGTGCAGCGACAGGAAGCAGTGGCCACCGCCCGCGGCCGCCGCCTCCAGCCGGTCGAGGACCGCCGCCCGCAGCCGCGCCGGGCTGCTCTCGGGCACGCCGGAGCGCAGCGCGATGCGGTCGGCCGTGTGGAAGGCGATGCCGCGCACCCGGCCGACGAGCTGGTAGGGGTCCTTGGTCAGCACGTGGAGGGCGTCGTGCCCGTACGCCTGGTAGAGCTTGGCGGCGAGCAGCGGGCTGACGCCGAACCCCTGGAGGGCGACCATGAGCTCGGCCACGGCCTTCTGCTCGGCCCACGCCTCGACGATCTGCGCCTGGCGGATCGCGCCGATGTTGACGACCTCGCGCAGCCGCTCGGGCTCGGTGTCGATGACCTTGAGCGTCTGCTCGCCGAAGTGGCTGACGATGGCGTGGGCCAGGCGCGGGCCGACGCCGCGGATCAGGCCGGAGCCCAGGTAGAGGGTGATGGCGCGGACGGTGGAGGGCGCGACGCGCTCGCACTGCTTGACGGCCAGGCGGCGGCCGAAGCGCGGGTGCGACTCCCACGCGCCGGCGAGCTGGAGCCGCTCCCCCGGCTGGACCCCGGCCAGCGGCCGGCCCGCGGCGACGAAGGAGCCGGCGTCGTCGGAGCTCATCCGGGCCACGGTGTAGTGGTCGTCGTCGACGAAGACGAGCTGCTCGACGGAGGCCTCTACCTTCACGCCCGGAGACTAACCCGCGGCTACGACAGTCGAGGGCGTCCCCGGGGCGCCGGTCATGCCGTGCGGCCGATGATCTCGGTGATCGACTTCAGGCCGTGGCGGCGTACGCGTCTGGAGAGCTGGCGGTGGATGCGGGAGGCCCACAGCGGGCCGCCGTAGATCCAGCCCGTGTAGCCCTGCACCAGCGTGGCGCCGGCCAGCAGGCGTTCCCACACGTCGTCGGCGTCCTCCACGCCGCCCACCGACACGAGCGTCAGGCGGTCGCCCACGCGGGCGCGCAGGCGGCGCAGCACCTCCAGCGAGCGTTCCTTGAGCGGGCGGCCGGACAGGCCGCCCGTCTCGCCCGCGTGGCGGATCGTGGTGTTGGTCGCGATGATGCCGTCGAGGCCCAGCTCGACCGCGAGATCGGCGACGGAGTCGACGTCCTCGTCGGCCAGGTCGGGCGCGATCTTGACGAGCAGCGGGGTGCGCCTGGGCGTGCCGTCGGCCACCTCCTTGACCGCCTTGAGCAGCGGGCGCAGCAGCTCGACGGCCTGAAAGTCGCGCAGTCCCGGCGTGTTGGGCGAGCTGACGTTGACCACCAGGTAGTCGGCCAGCGGCGCCAGTGTCCTGGCGCTGGTCACGTAGTCGGCGACCGCGCCCGACTCGGGCACCACCTTGGTCTTGCCGATGTTGACCCCCACCACGACCGGCACTCCGCGGGTGCGGCGCAGGCGGCGGGCGGCGGCGCGGGCGCCCGCGTTGTTGAACCCCATCCGGTTGACGACCGCGTGCTCCGGCACCAGCCGGAACAGGCGCGGACGCGGGTTGCCCGGCTGGCCGTGGGCGGTGATGGTGCCGACCTCGACATGCGAGAAGCCGAGCGCCGCCACCGCCTCCGCGCACGCCGCGTCCTTGTCGAAGCCGGCGGCGAGCCCGAGCGGCCCCGGGAAGTGCACGCCGAAGGCGCTCACCCGCAGGGCCGGGTCGTGCGGTGCGAGAGCCCGGTGCAGGGATCGCTTGAGCAGGGGCAGCCTGGCGAGGATCGCGAGGGCCCTGACGGTCTGATGGTGCACGGCCTCGGCGTCGAACCGCCGCAAGACCTGCGTGAACACGAGGCGATACATCACGGGTCAGGCTACCAATCCAGCCTCGTGGGCGATGATCGCGGCCTGTACGCGGTTGCGCACGTCGAGCCGGGTGAGGATGGCGCTCACGTACGCCTTGACCGTGCCCTCCACGATGTGCAGCGTGCGGGCGATCTCCGCGTTGGACAGGCCCGCGCCCAGCAGGGCCAGCACCTCACGCTCGCGATCGGTCAGCCCGGCGATGCGGTCGCGGGCGGCGGAGCCGCGCGCCATCCGGCCCCCGGCCAGCTGCTCGATGACCCGCTGGGCGACCTTCGGCGACAGGTACGCGGCGCCGCCGGCGACGGCGTGCACCCCGGCGATCAGCTCGCGCGGGTCGCCGGACTTCAGCAGGAACCCGTTCGCGCCCACGTCCAGCGCCTTGGCGATGTAGTCGTCCTCGCCGAACGTGGTGAGCATCACCACCGCCGTGCCCGGCGCCGCCCTGCGGATCTCCGCCGCCGCCGCGAGCCCGTCGAGCCTCGGCATGCGGATGTCGAGCAGCGCCACGTCCGGATGGTGGCTGATGGCCAGGTCCACCGCCTCGCGGCCGTCGCCGGCCTCCGCCACCACCTCCAGGTCCGGGTCGGAGGCGAGGATGGCCCGCACCCCGGCGCGGATCATGGCCTCGTCGTCGGCCAGCAGTATGCGAATCACACGCTCTATATTGGCCGACATGGCACAGGTGAAGGTTTACGGGCGCAGGGACGTGTGGGGCGGACACCAGAAGGAGGTCTCCGACCTGCTCCACCAGTGCGTGGTCAAGGCGTGGGGGCTGCCCGAGGACAAGAGGTTCCACCGGTTCCTGCTGCTCGACGCCGACGACTTCATCTGCCCGCAGCGCGGCGACGGTTATCTGATCATCGAGATCGTCTGCTTCACCGGCCGCAGTGACGAGGCCAAGCGCGCGCTGATCCGCGAGATCTACGACACGTTGCCGTATCCGAAGCAGGACGTGGAGATCACCATCATCGAGATGCCGCAGGTCAACTGGGGCATCCGGGGCGTTCCGGCGGACGAGTTGACGCTGTCCTACCGGGTCGAGGTATAGCGCGTCAGGACCGTGCGCGGGCGGGCGGTATGGTCCGAGTCATGAGCACAGACTATGACGTCGTCGTTCTCGGCGCCGGTCCGGGAGGATACACGGCCGCCGTCCGAGCCGCCCAGCTCGGGCTGCGCACCGCGGTCGTCGAGGAGAAATACTGGGGAGGCGTCTGCCTGAACGTGGGCTGCATCCCGTCCAAGGCACTGCTGCGCAACGCGGAGCTGGCCCACATCTTCACCAAAGAGGCCAAGACCTTCGGCATCAGCGGCGAGGTCAGCTTCGACTACGGCGCGGCGTTCACCCGCAGCCGCAAGGTGGCCGACGGCCGGGTCAAGGGCGTCCACTACCTGATGAAGAAGAACTCCATCACGGAGTACGACGGCCGGGGCACCTTCCTCGACGCCAACACGCTGCAGGTCAACGGCGAGACCATCACCTTCCGCCACTGCATCGTCGCCGCCGGCGCCACCACCCGGCTGATCCCCGGCACCCAGCTCTCCGAGCGCGTGGTGACGTACGAGGAGCAGATCCTCTCCGAGGACCTGCCGTCCAGCATCATCATCGCGGGCGCGGGCGCCATCGGCGTCGAGTTCGCGTACGTGCTGCACAACTACGGCGTCAAGGTCACCATCGTCGAGTTCCTCGACCGGATCGTGCCGCTGGAGGACGAAGAGGTCTCCGCCGAGCTGGCCAAGCGCTACAAGCGGCTCGGCATCGAGGTGCTCACCTCCACCCGCGTCGACAACATCGAGGACACCGGCTCCGCCGTCAAGGTCACCGTGTCGCGTGACGGGCAGCAGCAGGTGCTGGAGGCCGACAAGGTGCTCCAGGCGATCGGCTTCCAGCCGCGCGTCGACGGCTACGGCCTGGAGAAGACCGGCGTGCAGCTCACCGACCGGGGTGCCATCGCGGTCGACGGCCGCTGCCGCACGAGCGTGCCGCACATCTTCGCGATCGGCGACGTCACGGCCAAGCTCATGCTCGCGCACGCCGCCGAGTCGATGGGCATCATCGCCGCGGAGACGATCGGCGGGGTCGAGACCATGGAGCTCGACTACGTGATGATCCCGCGCGCCACCTACTGCCAGCCGCAGGTGGCCAGCTTCGGCTACACCGAGACGCAGGCCCGTGACCTGGGCTATGACGTCAAGGTGGCCAAGTTCCCGTTCACCGCGAACGGCAAGGCGCACGGCCTGGGTGACTCGGCCGGCTTCGTCAAGATCATCAGCGACGAGAAGTACGGCGAGCTGCTCGGCGCCCACCTGATCGGCCCCGAGGTCACCGAGCTGCTTCCGGAGCTCACGCTGGCCCAGCAGTGGGACCTCACGGTGCACGAGGTCGCCCGCAACGTGCACGCCCACCCGACCCTCGGCGAGGCGGTCAAGGAGGCGATCCACGGCCTGTCCGGTCACATGATCAACATGTGAGCCCGACGGCCGGGACGGCCTGCCCGGCGACCGGCGCCGTCGTGGCCGCTAGCCGAAGAAGCGGCGCAGCTCGGCGGCCACGCGCTCCGGCCTGCCGCCGGTGTCGGCGTTCCCGGAGCCGCTGTGGCCGACCCCGGCGAGCTCGACGCGGGCGGCGCCGGGGACGACCCGCTCCAGGGCGTCGAGGGCGGCCTTGAAGTAGGCGGGGCTGCGGCTGCCGCCGAGCAGGAGCGTCCGCGCGCCGACCGCGCCGTAGGCCGCCTGGGAGCGGGCCAGCTCGGCCACCACGCGCGTCTCGTGGCGCAGGGTCGGGGCGAGCATCCGCATCGTGACGTCGCCGTCGCCCGCCTTGCGGTCCTGGGCTGCCAGCATGCGCGCCGACAGGGCGTCGAGCAGCCGGCGCGGCATCAGGTCGAAGATCGCCGGGCCGAGCCTGGCGGCCTTCATCGCCGTGATCAGCGCCGCCGCGTCCCGCCCGGCGGCCAGTTCCCGCTCGTACCGCTCCAGCCACGCCGTGGGCGCCGGTCCGTCCACGAACAGCGCGGGCTCGTAGAGGACCAGCTCCCGGATCAGCCCCGCGCCCGCCGTCCGTAAGCCGCCTGGATGCCCTTTCGGTGAGCCCGTGCTCCCCGCGCGGTGGCGGGCGGCGGTGTGGAGGGCGACGAGGGCGCCGACGCTGACGGCGAAGACGCGCGAGGCCCCCGTGTGCGCGAGGAGCGCTTCCAGGTCTTCGGCCTCGCGGTCCGCAACGTGGTGCGGGCCGTAGGGTCCGCTGAGCCCGCGGCCCCGGCGGTCCGGCAGATAGACCGTGTACGTGCCGGCCAGCGCCTCGGCGAGCTCCAGGTGGCTGCGGGCCGACTCCATCTGGCCGTGCAGCACGACCAGGCCGGGCCCGGCGCCGAGCCGGTGGAACCCGATGACGGTGCCGTCCGCGGAGGTGACGTGTCCTGTGTCCATGAGCCCTCCCTCATAGTTGACATCAACTATTAGCCACAGGATAGTCAGTGTCAACTAAGCGATATTGTCGATCTTCCGATGACAAACACCGAGATCTCCCCCAGCACGGCCGCCCCCGCGCGCCCCCGGCTCGGCTGGCTCGACGCCCTGCGCGGGCTGGCCGCCCTGGTGGTCGTGTACGAGCACGCGCTGAACCCGCTCTACCCCGAGCTGCGCGGCGTCACGGGCCCGTGGTTCGACGCCGGCTGGTACGGCGTCATCGTGTTCTTCCTGGTCAGCGGCTACGTGATCCCGGCGTCGCTGGAGCGGCGGGGCAGCGTGGCCGGGTTCTGGATCGGCCGGGGCTTCCGGCTCTACCCGCTGTGGGCGGTGGTGGTGTGCGCCGCGCTGCTGCTGGTGGTGACGGGGATCGACGGCATCCACGTATACCTGACCGACAATCCGGTCACGGCCACGCTCGCCCACCTGACGATGCTCCAGGACCTCCTGAACGCGCCCAACGTCGTCAACGTGCTGTGGACGCTCTCGTACGAGATGGCCTTCTACCTGCTGGTCACGGCGCTGTTCGTGGCTCGGTGGCACCGGCGCAGCGCGGAGGTGGCGGCCGGGTTCGGCGTGCTGGCCGTGGTCGCCGGCGGGGTGCTGCCGACGATCCTGCTCACGCACCGGGGGCCGACGCTCGTCACGACGCTGGCGGCGGTCGTGCTGGGCGGCGGCGGGCTGGCGGGCGTGCTCAGCTCACGCCCGGCGCTGCGGCGGGCCGGGGCGGTGGCGCTGGCGGTGCTGCCGCTGGGGCTGATCGCGGTCAACAGCCGCATCCCGGCCTGGCAGAGCCTGACGATCCTGGCCACGATGTTCGCGGGCACGGCGCTGTACCGGTGGCAGGCGGGGCAGATCTCCCGGGGCCGGGGCTGGGCCGTCGCGGGCGGAGTGCCGGTGGCGGCCACCGGGGCGGCGCTGCTGTGGCACGACGGCGACCCGCTGCCGTGGGTGGCGGCGGTCCTGGCGGCGTGGGCGACGTTCGGGGCGGGGATGCTGCTGGCCGACCGGCGGGTGCCCGCGTGGTGGGCGTGGCTGGGGATGGTGAGCTACTCGGTCTACCTGATCCACCCGATCCTGCTGGAGATCGTCGACGGCTTCCTCGACGACCCGGCCGCCGTCGCCTGGCCGTACCGGGTGGGGCTGGGGGCGCTGGTCGTGGCGGTGCTGCTGGGCTGCTCGGCGCTCACGTACCGGCTCGTGGAGGCTCCGGCGCAGCGCCTGGGACGACGGATCGCCGCTCGATCCACGGGATCGTCAAACGCGCGGCGGAGCAGTCCGGGGGGCGGGTGAAGCTGCCTGGCGCCGGCGGGTCCAGGTGGTGCCAGGACTACCCTCACCTCTCCTCCGCGCACCAGTGAGAACGGCCGCCCGCGTCACTTGAATGGCGGGCATGACATCAACAGAGCTGCCAGGCCGCTGGGTCGAGGGCGTCGGCATGATCCTCGGCCCGCTGCTCCTCCTGGCCGGGGTGCTGACCCGGATCGGCGCGGACGACTTCTTCACCGGGCAGCTCGCCGCCCACGCCGCCCGGCCCGGCGAGATGGCGCTGTCCTACGGGCTGTTCGCGGCCGGGGTGGTGCTGCTGTGGCCGGCGGTGACGGGGCTGGCCCGGCGGCTGGAGCCCGGCTGGGGGCGCTGGGGCGTCACGCTGGTGGTGCTCGGGCTGTTCGGGCGGGTGTTCCACGCCGGGGTGAGCCATCTGGCGTTCCAGCTCGTGGACGTGCTCGGGCTGGAGGCCGCGCAGCGCGTGGTGGCCGGCACGTACGGGGCCTTCCACGTGTTCAAGGCGGTCAACGTGTGCATCATGGCGGGCTGGATCGTGCTGGCCGTGGGCGCGTACCGGGCGCGGGCGCTCGGGGCGGCCCGGTGCGTGGCGCTGGGCCTTACGGCCGCGCTGCCGCTGGGCGTGCTGAAGGGCAGCAGCGACCCGGTCTCGCTGGTCGCCCTCGCCGGGCTGGCCGTCGCGCTCGTCCCGCTCGGCGTCACCACGTTGCGTACGGGACCGGCGCCCCGCTGGTGGGCCGTGGCGCTGACCGTCGGCCTGGTGCCGGTGGCGTACCTGCTGGGCCTGGTGGGCTGATTTTTCCGATCATGCGGTAACAACGGGACTGCTCGGACCACTACCGGGTGTCAGAAACATCCGGAACGAAGGGGCGGGGCGGTGACGGATGATCAGCACCGGTTCACCGGCGTGTACGACGAATGCCGGCAACGCGTGTGGGCGTACGTGGTCAGTCGCTCGGGACGTCAGGTGGCGGACGAGGTCGTGAGCGAGACGTTCGCGATCGCCTGGCGGCGGCTGGAGGACGTGCCCGACCCGGCGCTGCCCTGGCTGCTCGGCGTGGCGCGCAACGTGCTGCGCGACACCATCCGCGCCGAGGCCAGGCGCGAGGCGCTCGCGCAGGAGTTGCGCGCCTGGACCGAAGGGGACGTGGCCGACCAGGTGACCGAGCGGATCGGCGTGCTCCAGGCGCTGGCCGCGCTCGGCGACGACGACCGGGAGATCCTCGTCCTGGTGGCATGGCAGGGGCTGTCGCCGAAGGAGGCCGCGCGGGTCGTCGGCTGCTCGACCGCCGCGTTCCGGGTCCGGCTGCACCGCGCCCGCAAACGGCTCAAGCAGGCCATGGAGCCCGCCGGGCCGTCCCGTCCCCGAGTGCGCAACAACCTCAGCGAGGAGTGGTCATGAACCCGATGGACGAGCTGCGTGCCGCTCGGCCCGCACACCTCGGCGACGCCCCGGTGGACGAGGGCACCCGGGCCAGGGAGCTCACGTACGCCATGTCGCACCCGCGCAAGGCGCGGCGCGGCCGGAAGGTCGTCTGGCCGGTGTGGGGCATCAGCCTGGCCGGGGCCACGGCCGCGGTCGCGGCGGCGGCCGTCGTCGTGACCGGGACGGGCGGCGCGCCGCCGAGCGCCCCCGACTCCGTCGCCCAGCCCGCCGCGACCGCGACTGCGACCGCCACGAAGGTGCGGCTGTCGGCGCGCGAGGTGCTGCTGGCCGCCGCCGAGAAGGCCGGCAGCCAGCCCGACGAGATGGGCGCGTGGTGGCACACGTCCACCATGCAGCGCACCCTGCACCAGGTCGCCGAGGGCGGCTACACGGTCGTGGAGCGGCAGCGGAGCGAGGGCTGGACGTCCAGCGCGACCGGCGGCGAGCAGGGCGGCACCTACCAGTCGCTCGGCGCGCGACCGGCCACGCCCGAGGACGAGGCGGCCTGGCGGCGGGCCGGCTCCCCCCGCGAGTTCGAGGTCAAGGTGCCCGGCAAGCCGCGCGCGATCACGCTGTCCACCTCGCCGCGCAAGCCGTGGGGCGGCTTCAGCCCGCTGGTCGACGGTGACAAGGTGTTCTGGCTGGGCCGCAACGTGACCATGAAGGAGCTGCGCGCGCTGCCGTCCGATCCGGGCAGGCTCAAGGCGTGGCTGCTGCGCTCGTACAAGGGGCACGACACCGAGTCGGAGAGCGTGCCGATGGCCTCCGACCCGTGGCTGTACCGGGTGAGCACCGGGCTCATCCTGGACATGCCGGTCACGCCTGAGGTGCGGGCCGCCGCCTTCCGGATGCTCGCCGACCTGGACTCGGTCAAGGTCATCGAGAACGTGACCGACGCCGAGGGCCGCCAGGGCGCGGCGGTGGCGGTCGAGGAGAAGGTCAGGGACAGCGTCATGGAGACCCGGCTGATCTTCGACCAGGAGACCGGGCGGGGCCTGGCCAGCGAGAGCGTGGTGGTCGAGCCGGGCGACGCGCACGCCGGGCACGAGCCGGGCACCGTGGTGGGCACGACGACGGTGCTGGAAGCGGGCTGGGCCGACAGCAGGCCGTGACATCGCGCCGGGGGTGCGGCTACGCCGGCGTGCCTTACGGTTGGTTCAGGCAGGACAGGTTGGCCGAGCGGTAGAGGACGACGACGAGCACCACCAGCGCCGCGAACCAGGCGACGGTCACGGCCAGGGGCAGCCCGGCGTAGCCGTACGGGGCCAGCATGCCGGCGACGCCCAGCGCGGCGACCGTCCAGCGCAGCACGTCGAGGAGCGCGGCGCGGGACGCGTGCCCACCGGGGCGGAGCCGCCCGGCCACGATCTCGCCGATCAGCCAGATGGCGAGCAGGGAGCCGGCCTTCTCGGCGAGGTCGAGCGCCTGCTCCAGGGACGTGTCCGGCGCGGCCGGGCCGATTATCAGGAGGTCGACGATCGACAGGAAGACCATCGACGTGGTGGCGGCAGCCCCCGCCGGGTCGGCCGGGTGGAGGGAGGCATCTCGCAGCCGGGACAGCCCGACCGCGCACATGGCCCAGCCGACCGGGTCGAGGAGCAGGTCGAAGCCGTCGAGCCGGAGGGCGGCGTAGACGATGACGAGACCGGTGGCGATCAGCGCGACGGGCGGCATGAGACCGCCGGACGCGGCGCGCGGGTGGGGGTTCGTCAGGACCATTCGTCGCTCACCGCTTCGCTGCACACCTTGTCGGACAGGCCGCGCTGCCAGGCGACCGGGACCGTCGCGCCGTCGGGCCCGGTCAGCTGCCAGGAGTCCCAGGTGACCTCCGCCGTCCGTGCCCCCAGATAGGTCTCGTACGTGAACCGCACCGGCTGCGGCGTGTGAGGCACGGCCGCGCAGTCGGTGATGGCGACGTGCCTTTCCATCACCTCCATGTCGCCTCCTTCGACGGTGACCTTCTCCGCCCCGGGGTTCTCGGCCGGCAGCAGCCGCAGGCCGGGGATGTTCATCGAGAGGCCGGAGACGGTGAAGGTGGTGGACCCCTCGTTCTCGATTTCCAGGAAAAGCCTGGTGGACAGGGCGCCGCTTTTCTCGTCCACCCAGGCGCCGGCGAAGAAGGAGTTGATGTTCCAGCTGATATGCGGGCTCACTGCCCCGGTCCCCCAAAGAAACGCGGTCACCATGACGAGCGAAAACGACGTCCAGATCACCACCCGTAATCGGACCGGTTCGGCACGCCAAGAGGTGACGCCGTATTGCTGCCAAATTTCATCGGAAGCCATGAGGTGAAACCATATATGGTGGCATCTCGTGACAATACCCCCGCTGATTCTCTGGGTGGCCGCCCTGCTCACCGTGCTGGCGGCCGCCTCGCCGGTCAGCCGGGAACGGCTCGACAGGTTCGCCGCGCAGACCGGATTCACCGTCACCGCGGCCGACGCCGAACAGGTCGTCGGCCATTTCCGGGCCGTGCGCCGATGGCGTCTGATCGCGCTCGTCGTCGCCGTTCCCGTGGCGGGGCTCACCAATGACCCGTTCTCTTTGGTGCTCGGCTGGTGCGCGGTTTCCGTGGTGTTCTCTCGGGGGGCCTCGAACGCGTACGACGAGGCGCGCGTTTATCGTGGCGCATGGCTCCTCGGATTGGCCGGCGCCGTTTCGGCGACCGCCTTTCTCCTGCGAGACGTCACCGCGGCCCGGATCGCGCACACCGGAATCCTGATCGCCGTGGCCGTGGCGGTGACGTTCGCCGCCCGGCGCGAAGCGGCGAGCGCCCCGGCCGAGCTGGCCATCGGCCGCTGGTCCACGCGCGGCCTCTATCTGGCGGGGACCGCGATCGTGCTGTCGGCCGCGCTGCTCACCCCCGGCCTGCCGGTGCTCCCCGAGCCGCCCGCGTACACGCCGCCCCTGACGTTCTCCGACAGCCGCCCGAGCTTCGAGACGGTGCGCACGTACAAGGCGCCCTCCTGCGCGTGGACCACGCAGGTGGCAGCCGACTGCAGAGGCTGGCTGGTCAACGGTCAGCCGTTCCCGCAGGCCGCGCCGTACGTCGTCGTCCCCGGCAAGGCGCCCCGGCCGGCCCCGTTCACCCGCAGCCCCGACAAGAGGGCCCTGGTCTACCTGCACCGGCACGACCGCCGCCTGGTGTACGAGGACGAGGCGGGCGCGCGCCCGCTCACCGGCGCGCTGGCCGACACCGAGCTGCCCAAGGTCACGTTCGCCGGCCAGAACAGGTACCTCGCCCTGGTCCGGGACGGCGCGCGGATCATCGACACCCGGACCTGGCGCACGCTGGAGCTCCCCGACGTCCGGCGCGTCCACGACCTCGGCAAGAGCGGCATCGTGGCCGCCACCGCCGCGCGGGCCCTCGTCCTCGACCACCAGGGGAAGCCCCGCATGAGCCTGCCCGCCGGGGACGCCTACCACCTGCACCCGAAGGGCCACCGCCTGGTCGTCATCGACGACGAGGGGCGGGTCACGACCTACGACGTGAAGACCGGCGAGCGCCTGCGCACGGTCACCCCGGTGTTCCGCGGCGACGACAGCCTCGGTTCCGGGCTCGGCTGGTCGGCCAAGGGCGCCTTCCAGGTCCGCGCCGCCTGGTCCGAACGGGTCTACAACCTCGACCTGTCCACCGGGAAACTGTGGCGCTGAGCAGCGGACCGAACCCGGGGTGAAAGTTTCAGCGTCGTTTGACGGGTGCGCCGCGCGCCACTCATGATCATGTCGTCTCCTGGTCAGGAGGAGGCGTCGAGTGAGGAACCACTGCCACGGCGAGGTGCACCGATGCCGAGAACCCTGCTGCGCTCCGCGTCCGCGATCCTGCTGGCGCTGACCGCCCTGAACGCCCCCACCGCCCATGCCGACGACGGCGTCCCCGTCGAGATCACCGTCAACACCCGTGCCGCGCTGGCCGGCGTGCCCGAGACCGGCATCGGGACCAACCACGCCATCTGGGATGCGCACCTGGGCGGCGACCAGACCGCGGACCTGCTCAAGGACGCGGGCGTGCGGCTGCTGCGTTACCCGGGCGGCTCGTACTCCGACATCTACCACTGGGCCGACCACACCGCCCCCGGCGGCTATGTCGCGCCGAACACCGACTTCGACACCTTCATGGCCGGGGCCCGCCGCACCGGCGCGCAGCCGATGGTGACCGCCAACTACGGCACGGGCACGGCCGAGGAGGCCGCCGCCTGGGTCCGCTACGCCAACGTCACCAAGGGCTACGGCGTGAAGTACTGGGAGATCGGCAACGAGAACTACGGCAACGGCCACTACGGCGCGGCGTGGGAGGCCGACAACCACGCGGACAAGAGCCCGGCCGAGTACGCCAGGCACGTCGTCGCCTACGCGGACGCGATGAAGGCGGTCGACCCCACGATCAAGATCGGCGCGGTGCTGACCACGCCCGCGAACTGGCCCGACGCGATCAGGGCGGAGGGCGACGCGGGAAGCTGGAACGAGGTCGTCCTGTCCACCGCCGGCTCGAAGATCGACTTCGTGGTCCTGCACTGGTACCCGGGCGCCCTGGACCGCACGGGACACGTACCGGACATGATCCAGCTCACCCGCGAGCAGATCGCCAGGCTCGCCGGGCCGGGCGCGGAGCGGATCGGCATCGCGATGACCGAGTTCAACACCGGTTCCAGCAGCAACGGCACCAATACCCAGCCGGGCGCGCTGGCCGCCGCCGACGCGTACGCGACGCTGCTGGCGAACGGCGTGTTCACGGTCGAGTGGTGGAACGTCCACAACGGCATCGGCACGGTAACCGAGGTCGAGGGGCACACCGACTACGGCGACTTCGGCCTGCTGTCGAGCGGGACGTGCACCGCCGACGGGTCGGTCTGCGAGCCGGCGTTCAACACGCCGTTCGCGCCCTACTACGCGCTGCAGATGGTCGGCAGGTTCGCCCGGCCGGGTGACCAGTTCGTCCGGGCGGCGAGCGACACGCCCGCCGTCAGCGCGCACGCCGCCCGCCGCCCGAACGGCGACCTGGCGGTCATGCTGATCAACACCTCGCGCGACACCTCGTACGCGGCGGCGATCGACTACGCGGGCTACACCCCGGCGGTCGGCGCGCCGACGGTGCTCACCCACACCAACGGCGCGACCTCCATCACCACCGCGACCAGCGGCAGCGCCACCAGCCAGACGCTGCCGCCGCTGTCGCTGACGACGATCGTCCTCAAGCCGGCCGCCGACCGGTCCGGTCCCGCCGCCCCCGCCCAGCCTGTCGCGTCGGCCGTCACGGACACCAAGGCCACGATCACCTGGCCGCGCGCCACGGCCGGCGACCGGCCCATCGCCAAGTACGAGGTGCACCGCCAGCACGGCGCGGTCACCGAGCAGCTCGGCGAGACCTCGGGCACCTCGTTCACGGCAGGCAACCTGCGGCCGGGCACCCGCTACACGGTCAACGTGATCGCCCGCGACGCCGGCGGCGGCCTCTCCTGGGCCTCGCCGCCGCTGACGTTCACCACGAAGGCCCCCGCCACCAGCTCGTGCTCGGTACGGCTGAGCGTCCAGTCCGACTGGTCGAGCGGCTACGTCGGGTCGATCGACGTCACCAACACCGGCGCGCCGATCGACGGCTGGACCCTCGACTTCGCCTGGCCGAGAAGCTGGCAGAGTCTGGGGAGCGGCTGGAGCGCGGTCTGGACGCAGGACGGGCGGGCGGTCAAGGCCGTCAGCGAGCCCGGCAACCGCGCCCTGGCCACCGGGGCGTCGGCCACGATCGGCTTCGTGGGCAACTACTCGGGGCCGAACGTGCTTCCGTCCGTGTTCAGGCTCAACGGCACGGTCTGCGCGGCCAGCTGAGAGGCCGCCGCTGGCATTTTCACGACATGTCGCCATCCGGTCAGCCGCATACCCCCCATTGACCGGTCCTTATCCCGCATCCTCATGAACGAGTAAAGCAATGTGTCATTGCACGACAGATCGGGTTCGTTCATGGGATGGATCACCCGCTTCACCGCCGTCGGCGCGGGCCTGGCGATGCTCGCCGTGCCCACGCAGGCGCAGGCGACGCCGCCGGAGCCCGCCTCCGGCGGCGGTGACCTGCACGAGGTCACGCTGATCACCGGTGACGTGGTCACCGTCAGGGAGGTCGCCGGCGGCAAGCGCGCCACGACCGTGCGGCCGGGCAAGGGCCGGGAGGACGTCAGGTTCTTCACCGAGGAGGAGGACGGCGAGCTCACCGTCACTCCCGCCGACATGGTCCCCTACCTGTCCCGGGGCCTGGTCGACGAGCGGCTGTTCGCCGTGAGCGACCTCATCGAGCAGGGGTACGACGACGAGAGCAGCGAGGTCCTGCCGCTCATCCTGTCCTACCGCGACAGCGACGCGAAGGCCGTCACGCTGCGCAGCGTCAACGCGCGGACGATGCGGGCCGACAAGGACGAACTGCCCGTGCTGTGGGCCGCCGAGCGCGCGGGCGGCGAGCCGAAGCTGCGGGACGGCCTGGCCAAGGTCTGGCTGGACGGCAAGGTCACCGCGACGCTGGAGCACAGCGTGCCGCAGGTGGGCGCGCCGCAGGCGTGGCAGGACGGCTTCGACGGCAAGGGCGTGAAGGTCGCGGTCCTCGACACCGGGATCGACGAGACGCACCCCGACGTCAAGGACAGGGTCGTCGAGGCCCGCAACTTCACCGACGACCCGTCGGCCAAGGACGAGCACGGGCACGGGACCCACGTCGCCGCGACCGTCGCCGGCGTCGGCGCGGCCTCGGGCGGCCTGCGCAAGGGCGTCGCGCCCGGCGCCGAGCTGGTGATCGGCAAGGTGTTGAACGCGAGAGGCAGCGGCACGGAGTCGCAGGTGCTCGCCGGCATGGAGTGGGCGGCCAGGGAGAGCGGCGCCGACGTCGTCAACATGAGCCTCGGCGGCGGCGCCACCGACGGCACCGACCCGCTCAGCACCGCCGTGGACGTGCTGACCGAGCAGACCGGCACGCTGTTCGTGATCGCCGCGGGCAACGACGGCAGCGAGTACAGCGTCGGCTCGCCCGGCGCCGCCACCTCGGCCCTGACCGTGGGCGCGGTGGACGCCGACGACGCCCTCGCCCCCTTCTCCAGCCGCGGCCCCCGCCTGGACGAGGCGGTCAAGCCGGACATCACCGCACCGGGCGTCGGCATCGTCGCCGCGCGGGCCGCGGGCACCGGCCTGGGCACGCCGGTCGACGAGCTCCACACCAAGCTCTCCGGCACCTCGATGGCCACGCCGCACGTGGCCGGCGCGGCGGCGATCCTGGCCCAGCGCCACCCCGGCTGGACCGCCGCGCAGCTCAAGAACGCGCTGGTGTCCACGTCGAAGACCATCGCCGGGCAGACCCCGTACGAGCAGGGCGGCGGGCGGCTGGACGTGACGCGCGCCCTCCGTCAGACCGTCACCGCGACGGGGACGCTGAGCCTGGGCGTGCACGAGGACGGCGACACCGGCGTCCCCGGCGGCGAGATCACCTACACGAACACGGGACAGGCGCCCGTCACGCTCGCCCTCACCCCCTCCGTCACCAACCTCGACGGCCAGGCCCCGGCCGAGGGCGCGGTCACCCTGTCGGCGACCACGCTCACCGTCGAGCCGGGCGCGAGCGCGAGCGTGCGCGTCACCGTGGACCCGGCCAAGCTCCAGCACGGCCGGCACGCGGGCTACGTCACCGCCACCGCGGGCGACGCCGTCGCGCACACCACGATCGCCCTCACCCGCCGGGGCAAGATCCACAAGGTCCGCTTCACCGCCGTGCACGCCGACGGCTCCCCCGCCCGCGTGCCCTTCATCTCCATGTACGGGGCCTCCAGCAGGGACGACGTCTACGGCTACATCCTCGACGAGCAGTCCGGCTGGACGGCCGAGGTCGCCGAGGGCACCTACCACATGCAGGCGATCCTGGGCGAGACGAGCTCCGAGACGCCCGTCGACACGCTCGTGGTGAACCCGGAGCTGCCGGTGACCGGTGACATGGAGATCGTGCTCGACCCCAGGACCGCCGTGCCCGTCGAGATCAGGACGTCGCAGCCGGTGATCCAGGAGGGCATCTCCACCTACTTCACCCACCGCACGTACGGGTCGCGCAAGATCAGCCTGGGCTCGATGAACTTCCCGTCGGTCGACGGGCTCTCGGTCACGCCGACCAAGCCCGTCACGAACGGCACGTTCGAGTTCGCCTCGCGCTGGCAGCTCGCCGCGCCCCGCGTGACCGCCGAGCTGGGCCGCGACCCGCTGGTGGTGCGCCCCGCGATCAGGTCGCCGGAGTTCGCCGGCAAGAAGCGCTGGCCCCTGGCCACCGCCGACGCCGGTGACGTGAAGGGCAAGGCGGTCGTCCTGGTCAGCGAGCAGTTCGGCGACTGGACGAGCAAGCTGCAGGGCATCGCCGACGCCGGAGCCGCCGCGGTGATCGTCGTCGGCCCCGACGGCCGGGCCATGTGGCAGCCGTGGAAGCCGGAGGGCGAGCGCGACCCGCTGCCCACCCTGCTGATCACCCACGACCGCGGCCAGGCGCTGCTGGAGAAGGCGCGCTCGGGCGGCGTGATCGAGGTGAACGGGCAGTTCGCCCCGCCGTACCTGTACGAGGTCATGCAGGTCTCCTCCGGCCACGTGCCCGAGCGGGTCGTGCACGACGTGAACTGGCGCAACACCGCCCTGGTCGAGGCCGGCTACCACGAGTCCGGCGGCGACCGCTACGGCAAGGACCAGCGCTTCGGCTGGCGCCCGTGGCAGACGTACGACCTGGGCTCGCAGATGGAGACGCAGCGCATCGTCAACACGCCGCTGCGCCGGGCCGAGTACGTCAGCGCCGGCGACACCCAGTGGCAGCACGTCGTGCAGCACGCGCTGACCTGGGAGTCGATGAGCCGGCTGCGCGGCGGGCTGACCGACCGGCCGCGGACCTACCGGCCGGGCGAGCGCGTCAAGGAGGACTGGTTCGCCCCGGTCGTGCGCCCGGCCGTCCAGGCGGCGACCCGGACGGGTGACGTGCTGACCGTGCAGGTGCCCGAGTTCGTGGACGCCGACGGGCACCAGGGCTACGCGCGGGACAGCGCCGACAAGGACACCACCGCGGCCCGCTTCTACCGGGACGGGCAGCTGGTGGAGGAGCGCAGCACGCTGCGCGGCGCCTTCCCCGCCGTGCCGGAGGACGCCGAGTACCGGCTGGAGCTGGACACCACACGCACCGGCGACGAGTGGCTGCACGCCACGGCCACGCGGACGTCGTGGACGTTCAGGTCCGCCAGGACGGAGGACACCCGGCCGCTGCCGATGCTCGGCGTCGACTACGACATCCCGGCCGACCTGGAGGGCCGGGTCCACCGGACGCTCCCGGTCAAGCTCGGCTTCACCGCGCCCGCCGCCAGGAAGCTCAGCGCGGAGCTGTCGTACGACGACGGCAGGACCTGGCGGCGGCTGCCGCTGATCCCCGCGGGCCGGGGGCAGCACGTCGCCCTGGTCTCGCACCGCAGGACCGACCTCGGGGTGTCGCTGCGGGTGACCGCGACGGGCGCCGCCGGAGAGCGGTTCGAGCAGACCGTCACCCGCGCGTACGGGGTCCGGTAGTCACAGCCAGCGCTCGCGGGCCGCATGCCAGGCAAGCTGCATCCTGGTCTGCGCGCCCGCGCGCCGCATGAGGTGGTAGACGCGGCGCTGCACGGTACGCAGGCTGAGCCCGAGCTGGCTCGCGATCGACTTGTCGGGGACGCCGGCGACCAGCAGCGAGAGCAGGTAGAGCTCGTCGGCGTCCAGCGGGCAGCCGGCCGCCGCGTCGATGACCTGCCCGTCGTCCAGCGACCGGATCGGCGTGGCCCGGTCCCACTGGGCCTCGAACAGCGCGATCAGCGCGTCCAGCAGGCTGCTGCCGCGTACCAGCGCGGCGGTGGTCTCGGTCCGCCCGCCCGCGTGCTGCACCAGCGGCAGCAGCGCGGTCGCCCGGTCCGCGATCATCATCCGCACCGGCAGGGACCGCACGGCGCGGGCGCGCTCGCCGAGCTTGATGCCGTAGGCGACGTTGGCCACCATCCCGGGCTCCTCCAGCAGGGCCCGCTCGTAGATCACCCGGTAGTCGACGCCCCGGCCGAGCGCGTCCAGCTCCTCGGTGTTGTCCTGGGACGGCATCACCACGTGCCCGGCGCGGCAGAAGTACATGACCTCCTCGCGGGCGCTGTTCTGCAGATGGCGCACCTGCTCACGCAGCGCGGCGCGGCTCGGCAGCACCTCGATCAGCCGGTCGGCGTCGCGGCGGCGCAGGCTGGTGCGGTATTCCTCGGCGAGCTGCTCGACCGCCTGGCGGGCCCAGTCGATGCTCTCCTGCCGCCGCATCAGCAGCGGCCCGAGCGCGACGTCCGGGGCCACCGGCGCGAACCCGCGCCCACCCGCGTCGCGGACCAGCCCCAGGTCCCGCATCGTGGCGAGCGCGCCGGCCGCCGCCTCGGCCGTGATCCCCAGCTCCTCGGCGAGGTCGGCCGCCTCCGCCTCGCCCGCGCGGACGAGTAAGCGGTACGCCCGTTCCGTCACCTCGTCGAGCCCGGCAGCCTCCAACATGGTCCCCATGATGACAGGTGGCCCCCAAACGGCACATAAGTGCACTTAAATCAGGTACGGGGACCTCGTCGCGCTCTCGGCTCCGCTCAGGCCGCGGCGATCCACAGATCGGGGCCGAACACCTCGTAGTGGATGTCCTTGGGCGCCATGCCCGCGCCGATGAGCTGGGCCCTGGCCTCCCGCATGAACGGCAGCGGCCCGCACAGGTAGGCCACCGAGCCCGCCGGGATGTCGACCCCGGCCAGGTCGATCCGGCCCGCCCTGCCCCGCCGGCCGTCCTCGTACCAGAAGATCTTCTCGGCCCGGGGCAGCACGGCGGTCAGCGCCTCCATGTCCTCGCGCAGCGCGTGCTCGGGCTCGGAGCGGTCGGCGTGCAGCAGCAGGACGCGGCGGTCGCTGCCGGTCTCGGCCAGGTGCTGGAGCATCGCGGTGATCGGGGTGCAGCCGATGCCGGCGGAGGCCAGCACGAGCGGCGCGTCGCCGCCCGCCAGCGTCACGTCGCCGAACGGGGCCGACAGCGTCAGCTCGTCGCCCGGCTCGACAGTGGCGTGCAGCAGGTTGGACACCTCGCCCTCGGGGGCGCCCTCGCCGCGCACCCGCTTGACGGTGATCCGCCGCAGCCCGTCGGCGCCGTGGCCGGACAGCGTGTACTGCCGGAGCTGGTGCACCCCGTCGGGCATCCGCACCCGGACGCTGACGTACTGACCGGGCAGCGCGGGCGGGACCGGCTCGTCGCCGACGGGCGCGAGCACGAGCGACATGACGTCGGCGGTCTCCTCGCGGCGCTCGACGACCCGCCACGGGCGCCAGGTGCGGCCCTCGCTCGCGCCGGCCTGCGCGTAGATGCGGGCCTCCATCGCGATCAGGGCGCCGGCCATCAGCCAGTAGACCTCGTCCCAGGCGGCGGCCACCTCGGGCGTGACCGCCTCGCCCAGCACCTCGGCGATGGCCGCGAACAGGTACTTGTGCACGATCACGTACTGGTCGTCGGTGATGCCGACGGCGGCGTGCTTGTGCGCGATGCGAGTGAGCAGCGCGTCGGGCCGCTCGTCCGGGTTGTCGAGCAGGGCGCCGGCGAACGCGGCGATGGACCCGGCCAGCGCCCTGCGCTGCTCGCCGCTGCGCTGGTTGCCCCGGTTGAACAGGCCGTCGAGCAGCTCCGGCCGCTCGGCGAACATCGTCTCGTAGAAGCGGGCGGTGATCGTGTCGAGCGACGCGCCCACGACGGGGAGGGTGGCGCGGACGGTCGCGGCGCTTTCCGCGGACAGCATGGGGGACCTCCAGATAATTGGTATCTGGAATGCATATTAAAGAGCCGGCTCGCCGGTCCCCGATCTGGGTGGGACGCTCAGCCCGAGCAGCACCGGCCTGGTCGGCCCCGTGACCAGCGCATCGACCGTCAGCGTGTCGAGCGACGCATAGAAGGCCTCCTGCGCCTGGCGCAGCGCCCCGCGCAACCGGCAGGCCGCCCGCAGCGGGCACGGCAGCAGCGCGTCCTCGCACCCCACCACCTCGTGCTCGCCCTCCAGCCGGCGCACGATCGAGCCCACCGTCGCCTGCCGCCCCGCCGCCGTGAGCTGTAGCCCGCCGCCACGCCCGCGCCGGGTCTCCACCAGCCCCATCTCGCTCAGCCGCGAGACCGCCTTGGCCGCGTGCGTATAGGGGATCGCCAGCACGTCGGCGGCGGCCCGCGTGGTCAGCAGCTCGTCACCGCTCACGACGGCCAGGCGCATCACGATCCGCAGGGAGATGTCGGTGAAGGCGGTCAGGCGCATGCCCCCAAGGTAATCCTCCCCACCGACCCACCTTGACACCACGCAAGGTAAAGCTACAGTTACCCTGAGTCATGGGGGTGGTCATGCTCTTGCCGCGGCACGTCGCCTGCGTGATGGACGGAAACGGCCGGTGGGCCGCGCAGCGATCACTGCCGCGCACCGCCGGCCACGAGGCCGCCGAGGCCGCCGTGATGGACGTCATCGAGGCGGCGCGCAGCGCCGGGGTCACCTGGCTGAGCCTGTACGCCTTCTCCACGGAGAACTGGCGGCGCCCGGCCGCCGAGGTCGACATCCTCATGCGGCTCGTCCGCCGCGCCATCCGCAAGCACGCCCCCGCCCTGCACGCCCGGGGCGTCCGCTGCCGCTTCCTCGGCATGGCCGACCCGCGCATCCCGCAGCCCCTGGTCCGCGACATCACCGACCTGATGACGCTCACCGGCGACAACAGGCGCATGACGCTGACCGTGGCCTTCGACCACGGCGGACGCCGCGACATCGTGGCCGCGGCCCGCTCGCTGATCCGCTCCGCCACGCCCGCCGACCAGGTCACCGAGGACAGCTTCGCCCAGCACCTGCCCTACTCCGACACCCCCGACGTCGACCTCGTCATCCGCACGTCCGGGGAGCAGCGCATCTCCAACTTCATGCTCTGGCAGGTCGCCTACGCCGAATGGGTCTTCCCGCAGGTGCTCTGGCCCGACTTCCGCGCCACCCACTTCTGGGAATGCCTCGACACCTACCGGCGGCGCCAGCGCCGTTTCGGCGACGTACGCCAGTCCACCACCTTGACCGGGGAGGGTCACCGATGAGCCGCACCACCACAGCGGAGACGACGGACGTCTTCGGCGCCGACTCCATCCTGCGCCGCCTGGTCGGCGAGGCGCGCTGGGGCCTCGCGGTCACCCGCGCCACGCTGCTCGAAGCCGCACATCCGCAGATCGGCGCGGCACTGATGGAGAACTCGACGTTCCTCACCCACCCCTGGCGGCGGCTGCGCAACACCGCGACCAGCTCGCGGCGCATCCTCAGCCCCGACCCCCGCGTACGCGACCGCGAGGTGGCCCGGCTCAACCGCCTCCACGCCCGCATGTCCGGCACCGACGCCCAGGGCCGCCCCTACGACGCCACCGACCCCGAGGCCCGCGCCTGGGTCGCCGCCACGCTCTTCGAGTCGACGGTGGCGATGTGCCGACTGAGCGGCGAAACGCTCGACGCCGGCGAGATGCGGCGGCTCTACGACGAATACCGCATCTTCCTGACCCTCATCGACGGCGACAACGAGCACCTGCCCGCCACGCTGCAGGAGTTCTGGCCCTACTACGACCACGTCGTCGAGAACCGCCTGGAGAACAACGACGCCGTGGGCGTCATCCTCTACCGGCTCCTGGCCAACGTCCCCGCGCCGCCGGCGCTGCGCGGCCATCCCCTGGTGTGGACGGTCGGCCGGGCCGTGGCGGGCCCGCTGGCCACCGCCGTCATCATCGCCTCGCTCCCGGAGCCGTTCTGCCGGCGCGTCGCGCTGCCCGACCTCCCCGGGGCCCGGACCCTCATGCAGGGCGCCTACCTGACCGCCGGCCTCGCCACCCGCTACCTCCCGGAGAGCTGGACGCGCGTCGACTCCGTCATGGGCCTGCTCGACCCGTCGTCCGCCACCCCGTGGGACACCGTACGCCGCAAGGCCGGGCAGGCCGCGGCCCTCCTGCGCCTCATCACCCCCGCCCCCGCCGCCGACGACCAGCAGGTGGTCCTGTCGGCCGACCGCTTCTTCAGCGAGGTCCTCGACCAGACCGGCGACGGCTACCTGCGCTGGCCGGACCTGGCCGCCATGGCGAGGGAGGTCGCCACCCGGCTCGACCTGGGCGAGCAGGACGAGGAGCGGCTCTTCCAGGCGTACGCCGCCTGGTGGCGGGAGCTGCAGGCCGCCCTCGACGGCGACGACGACGGCCGCGTCACCCGCCAGGAGTACGCCGCCGCGGCCGCCTCGCTGCCCGGGGCCGGCCTCATCAAGATCGCCGATGTGCTGTTCGACGTCACCGACGTGGACGACGACCAGAAGATCGACGCCCAGGAATACCGCGACCTGTTCCGGACGGCCTTCGGCCGCGACCTGGCCGGTGACGGCAGCTACTCGCGCGGCGCCTTCGTCCGGCAGTTCGTCTCGTTCATGTCCGGCCAGGAGCACTCCGAGGCCTACAGCACGCTCCTGACCCAGGCGTGACAGCGCGCGCTACCGCCCGCCGTCCGCCGACTTGACCTCGACCAGCACCACGTTCACCTCCCCCGCCAGCAACTCCCAGGCGTGCTCGAAGGCGTCGTCCTGCCAGACGACCGCGCCCGGGTTCAGATCCACGATCTGGGTGGACCCGTCCGCCCAGGTCACCTTCTGCCGCCCGGTGCCCAGGTTGACCACGAGCATCGGGCGGTGCGCGTGCATGGCGCTCTCCCAGCCGTGCGACGCCCGCGCCTGGATCACCCGTACGTGCTCGTTCTCGAACAGCACCTGATGCGCGTCGGGATCCACGACCGTCGCATGCCCGTGCTGTCGATCTTCGATCGAAACACTCACTGCGCCCTCCATCGCCTGCCGGCCTGTGCTCGCTCCGAGCTCCAGCACCACGGCGTGATCCGCCGCCGCACCCGCGAAACCGCCACCGGGCCCCAGGTCTACGAACTCACCGAACGAGGCAGGAAGCTGGAGCCGGTCATCCTGGCCCTGAGCGACTGGGGCATCGACGCCCCCCACCCGCCCGAGCCCACCTCACTCAGCGCCACCTCGGTGCTGATCTACCTCCGGGACCACGTCCACCCCGACCCGGCGGCCCCGCCGACCGTCTGCCGCCTCGAACTCGACGGCACCACCTGGACCCTCCGCGCGGAGTCCGGCCGGATCCAGGTCCACAGCGGCGAACCCGCCACGGCCGACCTCTCCCTCCGCACGACCCCCAAGACCCTCAGCGCCCTGCTGACCGCCCCCGCCGCCCTCGACGCGGCCCTGGAGGAGGGCACGGTGACCTTCGCCGGCAGCCGCCCCGCCCTCGACAGCCTGCTGTACGGACGCTGAAGGGAATGCCAGGGGCGTCCGTTGGTCCTGTGTAGTCGATGACTACTGAGTCACCCTCAACGTCCATTCGACCGACTCGGGGGCCTGCACGCGAACTCTGAGCCGCGTCTTCGATTTGAGGTCGATTTGGTTCATAGTCGGCGTGATCGTGCTGTCGAGGCATGTGAACGGCATCGAGACGAGCGGCTCCAAGGCAATCTCCGCTGTTCCTGCGCCTCGGCAGTCGAACATCACCCACATACTGCCCTTGTCCGCCCGAATGTCCGCGATGACGCTGGATCCCCATGTCGGTCCGGCAGTCGCCAGCGTTTTCGTGCCCGACTCCATGCCGGGGACTCTCAGGATCTCGGCGGCCGGAGGTTCGATGGTCTCCTCCACTGCGGTAGGGCCAGGCGACGAGACAACGCCTGACGCGCCAGGCGTTGGGCGGGCTGCGGGTGTAGAGGTGCACGCCGTCAACATCCCGGCGACAATGAGAACTCCAGCGAGCGACGCTACCTGCCGAATTGCCATTGCCCTATGTCCTCAGCCCTGGGCGATGTACCAGCCGACCTTTCCACTGCCTTCACGATGTCACGCTCTGCCGTCACCTCGACCGAACCCGGACGCGACCGTAACCGACGTAGCCGAATTCGTGCCGACCGACCCACTCGACACTGGGCCGGGTCGGGCGCCGATGCCGACGACTTCGCCCACCGTGAAAGCTTCTCAGTAGAGCCACTTCTCGCATCGGCGGTGTCTGGTCGGCGCCGGCTCCTCGCCTCTCAGCAGGGTCAGCCGTACGCTCTGCCGAGCTTTCCGCTCAGCGATGTTCGCGACTTTCCCGACGCCCTTGTAGGACCCGCCCACGTCGTGCCTGAAGCGGCGGCCGTCCTGCTGCTGGATGCGTAACGGCATGGTGTTGTCCGTCCGGCTCACACCTGGATTCTGCCAGCCGCCGGTGTCGTCGGCACACAAAAACGCCCCGGAGCGAGATCGCTGCGGGGCATCTTGATTGTTCGAAAGCTGGTGGTCAGGGGCAGGGTCGAACTGCCGACCTTCCGCTTTTCAGGCGGACGCTCGTACCAACTGAGCTACCTGACCCAGAGCGGTCCTGACGGGACTTGAACCCGCGACCTCCACCTTGACAGGGTGGCGAGCACTCCAAACTGCTCTACAGGACCTTGCGACTTGCTTCGTTCTCTTTGCGCTCGCTTAGCTTACCAGCTCTTCGGAGGTCCTTCGACCTGCCGTTTCGCGGGTGCGCTAGGCGCTCGCGGTGCCCCCAACGGGATTCGAACCCGTGCCGCCGCCTTGAAAGGGCGGTGTCCTAGGCCGCTAGACGATGGGGGCTCAGGATTCCCTGTCGCCTTCCGTCGGAGACCTCTGAAGCATAGGGGACGATTGCCCTTGATGCCAAAGTGGCGAACCGGCGGCCGGTGACGTAGTGCCGCTGAGCGTCCCCGTTGGCGACGGGGCGTTCGTCGGCGCTGGGGAAATCATACGTCCCGGGTCGGGCTCCACGTGACGCTGCATGTACACCGACTGCTCGCCGAGTCCGCCGAGGGTGATGTCGTCCCAGGCCTGCAGGCGTTTCGTCTCGCGGTCGAAGTACAGGACGGAGGCCTGGACGGGCGTGGGCTCGGCGTGTTCGAGGGCGCGCAGGCCGGCGCCGCCGGTGGAGCCCTGTACGAGGACGCGGGTGCCGGTGGGCAGCATGGTGGTGGAGCGTTTGTGGGCGTGACCGGCCAGGACCATCGGCGTGGCGCCGGAGAAGCCGCGGGCGACGATGTCGTCGTGGACGGCCACGAGGTCGGCGTTCTCGACGTTCTCGCGGTGGGCGCGGCCGAAGGCTTCGAGCGAGGCGGGGTCGGTGTCGACGTGTACGGACTTGTCCGGGGTGAAGCGCGGGTCGCCGAGGCCGTAGATGCTGAGTCCGGCGACGTTGCGCATCTTGTCGTCGAGGACGACGGCGTTCTTCTGCTTGGCGACGGCCTTCTCGGTGGTCTTGGAGTCGTGGTTGCCGCGTACGTACACGTACGGGACGCCGAGGCGGCCGATCTCCTCCACGAACTTGTTCTCGGCCTTGCTGCCGTGGTCGGAGATGTCGCCGGTGTCGACGATCAGGTCGACGGTGAACTGTTCGGTCAGGGACCGGATGACGTTCCAGGCGATCGGGTTGATGTGGATGTCGGAGACGTGCAGGACGCGGATGGAACGGGGGTCGGCGTCGTACACCGGAAGGGTTGAGACCGCGTCGTACAGCTTCGAGACGTTGGTGACGAGTTTGGTGAGTTGCGAGCGGTACGACTCGAACCGGGTGACGATCGACTCGGCGCTGCCCACGAGGGAGGGCGCCGCGGCGACGAGGCCCGTGTAGCGGGGCTCGACGAGCGAGCCGGGGTGAAAGGTCCGGGCGGCGACCAGTCCGGTCGTGGCGAGCGCCACAGCGGCCACCAGGAGGCCCGTCAGGGCGACGCGGGGCCGCCTGAACACCATGAGGACGGCGATCAGCGCGCCGGCCGCGGCGCACAGCAGCGAGCGGATGGCGAGCTCGCGCACGCCCGCGAGCAGGTCGCGCTCGATGATGCTGGGCAGCCGGTCGGTGAGGCGGGGGTCTTCGAGGAGCGATTTGGCGCGTTCCTGGTCGATGTTCTCGAGCGTGATGCGCAGGGTCAGCGGGGCATCGTGGGTGCGGAACGTGAGCGTGCCCAGCGGGCTGGCGTCGACGATCGTCTCGCCGCCCCAGGAGGGGGCGACGGACATGCCGGTCTCGACGGGGCCGACCTGCGCGTGCACGGTCCCGCTGAGGAAGATGCCCAGCCAGGCGCCGGCCGCGGCGACGACGAGCACCGCCACAGCTTTGGACGCCCGCGACCTGATGACTGCTTTCAACCTGTCCAGGAACTTCATACGGTTTCTTGCTTACCCAGCCCGCGAGGCAGAATGGCACGTGTGATCGAGGTTTCCCCGGAGAAGTTCGAAGAGCTCGTGGCCGAGGCGCTGGACACGATCCCTCCGGAGCTGACCCGTGTCATGAGCAATGTTGTCGTCACTGTTGTGGACGATCCGCCAGAACCCCACCTTCTGGGCCTGTACACCGGCATTCCCCTCACCGAGCGCGGCGACTGGTACTCCGCAGTCCTGCCCGACCGCATCGAGATCTACCGCAATCCGATCTGTCAGATCTGCGACACGGAAGAGCAGGTCGTCGAGGAGGTACGGATCACGGTGGTTCACGAGGTCGGCCACCACTTCGGCATCGACGACGACCGTCTCCATGAGCTGGGTTGGTGACCCTTTAACCTCCGGGTGACGCCAATGGGTTGCGCCTTGCCGAATGATCGGGCACCTTAGGTGACATACTGAACACTCTCAGTCAGGCACAGCGGAGTCCAATGGGGGCCATGCGGACGCGACGGCTGCCGGGACGGCATCGCCGTGCCACAGAGCGCCAAGCCACTTACGGCGAGGTCATCGCCGTCAAGGAGTTCAGAGCGCTCTGGTACGGCCAGGGGCTGTCGCTGCTCGGCGACCAGCTCGCCCAGGTGGCCCTCGCCGTGCTCGTCTACGACCGCACCCGCTCCGCCCTGGCCACCGCCGCCGTCTACGCGCTGACCTACCTGCCGTCGATCCTGGGCGGGCCGCTGCTGGCCGGGCTCGCCGACCGGTTCGCGCGCCGGGGCGTCATGGTGGCCTGCGACCTGCTGCGCGCCGCGCTCGTGGGCGTGATGGCGCTGCCGTTCATGCCGTTCCCGGTGCTGTGCGGGCTGGTGTTCCTCGTGGTGCTGCTCAGCGCCCCGTTCTCGGCCGCGCGCGCCGCGCTGCTGCCCGAAGTGCTGGAAGGCGACCGCTACGTCGTCGGCTCGGCGTTGCAGAACATGACGAACCAGGCCGTGCAGATGCTCGGCTTCGCCGCCGGCGGCGCCGTGATCGCCGCCCTCGGCCCCTACCGCGCGCTCGCCATCAACGCGGCCACATTCCTCGCCTCCGCGCTGATCCTCGTCACCGGCGTACGGCGGCGCCCCGCGGGCGAGCACGCCGGCGGCAGACCGTCCATGTGGACGATGACCAGGGCCGGCGCCCGCCTCGTGTTCGGCGACCGCAAGCTGCGCACGCTGGTGCTGTTCGCCTGGCTGTGCGGCTTCTACGTGCTGCCCGAGGGCATCGCGGTGCCGTACGCCGTCGAGCTCTACACCGGCACCCTGCCCGTGCCGGTGATCACCGGCCTGCTGATGGCGGCGATGCCGCTGGGCACGGTGGTGGGGGCGTTCCTGTTCAGCAGGTTCGTCACGCCGCCCGGGCGGATGCGGCTGATGGGCTGGCTGGCCATGCTGAGCTGCGCGCCGCTGATCGTGACGGCGATGCGGCCGCCGCTGGAGGTCGTGCTGGGGGCGTGGGTCCTGTCGGGGATCGGGGGCGCCTATCAGCTCGCCGCGAACGCCGCCTTCGTCCAGCGAGTCCCTCCTGACCAGCGCGGACAGGCGTTCGGGCTGGTGCAGTCCGGGCTCATGGCCGCGCAGGGCGTCGCGATCCTCATCGGCGGCTACGCCGCCGAGAAGCTGGGCCCCGAGCCGGTGGTCGCCCTGTCGGGCATCACCGGCCTCATCGTGGCCGCCGTGCTGGCCATGATCTGGACCGAGTCGCGCGGCCGCGTGCGCACGCAGACCGCGACCTGATCACTGCTGCGGCTTCTGCTCGTCGCTCCACGGGCTGGTGCCGCTGCCGCTGTTGCTCTGCTGCTTGTTGATCAGGTCCTGGACGATCGACGTCTCCTTGCCCTCCTCGGGCATGAGCAGCCAGCCGATCGCGTACACGCCCACGCCCAGCCCGCCGAACAGCGTCATGACCGCGAGGCCGATGCGGATGAGGTTCGCGTCGATCCCGACGTACTCCCCGACGCCCGAGCACACGCCCGCGATGATCCTGCCCTTGCGGGTCCTGCGCAGCTGCTTGGTGTTGTATTCGCTCATGCCCCAAGACTGCCCTGCCGCCCTGCGTTCGCACATCGGGATTGCCCCTGGTAGAACCCTGGTAGCCCCCTAAGCGAGGAGAGGACGCGCGATGGACGACCTGCTGCGGCTGGACGACCGGCTCGACGCCGACCAGCGACTCATCCGCGACACCGTGCGCACCTTCGTCACCGACCGCGTGCTGCCGCACGTCGGCGACTGGTTCGAGGAGGCGACCTTCCCCGCCCGCGAGCTCGCCCCCGAACTCGGCGCGCTCGGCCTGCTCGGCATGCACCTGGAGGGCTACGGCTGCGCCGGCACCGACGCGACCTCGTACGGCGTCGCCTGCCGCGAGCTGGAGGCCGGCGACTCCGGGCTGCGCTCGTTCGTGTCGGTGCAGGGCTCGCTCGCCATGTTCCCCATCTGGCGGTACGGGTCCGACGAGCAGAAGGAGCAGTGGCTGCCGCGCATGGCCGCCGGCGAGGCCATCGGCTGCTTCGGCCTGACCGAGCCCGACCACGGCTCCGACCCCGCCAACATGCGCACCTACGCCAAGCGCGACGGCGACGACTGGGTCCTCAACGGCTCCAAGATGTGGATCACCAACGGCTCCATCGCCGACGTGGCCGTCGTCTGGGCGCAGACCGACGACGGCATCCGCGGCTTCGTCGTCCCCACCGGCACCCCTGGCTTCTCCGCCCCTGAGATCCACAAGAAGCTGTCCCTTAGGGCATCGGTCACCTCGTCCCTCTACTTCGACGACGTCCGCCTGCCCGGCAGCGCCGTGCTCCCCGGCGTACGCGGCCTCAAGGGGCCGCTGTCGTGCCTGTCGGAGGCGCGCTTCGGCATCCTGTGGGGAGTCGTCGGCGCCGCCCGCGCCTGCCTGGAGGCCGCCGTCGAGTACGCCAAGACCCGCGTGCAGTTCGGCAAGCCGATCGGCGCCTTCCAGCTCACCCAGGACAAACTCGCCTGGATGTACGTCGGCGCCGCCCAAGCCGGGCTGACCGCCCTCCACCTCGGCGCGCTCAAGGACGCCGGCACCCTGGAGCCCCGGCAGATCAGCTTCGGCAAACTCGCCAACGTCCGCGCCGCCCTGGACATCGCCCGGGAGGCCCGCACCATCCTCGGCGGCAACGGGATCACCCTGGAGTACCCTGTGATCCGGCACATGAACAACCTGGAGTCGGTGCTGACCTACGAGGGCACCCAGGAGATCCACACGCTGGTGCTCGGCGAGGCGCTGACCGGGCTGGCCGCCTACCGGTGACGAGACGAGAGCGAATGGCGTCGCGGGCGGGGCGGTAATCTCTGTACGCTTGTCGTTGCGAGGGGCGTTAGCTCAATTGGCAGAGCTGCGGACTTTTAATCCGTAGGTTCCGGGTTCGAGCCCCGGGCGCCCTACCAGCTCCCCACCTGGGGAAACCCTCGCTCGAAGATCATCTTTGAGTGAGGCGTGACAGCATAAAGTGACAGCGC
>NZ_JAHKRO010000230.1 GCF_019396325.1 Nonomuraea ceibae
GGGAAGGAAACACCCGGTTACATTCCGAACCCGGAAGTTAAGCTTCCCTGCGCCGATGGTACTGCACTCGGGAGGGTGTGGGAGAGTAGGTCACCGCCGGACAATCTTTCAGTAGAGGGCCCCGACATTCATTGTCGGGGCCTTCTCTGCGTTCACGATATGGCTTCCAGGAGACTGGGGGCCTTTTCGTGTTTCAGGGCCGGCTTCTGGTGGTGACGGGCCCGGCGTAACTACCGGCCCGGTCCGTCACCACGTACGGAGTTGGTTGGTCAGGACTGGTTCGTGTCGATGTAGCTCACCGCGTTCTTGCTGACCACTGAGGTCCAGGGGACGATGATGACCGCGCCGTCGCGCTCGTACACCTGGCCCCGGTCGGCCTCGGTGCCGTATTTCAGGGGGAGTGTCGCGAGTTCCTGGGCTTTGCCGCTGGCGGGGTCGAAGCGGACGAGGCGGGGGGCGAGCTCGCGCCAGTCGCCGACCTCCAGGGCCAGGAGTCCCTGTTCGTCGGCGCGGATGAAGGAGAGCGTCGTCTTGCCGGTGCCCGTCGACTGCCAGAGGCGGCGGCCGGTCTTGAGGTCGAAGGCGAGAGCCTTGTTGCGGTAGCCGCCTCCGTCCTTGGGCAGGTGCTCCAGCTTGGTCGCCAGGTAGAGGCGGTCGCCGTGCACGGCGTACGAGCGGCGTTCGTGGCCGCCCCGGACGAGCGCGACGCTGTTGAGGGTGCGCATGTCGGCGCTGCCCGCGTTGAACTCGCTCACCTTGCCCGTCGACGCGTACACGGTGAACACGTCGCCGCTGCGGGCCTTGCGATGGATGACGATCGGCTTCGCCGACAGGACGCCGTTCATCAGTGGGATGTCGCCAATGGGGTATTTGCCGGCGACGCGGCCGGTCGCCGGGTGCAGGACCTGGACGCTGTTACGCTTGCCGCCATCGCAGTCGAGCAGGACCACCACGCGGTCGGGGGCGGAGTTGGCGTCCTTCAGGTAGCAGCCCTTCCGGGGGGACCAGGTCCAGGCCTTGCCGCCGTCGGAGAGCCGGTAGCTGGTGAGCGTGTCGTCGACCTGGACGACGGCCATGTTCGCCGTCGACATGATGGTCGGCACCGTCAGCGATCCGCTCAGGGAGCTCTTCTCGGACGAGATCCCGGTCTTCCAGGTGAGCTTGCCGGTGGCGGCGTCGAGACCGGCGAGCTGGTCGCAGCGGCCTTCGGTCATGTACGCAATGGCGGCGGCGTTCTCGGACAGCTCCGGGGTGGCACCGCAGAGCTGCTTGCCGGGGGCGGGGAGGTTCCAGGCTTGTTTGCCGGTGTTCAGGGCGTAGGCGAGGACGGCGTCCTTCTGGGCCCTGATGACCGTGGTGTCGGTCAGCCAACTGGCGAACGCCATGCCGGCGGTGAAGTCCATGGTGCCGTGCCCGGCGAGGGGCACCGACCATTCGGGCACCCCGGGCTCGGCCTTCTTCGGCTCCTCGGGCTTCTGGGGATCGGGGCTGGTCGCGGCCACCGGGTCCGAGGTGCCGGACTGCGTCACGTACCAGGCGATGCCGCCGCCCGTCCCGAGCAGGGCCAGTGCGCTGAAGGTTGCGATGAGGGCGGTCTTGCCCATGCGCCGAGGCGGCGGTTGCTGGGGCTGGCCGCCCCACGGCCCGTGGCCTGGAGCCGTTCCCGCCTTGCCCCGGAGGTACAGCTGCGCCTGCGGGGCCGAGCCGCGCGGGGCAGTCTCCCGGGCTGCGGGTGGCCGGTACGCGGGCGGACCGCCGTTCGGAGGCACAGGCTCGTACGGGACAGGCTCGTACGGTGCTGGCTTGTATGGGGCGGGCTCGTACGGGGCTGGCTTGTCGGGTGCGGCGCCGGCCAGGGCGGGCTCGTGGGGGACGGCGACGTACGGGGCGGGCTCGTAGGGGGCCGGTCCCTGTGGGGGCGGGGGCAGAGGCGGTCCGGTGTTGGGCGATGGTGGCGGCCCGTACGGGTTCCACGGCTGTGGAGACGGCTGCCCCGGCGGTGGCGGCATCGGCTGACCGGACAGGGGCGGACCGACGTGCCCGGGCGGCATCGGCTGGCCGGGTGGCGGCGGACCGATGTGCCCCGACGGTGACGGCTGGCCGGGTGGCGGGGGAGGTGGTGTTCCGTGGGCTGGGGGGAAGGGCGCCGGTGGGGACGAGGGGCCGGACCACGGCGTCGGCGGGGGCTCGCCAGGCTGGTCCGGGGGTGACCAGGGGGCGGGCGTGTCCGGTGGCGTGGTGTCGGTGGGTGGCCTGGTGCCGGCGGGGGGCGTGGTCCCGGGGTCGCCCAGAACCGGTGGTGAGGTGGCGTCCAGGACCGGTGGCGAGGTGGCGTCGTCCCCCGGGGGCCCTCCGAAGTCCCCAGCGGGGGTGGGCGGGTTGGTCATGCGGTGTCCCCGATCAGGTGTGCTGCTTCCTGGCGTGGCGGGTGCGCGGCGGGCGTCCGGCCACGGCCCTCGCCCAGGGCGGTGAGCTCCTGGTGACGGGCACCGGGGCAGCCCCGCGCGGCTCGCGGCCGACGGCGGCGAGGGCCGGGGGGATGCTATCAGCGGGCTTGGAGCAGGGGTTCGATCCGGTACGGGATCTGGGTGGAGAGGGCGATCGTGGAGTCGGTGCGCTGCACGGCGGGGGAGGTCAGGATGTGCGCGATGATCTCCTGGAGGTGGTCGGTGCTGGTGGCGACCACGCGGCAGAGCAGGTCGTGCTGGCCGCTGGTGCCGTGGGCCTCCAGGATCTGCGGCACGGCGCGCAACGACTCGACGGCCTCCGCCAGCCGGCCCTGGGCGATCTGCAGCCACACGAACGCCAGGATGGGGTGTCCCGCGTGGGCGGGTGACACGGTGGGGCCGAAGTCCTGGATCACGCCGCGGGCCGTGAGCTTGTCCACCCGGGCCTGTACGGTGCCGCGGGCGACGCCGAGCAGGCGGGCGAGCTCGGTCAGGCCGACTCGCGGGTGGGCCCGCATGGTGACGAGCAGTCGGGCGTCGAGATCGTCCACGGCGGCCTCCTCGAAGGCTGTGCGATTCGACTAGAAATACCAGCAAAAGTCGTACGAAATCCAGCGTATCGCGCAGGGAAACTGCGCGCTCTTGCCAGGGATCTGGGGACTTGCTGTCATCTGAGACATGTTCGAGGAAGCACAGTACTTCGCCCCGATCGCTACCCAGGACGACGGCTCGGTGGTGGTCGAGCTGGCCTCGTCGCACCCGGGGTTCGCCGATCCGGTGTATCGGGCGCGGCGCAACGCGATCGCCGGGCTGGCGGTCAACCATCGGCGTGGGGAGCCGATCCCCGTCGCCGAGTACACCGAGCAGGAGCACGAGGTCTGGGCGCTGGTCACCAGGGAACTGGGCGTCAAGCACCGCGCCTACGCCACGGCCGAGTATCTGGCTGGGGTCGAGCGGCTGGGGCTGCCGCGTGAGCGGATCCCGCAGCTCCAGGAGGTGAGTGAGCTGCTCGAACCGCTCACCGGGTTCCGCTACCTACCGGCTGCCGGGCTGGTGCCGCTGCGCGACTTCTACGGGGTGCTGGCCGACGGGTACTTCCACTCGACGCAGTACATCCGCCACCATTCCGTGCCGTTCTACACGCCGGAGCCGGACGTGGTGCACGAGGTGATCGGGCACGCCAACGCGCTGGCCAGTGACCGGTACGCGGCGCTCTACCGGCTGGCGGGCCAGGCGGCGCGCCGGGTGGAGGGCGAGGAGGCGCTGGAGTTCGTCTCGAAGGTGTTCTGGTTCACGCTGGAGTTCGGCGTGATGCGGGAGGGCGGCGAGCTGCGGGCGTACGGGGCGGGGATTCTGTCTTCGTACGGGGAGATCGAGGAGTTCAGGGGGATGGACATCCGGCCGCTGGACGTGGCGGGGATGGGTACCACCCACTACGACATCACGAAATATCAGGACGTGCTGTTCCAGGCCGACTCGCTCGGGCACCTGGAGGACGTCGTGGGCGACTTCTGGGCGACCTGCGACGACGACTCGATCGCGAAACTGGTCGCCACCAGCTCCTAGCGCGCCAGCCTGACATTTCGTGATAATGCTCGAATGATCGCGGGCCGAGGGCGCGCGTTTCCACGAATCGTCCTGGCGTTCGCCCTGCTGACTCCCCACGCTGTCTCGAGCCTCCCCACCGGCGCCGCCGCCGCGGCGCCCCGGCAGGGCGTGACTCGCGCGGTGACGGGCCCCGGGCGGGCCGCCGAGACGCTCGGGCCGCCGGTCCCCGCGCCCGGCGGCAGGCGGGCGGCCCGTCGCAAGGCGCCGCGC
>NZ_JAHKRO010000231.1 GCF_019396325.1 Nonomuraea ceibae
GCCGCCGTCGGCGGCCAGCGTGGCGACCCGGCGGCCGGCCGCCGTGGAGCCGGTGAAGGAGACCAGGTCGACGGCCGGGTGGGCGGCCAGGGCCTCGCCGACGACCGGGCCGCGCCCGCTGACCAGGTTGAACACGCCGGGCGGCAGGCCGACCTCGTGCAGGATGTCGGCCAGCGCGTAGGCGGCCAGCGGGGCGACCTCGCTGGGCTTGAGCACGACCGTGCAGCCGGCCGCGAGCGCCGGGGCGACCTTGGCGACGATCTGGTGCAGCGGGTAGTTCCACGGCGTGATGGCGGCGACGACGCCGACCGGCTCCTTGACGACGAGCGAGTTGCCGACGCGGGTCTCGCGCGGGTGGGTCTCGGCGAGCTGGGCGTAGGAGGCCAGGACGCCGGCGGGCATGAGCGTCTGCACCTTGAGCGCGAAGCCGAGCGGCGAGCCCATGTCGGCGGCGATGGTCCTGGCGATGTCGTCGGCGCGCTGCACGAGCAGCTCGGCCGCGGCGGCCAGCAGTTTGGCCCGGTCGGCGGGCGGCAGCGACGACCAGGCGGGGAAGGCCCGCGCGGCCGCGCGCACGGCGGCGTCGACGTCTCCGGACGCGCCCGCGGGCACCCGGTCGATGATCTCCTCGGTGGCCGGGTTGACGACCTCGACGGCTTCTCCCGAGACGGAGGCGGTCCAGGCACCGCCGATGTAAAGCTGACGCATGACGCCATCCTGGCGTGCTCCGCGTCACAATGCGAGGCGGGCACTCATCCGGGGATGAGCACTGCCACCCCCGGACGCAGCTTCTTCTACCGGCGCGGGGTGTTCAGTCGAAGCGCGGCGAGCCGTCGCGGGTGCGCTTGAGCTCGAAGAAGTTCTCGAAGCCAGTCACGAGCAGGACTCCGTCCCAGAGCCGGCCGGCGTCCTCGCCCCTGGGGATGGAGTTGATCACCGGGCCGAAGAACGCGTTGCTGCCGACGCGGATGACGGGCGTGCCGACGTCCTGGCCGACCAGGCCGATGCCCTCGTTGTGCGAGCGCCGTACGGCCTCGTCGTGGGCGTCGGAGTCCATCGCGGCGGCGAGCTCGCGGTCGAGGCCGGCGCCGGCGAGGGCGTCCTCGACGGTGGCGCGCAGGTCGTCGAGCCGGTCGATGGCGCGCTGGTTGTGCAGGCGGGTGCCGAGCTCGGTGTAGAGGGGGCCGACGACGTGGTCGCCGTACTTGGCGGCCGCCGCGGCGACGACGCGCACCGGGCCGATGGCCTTGGCGATCTGCTCCCGATAGGCCTCCGGGACGTCCTTGTCCTCGTTGAGCACGTTGAGGCTCATGATGTGCCAGCGCGCCTCGACGGGACGGACCTTCTCGACCTCTACCAGCCACCGCGACGTCGCCCAGGCGAACGGGCAGAAAGGATCGAACCAGAGATCCACAGGAGTCTTCTCAGTCATGTGTGGTCATAACCTGGGGAGGTCGGCGTCCTATTCCTGGCGTGGCAGGATACCGACAAACCCCAACGAAGTGGTGAAAAGGAGCGCAACTTGGCAGGCAACCTCACCCGGGACGAAGCGCGCGAGCGGGCCCGGCTGTTGAAGGTCGAGTCGTACGAGGTCGCACTCGACCTCACGACGGGGGACGAGCGCTTCGACAGCGTGACGACGGTCCGTTTCGGCAGCACCAGCCCCGGCGCTTCCACCTTCGTCGACCTGCACGGCGCGCGCGTGCGCAAGGTCACGCTGAACGGCGAGGAGCTCGACCCCGGCAGCTACGACGCCGACCAGGGCCGCTTCCCGCTGCCCTCGCTCGCCGCCGCCAACGAGCTGCGCGTCGAGGCCGAGTGCGCCTACATGCGCACCGGCGAGGGCCTGCACCGCTTCGTCGACCCCGTCGACCAGAACGTCTACCTGCACAGCCAGTTCGAGACGGCCGACGCGCACCGCATGTACGCCTGCTTCGACCAGCCCGACCTCAAGGCCACCTTCCAGCTCGCCGTGCGCGCTCCCGAGAGCTGGGAGGTCGTCTCCAACGCCGCCGCGGGCAGCCTCGAGCCCGCCGGCGACGGGGCCAAGCAGTGGACGTTCCCCGCCACGCCGGTCATGTCCACCTACATCACGGCGCTCGTCGCGGGCCCGTACCACAAGGTGACCTCCGAGCACGACGGCATCCCGCTGGGCGTCTACTGCCGCGCCTCGCTGGCCGAGCACCTCGACGCCGACAACATCCTGGAGGTCACCCGGCAGGGGTTCGACTTCTTCCACAAGGTGTTCGGCGTGCGCTACCCGTTCGGCAAGTACGACCAGCTCTTCGTGCCGGAGTTCAACGCCGGAGCCATGGAGAACGCCGGCTGCGTGACGTTCCTGGAGGACTACGTCTTCCGCTCCCGCGTCACCGACGCCGTCGTCGAGCGGCGCGCCGAGACCATCCTGCACGAGATGGCCCACATGTGGTTCGGCGACCTGGTCACCATGCGCTGGTGGGACGACCTGTGGCTGAACGAGTCGTTCGCCACCTACATGTCCGTGCTCGCGCAGGCCGAGGCCACCCGGTGGGGCGGCGGCGCGTGGACCACGTTCGCCAACGTGGAGAAGGCCTGGGCCTACCGCCAGGACCAGCTTCCCTCCACCCACCCGATCGCCGCCGACATCCCCGACATGCAGGCCGTCGAGGTCAACTTCGACGGCATCACCTACGCCAAGGGCGCCTCGGTGCTCAAGCAGCTCGTCGCCTACGTCGGGCTGGACAACTTCCTGGCCGGGGTGCGCGACTACTTCGCCGAGCACGCCTGGGGCAACACCGAGCTGAAGGACCTGCTCGGCGCGCTGGAGCGGACCTCCGGGCGCGACCTGTCGTCGTGGTCGAAGGAGTGGCTGGAGACCTCCTGGGTCAACACGCTGCGCCCGTCGTTCGAGGTCGCCGACGGCCGCTTCACCTCCTTCGAGGTGCTGCAGGAGGCCCCGGCCGACTACCCGACGCTGCGCTCGCACCGCGTCGCGATCGGCCTGTACGCGCTGCGCGACGGCGCGCTCACCCGGACCAAGCGGGTCGAGCTGGACGTCGTCGGCGCCCGCACCACCGTGGCCGAGCTGATCGGCGAGGAGCAGCCCGACCTGGTCCTCGTCAACGACGACGACCTCACCTACGCCAAGATCCGGCTCGACGAGCGGTCGCTGCGCACGCTCGTCGACGGCGGCATCGCGGCGTTCACCGAGTCGCTGCCGCGCGCGCTCTGCTGGTCGGCGGCCTGGGACATGACCCGCGACGGCGAGATGTCCACCCGCGACTACGTCAAGCTGGTCATCTCGGGCATCGCCACCGTCAAGGACCTCACGGTCCTCCAGGCGGTGCTGCGGCAGGCCCGGCAGGCCGTCCAGCAGTACGCCGAGCCCGCCTGGCGCGGCGAGGGCCTGGCCCTGCTGGCCGACGCGCTGCGCTCGCTCATCGGCTCCGCCGAGCCCGGCTCCGACCACCAGCTCGCCTACCTCCAGGCGTTCGCGCCGGTGGCCACCTCCGAGGCCGACCTGGCCATGCTGGCGGCCATCCTCGACGGCTCCGAGGTGCCCGACGGGCTGACCGTCGACGCCGACCTGCGCTGGACCCTGGTCAACGCGCTCGTCGTGGGCGGCAAGCTCGGCGAGGCCGACATCGAGGCCGAGCTCAAGCGCGACCCGACGGCCACCGGCGAGCGGTCGGCGGCGCAGTGCCGGGCCGCCGTGCCCACCGCCGAGGCCAAGGCCGCCGCCTGGGAGCGGATCATCGGCGGCAAGCTGGCCAACCACATCGCCCGTACGACGATCGGCGGCTTCCAGGACCCGCACCACCCCGAGCTGCTGGAGCCGTACCGGGAGAAGTACTTCGCCGAAGTGGGGCGGATCTACCGGGAGTGGACGTTCGACCAGGCGTCGACGTTCGCGGTCGGCTGCTTCCCGACGCTGATCATCGAGGAGGCGACCGTCCAGGCCGCCCGCGACTACCTGGCCGCCGAGCAGCCGCCGCAGGCTCTGCGCCGGCTCATCCTGGAGGGCGCCGACGGCGTCAGCCGCGCGCTGCGCAACCAGGCGCGGGACGCCTCCTAGTCCCCCGCACACAGACCCCGGAAGGCCGTGCTTGGGTTCTAGGGTTCGTTGCAACACCCCACTTCAGGGGATGCGATGGACTTCGAGATCCGCAAGGTGCGCAAGGCGCAGGGGGCGAAGAAGCTCCGGGCTGAGCGGGAGGAATACTTTCGGCTC
>NZ_JAHKRO010000232.1 GCF_019396325.1 Nonomuraea ceibae
GCCCTCGGCCTGACGGCCCTCGCCCTGGCCGCCACCGCCGCCGCGCTCCCCGCCGTCCGCCGCACGCCGGCCGCGACCGGGCGCGCCACCCGGGCGGCGTACGGGAGCCGCAAGCTGGCGTGGGCGGCCGGGGCGGCGGCCGCGGGGTGGGCGGCGATGACGGCGGAGTTCGCGTGGGCGCGGATCGCGCCCGGCCCGCGGACGCCCGCCGAGGTGGCGCGGATGGCCGTCACCAGCGTCGTGATCCCGCCGGTCGCCTGCGCGCACCGGCTTCGAGGGGAATGGAGGGTACGGCGATGAGCGCTGCGGTGCTGTCACGGGCCCGCCCGCAGGCACAGCCGGCCGCCGAGAGCGAGCCGGCGGGCCGCGGGCCGCGGCGCGGCCGGGGCCGGGTGCTGGTCGCGCGGCTCGACGACGCCGGGGACGTGCTGCTGGCCGGACCAGCCGTGCGGGCGGTCCGGGAGGGCGCCCGCGAGGTGGTGATGCTGGCCGGCCCGCACGGCCGGGCGGCGGCCGAGCTGTTGCCCGGGGTGGACCGGGTGATCGAGTGGCGGGCCCCGTGGATCGACCACGACCCGCCGGCCGTGGACGCCGACCGGGTGAACGAGCTGGTCCGGCGGGTGCGCGGCATCGACGAGGCGCTGATCCTCACGTCCTTCCACCAGTCGGCGCTGCCGCTGGCCCTGCTGCTGCGGCTGGCCGGGGTGCGCCGCATCTCGGCGATCAGCAACGACTACCCCGGCTCGCTGCTCGACGTGCGTCACGTCGTGGACGAGAGCCAGGACGTGCCGGAGGCCGAGCGGATGCTCGAACTGGCCCGCGCCGCCGGGTTCGAACTCGCGCCCGGCGACGACGGCAGACTCGCAGTTCGGCGGCCACTTCCGGATATGAGCCGCCAGATCGGGCAGGCACTGAGCGCCGGCGGCGTTGCCGGCAAAGGCGCGTATGTCGTGGTGCACCCGGGGACCACCGCCCCCGCCCGGTCCTGGCCCGCAGAAAGGCACCGCCAGACCGTGAAGGAGCTGGTCGACGACGGGCATCGCGTCGTCGTCACCGGCAAGGAACGCGAGCTCACCGCCTTCGTCGCCCACCAGGTCGCCGCCGACCTGGGCGGCAGGACGACGTTCGCCGAGCTGGCGGCCGTGATCGAGGGCGCGTCGGTGCTGGTGGCCGGCAACACGGGCCCCGCGCACCTGGCGGCCGCGGTCGGCACCCCGGTCGTCAGCCTGTTCGCTCCCGTCGTCCCGGCCGCCCGCTGGGCTCCGTACGGCGTGCCGGTGGTGCTTCTCGGTGACCAGCAGGCGCCCTGCCGCGCGAGCAGGGCGCGCCTGTGCCCGGTACCCGGGCATCCGTGCCTGTCAGAGGTGACGAGTGAGCAGGTGGTCAAGGCAGTAAGGGAGCTGGCGCAGTGAAGATCGATCTCATCTCGGAGCATGCCGATCCGCTGGCCGCCGTGGGCGGCGTCGACTCGGGCGGCCAGAACGTGTACGTCGCCGCGCTGGCCGTGGCGCTGGCCGGGCGCGGCCACTCGGTGGTCGTGCACACCCGCCGGTCCGATCCCGTCCGTCCCGTCTCGGTGCCGCTCGCGCCGGGCGTCACGGTCTCCTACGTCCAGGCGGGGCCGCTCGCCCCGGTGCCCAAGGACGAGCTTCCCCCGTACATGCCGGAGTTCACCGAGCGGCTGGCCGAGCGGTGGGCGCGCCGCCGGCCGGACGTGGTGCACGCGCACTTCTGGATGAGCGGGCAGGCGGCGCTGGAGGCCGCCGACGGGGTGCCGGTGGTGCAGACGTTCCACGCGCTGGGCACGGTCAAGCGGCGCTGGCAGGGCGGCGCCGACACCAGCCCGGCGCACCGGATCGCCACCGAGCGCGAGATCGGCGAGCGGGCCGACGCGATCCTGGCGACCTGCCGGGACGAGGTGCTGGAGCTGCGCGCGATGGGCGTGCCCGAGCGGCGGATCACCGTGGTGCCGTGCGGGGTGGACGTGGACGAGTTCCGCCCGGACGGGCCGGTCGCGCCGCGCGACGGGCGGCCGCTGGTGCTCAGCATCGGCCGGCTGGTGCCGCGCAAGGGCGTCGACACGGTGATCGCGGCGCTGCGCAGGCTGCCGGACGCCGACCTGGTGATCGCCGGCGGGCGGGCCGACGACGAGGAGGCGGTGCGGCTGCGCGACCTGGCCGGCCGCTACGGGCTGGGCGACCGGGTGCGGGTGATCGGCAGCGTGCCGCGCGAGGACGTGCCGGCGCTGATGCGCTCGGCCGACGTGCTCGTCGCGGTGCCCTGGTACGAGCCGTTCGGGATGGTCCCGGTGGAGGCGATGGCGTGCGGGGTGCCGGTGGTGGCCTCGGCCGTCGGCGGCCACCTGGACACGGTGGCCGGGGCGGGCCTGCTCGTGCCGCCGCGCCGCCCGCGCGCCCTGGCCAGGGCGCTGCGCGACGTGCTCGACAACCCGGACAGGCGCCGCGAACTGGGCGAGGCGGGAGCCCGCCGAGCCCGCGACCGGTACGGCTGGCCGAGGGTCGCCGAGCTGACCGAGGCCGTGTACACGCAGGTCATCGACGGCCAGCCGCGCCGTCTGGCCGCTCTTGGGGGGTAGCCATGGACACGCATCTGGAGAAGCTCCGCACCGCCCTGGCGCGGGTCGACGGCCACGCGGTCACGGTCCGCGCCTGGGGCGGCAAGCTGGCGGGCGTGCTGTCGGCCGGCGGCCGGCTGCTGGCCTGCGGCAACGGCGGGTCGGCGGCCGAGGCGCAGCACCTGACGGCCGAGCTGGTCGGCAGGTTCAAGGACGACAGGCAGCCGTACGCGGCGATCCCGCTGCACGCCGACACCTCCTCGATGACCGCGATCGTCAACGACTACGGCGCCGACGAGGTGTACGCCCGCCAGGTGCGGGCGCACGGCCGGCCCGGTGACGTGCTGGTGTGCCTGTCGACCAGCGGCGGCAGCACGAACGTGATCAACGCGGCGCTGGCGGCGCAGGAGGCCGGCATCCTCGCCTGGGCGCTGACCGGGCCCGCGCCGAACCCGCTGGCCGACGTCTGCGACGAGACCGTCGCCGTGCCGTTCGACGACATGGCGACCGTCCAGGAGGTCCACCTCGCGATGATCCACATGCTCTGCGACGCGGTCGAAGAGGCGCTGTGATGGGGCCGCTCGTGGTGATCGGGGACACGCTGCTCGACGTGGACGTCGAGGGCGAGACCGAGCGCCTGTGCCCCGACGCGCCCGTGCCGGTGGTGGACGTGGCCGCCGAGCGCGCCCGGCCCGGCGGCGCGGGCCTGGCGGCGCTGCTCGCCGCCCGCGACGGCGCCGACGTGGTGCTGATCACCGCGATCGGCGACGACCCGGCCGGCCGCCGCCTGTGCGGGCTGCTGGCCGACGAGCTGGAGCTGGTCCGCCTTCCGCTGCGCGGCGGCACCGTACGCAAGACGAGGATCAGGTCGCGCGGCCAGACGCTGCTGCGGATCGACACCGGCGACGGCCGGGCCAGGCGGGCGCCCGAGCACGCCAGGGCGGCCGAGGCGGTCGCCGGGGCGGGCGCGGTGCTGGTCGCCGACTACGGCCGGGGCGTCGCCCGGGTCGCGCTGGAGCTGCTGCGGGGCGTGGACGTGCCGGTCGTGTGGGACCCGCACCCGAAGGGCGAGCGGCCCCCGGCGGGCTGCGCCCTGGTCACGCCGAGCGAGGCGGAGGCGTGCGGCCTGTGCCCCGGCCCCTACCCCGGCCCCGACCGGGCCGCCCGGCGGCTGCTGCGCGAGCTGGACGCCCCGG
>NZ_JAHKRO010000233.1 GCF_019396325.1 Nonomuraea ceibae
GCAAGCTGCGGCCGGGTGAGCCGCCGACCAAGGAGTCGGCGCAGACCCTGCTGGAGAACCTGTACTTCAACCCCAAGCGTTACGATCTGGCCAAGGTCGGCCGCTACAAGATCAACAAGAAGCTCGGCGTCGGTGCGGAGATCACGCAGGGCACGCTGACCGAAGAGGACCTGGTCGCGATCATCGAATACCTCGTCAGGCTGCACGCCGGCGAGAGCTCGCCGGGAGAGGTGGAGACCGATGACATCGACCATTTCGGCAACCGGCGGGTCCGCAGCGTCGGCGAGCTGATCCAGAACCAGGTCCGCCTGGGCCTGGCCCGGATGGAGCGCGTCGTGCGCGAGCGCATGACGACGCAGGACGTCGAGGCGATCACGCCGCAGACGCTGATCAACATCCGCCCGGTCGTCGCGGCGCTGCGCGAGTTCTTCGGCACCTCGCAGCTCTCGCAGTTCCTCGACCAGACCAACCCGCTCGCGGGCCTGACCAACAAGCGGCGGCTGTCCGCACTCGGGCCCGGCGGCATGTCACGGGAGCGCGCCGGGTTCGAGGTGCGTGACGTGCACCCGTCCCACTACGGCCGGATGTGCCCGATCGAGACCCCTGAAGGCCCCAACATCGGCCTCATCGGCTATCTCGCGAGCTACGCCCGGGTCAACGCCTTCGGCTTCGTGGAGACTCCGTACCGGAAGGTCGTCGACGGGAAGGTGACCGACCGGATCGACTACCTGACGGCCGACGAGGAGGACCGCTTCGTCAAGGCGCAGGCCAACACGGTGCTCAACCTGGACGGGTCGTTCGCCGAGTCGCGCGTCCTGGTGCGCACCAAGGGCGGTGAGACGGAGCTGGTCCGGGTGGCCGAGGTCGACTACATCGACGTGTCGCCGCGCCAGATGGTGTCGGTGGCGACGGCGATGATCCCGTTCCTGGAGCACGACGACGCCAACCGGGCCCTGATGGGGGCGAACATGCAGCGGCAGTCGGTGCCGCTGATCAGGAGCGAGGCGCCGCTGGTCGGCACCGGCATGGAATACCGTGCCGCGACCGACGCCGGTGACGTCATCAGCGCCGAGAAGGCCGGCGTGGTCGAAGAGGTCTCCGCCGACTACGTCACGGTCATGAACGACGACGGCACCCGGACGACGTACCGGGTGGCCAAGTTCAAGCGCTCCAACCAGGGCACCTCGTTCAACCAGAAGCCGATCGTGGCCGAGGGCGACCGGGTGGAGGCGCGTCAGGTCATCGCCGACGGCCCGTCCACCGACGGCGGCGAGATGGCCCTCGGCAAGAACCTGCTGGTCGCGTTCATGCCGTGGGAGGGGCACAACTACGAGGACGCGATCATCATCTCGCAGCGCCTGGTGCAGGACGACGTGCTGTCCTCGGTGCACATCGAGGAGTACGAGGTCGACGCCCGTGACACCAAGCTGGGCCCGGAGGAGATCACCCGCGACATCCCGAACGTCTCCGAAGAGGTCCTGGCCGACCTCGACGAGCGCGGGATCATCCGCATCGGCGCCGAGGTCGTCCCCGGCGACATCCTCGTCGGCAAGGTCACGCCCAAGGGTGAGACCGAGCTGACCCCCGAGGAGCGGCTGCTGCGCGCGATCTTCGGCGAGAAGGCCCGTGAGGTCCGCGACACCTCGCTGAAGGTGCCGCACGGTGAGCGCGGCACGGTCATCGACGTGCGGACGTTCTCGCGCGACGCCGGTGACGAGCTGCCGCCCGGCGTCAACGACCTGGTACGGGTGCACGTCGCACAGAAGCGCAAGATCACCGACGGCGACAAGCTGGCCGGCCGCCACGGCAACAAGGGCGTCATCTCCAAGATCCTGCCGGTCGAGGACATGCCGTTCCTGGAGGACGGCACCCCGGTCGACATCATCCTCAACCCGCTGGGCGTGCCCGGCCGGATGAACATCGGCCAGGTCCTGGAGACCCATCTCGGCTGGATCGCCGCCCAGGGCTGGGACATCTCCGGCATCGAGGACGCCTGGGCCGAGCGGCTGCGCGACAAGGGCCTCGAACGGGTCGAACCGCGGACCAAGATGGCGACACCGGTGTTCGACGGGGCCGGCGAGCGGGAGATCATCGGCCTGCTCGGCAGCACGATCGCCAACCGCGACGGCGACCGGCTGGTGGAGCGCAGCGGCAAGGCGCGGCTGTTCGACGGCCGCAGCGGCGAGCCGTTCCCCTATCCCATCGCCGTGGGCTACATCTACATCCTCAAACTGAACCACCTGGTCGACGACAAGATCCACGCGCGTTCGACCGGCCCTTACTCCATGATCACCCAGCAGCCGCTCGGCGGTAAGGCCCAGTTCGGCGGCCAGCGCTTCGGTGAGATGGAGGTGTGGGCGCTGGAGGCGTACGGCGCCGCCTACGCCCTGCAGGAGCTCCTGACGATCAAGTCCGACGACGTCGCCGGCCGCGTGAAGGTCTACGAGGCCGTCGTCAAGGGCGAGAACATCCCCGAGCCCGGCATCCCCGAGTCCTTCAAGGTGCTGATGAAGGAGATGCAGTCGCTCTGCCTGAACGTCGAGGTGCTCTCCAGCGACGGCATGTCCATCGAGATGCGCGACGCCGACGAGGACGTCTTCCGCGCCGCGGAGGAGCTCGGTATCGACCTGTCCCGGCGTGAGCCGAGCAGCGTGGAGGAAGTCTGAGGCGATGAGTTTCCGGCGCGGGGCGGGTCTCACCCCGCGAACGGACGGAAGGAGCTGGTTCCCGTGGACCTGCACAGCGTGGTGTGCGTCAGCGACCTGGAGAGATCGCGGAAGTGGTTCGAGGCGTTCTTCGGGCGGCCCGCGGACGAGATCATCGGTGACGAGCTGCTGTGGCAGGTCGGCGAGAACGCGTGGGTCGTCCTCGACGACCGGCCGGTCCGGGCCTCACGGGTGGGCGGCACGATGATCACGTTCGGGGTGACCGACCTCGACGACATCCTGGCCCGGCTGTCCGCGCACGGCATCGAGCACGAGCCCGTGGAGACCTACGGCAACGGCGTGCGCCACGTGGAGATCATCGACCCGGACGGCAACAGCCTGTCGCTCGCCCAGGCGCCCGCCCCGTGACCCGTCAGCCGACGTCGTAGGTCAGGTGCGTCGCCGTCGAGGTCACGGTGACGCTCCGCCGCGTCAGCGGGCGCGGCGGCCCGCCGGCGAACAGCGGCGTCCCCGAGCCCAGCATCACGGGCGCGAGGTGCAGCGTCAGCACGTCGACCAGCCCGGCGGCGAGCGCCGAGCCGACCGTGGCGCCGCCGCCCATGAGGAAGACGTCGAGGTCCGCGCCGCCGGCCGCCGACGCCGCCTCGGCGCGCTCGC
>NZ_JAHKRO010000234.1 GCF_019396325.1 Nonomuraea ceibae
CCCGGAGCGTGCTCCGCTCGGGCGGGGGCGCCGGCGCGGCGGGCTCCTGCCGCGCGCCGGGCAGCGCGCGGACGCCGACGGTCGCGGCGAGCACCGTGACGACGACCACGGCCGCCGCGGTGAGCGCCACCAGGTTGCGCCGCCTGCGCCGGTGGATCTCGATGGCCCGGGCGGCCAGATCCCGGTCCGGCATGTCCTCCGCGATACGCCCGAGAGCGTCTCCCAGCCAGGTCATCGGCGCGCCTCCCTCATGTCGGCCGGATCGTCCAGAACGGGCAGGCGCGAGGCCAGCTCGGGCGCCAGCGCGCGCAGCCGGGCCAGGGCGTGATGCGTCTGGCTCTTCACCGTGCCGACCGAACAGCCCATCAGCCCGGCGACGTCACGTTCGGTGCGGTCCTCGTAGAAGCGCAGCACGATCACCGCGCGCTGCTTGGGGGTCAGCCGCATCAGCGCCTGGCGCAGCACGATCCGCAGCACGGTGGAGTCCTCCGTCGAATAGCCCCGCTCGGGCGGCTCCGGGCTCAGCACCTCACCGGTGACGCGCCGCCGCCGCCACGAGATGTACTGGTTCACCAGGGCCTTGCGGGCGTACGCGTCGGGCCGGTCCATCCGGCGTAACCTCGGCCAGCGCCCGACCATCCGCACCAGCACGCTCTGCAGCAGGTCCTCGGCGAGATGCACCTCACCGGTCAGCAGGTATGCCAGACGCATCAACGGGCGCTGGTGAGCATCGACGAACGCCCGGAAACTGGCATCGCGATCCACGTCTCTCCTCAACTCGGTCACCCCCCAAACGCCGCGAACCCCCCGAAAGGTTGGCACCGGACCCCGGACCCGGTTCGACACCCAGATGTCGGCTGCCGTTCACGAGGGGCGGCCATCGGCCGGAAACCAAGATCGGATAGCCTCCAGAAGTCAAGATCACTTCTGAAGGGACGAAGCATTGCCCCAGGCATGGAAACTCAGGCTGGCCACTCTTGGCGCGGCGTTCGCGCTGCCGCTGGCGGTGATCGCGGTCCCCGCCCAGGCGGCGGAGCCGGCGCCGCTGCTCACGCCGGGCGAGCCGCAGGCCGGAGCCGAGGACCGCTACATCGTGGTCATGAAGCCCGAGAAGGCACGCTCGCGCGACTTACGCTCCTCGCTGGAACGTGACACCGTGGTGAACGGCGGCCGGGTCACCCGCCGCTACGGCAAGGCGCTGGCCGGGTTCGCGGCCGTCCTGCCCGGCAAGGCGCTGGCCGCGGTACGGGCGCACGCGGCCGTCGCCTACGTCGAGCGCGACTCCGTCATCACCGGCAGCACCGTGCAGCCCAACCCGCCGAGCTGGGGCCTCGACCGCGTCGACCAGCGCGCCCTGCCGCTCGACAACAGCTACACCTACAACGCCACCGGCGCGGGCGTCACCGCGTTCATCGTCGACAGCGGCATCCGCACCACGCACACCGAGTTCGGCGGGCGGGCGTCCTTCGGCGCCAACTTCGTCGCCGACGGCACCACCGAGGACTGCCACGGCCACGGCACGCACGTCGCGGGCACGGTCGGCGGCGCCACGTACGGCGTGGCCAAGGCCGTCAACCTGGTGGCGGTGCGCGTGCTCAACTGCAGCAACAGCGGCCTGACCAGCGACCTGGTCGCCGCGATGGACTGGGTCGCGGCCAACCACCCGCCGCGCTCGGTGGCCAACTTCAGCCTCCAGGGCTACGGCACGGCCAGCAACGACGCCGCCGAAGGGCTGATCGACTCGGGCGTGCAGACCGTGTTCATCGCCAACAACTACAACACCGACGCCTGCACCAACGCGCCGCGCTCGCCGCGCGGGGTCGTGGTCGGCGCGACGACCATCCTGGACGAGAAGGCGAGCTTCTCCTCCTTCGGGCCGTGCGTGGACGTGTTCGCGCCCGGCACGGCGATCACCTCCTCGGTCAGCACCAGCGACACCGCCTCGGGCGCCTGGTCGGGCACGTCCATGGCCGCCCCGCACGTCACCGGCTGGATCGCCCGCCACCTCCAGGAGAACCCCGCCGCCACGATGGCCGACAGCAAGGCGGCCATCATCAGCAGCTCCACCAAGGACGTGCTGACCGGCATCGGCGAGGGCTCCCCCAACCGGCTGCTGTACGCCGCCCCCGGCCCCGCGCCGGACGACACGGTCGCGCCCAGCACGCCCGGCACCCCGGTCGCGAGCGGCCTGACCGCGCGCGGCGTCACGCTCACCTGGACGGCCTCCACCGACAACGTCGGCGTCGCCGGGTACGACCTCCACACCGGCGCGGGCCAGCCCGTCGGCTCCTACACCGGCACCGTCGCCCAGCTCGGCGACCTCGCCCCGGACACCACCTACACCTACTACGTCCGGGCCCGGGACGCGGCGGGCAACCTGTCGGCCCCGTCCGGCACGGTCACCGTCACCACCCCGCCCGACGCGGCGGCCGGCTCCTGCAAGGTGACCTACCGCATCACCTCGCAGTGGGACAACCAGTTCAACGCCGAGGTGACCTTCACCAACACCGGCCAGACCGCGGTCGACGGCTGGACCATCGGCTGGTCCTACCCGGCCGGCCAGCAGGTGATCAGCGGCTGGAACGCCACCTTCGCCCAGACCGGCACCGCCGTCACCGCGGCGAGCCTCGACTGGAACCGCGGCGTCGCGCCCGGCGCGTCCGTCTCGGCCGGGTTCAGCGGCAGCCACACCGGGTCCAACCCGGCGCCGGCGGCCTTCACCGTCAACGGCTCGCCCTGCACCACGAGCTGACGTAGACCGCGCGGAGGCGGAGGCGTCCCCCCGCCTCCGCGCGGCACCCCCCCGGCCCGCTGATTCGTATCAGCTCCGTTGACGG
>NZ_JAHKRO010000235.1 GCF_019396325.1 Nonomuraea ceibae
CCCCCCCGCAGGGCGGCGAGCGCGGCCGCCCGGTCCAGGCGGCGGCCGCGCTCGTAGGCGGCCCGGCGCCCGGAGGTGACCAGCAGGGCGCGCGTCAGCCGGACGACGTCCGGATGGCGCGCGTCCGGGCCGCCCCGCACCGCCTCGGCGGCGCCCAGCGTCTCCGCCGCCCGCACCGGCTCGCCGCGCCGCAGCAGCAGATCCGTCAGCCCCACCCCCACCTGCGCGACCATCGGCGGGTCCGGCATCGCCGCCGCCAGCGCCAGCGCCTCCCCGAGCCAGCGGGCCGCCGCCTCCAGCTCCCCGGCGGCGACCGCCAGCCGCCCCGCCCCCGCCGCGTACAACGTCCGGTACGGCGTGTCGCCCTCCTCGCCCGCCAGCCGCAACTGCCGGCCGGCCTCGCCCAGGTCCCCCTCGCAGCGGGCCAGGTCCGCCAGCGCCACCCGCGCCACGGCCGCCCGCCGCGGCCCGCCGGGCCCCGGCTCGCCCTCCTCGGCCAGCCGCAGCAGCCGCGCCCGGGCCCGCTCCGGCTGCCCGGCGTGGACGCGCACCATCGCCACCCACACTCCCAGCTCGTGGTGCGTGCCCAGGTCGGCGGCCAGCCCCTCGGCCTCCTCCAGCGCCGCCACGGCCGCCTCGTACGCGTCGGCGGCGATCTCGACGGACGCCAGCGACATCAGCGTCAACGCCAGCCCCCACCGCTCCCCGGCCTCCCGGAACCCCGCGACCGCCGCCACCAGATCGGCGCGCCCGGCCGCCATCCCGGCGTCGGTGCCGCGCAGCAGCGACCGCGCCAGCCACACCATCCCGCGCGTCCAGGGATCCCCCGCTTCCAGGTACGGCTCCAGCCCGCTCAGCCCGCTGTCCGCCTCGCCACGGGCCAGCGCCAGCAACGCCCCCGCGAACGCCCCGAGCGCACCCTCCTCACCCGAACCGCCGGGGTCGCCCGGGGGGAGGGCCGCCGCCGCGCCCGCCAGATCACCCGCCATCAGGGCGTTCAGCAGGAAGACGGCCACCGCCGTCCGCCGGGGACCCGGCGCGGACCGGCCCGGCACCTGAAGGGCCGCGCGCAGCCGGGCGACCGCCTCCGCGTGCTCACCGCGCACCGTCCAGAACATCGCCAGCGCCGCACCCAGCCGCACCGCCACATCCGCGTCGCCGTGGTCGCACGCGGTGCGCAGCGCGGCCAGCAGATGGTCCCGCTCGGCCGCCAGCCGCGCCACCCCGCCCAGTTGCCCGGCGCCCCGCAGCCCCGGCCCCGCGGACTCGGCCAGCGCGAGAAAGCACGCGGCATGCGCCTCCCGCGCCGCCCGCAACCGGCCCGACTCCGCCAGCCGCAGCAGCCCGTACTCCCGGATCGTCCCCAGCATCCGGTAGCGGTCGCCGTCGAGCTGCAGCAGCGACTTGTCCACCAGCGCGTGCAGCGCGTCCTCACCGACGCCCGCCCCGGCCGCCGCCTCCGCCGTGAAGCTCGCCGGGAAGACCGCCGCCCGCTCCGCCGCCTCCCGGACGCCGCCGTCCAGCAGGTCCCAGCTCCACTCCACCACGCCGCGCAACGTCCGGTGCCGGGGCGAGGCCGTCCGGCTGCCGCCCGTCAGCAGCCGGAACGGGCCGTCCCCGCGCGGCAGCCGGACGCCCAGCCCGTCGGCCAGCCGGTCCAGCGTCATCGTCCGCAGCCGGGCCGCGGCCAGCTCGATCGCCAGCGGGAGCCCGTCCAGCCGCGCGCACACCTCACCGACCCGCCCCGACGGGACGAACCCCGGCCGCACGGCCAGCGCCCGCGCCGAGAACAGCCGCTCGGCCTCCTCCAGCGGCAGCGGGGCCACCGGGCACAGCGCCTCCCCGTCGATGCGCAGCGGCTCCCGGCTCGTCGCCAGCACCCGCAGACCGGGGCAGCGGCCGAGCAGCGCCTCCACCAGCCGGGCCACCGGGTCCGCCACGTGCTCACAGTTGTCCAGCACCAGCAGCGCCCGCGCCCCCGCGAACGCCTCGGCCAGCTGCTCCACGGCGTCCGCCCGGACCCGCAACCCCAACGCCCGCGCCACCGCCAGCGCCACGTCCCCCGCGTCGGCCACCGCCGCCAGCCCCACCCACCACACCCGACGGCTGGGATCGCTCCGGCGCGCCTCGGCGGGCACCCCGCCGGTGGCCACGGCTGCGATGGCGAGGCGCGTCTTCCCCACGCCGCCGGGGCCGACCAGCGTCACCAGCCGACCGGCGGCCAGGCGCGCGGCGATCAGCCGCAGCTCCGCCTCCCGCCCGACGAGCTCCGTCAAGGCCACCGGCACCCGCCCCTCACCCCCGAACGGCCCCTCTCCGGACGGGCCGGTGCGGGAGCCCGGGAGGTGCGCGCCCTCGGCCCCGTGCGGGCCCTCGCCCCCGTGCTGGGCCTGGCCCTCGTCCCCGTGCGGGGTTTGGCTTCCGTGGGGACGCTCACCCTTGCTCGGGCGCTGGCCTTCGCGCTCGTCTGCTACAGAGGGAGTGCGGTCCTGAAGTTCCCTCGGGTGTGCGCCGTCTGGCGTGGCCCTGGGGGGCGGGGGGTCGGAGGGGAGGGGGGTGG
>NZ_JAHKRO010000236.1 GCF_019396325.1 Nonomuraea ceibae
CGGCAGGTGCAGGACTTCCGCAGCGCCGTGTCCTACCTGCAGACCCGCCCCGAAGTGCAGCCGGAGCGGATCGGGGTGTGGGGGGTGAGCATCGGCGGCTCGGTGGCAGCCCAAGCCGCCGTGCTCGATCGGCGCATCAAGTGCGTCGTCGTACAGAGCCCCAGCGTGTGGAACGGATGGCGATACCTGGAACGCCTCCTGGGCCGTGCCGGCGTCCACGCGCTGCGCGACCAGCTACAACAGGACTGGCAACGGCGCTACGAAGGCGGGCAGAGCGCTCGCGTACCGCACCTGACCCTGGAGGGCGACAGCGTGAAGGACACCCCGGACATGTCCACCCGCCTGTTTCCCACCTACCGCAACGAGAAGACCCTCGACTCAGCCGAGCACCTGCTCACCTTCGCACCGGAGAACCTCATCCACCGGCTCACGCCGACGCCGCTACTGATGATCGCCAACGGCGGCTGGGACCCCTACCACATGCTCGAGGAGGCGCAAAGCGCCTTCGCCAAGGCGGGCGAGCCCAAGCGGCTCGCAGTGCTCCCCTACGACGTGCTCGGGCTCTACACCGGCCCCGGCCTGGAAGAGGCGATGGCGCTCGCAATCGACTGGTTCGACCTCTACCTGCGCAGAACCCGGCTCGCGGACATCACCCCGACACCGACCTACGAGTCGGTGGCCGCCATGACACAGTGAACCGGCACACGATCAACAACGGAGGACGCGACCATGAGCACTGAGGAACAGCAGGACCGGCTGCTCCGCTGGGTGGAACGGGTAGCCGCCTTCTGCGTCGAAGAGTGGGGGCTGCCGCCCATCACCGGACGCATCCTCGGCTGGCTCATGATCTGCGATCCGGCCGAGCAATCCGCCGGCCAGATCGCGGACGTGATCCAGGCCAGCCGAGCCTCACTCACCTCGAACATGCGCTTCCTCACGGCCATCGGCCTGGTCAAGAAGGTGCGAAGGCCCGGCGACCGCGTCTCCTACTACCGCATCGAAGACGACGCCTGGCAGAAGGTCATCCAGCGCAAACTCGAAAGCCTGAGCGCGTTCGGCGAGATCGCCGACGAAGGACTCGACATCGCGGGCGGCGAGGGACACCGCACCGAGCGCATCAAAGCCGCCCACGACTCCCTGACGTGGCTACAGAACCTCGCAGCCCGTCATCCGCTACGCCGTTAAGGAACCCCCATGCACCGCTGGCAACCCAAGCTCGGGCTGATCCAGGAAACGCTGCTGCTCACGCTCCACGCCAGAGCCCTGGACGCCGGGCGGCCCAGCCCCATCCTCGGCGACACGCTCTCCGCCGAACTGGCCCGCAGAATCGACTACGACTTCGGCAAGCTGAAAGTCAAGCCCAACCTCGTCCTCACCACGGCACTGCGCGCCAAGAAGCTCGACGACGACGTCCGCGCCTACGTCGCCGCTCATCCCGGATGTGTGGTGCTCGACCTGGGCTGCGGCCTGGACACCAGGATGTTCCGCTGCGATCCCCCGCCCGGCGTCGACTGGTACGACATCGACTTCCCGGAAGTGGTGGACCTGCGATCCGAATGTCTGCCCGGCCGTTCCCACCTGATCGGAGCCGACCTCACCGGCTCCGACTGGCTCACAGCCATCCCCGGTGACCGGCCGGCGATGATCGTCGCCGAAGGGCTGCTCCCCTTCATGCCCGGCGACTCCTTCCCAACGATGACCCGCGCGCTGACCGGCCACTTCCCTGCGGGCGAACTCGCCCTCAACGGCTACACCCGCTTCGCCGCCTGGGCCATGAAGTACCACCCGACCATCAAGGCGCTCGGCATCAAAGCCGCCCAGGGCTTCGACGACCCACACGAACCCGAGTCCTGGGACGCCGGCCTCGAACTGATCGAGGAGCAGATCCTCACCCGCGCTCCGGAAACAGCCCGGTTCCCGCAACCCCTGCGCGCGCTGACCCGTCTCACCGCCCGCAGCACGGCCTTGTCTCGGCAAGGGGCACGCATTCTCCGCTACCGGTTCTGAGCGCGTGC
>NZ_JAHKRO010000237.1 GCF_019396325.1 Nonomuraea ceibae
ACGCATCAGCCAGCGCATCCTCGCCCTCAACGCTGTCATCTGGCACAACTGGAACATCGGCGCACCCGTGAAACGATCCCTGATCGCCTACGATCACTAACCCAAATTTCACATCAGCGATCTAGGCCAGGGCGAGCATCCGGTCCAGGGCGACGCGCGCCCAGTGGGCGGTGTCGGCGTCGACCGTGATCTGGTTGACGACCTCGCCCAGCGCCAGCGACTCCAGCGCCCACACCAGGTGGGGCAGGTCGATGCGGTTCATCGTCGAGCAGTAGCAGACGGTCCGGTCCAGGAACGAGACGTTCTTGTCCGGGAACATCTGGGCCAGCCGCTTGACCAGGTTGAGCTCGGTGCCCACGGCCCAGCTCGACCCGGCGGGGGCGGCGGCCAGCGTCTTGATGATGTGCTCGGTCGAGCCCACGTGGTCGGCCTTGAGCACCACCTCGTGCCGGCACTCGGGGTGCACCAGCACGTTCACGCCCGGGACGCGCTCGCGTACGTCGTCGACCGACTCGGCCGTGAAGCGGCCGTGGACCGAGCAGTGGCCCTTCCACAGGAGCATGCGCGCCCGCTCGAGCTGCTCGGGGGTGAGGCCGCCGTTGGGGCGGTGCGGGTTCCACACGGCGCAGTCGTCGAGCGACATGCCCATCTCCAGCACCGCCGTGTTGCGGCCCAGGTGCTGGTCGGGCAGGAACAGCACCTTGGAGCCCTGCTCGAAGGCCCAGTCCAGGGCCCGCCTGGCGTTGGACGAGGTGCACACCACGCCGCCGTTGCGACCGCAGAAGGCCTTGATGTCGGCGCTGGAGTTCATGTACGTGACGGGCACGACCTGGTCGGCCAGGCCCGCGTCCTCCAGCGCCTCCCAGCACTCCTCGACCTGGTCGAAGGTGGCCATGTCGGCCATCGAGCAGCCCGCCGCGAGGTCCGGCAGCACCACCCGCTGGGAGCCGGTGGTCAGGATGTCGGCCGACTCGGCCATGAAGTGCACGCCGCAGAACACGATGTACTCGGCCTCGGGCCGGGCGGCGGCCTGCTGCGCCAGCTTGAAGGAGTCGCCGGTCACGTCGGCGAACTGGATGACCTCGTCGCGCTGGTAGTGGTGGCCGAGCACGAAGAGCCGGTCGCCGAGCGCCTGCTTGGCCTTGCGCGCCCGTTCCACCAGGTGCGGGTCGGAGGCGGGCGGCAGCTCGCCCGGACAGTCCACCCCCGTCTCGCTGTGCGGATCGGCGCCCCGGCCGAGGACGAAGAGTGGCAGCCCAGTCTGGGTGGCCATGGCCGTACCCCCTTATCGTCTAACTGACGACTAACTATGACACACGGTATGGGGGCATATATTCCGGGGTCCGGTGGGGGAGGGAATGTGTAGCACCCGGCAGGTGTTGGTAGCGTCATCAGTAGACGTCGGAACAGACAGCCGGGTTAGGGAGTCAGCAGATGACGGTTGAGAGCAGCGAGACCACGACGCAGGGCCTGATCCTGACCGACGCGGCCGCCGCCAAGGTCAAGAGCCTGCTCGAGCAGCAGGGCGAGGAGGGCCTGCAGCTGCGCGTGGCCGTGCAGCCGGGCGGCTGTTCCGGCCTGCGCTACCAGCTCTTCTTCGACGACCGTTCGATGGACGGCGACGTCGTGACGGACTTCGGTGGCGTCAGCGTCGTCACCGACCGGATGAGCGCCCCCTACCTGATGGGCGCCTCCATCGACTTCGTCGACACGATCGAGAAGCAGGGCTTCACCATCGACAACCCGAACGCCACGGGCTCCTGCGCCTGCGGCGACTCCTTCAACTAGTCGGGTGCGCCCGCAGGCCCCGTCCGCCCTGGTGAAGTCAAGGGGTCATCGCAACACGGATTGATCAACTGGCTAGCGCCAGAAGCTTGGTGAGACGCTCGGCTGGGGTTTCCCAGCCGAGCGTTTTGCGTGGCCGGCCGTTCAACCGGGCAGCGAC
>NZ_JAHKRO010000024.1 GCF_019396325.1 Nonomuraea ceibae
GCCGCCCGGTCCCAGCCCTTGTCGGAGAACAGCCGCATGCGCCGGGCCAGCTCGTCGTCGTCGGTCAGCGTGAGCCCGCCGTCGCCGCAGGTGATGGGCTTCCACTGCTGCAGGCTCAGGCAGGCCACGTCGCCCACGGGCCCGGCGGGCCGCCTCTCCGTTGAGGCGGCCCGCCCCTCCCGGCCGGCGTACGCCGCCAGTTGGTCGGCACGGCCGCTAGTTGGTGTGCGCGACCGCGAAAACCACCCGGTAGAGCTCGTACCCGGCGATCAGCAGCACCGGCACGCCGAGCCCGAGGAGCAGCCGCCTGGGCCGCATCGCGGGCGCGGACGTGACCGCGGGCAGCGGCTCGACGGGCGCGGGGGCCGGAACCGGCGCCGGTTCGGGCGCCGAGACCAGCTCGGGGTGCCGGCTGAGGTAGCCCGGCGGGAACGAGGTCACGTGGAACGCTCCACAGCCGGGACAGCACGCCCCGGCCCAGGGAGGCTGCACGGGGACGCCGTTGCTCAGCCACACCTCGACGGGGTGACCGTGCCCGTCGTCGAGCCGCCTGACCGTGTAGCGCGCTTCCCATACGTGCCAGCAGCGCAGGCACTCGTAGGGCCACAGCTGATGAGTGTCGAAACCATCGTGCACCAGGACCACCCCCCCGGTAACGGACCGCCATCCGCACCGAGTGTCCGCCCGGTTCATACCACCGGCAAGATGGGCCTTGTGACACCTTCCGTTAGGGAAGGCTCACCCTCCGTCATGTTATGGAGTCAATAGAACCGTTTGGGCACCGGGCTCAGCAGCGGGGTGGGGTCGGGCGGCGCGGGTTCGCCGGACTCGACCAGCTCCGGATGGTGGGCGAGGTAGCCGTCGGGGAACATGACAGCCCCCTGGCAGCCACAGCGCGGGCAGACGACGCCGCTCGGCGCGGGCGGCGGCACCGCCACTCCCCCGCGCATCCACACCTCGCTCTCGGCTCCGTGCCGCCCCGGCACGTGCCGGACGAGGTAGTCCTCTTCCCAGACATGCCAGCAGCTCCGGCACTCGAAGGGCACGGTCCTGCGCTCTTCGTCCATGGAGGTCACCTCCTCACTTCGAGTGTCCGCCTGCTGACGGAGTACCCGCAAGCGAGGTCAGCGAACGGCGATGACGAAGGTCAGGGCGCCGGCGACGACGGCGAGGGTGCCGAGCCAGGCGAGCAGCGCGTCGGCGCCGTTGTCGAGCGGGTGGCCGCCGTGCAGCGCCTGCTGGACGCGGCGGAAGCGGACGTGGGTCCTGATGAGCAGGACGGCCCCGCACAGCGCGGCGAGCGCGAAGGCGGCCAGGGCGGGCAGGGGCAGCCCGGCGCGGGCGGCCAGCCCGGTGGCGCCCAGGCCGCCGGTGGCCAGCGTCACGGCGGTGCGCACCCAGGCCAGGCGCGTCCGCTCGCTCTGCAGCCCCCGGTCCCAGATCTCCTCCGACATCTCACCTCCCTGCCTGCGACGCCGGACGGGACGGCATGCGCGACCTGGCCCTCACGCGGCGAGCAGGATGAGGACGAGGGCGAGCACGGCCACGGCGGCGACGCCGTAGCCGAAGACCGCGGCCAGCGCGGGCGGCGGGAGCGGCGCCTCGGCGCGCAGGGCGCGCTGGATGTTGCGCCAGCGCGGGTAGGCCAGGCCCGCGGCCAGCGCCGACAGGGTGACGAGCACGACCGCGAGCACCGTGCGCAGCCAGGGGACGAACACGTCGGCGGGCACCGCCGCGATGGCCACGCCGCCCGCGCTCAGCGCCAGGGCGGTGCTCAGCCAGGTGAGGAACGTGCGTTCGTTGGCGAGGGTGAAACGCGGGTCGGGCTCCATGAGAAAAACGGTAGTTCGTACCTATTCTCCCTAGAGAAACCGGGATTCAGCCTCCGGTGCAGGCCGTGGCGACCTTCTCCAGATAGGCGGCCGTGTCGGTGCCGACCTTCTGGACGGCGTCGACCGCGTCGTTGGCGTTCTGGACGTTGATGCCGGCCAGCGTGCCGGCCAGCTTGTCGGTGGCTTCCTTGAGCGTGGTGTTGGCCGCGCCGTCGGCGACCTCGCCGAGCTTGGTGGCGGTGCTGTCGAGGGCCTTCTCCATGGCCTGCGGGTCGTTGGCCAGGGAGGTGAGCTGCGCGGTCAGCTCTCCGACGATCTTGGGAGCTTCGAGACAGGCCTGGGCCCGGTCGATCGTGTCGTTCACCTCACCGCATCCGGCGGCGAACACGAACGCGGAGAAGGCGAGCAGGGGCACGAAGCGGCTGCGTGGGCGAGACATATCTCGACCCTACCCAACAGGCCGCCGGTTGGGGCGGCACGGCGCCCGGCATCCGGCGGCCGTCCGGCCCGAAATAGGATCGATGCATGGCTATGTGTGAGCATCTTTCCCAGGCTGACGACCCGCAGGCGCGCACTCCTGAGGGCTGCGAGGAGTGCCTGGCCTCCGGTGGCCGCTGGGTGCACCTGCGGCGCTGCCTGGAGTGCGGCCACGTGGGCTGCTGCGACTCCTCGCCCGGCAAGCACGCGACCGCGCACTTCCACGGCACCGGCCACCCGGTGGTGCAGTCGTTCGAGCCGAACGAGAAGTGGCGGTGGTGCTTCGTCGACAGCTCGATGGGCTAACGCTCCAGGATGGCCTCCTCGAAGTCGAGCTGGGCCATCACCTCGCGCAGCACCTCGTCGTCCAGCCGCCGCTCGTCGCGCAGCCGGACGAACACCTGCCGCTCGGCCTGGAGCATGTCGCGGCGCAGCCGCCTGTAGAGGGCGCTGGGCGTCTCGGCGCCGCCGTGGCCGGTGCCGCCGCCCAGGCGCTCCCAGGCCGACAGGGAGCGCCGCCAGGACTTCTCCCTGAGCTGGTCGATGACCTGCCGCTGGATCTCGTCCGGCTCGCCCTCGGCGGCGACCAGGCGGTCCAGCTCGGCCAGGCCGGCCTCCAGCGCCGCCTGCTGGGCCGACGCCTCGGCGAGGCGGTCCTCGTACAGCTCCTGCTCGCTCGACACGCGCAGCCGCCTGATCAGGGCCGGGAACGTCAGGCCCTGGACGAGCAGCGTGCTGATCACGGTGGTGAAGGTGAGGAAGAGCAGGATCTCGCGGTCCGGGATGTCGGGGATGAGCAGCGCGGCCGCCAGCGAGACCACACCCCGCATGCCCGCCCAGCCGACGATCGTGAGCTGCTGCGGCGACGGCGCCTCGTACCCCCGCCTGAACAGGCGCGGCAGGTGGGCGGCGGCGAACACCCAGGCGAACCGCACCGCGACCGTCACCAGGAACACCACGAGCGCGTAGAGCGCGACCTCCCACGGGCTGTAGCCGACGATGCCCTCGACCACGGTGACGAGCTGCAGCCCGATCAGCGCGAAGACGATCGTCTCCAGGAAGAAGTCGCTGACCTTCCACACCGAGTCCGACACCAGCCGGGTGCCGAACCCGCGCAGGTGCATCTGGTTGCCCAGGTGGAGCCCCACGATCACGACGGCGATCACCCCGGAGGCGTGCACGCTCTCGGCCGCCAGGTAGGCGGCGAACGGGATGAGCAGCATCAGCGTGTTCTCGACCAGCGAGTCGCGCGTGTGGCGGAACAGCCAGGCGAACGCGTACGCCAGCGCCAGCCCGATCAGCACGCCCCCGGCGGCGGCCACGAGGAACTGCCAGCCGCCCTCCAGCAGGTCGATGCTGCCGCCGACGGCCGCCGCGATCGCCACCCGGTAGGCGGTCAGCGCGGTGGCGTCGTTGAACAGGCTCTCGCCGATGAGGATGGTCAGCGTCCGGCGCGGCAGCCCGAGCCGCCTGCCGACGGCCACGGCGGCGACCGCGTCGGGCGGCGCGATGACGGCGCCGAGCGCGAACGCCGCCGCCAGCGGCACGGCGGGCAGCATGAGGTGCACGACCAGGCCCACCGCGACCGTGGTGAACAGCACGAGGCCGACCGACAGCAGCGCCACCGGGCCCCGGGCGTCACGCAGCCGCAGGTAGGAGCTGTCGAACGCGGCCGAGTAGAGCAGCGGCGGCAGGAACACGTAGAGCACCAGCTCCGGGTCCAGCCGCACCGCCGGGACCAGCGGCGAGACGAGCAGCCCGGCCGCGACCAGCAGCAGCGGCGCGGGCCAGCCCTTGCGCCGGGCCACGGCCGCGAGCGCGACGGCGCCTCCGGCCAGCAGCAGCAGTTGCAGGCCAGTCGACGGGTTCACCGGCGGCTCCTCCACATATGGCGCCCAATTTGTCGGGCCAAGTGTAGGAAACGCCGCTAGCGGGTGGCGATCACCATTCGCGGCGTTCGCCGCGATCGTCGTACGGCTGCTGCTCGGGGCGCAGCCGCTCGCCGGTGGAGAACATCGGGTCGCCGACGTACGGGCGGGTCATGTCGGAGTCCTGCGGGTGGTACGGCTCGGCCTGCTTGCCGAGGGCGAGCAGCGGGTCGACCGGGTTGGGCGGCGTGCGCCCGTCGGCCCGGTCCTGCCCGTAACCGCCGCCCTGCCCGTAGCCGGGATCCTGGCCGTAACCGGGGTCCTGGCCGTAAGCGCCGCTCTGCCCGTAGCCGGGGTCCTGGCCGTAGGACGGCTCCTGGCCGTACGCGCGGTCCTGGAAGGGGTCCTGGCGGCGGCCCGCGCCCGGGATGCCGTGCATCGGGGTGCCGAGCCCGGCGGCGGCCTGTACGGGCGGCTGGGGACGGCTGGGGGCCTGCCGGCCCGCGTAGGGGTCGGCCTGGTGCTGCGGGTACGGGTCGGGCTGCCGGTAGGTCTCACCCGAGTGGTACGGCTCGTTCTGGTAGGACCCGGCCTGGTAGGAGTCGGCCTGGTAGGAGTCGCTCTGGTACGGAGTACTGGCCTGGGAGGGGAAGCCGAGCGGGTCGGTCGACAGGGGCGACGGGCGGTCGCCGGGCAGCTGGTAGACGGGCCCGGTGGAGGCGGTGGGCGACTCCTCGGCGTACTGGGGGCCGGTGAAGGGCTGCTGGTCCTGCGTGAAGTGGGGGCCGGACAGCGGGTCGTGGTAGCCGCTGTCGGTGTACTGCGGGCCGGTGAACGGCTCGGCGGGGGCCGGGCCGGTCAGCGGGTCGCTGTACTGCGGGCCGGAGAAGGGCTGGCGCTGCTGCTCGCGGGTGTCGCCGTAGGAGGCGACGAGCTTGTCCTGGTGGGCCGGGTTGCCCCGGGCCACGAGCACGTCGTTGGGCGACAGCGAGGCGGCCGGCCGGTCGTCGGGGGCCGGCTGGTGCTGGCCGGTCTGCGGCGGCCGGTGGTAGGTCCCGGTGCCGGGGATCACCTCGGTCCCGGGGTCCTGGGCGGGCACGGCGGGCTGCTCACCGGTGGCCTCGGCGAAACCGTCGTCGAGGGTGTCGAGCAGCCGGCCGACGTCGTCCATCGGCATGCGGAAGCTCGCCGTGCACATCTCCCCCCGCCACAGGCTGAGCACCAGCGTGCCCTCGTGCCAGGTGACACGGAGACACCGCTCCTGGCCTCGGGCATCGAAGAACACTTCGCCGAACGACGGCAACGGGACAACTTCCGACATGGCAGACATCCTGCACATCCAGCCCTAATACGTCCACTCAACCCCGGAGAAGCCTACAAAACCATCTCCACCGACACCCCCGCAGGTCACTCCACGACCAGTTGGAGCACCGACGGCCAGTGTGCCACGGGCGACGGCGGACGGGCCCGCGAACGCCGGGATGCGTATGGCCGATCACACCGCGTTCGGCGCGGCGACCTCGGAATGCGGGTAGCGTTTACTGCCGTGCCGGACTCCCATCTCCCGTCAGCGGACTCACTGCTCAGCATCGCGGTCGACGCTCTCGGAGGGAGCGAACGCCACGGCCAGATCAGCATGGTCAAGGCCGTGCAACAGGCCATCGACGCCGAGGAGCACCTGGCCGTCCAGGCGGGCACCGGCACCGGCAAGTCCCTGGCCTACCTGGTGCCCTCGATCCGGCACGCCATGGACACCGACACCCCCGTGGTCGTCTCCACGGCCACGATCGCGCTGCAGCGACAGCTCGTCGACCGCGACCTGCCCCGGCTGGCCGAGGCGCTGGCCAAGGAGCTGCCGCACGAGCCGACGTTCGCCATCCTCAAGGGCCGCCGCAACTACCTGTGCCGCTACAAGGCCACCGCCGGCTGGCCCGAGGACGACGAGCAGGACCAGCTGTTCGACCCGCGCGAGGTCAGCGCGACCGGCCGCATGGTCCAGCGCATCCAGGAGTGGGCCGACGAGACCGAGACCGGCGACCGCGACGAGCTGGTGCCCGGCGTGAGCGAGCAGGCCTGGCGGCAGTTCTCCGTCAGCGCCCAGGAGTGCCTGGGCGCCACCCGCTGCCCCAGCGGCGCCGAGTGCTTCGCCGAGCTGGCCAGGGCGCGGGCCGGCGAGGTCGACGTCGTCGTCACCAACCACGCGCTGCTGGCCATCGACGCCATGGGCGACCTGCCGGTGCTGCCCGAGCACGACCTCGTCGTCGTCGACGAGGCGCACGAGCTGGTCGACCGGGTCACCTCGGTGGTGACGAGCGAGCTGTCGGAGAGCTCGGTGTCGCTGGCCGTGCGCCGGGTGGGCCGCCTCATCGAGCAGCCCATCGCCGACCAGCTCCTGGAGGCCGGCGAAGACCTCAAGGCTCTGCTGGCCGCCGCCCCGCCCGGCCGCGTGGACGAGCTGCCCGAGGTGCTCGGCCTGACGCTCGCGCTGGTGCGCGACAGCGCCGCCCGCTGCCTGACCGCGCTCGGCCCGCGCGGCGGCGACAAGGACGACCCCGACCGCGCCGGGCAGCGCAAGGCCGCCTTCACCGCGCTCGACGAGGTCCACGACACCGCCGTGCGCATGCTGGAGGCCTACGGCCACGCCTCCGAGGCCGACCGGGCCGAGGTCGTGTGGCTGGAGGCCGGCACCGACCGCCGCCCGCCGATGCTGCGCGTCGCCCCGCTCAACGTGGGCGGCATGCTGCGCGACAAGCTGTTCGGCGACCGCACCGTGGTGCTCACCTCCGCCACGCTGGCGCTCGGCGGCACGTTCGACGGCATGGCCCGGCAGTGGGGGCTGGGCGACAAGGGCTGGCAGGGCATGGACGTCGGCTCGCCGTTCGACCACCCGCGCGCCGGCATCCTCTACGTCGCCAAGCACCTGCCCCAGCCCGGCCGCGACGGCCTCCCCCAGGCCTACCTCGACGAGATCACCGAGCTGATCGAGGCCGCGGGCGGGCGCACGCTCGGCCTGTTCTCCTCCATGCGGGCCGCCAAGGCCGCCACCGAGGCGCTGCGCGAGCGCCTGGACGTGCCGCTGCTGTGCCAGGGCGACGACTCGACCATGCTGCTGGTCAAGCAGTTCGCCGAGGACGAGAAGACCTGCCTGTTCGGCACGCTGTCGCTCTGGCAGGGCGTCGACGTGCCCGGCCCGTCGCTGCGGCTGGTCATCATCGACCGCGTCCCGTTCCCGCGCCCCGACGACCCGCTCACCTCGGCCCGGCAGCGCCACGTGGCCGCCCGCGGCGGCAACGGCTTCATGACCGTGGCCGCCACCCACGCCGCGCTCCTGCTCGCCCAGGGCACCGGCCGCCTGCTGCGCTCCCAGGACGACAAGGGCGTCATCGCCGTCCTCGACCCCCGGCTGGCCACCGCCCGCTACAGCGGCTTCCTGCTGGGCTCGCTCCCGCCGTTCTGGCGCACGACCGACCCCGCCGTCCCGCGCGCCGCCCTCAAGCGGCTCGCCGCCGAATGACACGATCCCGTACGGATTGCCGTACGGGATCGTCAGGTGAGCGGGCGGGCGGTCAGGACCAGACCGACAGCTCCGGCCGCTTGGGCGCGAGCCCGTCGCCCGAGGAGACGCCGCGCAGGCGGCGCGACACCCACGGCACCAGGTGCTCGCGCATCCACTGGGCGTCCTCCTTGCGGCGGGCGCGCGGATCCACGGCCCGCTCCGGCCACGACTTGTGCCAGTCGTCGAACGGGACGCCGAGGATGTCGAGCACGCGGGCGGCCACCAGCCGGTGACCGTCGGCGTTCATGTGGAGGCGGTCCTCGCTCCACGCCCGCCAGTCGCGCAGGCCCTGCATCGACCACTGGTCCACCAGGTGGCAGCCGTAGAGGTCGGCGATCGAGCGCACGTGCAGGTAGAAGACGGCGAAGCGGCCGCGCAGCCGCCGCATCAGCGGCATGTCACGCGGGTCGACGCCGGTGAACAGCAGCACGTCGGCGCCGCAGGAGCGCAGCTCGCGCACCGCGCCCGCCAGCCGCTTGGCCATCACGTCGGGGTCGCTGCCCGGCCGCAGCAGGTCGTTGCCGCCGGCGCAGAGGCTGACCAGGTCAGGAGCCATCTGCACGGCCGCGGGGACCTGCTCGGTGACGATCTGGTCGAGCAGCCTGCCGCGCACCGCCAGGTTGGCGTAGCGGAACGACGGATCGTCCTGTGCGAGCCGTTCTGCGACCCGGTCGGCCCAGCCTCGGTAGTGGCCGTTGGTGCCGGGGTCGTTCAAGCCCTCGGTGAAACTGTCACCGAGCGCCACGAAGGAGCCGTAATGCCTCATGACCTGCTGTTCATCTCCGCTTTTTCGTCGTGCCGCGGCGTGGGCCACGACTGTAGTGGCCCACACACGTTAATGCCCGGTGACACGCGCGACGGCACGGTAGGCGGCTTCCAAAAGCTCCTCGGGCGGGTCCTCCAGCCGGCCTGGCCGGGCCAGGCCGTCGAGCACGACGAAGCGCTGCTTGGCGCCGCGGTTCTTCTTGTCGAGGCGCATGTGGTCGCGCAGCCTCGGCCAGGCGTCGGCCGGGTAGGCGGTGGGCAGGCCGACCGACGTCAGGATGGCGCGGGTGCGCTCGACCAGGTCGGGCCCGACGCGGCCGTCGAGCCGGGACAGCTCGGCGGCGAACACCATGCCGATGGCGACGGCCTCGCCGTGGCGCATCCGGTAGCTCTCCGCGCGCTCGATCGCGTGGGCGAGCGTGTGGCCGTAGTTGAGGATCTCGCGCAGCCCGGCCTCGCGCAGGTCGGCGCCGACCACGTCGGCCTTGACCTGGATCTTGCGCTCGATCAGCTCGCGGGTGTGGCCGCCCTCGGGCCTGGTGGCGGCGTCGGGGTCGTCCTCGATGAGCTCGAGAATGCGCGGGTCGGCGATGAAGCCGCCCTTGATGATCTCGGCGAGGCCGGCCACGTAGTCGGCGCGCGGCATGCTGGGCAGCGTCGCCAGGTCGCACAGCACGCCCGCCGGGGGCAGGAAGGTGCCGACCAGGTTCTTGCCCTCGGGGGTGTCGATGCCGTTCTTGCCGCCGACGGCCGCGTCGACCATCGCCAGCAGCGTGGTGGGGACGAGCACGACCTGCACGCCGCGCAGCCACGTCCCGGCCACGAACCCGGCCAGGTCGGTGGTCGCGCCGCCGCCCACGCCGACGACCGCGTCGGAGCGGGTGACGCCGTGGCGGCCGAGCGCCGACCAGAGCTGGGCGGCCACCTCGACGGTCTTGGCCTGCTCGCCGTCGGGCACCGGCAGCGCGACCACGTCGAACCCGGCGTCGGACAGCGCCGCGCACACCGGCCGCGAGATCTCCGGCAGGCTCTCCGGGTGGATCACCGCCACCGTGCGCACCCCGGGCTTGAACAGCCCCGGCAGCTCGCCGAGCACGCCCGTGCCGACGACGACCTCGTACGGGCTGTCGCCGCGCACGGCGATCCGCGTCACGCTCATGCCCCCAGGCCCTTCAGGATCTCGTCGGCCAGCTCGTCGGGCTCACGCCCGCCGGTGTCGACCGTCAGCACGGCCAGCCGCTCGTAGACGGGCCGGCGCTCCTCCATCAGCCGCTTGAGCTGGCTGCGCGGGTTGAGCACGAGCAGCGGCCTGGCCGAGGCGAGGCCGACCCGCTGCACCGCGTCGGCCAGGCCGACCTGAAGGTAGACGACCGGGTGGCCGGCGAGCAGGGCCTGCGTCTCCTCGTGCAGCACGGCGCCGCCGCCGAGCGACAGGACGCCGTCGTGCTCGGCCAGCGCCCGCCGCACCGCCTCGTGCTCCAGCTCGCGGAAGCGCTCCTCGCCGTCGTCGATGAAGATCTCGCTGACGGGCTTGCCCGCGACGGCCTCGACGTCGGCGTCGGTGTCGCGGAAGGCGACGCCGAGCCGCTCGGCGAGGAGGCGGCCGAGAGTGGTCTTGCCCGACCCGGGCGGGCCGATCAGCACGGCCTTGGTCATTTGATCACCATGGATGAGAGGTAGCCGGACAGGTTGCGGGCGACTTCCTCCACGGAGTCGCCGCCGAACTTCTCCAACGCGGCGTCGGCCAGCACCAGCGCCACCATCGCCTCGGCGACGATGCCCGCCGCCGGGACCGCGCACACGTCGGAGCGCTCGTGGTGGGCCTTGGCGGCCTCGCCCGTCTTGACGTCGATCGTGGCCAGCGCCCTGGGCACGGTCGAGATGGGCTTCATCGCGGCGCTGACGCGCAGGATCTCGCCGTTGGTCATGCCGCCCTCGACGCCGCCCGCCCGGTTGGTGACGCGCCGCACGCCGTCGCCCGTGGTGTAGGCGATCTCGTCGTGGGCCCGCGAGCCGGGCCTGCGGGCGGTCTCGAAGCCGTCGCCGACGGCCACGCCCTTGATCGCCTGGATGCCCATGAGCGCGCCGGCCAGCCGCGAGTCGAGGCGCCGGTCCCAGTGCGTGTAGCTGCCCAGGCCGGGCGGCAGGCCGTAGGCCAGCACCTCGACGACGCCGCCGAGCGTGTCGCCGTCCTTGTGCGCCCGGTCGATCACCTCGACCATGGCGGCGCTGCCCGCCGGGTCGGCGCAGCGGACCGGGTCGGCGTCGACGCGGGCCAGGTCGTTGGGGCCGGGCAGTTCGTCGGCCGGCGTGACGGCGTCGCCGATGGAGGTGACGTGGCTGACGATGTCGACGCCGAGCGCCTGCTTGAGGAAGCGCCTGGCCACCTCGCCGAGCGCGACGCGGGCCGCCGTCTCGCGGGCGCTGGCCCGGTCGAGCACCTGGCGGGCGTCGTCGAACCCGTACTTCTGCATGCCGGCCAGGTCGGCGTGGCCCGGCCGGGGCCGCGAGCGCGGCGCGTTGCGCGCCAGGCCCTCCAGCTCCGCCGGGTCGACCGGGTCGGCCGACATGACCTTCTCCCATTTGGGCCACTCGGTGTTGCCGATGCGGACGGCGACGGGGCTGCCCATGGTGCGGCCGTGCCGCACCCCGCCCACGATCGTCACCTCGTCCTGCTCGAACTTCATGCGGGCGCCGCGCCCGTAGCCGAGGCGGCGCCGGCGCAGCGCCTCGTCGATGGCGGCCGTGGTCACCTCGACCCCGGCGGGCAGGCCTTCCAGAACGGCAACGAGCTCGGGGCCGTGAGACTCTCCGGCAGTCAACCAGCGCAACATGCCTCCAAGTCTTCCATGCGCGGCCCAGTGGGATGTCCGGCGTTCATCCACCGAGACAGAGCCCGGCCAGGGCGCCGAGCAGCATGAACGGCCCGAACGGGAACTGGGTCGCGCGTGTCGCGCGCCGGGTGGCCAGCAGGACGACCGCGTACAGGGCGCCCAGGAACTGCCCGCCCAGCGCCGCGACGGCCCACGCCTGCCAGCCGAGCGCCCCGCACGCCAGGCCGATCAGCCCGGCCAGCTTGACGTCGCCCAGCCCCAGATCGGCCGGCCTGACGAACCAGAGCACACCGTACGCGGCGGCCAGCGCGAGCCCGCCGAGCAGCGCCCTGGGCAGCTCCCCGGTGGGCAGCAGCGTCAGCACGAGGATCGGGTACGACGGCAGCGTGATCACGTCCGGCAGGCGGCTGGTGCGCCAGTCGACGAAGGCCAGCGCCGTCCCCGCCACCGCCGCGTACACGTACGGCAGGCCGGCCCGCCAGGCGACGAGCACGGTCACGACGGCGGTGACCACCTCGGGCAGCGGCGGCCAGGCCGGGACCGGGACGGTGCGCACGAGGGCGCGCAGCGCGGCGCGGGCCTCGGCCCGATGGTCGGCGGGGTCGGGGGCGAAGGCGCCGGCCAGGGTCCTGACGTAGCGACCGGCGACGAGGCCGAGCACCCCCAGCAGTGCGAGCACGGCCCGACACTATTGCGGGCGCGGGCCCGGCCGTCGGATGATTTCCAGATGGGCGGGGACAAAATTCACCAGGATCGCCGTCGTCCTCTCGACCTTCGTGCTGGTGCCCGTCCTGCTGGAGCTCCTCGCCCGGTACATCGAGGGCAGCCGCGTGTCCATGGCCGACCAGGAGGAGCAGGAGTGGTCGGAGTCGGGCTCCTGACCCGCGTCCCGTCCGTGCGGGCTCAGTTCGTGCGGCGGCGGAACCAGCGGCGTCGGGCGACCGGCTCGACGCGCGCGACGGTCACGCCGGGGAGCTGCTCGAGCGTGCCGGATTCGACGGCGGCCAGCGCCCGCAGCACGTCACCCTCGATCACGAACGTCACCGGGCCCGCCACGTCCACGACCACCGCCGCCGCCTCCTCCCCCACGGCCGCCCGGCACACCTGCAGCGTGCTCGCCTGGATCGGCCGGGCGTCGGGACGCCACCTGATCAGCGCCTCCGTGCCGGTGAACGCCAGCACCGCCTGCCTGCCGTCCTTGCCGACGAGCTTGGGCAGGGCCATCTCGCTCTCCTTCTCCTGCCGCAGGCCGTGCTCGCCCACCTCGGACTCGGTGAGCAGGGCCACGACGGGCACCAGAAGGCGGGCGCCGGTGAGCGCGTTGAGCACCCGGTCGGGGCCCGCCGCACCCCGCTGGTAGTCGTCCAGCGCGGCGGCCACGGCGGGCGCGACGCCGCCGTCGTCGTCGGGGTCGAGGGGTTGCGGAATGCTCGGCACAGCGTCCGAGACTACCCGCGCCCTCTCCCGCCCCGCCCACCAGGCTCACGCCGCCGATCCCGTACGACGGCTCCATGACGTGCGGCCGTGAGACGGGTCAGGGGCGGACGGGGCAGCGAGGGACGGGAGGGTCAGGGGCGGGAGGGTCAGGGGCGGGGTGGGACGTTCACGGGGGGCAGGGCGGCCGTCGACTCCTCCTCGCCGGTGCCCGTCGCCCGGAGCAGGTCGACCACGATCGAGCGGAGCTGGGCCACGATCACGTCGGCGGAGAAGCCCAGGCGTTCGGGGCGCTGGCGGGTGGCGACGGCCAGCAGCGCCTGCCTGGCCAGCACGGGCTCGCGGCCCGCGCCCAGCTCCAGTTGCAGCAGCAGCGCCGCCTCCGACACCTCACGGAGCGAGTCGGCCAGCGCGGGCGGGGGCGGCGGGTACTCGCCGAGCGCGGCCAGGGTGCGGCGGGCCAGCACGCGGGCGTTCCTGAGCGCGTGGTCGACGGGCTCGGCGGCCGTCTCGTACCGGGCGAGCCTGGCGCGGCGGTGCCAGTGCATCGGGGAGATCATGATGATCTCCTTGCTGGTCTGCAGCGCCTGCTCGAACTCCTCCACCGCCGCCTGGGTGCCGCGCGCCTCCTCCAGTGCCTCGGCGGCCAGGTCGGCGTCGCGCTTCTCGATCGCCACCGCCGCCTGCTCCAGCGCCGTGGACAGCGCGTCGAGCACCCCGGAGGCGTGTTTGGCCGCGATGGTCAGCGGGCTGGCGGGCATGAGCGCCACAGCGGCCAGGCCGACGACGCCGCCGGTGAGCGCGTCGAGCATGCGGTCGAAGCCGCCCATGTCGTCGCCGGGCACCACCGCCGCGACCAGCACGGCCGAGGAGGCGGCCTGCGCGGCGAACAGCGCGCCGCTGTCGAGCAGCACGGCGGTCGCCATGGCCAGCGCCACCACGAGGGCGATCTGCCAGGGGCCGGAGCCGATCCAGGCCACCAGCAGGTCGCCGACGCCGACGCCGAGGCTGACGCCCACGACGAGTTCCGCCACCCGGCGCAGCCGCTGGCCGAGGCCGATGCCGACGCTGATGAGCACCGCGATCGGGGCGAAGAAGGGACGCGTGTGCCCGAGGAACTGCGTGGCGATCATCCACGCCACGGCCGAGCCCACGGCGGACTGCGCGATCGAGGGAGCCGTCAGCCCGAACGTCCGCAGCCGCTCCCGCATGTGATCGCCGAGCTTCGTACCCACCCTTCCCACCCTGACGGATCTTTATGACATTACGGTCACACAGTCCAAGGCGGGCGATAACGGCCAGTATTCCCGCGTCGCGTTGGCCTGGGGCGCTTGGCGGGCCCCCTATTGTCGTCATCGTGGAACCAAGGAGCCGGGAGGGCACCCGGCGGCGCATCCTCGACGCGGCCCGCCGGTTGTTCGCCGAGCACGGCTACGACGAGGTGACCATGCGCATGCTCGCCGCCGAGGCGAACGCCAACGTCGCGCTCATCAACCGATATTTCGGGTCGAAGCGGGAGCTGTTCGCCGAGGTGCTGGCCCAGCAGGGGCGCTTCCCCGGCGTGCTCGACGAAGGCGACGACCTGGCCGTGCGGCTCGCCGAGTACGTCGCCGACCGGCTCGGCTCCGAGGCCGACAGCCCGGTGCTCGCCACCCTCACCCGGTCCGGGTCCAGCCCCGAGATCCGCAGCATCACCAAGGACCGGGTCCGCACCGCCATCCTGGAGCCGCTCGTCGACCGCCTGCCGGGCGAGGACGCCGAGCTGCGCGCCACGATCGCCACGGCGATCGTCATGGGCAGCGGCCAGTTCCGCCAGCTCTTCGGCCCGGCCACGACGACCCCCCGCGACAAGGTCGTCCAACGGCTCACCGCCGTCTTCCGCGCCTGCCTCACCTGACCCCGTCCGGCCTCCACGGCACCGCCCCTCCGCAGCACGCCGGGCTGACCCCGTAAGGGGAGCGCCTGCCGGGGGCCGCCGTCCGGGACACTGCCCGAGCGCCACTTCGCGACCAGCCGGAGCCGACCCACCGGCACCGCCCCCGGAGACCCACACCGCGCCCGGTGCGGACCGCCGCACCGCCCTTGGCGGGAGCGGCCCGCGCCGTCTCCTCTCTCACCCGTGCGACCACCCGGGGTGGGCCGCCGCACCAGCCCGAAGGCGCACCCCCAAGAGGGGCGGGGCAGTGCTCCCCCCGGGTGAGCGGCGGGGCGTTCGGTAGGCCGGTGGTGCGTACGGGTCCGGGGTCGGGGTGGGCTGGAGGGCGGGTTCCCTCGACGGGGTGGGGCGTTTGTAGGGGCGGGGTCAGGCAGAGAGGAAGGTGTCCAGGGCCGCTTTGAAGGCCTTGGGGTTGGTGACGTGGACGAGGTGGCCGGCTTCGATGGTGACGAGGGCGGCGCCGGGGATGCGGGCGGCGAGGCGGTCGGCGCGGAAGGGGCTGGCGGCGCCGCCGGAGATGACGAGCGTCGGGGCGGTGATCCGGGCGAGCCCGGCGAGCCAGGCCGGGTCGGGGTCGAGGAACTGCCGTTCGGTGTCGTGCATCATGCGCCAGTCGAAGCCGGTGGAGTCGTCCTCCACGAGCGGCGCGCGGCCGTGCATGGGCTCGGGGGCGGCGGAGTCCTCGATGACGAGGCGGGTGACGCGGCCGGGGTGGTTCATGGCCAGGTGGTAGGCGACCATGCCGCCGAGGGAGTGGCCGACGACGACGGCGCGGTCGATGCCGAGGGCGTCGAGGAGGCCGGCGACGTCCTCGGCCATGTCGGGGATGGCGTACGTGCCGGGCCGGTCGCTGGCGCCGTGGCCGCGCAGGTCGGGTACGAGCACGTGGTGGCGCCTGGCGAGGTGCTGGGTGATGCCGTTCCAGTCGTTGTGGTCGGCGGTCCGCCCGTGCAGGAGCACGAGCGCCGGCGCGGCCGGGTCGCCTTCTTCGCGGTACGTCAGCTTGATCCCGTTGGCGACGGTTTCACGAATCACACCTGGACCCTACTGGCACACATTGCCGGTGTGGCCGTGCGGCGGCGTCACTAGCGTCAGGCTGGGTATGCCGATCGACGTGGCGGGAAGGGGCGGGCGGATGCCGGATCCGATCGAAGTGCGCAAGGTGCCGATCGAGAGCGTGACCGACGCGTCGGGGCTGGCGCGGCTCATCGACGACGGGGTGATCGAGGCGCACCGGGTGCTGGCCGTGGTGGGCAAGACCGAGGGCAACGGCGGCGTGAACGACTACACGCGCATCCTGGCCGACCGCGCCTTCCGTGAGGTGCTGGCGTCGCGGGGGCATCCGGCGCCGGAGAGCGTGCCGCTGGTGTGGTCGGGCGGCACCGACGGGGTGCTGAGCCCGCACGCCACGATCTTCGCGACGCTCGACCCGGCGCGGGCGGTGCCGTCGGACGAGCCGCGCGTGTCGGTCGGGGTGGCGATGAGCGAGGTGATCCTGCCGGAGGACATCGGCAGGCCGGCCATGGTGGAGAAGGTGGCCGCGGGGGTGCGCGAGGCGATGAAGCTCGCCGGCATCGACGACCCGCGTGACGTCCACTACGTGCAGACGAAGACGCCGCTGCTGACGCTGGCGACGATCACCGAGGCGCGGGAGCGTGGCCAGGACACCGCGATCGAGGAGACGGGCCCGTCGATGGACCTGTCCAACTCGACCACGGCGCTGGGGGTGGCGGTGGCGCTCGGGGAGATCGCGATGCCGTCGGCGGAGCAGATCCACAAGGACCTGTCGCTCTACTCCTCGGTGGCGTCGTGCTCGTCGGGGGTGGAGCTGGACCGGGCGCAGATCGTGCTGGTGGGCAACGTGCGCGGCATCGGCGGGCGCTATCGGGCGGGGCACGCGGTGATGCGCGACGCGCTGGACGCCGACGGCATCTGGGCGGCGATCCGCGACGCCGGCCTGGCGCTGCCGGAGCGGCCGCACCACTCCGACCTGGGCGGGCGGCTGGTGAACGTGTTCATGAAGTGCGAGGCCGACCCGTCGGGGCGGGTGCGGGGGCGGCGCAACATCATGCTGGACGACTCCGACGTGCACTGGCACCGCCAGATCAAGGCCGCGGTGGGCGGGGTGGCCGCGGCCGTCACGGGCGATCCGGCGGTGTTCGTGTCGGTGGCGGCCGTGCACCAGGGCCCGTCGGGCGGCGGGCCGGTGGCGGCGATCGTGGACCTGGCGGCGGACAACCAGGGCTGACGAGGTCGACGAGGTCGACCGGGGCTGAGGAGACCGGCCGGGGCCGGCCCGGCTCAGGCCGACAGGCGCTTGAGCCGGGTCACGGCCTCGTCGATGACCTCGTCCTTCTTGCAGAAGGCGAACCTGACGAAGTGCCGGCCGCGTTCGGGGTGCTCGTAGAAGACCTGCGTGGGGATGGCGACCACGCCGGCGAGCTCGGGCAGCCGCTGGGTGAAGGCGAGCCCGTCGGTGAAGCCGAGCGGCCGGATGTCGGTCTGCACGAAGTACGTCCCGGCCGGCCCGAACACCTCGAACCCGGCCGCCGCCAGGCCCTCCATCAGCCGGTCGCGCTTGTCCTGGAGGGAGTCGCGCAGCGCGGCCACCCAGGCGCCCTCGTGCCGCAGCCCGTAGGCGACGGCGACCTGCCAGGGCGCGCTCGCGGTGAAGGTGAGGAACTGCTTGACCGACTGCACGGCGGTCACGAGCGGCGCGGGCGCGCACACCCAGCCGGTCTTCCAGCCGGTGACGGAGAACGTCTTGCCCGCCGAGGAGATCATCACGGTGCGCTCGCGCATGCCGGGCAGCGTGGCCAGTGGTACGTGCTCGACGCCGTCGAACGTGAGGTGCTCGTACACCTCGTCGGTGATGGCGATCAGGTCGTGCTCGCGGCACAGATCAGCGATGACGGTCAGCTCGTCGCGGGTGAGCACGGTGCCGGTGGGGTTGTGCGGGGAGTTGACGAGGATCGCCCGGGTGCGGGAGGTGACGGCGGCGCGCAGTTCGGCGGGGTCGAACGTGAAGCGGCCGGCCACGGGCCGCAGCGTGACGCCGACGAGGCGGGCCTGGGCGAGCGCGATCGAGGCCGCGTAGGAGTCGTAGTACGGCTCGAACGCGATGACCTCGTCGCCGGGCTCGCACAGCGCCAGGACGGCGGCGGCGATCGCCTCGGTGGCGCCGACGGTGACGAGCACCTCGCCGGCCGGGTCGTAGGACAGGCCGTAGTGCTCGCGGCGGTGCTCGGAGACGGCCTGGCGCAGCTCCATCACGCCGGGGCCCGGCGGGTACTGGTTGGCGCCCGAGCGGATCGCGTGCACGGCCCGGTCGAGCATGGCGGCCGGCCCGTCGGTGTCGGGGAAGCCCTGGCCCAGGTTGATCGCGCCGGTGCGGGTGGCGAGCGCGCTCATTTCCGCGAAGATCGTCGTGCCGAAGGAGCGCATCCGGGAGACAAGTGGTTCCGTCACAGCCTCACACTATTACCCGTAGGGTGATTCACTTGGGCAGCGTCGCACGCATCCGTGAGCTCGACGCCCTCCGCGGGTTCGCGGTGGGCGGGATCATGCTGGTCAACACCTGGCAGCACGCGCCGCACGAGCCGCAGACGGGCATCGACCAGGTGGTCGACACGTTCTTCCAGAGCCGCTTCTACCCGATCTTCTCGCTGCTGTTCGGCATCAGCTTCGTGCTGTTCCTGCGCGGGTCCGACCGGTGGGCGCTGGCCAGGCGGCTGGCGTGGCTGATGGGATTCGGGCTGGTCCAGCACCTGTGGTACCCGGGCGAGGTGCTGACCGACTACGCGTTCTTCGGGGCGCTGGTGCTGCTGCCCGCCTCGTTCCTGCCGGGCGGGCTGCTTCCGCTGCTGCTGGGGGTGGCGCTGCTGGCGTGGAGCGTCATGTCGGGCGGCGGCTACCTGGGCATCGAGGACGCGCCGCCGTTCGTCTCCAACGGGCCGCTGCTGATCCCGGCGGCGTTCCTGATCGGCATGGGGCTGATGCGGCTGCGGCCGTCGCGGCGGCTGCTGGCGCCGGGGTTCGTGGTGAGCGTGCTCGCCGTCGTGTTCCTGACCGCCGCCTGGAACTCCACCGGCGACTGGTCGCTCTACCTGGCGGGCGCGGTCGCCGGGGCGTCGGCGTACGTGACGGGGCTGCTGCTGGTGCTGCGGCCGTGGCTGTCGGCGGCGCTGGAGCCGCTGGGCAAAATGGCGCTGACCAACTACGTGAGCGGCACGGTGGTGATCGTGCTGGCCGCGCCGCTGCTGGCCGCCGACCCGACCCGCTGGTCGGTGCTCGGGCTGACGGCGGTGACGCTGCTCGTCCAGGGGGTCTTCAGCCGGTGGTGGCTGGCCCGCTTCCGCTACGGGCCGCTGGAGTGGATCTGGCGGTGCCTCACCTGGTTCCGGTACGTGCCCAACAAGTTAGAGTCGGGCCGTGACGAGAATCGCCCTCTGCCAGATCCCGGTGTCTCCTGACCCGGCGGCCAACCTGACACGAGTCCGCGACGCCCTCGCCAAGGCGGAGGGCGCCGACCTGGCGATCTTCCCCGAGGCCACGCTCACCCGCTACGGCAGGCGGATCACCGAGCTGGCCGAGCCTCTCGACGGGCCGTTCGTGACCGGCCTGGCCGAGGCGGCGCGGCGGCACGGCCTCGCGGTGATCGCCGGGGTGTTCGAGCCGGGCGACGGCCGGGTGCGCAACACCGCCGTCGCGATCGGCGCCGACGGCGGGATCCGCGCCGCCTACCGCAAGATCCATCTGTTCGACTCGTTCGGCGCCAAGGAGTCGGAGCTGGTCGCGCCGGGCGCCGAGCCGGTGGTCGTCGAGCTCGCCGGGCTCCGCGTGGGGCTCGTCACCTGTTACGACATCCGCTTCCCCGAGCTGACCAGGGCGCTGGTCGACCGGGGCGCCGAGCTGTTCGCGGTGATCGCCGCGTGGGGGTCGGGGCCGCTCAAGGAGGACCACTGGGTCACGCTGGTGCGCGCCCGCGCGCTGGAGAACACCATGTGGACCGCCGCCGTCGGCCAGGCGCCCAACCCCGCCGAGTCCGGCGACGGCTACGGCGTGGGCCGCAGCATGCTGGTCGACCCGCTGGGCGTGGTCCGCGCCGACCTGGGCACGCCGCCGGGCGTGCAGGTCGTGGAGCTCGATCCGGAGGCCACCGCGGCCGCCCGCGCGACCTTGCCATGCCTTGAACATCGGGTGCTCGGGGTCGAGCGACCGTAAAGTGGTCATCATGAGCGGAACGCAGATGCAGAAGGTGGTCCCGCCGCGTCTGCTGGTGCCCTATCTGGCGGGCAAACGCACGGTCATCTCCGGCTTCGTCTACCGGGTGCAGGACTGCGCCAGGCTGACCACGCCCGAGCAGCTCTACTACGGCCTCGACCTGTCGTTCGACGGCTCGGAGCTGACGGCCGGCGTGCCCGAGCTCTACGTGATGCGCTGGCAGGCACGTGACGTCGACACCTACGCGGTGCCCTACGGCCCTCACATGGGCGGCGACTGGAGTGACGCGCCGCCGTTCGCCGGCAACGGGTTCACCACCTCGCGCGAGCACGTGGTGCCGCAGTTCCACACGACGCCGATGCCGATCCCGGCGGGCGCGAGCATCGTGCACGTCACCGCCGAGGGCGAACGGCCCTTCGCCGAGTACGACGGTCTCACGTGGCGGCCGGCCGCATGAACGACGAGCTCATCCCTGTCGCCTCCGGGTTCGTGGCCCGCTTCGGCGAGCGCACGCTGCCTGCCGCGCTGGGTCCGGACGAGCAGGTGGTGCTGTTCAGCGAGGAGGAGCTCGACGGGTTCGAGGCGGCCTCCGGCTACTGGCGGCGCACGGTGGCGCGTACGGAGCTGGAGTGGCTGGTGCTGGTGCGCACCGTGGGCGCGTTCGGCGGCGAGCCGTGCATCGTCCTGGACGAGGACGAGGACGGCCTGCACATCGCCTACACCGGCCACAGCGGGATGAAGGCCGAGGCGCTGGGCTACTGGATGGTCGACCACGGCGCCTACGAGGTCGTGGTGCCGCGCGAGGAGGTCGTCTCCATCCGCGTCGAGCGCGTCCCGGTGCCGTGACTCAGCCGCCCAGGTGGCGGTAGCGGGCCAGCCGGGCGGCGAGCCGGTCGGCGGGTGGCTGGGCTAGCAGGCCGGCGATCTCGTGCTCCAGCGCCCGGCCGACGCGCTCGCAGAAGGCGCGCGGCTCGTAGGCGGCGTCGGGCAGCTCGGGGACGACGCGGTCGACGATGCCGTCGCGGCGCAGGTCGGTGGCGCGCACCCGCTGCGCCTGGGCGATCTCGGGGGCGAAGTCGACGCTGCGGTAGAGGATGGCCGAGGCGCCCTCGGGCGGCAGCGGCGACAGCCAGGCGTGCTGCGCGCACAGCACCCGGTCGGCGGGCAGCAGGGCCAGCGCGGCGCCGCCGGCGCCCTCGCCGAGCAGCAGGCAGACCGTGGGCGCGTCGAGCATGACCAGCTCGGCCAGGCAGCGGGCGATCTCGCCGGACAGGCCGCCTTCCTCGGCGGACTTCGACAGCGCCGCGCCGGCCGTGTCGATGACGGTGACCAGGGGCAGCCCCAGCTCGGCGGCCAGCCGCATGCCGCGCCTGGCGACCCGCAGCCCGGCGGGGCCGAGGGGGGAGCGGGCACGCTGGTGCTGGCGGTCCTGGCCGAGCAGCACGACCGGGGCGTCGCCGAACCTGGCCAGGGCCAGCACCAGGCCGGGCTCGTTCTCGCCCTCGCCGCTGCCGCTGAGCGGGGTCACGTCGGTGGCGGCGAGCTTGAGCAGCGCCCGCACGCCGGGCCGGTCGTCGCGGCGGGAGCGGGTGATGGCCTCCCACGCCTCGACGGGCCGCAGGTCCTCCTCGGGGGCGGGGCCGGGGTCGAGGCCGCGGCGCTCGGCCGACAGCACCGACAGCGCCCTGATCGCGATCTCGCGGGCGTCCTCGGCGGCGACGACGGCGTCGATGAGGCCGTGCTCGAACAGGTTCTCCGCCACCTGCACGCCCGCCGGGAACGGGTAGCCGTGCAGCGACTCGAACACCCTCGGCCCGAGGAACCCGATGAGCGCGCCCGGCTCGGCCGCCGTCACGTGCCCGAGCGAGCCCCAGGAGGCGAACACGCCGCCGGTCGTCGGATGGCGCAGGTAGACGACGAACGGCAGGCCCGCCGCGCGCAACTGCTGCACCGCCGCGGTGATCTTGACCATCTGGACGAACGCGGTCGCGCCCTCCTGCATGCGGGTGCCGCCCGAGGCGGGCGCGGCCAGCAGCGGCAGCCGTTCGCGGGTGGCCCGCTCGACGGCGGCGACGATCCGCTCGGCGGCCGCCACGCCGATCGACCCGGCCATGAACGAGAACTCCGACGCCACGACGGCCACGCGGCGCCCGCCGAGCAGCCCTTCGCCGGTCAGCACGGCCTCGTCGTAGCCGGATTTGACCCGGGCCGCGGCCAGCTCCTCGGCGTAGGAGGAGCCCGGCTCGGCCGGGTCGGCGGGAGGCGCGTCCCACGACTTCCACGAGCCCCCGTCGAGGACCGTGTCGATCAGTGTGCGCGCGTCCGGACGGCTCACCATCGCTCCCTCTCGTCAGCCGGTGATGCAAGGTTGACGCACGAGCTCCTCGTGCGGTGCCGCCGGATCGCCGTCATCGCTCCCGCTCTTCGAGCTCCGTGAGCCAGCGCAGCACCGCGTCGCCGTCCTGGCCGAGGGCCGGGGGCGGCGTGTGTCTCACGCCGTCGAGGCCGTCGAAGCGCAGCGGCGGCCCCGGCAGCTCGACGGGGCCGAGCACCGGGTGGTCGACCTCCACCACGAGGCCCTGCGAGCGGGTCTGCTCCCAGGCGTAGACCTCGTCGATGGACCGGATCGCGCCCGCGGGCACGCCGGCCTCTCCCAGCCTGGCCAGCCAGTGGGCGCGGTCGTGGGCGGCCAGGGCCTTCTCCATGTCGGCGATCAGCTCATCCCGGTGCGTGAATCGGTCCCTGTTGGTCGCATATTTCGCCATATCAGGGTCAATGTCGAGTAGCGCGGCGACCTTCTTCCACTGGCCGTCGTTCGCCGCGGCGATCTGCAGCATGCCGTCGGCGCAGCGGAAGGCTCCGTAGGGGGCGATCGTGGCGTGGTGGTTGCCGCCCGCCGCGGGCACCCGCCCGCCGACGGTCCAGGCGGTGCCGTGGTAGGAGTGCACGCCGGTGACCGCCGCCAGCAGCGACGTCCGCACGACCCGGCCCCGGCCGGTGCGCTCGCGCTCGTACAGGGCGGCGACCACCCCGTACGCACCGTGGATGCCCGCCAGCAGGTCGGCCACCGAGGCGCCCACGCGGTGGGGCTCCCCGGGCGGCCCGGTCAGCGACATCAGCCCAGCCTCCCCCTGCGCGATCTGGTCGTATCCCGGCCGGCCGCCCTCGGGGCCGTCGTGCCCGAACCCGGTGATGGACAGGACGACCAGGCGAGGGTTGAGCTCGTGCAGCCGCTCGACCGGCAGGCCCAGCCGGTCGAGCACCCCGGTGCGGAAGTTCTCCACCAGCACGTCGCTGCGGCGGACCAGCCGTTCGACGAGGTCTCTGCCCGCGTCGGACTTCAAATCCACGGCGATGGACTGCTTGTTACGATTCGCCGCCAGGAAATATGTCGAAATTTCCTCGTCCGGGCCGACGAACGGCGGTCCCCACCCCCGCGACTCGTCTCCCCCGTCGGGGTGCTCCACCTTGATGACCCTGGCGCCCAGGTCGCCGAGCATCTGCGCGGCGTGCGGGCCCGCGAGGGCCCTGGAAAGGTCGAGCACGACGATGTCACCCAGGGGTCCGCGCAAGATCAACCTCCAGCCGGTTCGGAAGCGGAAGCATATCTCCTCGCCTCCGCACTCCAGTCTCCTCCTACCCTGAGTGCGTGGAATCCCTGGCCCGGCGCGTCCTCGAACGCCCACCGTCGTGCGGCCCGGTCCGCGTCGTCGCCGTCGACGGTCCGGCCGGCTCCGGCAAGACCACGTTCGCCGGCGCGCTCGCCGCCGCGCTCGGCTGCCAGGTGGTGCACAGCGACGACTTCCCCGTGCACTGGGACGACGGCCCGGAAACCTGGTTCGCCGCCCTCGACGAGCAGGTCCTGCGCCCGCTCGGCCAGGGCCGCCCCGGCGCCTTCCGGCGCTACGACTGGGTACGGGCCGCCTACACCGGGCGGATCGTGGTGCCGGTCGCCCCCACGCTGATCATCGAGGGCGTCGGCACCGCCAGGGCGTCGGCCGCCCACCTGCTCGCCTTCACCGTCTGGGTCGAGGCCGACGAGGACCTCCGGCTGCGCCGGGTGCTGGCGCGCGACGGCGCCCACCTGGAGCCGAGCTGGCGGACGTGGTTCGCCAAGGAGGAGGCGTGGTTCGCCGCCGACGGCACCCGGGCGCGCGCCGACGAGATCGTCACCACCTGACCCCTACAGGTGGCCCCCGGCGTTGAAGTCAAGCAGCGTCAGCCGGCCGCCGACCGTGTGCCAGGTGGAGACCGAGCCGTTGCGGATCGGCGTGAACGCGTCCAGCTCCGCCAGATCGGCGTCGGGCGCCTCGGCGATGACGTGGCGCAGCGCCAGCACCACCGCGTCGTGCGCCACGATCAGCACCCGCCGCCCGTCGGCCCGCCCGCGCAGGCCCGCCAGGAAGTCACGGACGCGGGCGGCCACGTCGCCGAACGACTCCCCGCCGGGCGGCCGGTAGCGGTATTCGCCCTCGGCCCGCAGCCGGGCCAGCTCCTCCGGGCGGCGCAGCGCGATCGCCGCCTCGTTGTAGCGGCCCAGCTCTCCCCTGCCGCGGTCGCGCAGCCGCTCGTCCACCGTCACCGGCGGATCGGCGCCCCACACCCGGCGCGCGATCGCCCAGGTGTCGAGCGCCCGCCGGAAGGGCGAGCAGCGGACCAGGTCGGGCGCCTCCTCCTCCGGCAGCGCGGCCAGCAGCGCGCCGAGCGCCGCGGCCTGCTCCCTGCCGAGCGGCGTCAGCGTGACCTCGTCGTCGCCCCGCCCGTAGACCAGCGGCTCGTCACCGGCCTCCCGGTAGGCCAGGTTGGCCTCGCTCTCGCCGTGCCGCACCGCGATGATCCGCGACGGTCCCGTGGCGTGCATCGCGCCCCCTCATTCCGTCCGGAAGTGCCGGCGCCGGGCCGCCGCCGGGTCGAGCCCGCCACGCCCCGGCTCGCCCGGGTGCGCGTCGGCGAGCAGCCGGCCGGCGGGCTCGGCCGGCGCGCTGTCGAAGGGGACGACGTCCAACGGCGGTCCTCCGGGCAGGCTGGGTCCGGGATCGATCCTAGGCTCAGGGCCGGTAGCGGAACAGCTTCGGACCCTCGGCGAAGTACACGTCTCCCGACCGGTGCACCGCCAGGTGGTGCACCGGCCCCTGCTTGATCACGGCCCGCGCCAGCGTCCTCGGGTCGAGGGTGAACGCCTCCTTGCCCGCGTGCGCCCCGTACAGGAGCCTGTCCGCGGCGTTGAAGGCGAGCTGGCCGCCGGAGCTGGAGCTGGCGGAGAGCGTGAGGCGGTCGACCACCTTGCGCGCGTGGACGTTCACGCCGAACACCTCGCCGCCCGCGATGCCCCACAGGCGGCCGCGGTCGTCGAAGGTCAGCGCCGGGATCGCGGGCTTGCCGGGGGCCGGGACGATCTCCCACAGCAGCTTGTCGTGCCTGACCGACCAGGCGAACAGCTTGGCCTCCGGCTGGGTGGGCTCGGTCGCCGACTGACCGCTGTAGATGGAGGTGCCGCCGTACAGGACGCCGTCGCGGTAGGCGAGCGAGACGATGCTCTGGTCCTTGACCACGTTGCGCTCGGCGTGCTTGAGCGCGCCGGTCTCCGGGTCCCACAGGGCCAGGACGCCGCCGAGGTGCCCCAGGTCGGGCATGGTGCCTGCGGCCAGGTACTTACCGGCGGAGGTCAGGGCGCGGGGCCTGATCTGCTTGTCGGCGGCGAAGTCGGCGAGCCTGGCTGGGTTCGGCGCCGGGCCGGGCTCGGGGCTGGGCGAGTACTCGGGGCTGTTCCAGGGCAGCGCCGGGTCGTAGGCGTAGAGGCGGGCGTCCGGGTAGGCGCCGACGTAGAGCTTGCCCCGGTGCGTGGCCAGCGCCTCGGTCTGGGAGAAGGTGTGGAACTCCTCCCTCTCGCCGGTGCCGGGGTCCAGGGCGGCGAAGCCGCCGTTGAGGAAGCCGCCGGTGTAGACGCGCCCGTCGGGGCCGTCGGCGATGGCGGTGACGTCGATCGGCTCGCCCTTGATCCCGGACTGGACGAACGACTTGGCCCCGGTCTGCGGGTTGTAGCGGAACATCATGCCGCGCCACAGCAGGCCCACCAGGCTCTTGCCCGGGTAGTCGGGCAGGCCCAGCTCGGCCCAGCCGATGCCGCGCGTGTTGGCCACCCGGCCGACGAACGGCATCCCCGTCGGCGTGACGGCCTTGGTGCGCGGGTCGTACCTGACCAGCTCGCCCGCCTTTACAAAGTAGACCCTGCCTTCGTCGTCGGGCGGCGACACGTCGAGGCCGTGGGCCGTCTCCAGCGCGTCCACCCAGGCGCCGGCCGCGATGTCCCACACGTGCAGCGGCGCCGGGAACGCGCTGCCGAGCCGGACGTACAGGTAGCCGGCCTCCACGTCGACGTCGTAGGCCCACCGGTCCGTCAGGTCGATGCCGGGCGGGGCCGGCAGCCGGCGGACCGCGCCGGAGGCGGCGTCGACCTCGAACAGGGCGGCCGGGTTCTCGGTGCCCGCGTAGATCTTGCCGTCGGCGTAGGAGACGCTGCGGACGTAGGAGTGGGACGGCGACAGCTTGCCGTAGTCGCGCACGCCGGTGGCCGGGTCGTAGGCGAACAGGCGTCCGCCCGGGTAGGTGCCGCCGTAGACGGTGGCGCCCTCGCCGGCGGCCACGGACCAGATGAAGTTCTCCGAGGCGATCGGGCGGCCCAGGTCGGTGACGCCGCCGCCGGGGGTCCAGCGGTAGAGGCGGCCGTCGCCGTAGGTGCCGGCGTAGACGCTGCCGTCGGGCGTGGCGTCCACCGCCCAGGCTCCGGCGGCGCCGGGCAGGTCGAGCCGGGTCACCTCGGCGCCGGTGGCGGGGTCGACGGCGTTGAGGTGGGCCGGGGCCCCGGAGGAGGCGGCCCAGAGCACGGGCGTGCCGCCGGGTCCGGGGGCGACGGTGCCGCCGAGGAGCAGCACGTCCTGCAGCGGCACCCCCAGGTCGGTGAGCCGGTCATCGGCGTGCGCGGGGGCGGCCGGCGCGGCCAGCACCACGGCGGCCACGGCGGCGGCGAACGCTCGTTTGATTAAGGTCATGACCGAAACCTAGGAAGGAACGGTTTTTCCGTCAATAGTCCGGTTACGGTTGGGGCCGAATATAGATCTCTTGGAGCTCCGGCACGGCCCGGCGGCGCCCGAGCGCGATCACCGCCACCAGCGCGCCGGCCGACACCGCCGCCGCGAACGCCCCCGCGCCAGGTCGAGCACCGTGCGCGGCCGCACGGGCCGAGCACCGTGCGGGGCCGCGCGGGCCGGGAGCGGACCAGGTCGGCGACCTCCTCGCGCAGCGCGTCGCGGCCGTCCACGGTGATCCGGTACGGCTCGCGGCGCCCGGCGGAGGCGACCGCCACATCTGTGAAGCGGCCGAGCTCCTGCGGCGGATCTAGGCCGACAGCACCTTGGCCAGCGCCTCGGCGATGTCGGAGGCGCGGGCCGGATCGTCCATGAGCATCGACTGGCGCACCCACACCACGTCGCGGGCGGCCTGCTCGGCGGCCGGGCAGGGCTCGGCGCGCGCCCCCTCGGCGGTGAGCGCGTCCATGCCGCCCAGCGGCGGGTAGCCGGCGTCCAGCGGCACCCCTTCGGCGGCCATGGCGGCCAGCAGGAAGTCCCGGTCCACCGGGGCCTCGACGCGCAGCATGAGCAGGTGCCGCGAGTCGCGCGTGGTCCCCTCCGGCGCGGGCACGGCGCTCACCGGCAGGTGCGCCAGCTCGGCCGTGAGCGCCGCGCAGAACGCGTCGCGGCGGGCCAGCTCGCCGTCGAGGCGGTCCAGCCACGGCAGCAGGAGCGCGGCCTGGATCTCGGTGAGCCGCAGGTTCCAGCCCACCGACGGGTGTCCGTACCACTGGCCGCCGAGCCGGCGGCCGACGTTGCACACCGACCAGACGGCCTCGTACGCGCTCTCGTCCCGGCAGACGATCATCCCGCCCTCCCCCGCGGTCATCGCCTTGCTGGACTGGAAGCTGAAGACGCCGGCGTCGCCGAGCCCGCCGACCGGGCGGCCACGGTAGGCGGCGCCGTGGGCCTGGGCGGCGTCCTCGACGACCGCGAGGCCGTGGCGGGCGGCCACGGCGGCGAGCTCGTCCATGGCGGCGGGGCTGCCGGCCAGGTGGACGGGCATGACGGCGGCGGTGCGCGGCGTGACGGCCCCGGCCACGGCGCGCGGGCACAGGTGCAGGTGCTCCGGGTCGACGTCCGCGATCACCGGGACGGCGCCCGCGAGCAGCACCGCCGTGGCCGAGGCGACGAACGTGTAGGCGGGCACGATCACCTCGTCGCCCCGGCCCACGCCCAGGCCCTTGAGCGCGGCGAACAGGCCCAGCGTCGCGTTGCCGACGGCGACCCCGTACGGGACGCGGGCGGCGCGGGCGAACGCGGCGGTGAGGTCGGCGACGAGGGAGCCGCCCTGGGTGGCGCCCCACAGGCCGCTGTCCAGCACGCCGGTCACGAGCTCGCGCTGGGCGGCGTCGAGGGGCGGCGGCCAGGCGGGCCACGGGGTGGCGCGCACGGGGGTGCCGCCGTGCAGGGCGAGTGTCATGGGAGTCCCTTCCCGAGCAGGCGGGCCAGGTTGCCGCCCTGGACGAGGGCGCGGTCGGCGTCGGACAGCGGGGCGAGCGCCAGGCGGCCGAAGCCGAGGCGCATGTCGAGGAAGCAGGCATCGGTGCCGAACACGACACGTCCGGCCCCGGCCAGCTCCACCAGGCGGGCGATCCAGCGGCCGGTCGACTTGGAGCCGCACACCTCCAGGTGGACGCTGGGGTGGTCCGCCACCAGGCGGGCGGCGCGGGCGAAGCCGTTCGGCCACAGCCCGGTGTGGCCCATGAGGAGCGGCACGTCCGGGTGCCGGGCGGCGACGGTGGCGAACTGGGCGGGGTCGCTCCACGGCGAGTCGGTCTGGCCGTGGGCGAGCACCGGCAGGCCGAGCCGCCAGACGCGCTCGTAGCGGGGGTCGTCGAGGCGGCACTGGTGGACGTCGGGGTGCAGCTTGACGCCCCACACGCCGTCGGTGACCAGCGGGGTGCGGTGGTGGGGGTTGTAGACCTGCCAGACGCCGAACCGGCCGGGGTGGCGGGCGGCGACCTCCTGGGCGAGCCGGTTGCCGCGTTCGGCGTCGGGGCCGACGGCGAGCAGGTGGCTGATGCCCACGGCGGTGACGCCGAGCCGGTCCATGGTGGCGACCAGCCCCTCGGCGGTGGGGTCGGGGATGAGGAAGTCGGGCCAGGTGCCGACGTGGCCGTGCGCGTCGAGGATCATCGGCGGTCTCCGAGCAGCGCGGCGAGGGACCCGGCGGCGATCAGGTCGGTCTCGTGCGGCGTGAGGTCGAGGTGGTCGAGCAGGAAGCGCGGGCCGCAGTCGTCGGCGACCGGGGCGCCGGTGCCGAACACCAGCCGCTCGGCGCCGAACCGTTCGGCCAGCCATTCCACGCCGCCCTGGGTGTTGACGGTGCCGATCTCCACCCAGACGTCCGGCGCCTCGGCCATGAGCTCGGCCAGCGCGCGCAGGCGGCGGTAGCCGGGGTTCAGCACGAGGATCCGCTGGCCGGGTAGCCGGTCGGCGAGGGTGCGGAGCTGGGCGGGGCTGGTCTCGTCGAGGTCGACGGCGACGACGGGCGGCCGTCCCGGACCGGCGTCACCCTCCGTAGCGCCGTCGCGGAGGGCGGCGAGCCAGCGGAGCGCGATCGGGCCGGTGAGGTCGAACCGGTGCCGTTCGGGGCAGAGCCGCACCATGCGCGCCCCCCACGCCCGCACGGCGGCGGGCGTGGCGGGGGTGCACGCCCCCGGCACGCCCGGCACCACGACGGGCACCGGTTCGAGCCGGGGGTCCGACAGCGCGAAGAGGGCGTCGTTGCCCACCTCGGCGTCGGAGTAGAGGCTGAGGGTGTGGGTCACGAGGGCCCGGTCGATGCCCAGGCGGTCCAGGTCGGGCCGCGGGTCCACCGGCAGGTCGTCGAACGGCACGGGACCGGCCAGCCGGTGGGCATCCACGATCAATTTCGGCACAGACCGAAACCTACGACGCGCCGGCGGGGAGCGTCAAGGGCGGGCAGCGCGGGTCGAGCCGGACGCGGGCCAGGTCACGCCCCACGATCGCCCAGGCGTTCCAGGAGCCGGGCTCGAAATGGAGCTGCGGATTGGTGTGCCACTCGTCGCCCAGCCCGGTGGCCAGCAGCGTGGCCCCGCGCCCGGCGTCGAGCTCGTAGGCGTTGCCGCCGCCCCGGAAGACCGAGGCGAACAGGCGGCCCCGGTGCGTGGTCAGCTCACCGTAGCCGGAGATCGTGCCCTGCCGCACGACCTGCCGCGTCTCGGGGTCCATCGCCATCCAGGCGCCCGACTCGCGCTTGAACGACGCGTACAGCAGGCCCTTGTGCAGCTTGACGTCCTGGAAGGTGCGGTGGCCCGGCATCGGGTCGGCCTGCCAGAGGACGGTGCGGCGGGCCAGGTCGAAGGCGGCGACGGAGGCGGTCGGCGTGCTGGTGCCGAACACGTCGCCGGCCAGGTAGACGACGCCCCGCTCCTCGTCGAGGGCCAGGCTCATGAGGTTCTGGCCGGGGATGACGCCGGCGTACACGTCCTTGGCGCCGGTCCGCGGGTCGACGACCGACAGCGCGCCGGGGACGCTCGCCGACAGCGACGAGGTGGCGACCAGGAGCTTGCCGGTGCGCGGGTCGTACTCGATGTCCCAGGGCCGCTTCTGGTCGTGGCCGAGGTAGCCGAGGCTGCGGACCTCGTCGGTGCGCACGTCGACGGAGACGATCTCGCCGGTGGGGTACATGGCGGCGTAGACCTTGTCCCCCGCCCTGACCATGGCCTTGGGCTCGCCGGGGACCCGGATCCGGCGCTGCTCGCCGGTGCGCAGGTCGCGGATGTCGAGGGCGAAGTGGCCGCCGGCGTAGACGGCGCGGCCGGGGACGAGCACCATGCTCTGGGTGCGCTCGGCGCCGGCCGGCATGCCCGCGTCGATGAGGTCGGTGAACTCGGCCGCGCCGGTGCCGCCGTCCAGCGCCCACAGGCCGCCGCTGCCGGCGAACGACAGCACCGCGTTCTCGCCGGTCACGTGGAGCAGGCGGGTCTCGTCGCCATAGGAGGGCGGGGCGGCGACCCGGGTGAGCGCGCTGTCGCCGGTGCGGTAGCGGTGGACGGCGCCGTCGGGGCGGGAGGCGGCGTAGACGGAGCCGTCGGCGGCCGGGGTGAGCGCGTCGAGCAGCCCGGTCTCGACGGTGACCCGCCGCAGGTCGGTGCCGTCCTTGCGGACGTCGATCAGCTCGGGCCCGGCGGCGGCCACCACGCGGTCGCCGTTGAGGGCGACGACGCCGAAGGCGGCGCCCGCCTCGGCGAGCCGGGTGACCTCGCCGCTGACGCGGTCGACCCGGACGAGCAGCTTCTTCTCCAGCAGGCCCGCGTAGACGTAGCGGTCGTCGGCGGCCACGGCGCGCACGTAGTGCTCGCCCTGGGCCAGCACGCCGTAGCGGCGGACGGCGCCGGTGCCGGGGACGTACTCCCACACCCGCCCGTCGGAGGAGGTGCCGGCGTACAGCGTGCCGTCGGGGGCCGCGGCCAGGCTCCACACGAAGCCGCCGACCTTGCCGAAGGAGTGCAGATGGGCCACCTCGCCGGTGGCGATGTCGAAGCTGTAGAGGTCGGGGACGGGGTAGGTGCCGACGTAGACCTTGCCGCCGGACACGGCGACGGCCCAGCCGCCCTCGGGCTCGCCGTCGGCGGGGCCGTCGGGCAGCGTGGCGCTCCTGACGACCTTGCGGGTGGCCAGGTCGATCTCGGCGATCACGGGCGGCTTGGGGCCGCGGCTGACGACGTAGGCGCGGCCCTCGTGCACGGCGGCGCCGACGATGGCGCCGGTGACGGAGGCCGGGCCGTAGGTGGTGACGGCGGGGTCGCCACAGCGGGAGGGGGCGGCGGATGCGGCCCCGGGAGAGACGAGCGCGGGTAACAGGCCCGCCACCACGACGAGCAGGGATCGGAGCACGCCGGCCACCTCACGTTCATTTGTGCCTGATTTTGGCCCAGACCGTAACTATATGAGCGCGGTTAGTCAATGGCATGATGACGCGCATGACGATTGAGGAACAGCCCGCAATACCGTTCGACGCCTGGAGCCTGATCGGCGGCCTGGAGGTGACGCTCGACGTGGACGTGCTCGTCGGGGCCTTCCCCGACCGCGACAGCCCGCCCGGCACGCCGGAGTCGGTGGGCGGGCTCCTGGCCGGCCACCGCACCCGCGCCGGCGCGGTCGCGAGCCTGCGGGCCGCCCTGTTCGACGTACGGCAGGGCAACGACGAGGTGCTGGCCCTGGCCGCCGAGTCACGGTGGCTGCCCGTGGGCGCCGTGGACCTGCGTGACGCGCTCGGCGCCGGGCGCGAGCTCGACCGGCTGGCCGGGGCCGGGATGCGGGCGGTTCGGCTGTTCCCGGACGAGCAGGGCGTGGACGCGTCGTTCCCGTCGGTGCGCCACGTCGCCCGCCGGGCGGCGGAGCTCGGGCTGGTGGTGCTGACCGGCGGCGACGTGCGCCGCTTCTGGCAGCCGTTCGCCGGGATCGGCGCCCGGGTCGTCTTCCTCGACACGCACTTCTACCATCTGGGCGACTTCCTGGTGGCCGCGCTGGAGGAGCCCGGGTTCCACACCTCGACGCGGCTGCTCAACTCCCCCGACGCGCTGGAGACCGTCGCCGCCGAGCTGGGCGTGGAGCGGCTGCTGCACGGCACCCGCGCGCCGCACTACGAGCCGATCGTGCCGCTGCTCAGGCTGGCGACGAGCGGACTGGACCCGGCCCAGGTCGAGGCCGTGGCCGGAGGCAACGCGAGGAGGCTGCTGGCATGATCATCGACGTGCACGCGCACTGGGGGCCGTGGTTCTTCACCATGGACGTGGCCGGGGCGAGCCTGGCCACCATGGACCGCTACGGCATCGGCAAGGCGATCGTGTCGGCCACCGAGGCGGTCATCTACGACGCGCAGGCGGGCAACCGGGCGCTGGCGAAGGTGCTGGAGGGGCAGGACCGGCTCCACGGGTACGTCACGGTCAACCCGCGGCGGCTGCGCGAGGCGGCCGAGGACCTGCGGGACCTGACCGGGCCGTGGGTCGGCGTCAAGATCCACACGGACTACACGGGCTCGCCGGTGACCTCGCCGCGGATGCGGGCCGCGCTGGAGCTGGCCGTCGAGGCGGGGCTGCCGGCGCTCGTGCACACGTGGGGGCCCTCGGTGCTCGACCTGGCCCAGGTGTGCCTGGACGTCCCGGGCCTGCGGGTCATCGCCGGGCACATGGGCGCCGACGGCCACCGCTACGCGATCGAGGCGGCGCGCGGCTGCGACCGGCTCTACCTGGAGCCGTGCTGGTCGCACGCCCCGGCGGGCCGGATCGCCGAGGTGGTGGCGGCGGTGGACGACCGGCAGCTGCTGTTCGGCACGGACGCCACGCTGATCGACCCGTCCTCGGCGTTCGGCGCGGTCGCGGCGGCGGGGCTCACGGGCCTGACGGCCGAGCGGGTCGCGTGGCGCAACGCGACGGAGCTGTTCTCGATCTAGACATTACGGACCAGCCCGTTATAGCGTGCGGCCAAACCTTCCCAGGAGCCGCACATGATCCCCCGCCGTCGTTTCCTGCAGGTGGCCGCCGCGTCCACGGCGGCCGCCGCGCTGCCCGCCCTGACCCCCGCGACCGCCGCCCACGCCGCCGCACCTCCCGAAGGAACCCTCACCGACCTGGGCCCCGCCAGCGTCGCCAGCCCGCTGGGCAACGCCGAGATCGTCGGCGGCGTGCTCTACGCCGGCTCGCGCGGCCTGTCGCCCAACGTGGTCGGCGCCTACGACCTCGCCCAGGATTCGGTCACCGCCCATTTCGACATCCCCACCGGCATCGGCGTCTGGGCGATGTGCCGGGTCGGCACCGACGTGTACGTGGGCACCCATTCCAGGTCCGACCTCTACAAGCTCGACACCGTCGCGGGCACCGTCACCAAGGTCGCCTCCTACCCGGACCACTTCATCTGGACCCTGGCCGCCTCCCCCGACGGCAAGGTCTACCTGGGCACCTCCGAGCCGGGCAAGGTCAAGGAGTACGACCCGGCCACCGGCACCGGCCGCGACCTGGGCGAGGCGGCCCCCGGCGAGGCGTACGTGCGCGGCATCCAGGCCGACGAGACCCACGTCTACGCGGGCGTCGGCGCCAACGCCCACCTGATCGCGATCGACCGGGCCACCGGGGAGCGGCGCGACCTGCTGCCGCCCGAGCTGGCCGACCGCGACTGGGTGTCGAGCCTGAGCGTCTCCGCCACCCACATCGCCGGCGGCATGAACTCGCTCGCCGAGCTGGTCATCCTGAACAAGGCGGACCCGTCCGACCACAAGGTCGTCAAGGCCACCGCCCCGGGCGAGAAGTACATCGTCTCGGTGCTGATCCACGACGGCTACGCCTACTTCGCCGGCCGCCCCACCGGCACCTTCTACCGGGCCCGGCTCGACACCGGCGAGCTGGAGGTGCTGGGCGTGCCGTACTTCGAGGCCGCCACCCACCGCATCCTGGCCCACGAGGGCCGCGTCTACGGCGTCCAGGACAACGCGGTGTTCGTCTACGACCCGGCGACGGGCTCGCTGGACTACCGCAACCTGGTGCAGCGCGGCTTCCGGGCCGCCGCCGAGGAGCCGATGTCGGTCCACTCCGACGGCGAGCGCGTCTACGTGGGCGGCAAGAGCGGCGCCGACATCCACGACCTGGCCACCGGCGAGACCACCCGGCTGGCCATCCCCGGCGAGCCCAAGACCATGATCACCGTCCACGGCACCACCTACATCGGCGTCTACACCCAGGCCGCGCTCTACTCCCACCGGGCCGGCGACGCCGAGGCGACCCTGCTGGCGCGCACCGGCAACCAGCAGGACCGCCCGCGCGACCTGGCCTGGGACGCCAGGACCGGCCTGCTCGTCATGCCGACCCAGCCGGAGCCCGGCCACATGAACGGCGCCCTGTCCTTCTACGCGCCCCGCACCGGCGCGTACACGACGCAGCGGCCGGCCGTCGAGCGCCAGACCGTCTACTCGGTCGTCACCCGGCGCGGCACCGCCTACCTCGGCACGCTCACCCAGGAGGGGCTGGGCCTGCCGCCGGTCACCACCACCGCCCGCCTGGCCGCCTACGACCTGGCGGCGCGCGAGCTGCTGTGGGAGGCCGAGCCCGTCCCGGGCGCCCGCTACATCTCCGCGCTCGCGCTCGGCCCCCGCCACCTGTACGGGATGACGAACACGGGCGTCGTCTTCGAGTGGGATCTGCGCGCCCGGAAGGTCACCCGGACGCTCAAGACCGGCTCGAAGGGCGGCGACCTGCACGTGGTGGGCCGGGTGGCGTACTGCACCGACGGCGACAAGGTCTACAAGGTCGACCTGCGCGCTTTCACCGCGAAGCCGATCGTGGAGGGGCTGGCGGGGCAGTGGTTCGGCGGCGAGCCCAAGCTGGCGCTCGACCCGTCCCGGCTCGCCCTGTACGGGGTCAAGGGCCGCAACCTGGTGCGGATCGCCATCGACGGCAGCCGCTGACCAGCGCCGTTCCGGGCCCGGTTACCGTAGAGGTGAAGTCGTGATCTGGGAGAGAACATGACCGGCGTCGCAGTGCTCGGAACGGGGATCATGGGTGCGCCCATGGCGGCCAACCTGCTCGCGGCGGGCCTGCCCGTCCGCGTGTGGAACCGCACGCGGGAGAAGGCGCAGCCGCTGGAGGCGGCGGGCGCGGTGGTCGCGGGCACGCCGGCCGAGGCCGTGGACGGCGCCGACGTCGTGATCACGATGCTGAGCGACGCCGGAGCCGTCCACGACGCCGTGTCCGCCGCCGCCCCCGGGCTGCGCGCCGGGCAGGTGTGGGCGCAGATGAGCACGGTCGGCGTCGGCGGCGTGGCCCGGCTGGCGGAGCTGGCCGCGGCACACGGGCTGACGTTCGTCGACGCGCCCGTGCAGGGCACCAAGCAGCCGGCCGAGCAGGGCACGCTGATCATCCTGGCCGCCGGGCCGGGACAGGCCAGGCAGGCGCTCGAACCGGTCTTCGCCGCCCTCGGGCAGCGCACGCTCTGGCTGGACGAGGACGGCGCCTCCGGGGCCGGGTCGCGGCTGAAGATGGCCACGGTGAGCTTCGGCATCTCGCTGACGGCCGTCGTCGCCGAGTCGCTGGCCCTGGCCCGGGGCCTCGGCGTGGACCCCGAGCTGGTCCGCGAGGTGATCGTGGGCGGGCCGATGGACAGCGCCTACTTCCAGGTCAAGTCGCGGGCGATCCTCGACGGCTCCTTCGAGCCGAGCTTCACCGTGCGCAACGCCGAGAAGGACACCGGCCTGATCGTCGAGGCGGGCCGGGAGGCCGGCGTCCGGCTGGACGTGGTGGCCGCCGCCCGCGAGCGTTTCCGCCGCGCCGACGCCCAGGGCCACGGCGACGAGGACATGTCCGCCACATATTTCGCTAGTTTCGACTGATGCGTACGTGCTAGTTAACGGAGATGCGATATCCGTCTCCCCTGCGGCCCGGTGACCGGGTCGGGGTCACCTCACCGTCCAGCGGCGTCGACAAGAGCCTGAACGACCGCCTCCAGGTCGCGATCCACGCCGTCGAGGCGCGCGGCTACGAGGTGGTCGTCGGCGCCTGCATGGACGGCTCCGGTCACGTCAGCGCGCCCGCCCCCGAGCGGGCCCGCGAGCTGACGGACATGCTCACCGACCCGTCGATCAGGGCGATCGTGCCGCCGTGGGGCGGCGACACCTGCATCGACCTGCTGCCGCTGCTCGACTGGGACGCGCTGCGCCAGGCCGAGCCGACCTGGCTGGTGGGCTACTCCGACAACACCACGATCCTGACCCCGCTGACGCTGCTGACCGGCGTCGCGACCGTCCACGGCAACAACCTGATGGACACCCCCTACCGGGTGCCCGACGGGCTGGCGAGCTGGCTGGACATCGTGGCGATGCCGCCCGGCGCGACGTTCACGCAGACCCCGCCGGGCCGCTACCGGGCGCAGGGCTTCGACGACTGGCAGAACGCGCCCGGCTCCGACGAGTTCACCCTCGACACGCCCGGCCGGTGGACCCGGCTGGACGGCGACGGCGACGTCCGGGCGGAGGGACGGCTGATCGGCGGCTGCGTCGAGATGCTCTGCAACCTCGCCGGGACGCCCTACCTCGACACCGCGCCGCTGGCCGGCGACGGGCTGATCGTGTACGTGGAGGCGTGCGAGCACGACGCGGGCACCATCTGCCGCAACCTGCACGGGATGCGGCTGGCCGGCTTCTTCGACGGCGCCACCGCGATCCTCGTCGGCCGCACCCGCGCTCCCGGGCTGCGCACGCTCACCCAGCACGAGGCGGTGCTCGACGCGCTCGGCGGCCTCGGCGTTCCCATCGTGGCCGACGTCGAGTGCGGCCACGTGCCGCCGTACCTGCCGCTGGTCAACGGCGCGCGGGCGGTCGTCACCCACACCGCCGAGCGCGACGAGGTCACCCAGACCCTGGCGTGAGCCCCATCCTCAGCAGGGTGTAGGCGGCGACCGAGCTGGAGTCGCTGATCTCGCCGGCGCGGATCATCCGCTCGAACTCGGCGCGGCTCACCCACCGGTGCAGCATGTCCTGCTCGGTGTGCTCCCGGTTGACCGGGCCGCGGCGCAACTCCGTGGCGAGGTAGACGTACAGCTGCTGGTTGACCAGGCCGTGGGCGTTGTCGAGCGCGCCGAGGAGGGTCCAGCTCGCGGCGCGCAGCCCGGTCTCCTCCGCCAGCTCGATCCTGGCCTCCTCCTCCCGGCTGGCTGCCGTCGCCGTGCCCTGGGGGAAGCTCCAGGAGCGGCGGCGCATCGGGTAGCGGTACTCCTCGACCAGGTGGAACCCGTCGTCCTCCATCGGGACGACCAGCACGAAGTCGGGCTTGTCGACGTAGGCGTACATGCCCCGGGTGCCGTCGGGGCGCTCGACCTGGTCCTCGCGGACCGTCATCCACGGGTTGTCGTAGACGACCTTGCTGGACAGCTGCCGGATCGTGTCCGGCCGGGGGTCAGGCACGGCCGGCCTCCAGGGCGCCCAGCACGGCGGCGCGTTCGCCGTCGGGCAGCGGCGGGCCGTAGGGGTCGGCGGCGTGGGCTGCGGGGATGCGGCCCTCGGCGGCGGCCAGCCAGAGCATGCGCTGCACGTAGCCCTCCATCGGGGCGGTGAACGTGGCCGCCGCGAGCCGGTCGAGCCGGGCGGACGCCTCGTGGAAGGCGCGCAGGTCGGTGCCCTCGAAGGCGCGCAGGACGGCGGTGGTCAGGCCGACGTGGGCGGCGGCGATGCCGACCAGGGCCGCCTGGGCGCCCCACAGGAGCGAGGGGCCGAACATGCGGTCCTCGCCGGTGATCGCGAGCCGGTCGGCGTCCCTGGTGAGCGCGATGGCGAGCTGGCAGCCCATGGCGTCGGACAGCAGGGCCGTCTTGAGCCCCGCCACGCCCGGGTGGGCGAGCAGGTCGCGCAGCGTCTCGGGCGGGCAGGGGCGGGTGTAGAGGTCGAAGGCGATCATGGGCAGCCGGGCCGCCCGCCAGACGTGCTCGTGCCGGGCGAGCCGGTCCCCCTCCTCGGGGAACACCAGCACGCCGGCCGCGCCCAGCGCCGCCGCGACGCGCGCCTGCTCCCCCGGGTCGTCGCGCGCCGGCCCGCCGCCCACGCCGACCAGGACGGGGACGCCGGTGGCGACCGCGCGTTCGATCACGGTGGCGCGGGTGGCCGGGGGGAGGTACGGGCCGCGGCCCGTGTGGGCGAGGACCGCCAGGGCCCCCGCGCCGTCCTCGACCAGGCCCGCCAGGTAGCGGGTCACGACGTCCGGGTCCACCTCGCCGGTCGCCGTCATGGGGGTGGCCGCGGCGGCGATGAGGGTGCCGTGGAGCCGATCCCGAAGCGCTTGTGCCGTTTCATCCACGGAAGGGAGCCTATTTGAATCCGGTCATCGCGATGCTGTTCACCAGGTACCGCTGCAACAGGAAGAACACCAGCAGGCACGGGATCACCGAGATCGTCGCCGACGACATGAGCATCGTCAGCTGCATCTCCTCGGTCCGCAGCCCGGCCAGGCCGACGGTCAGCGTCCGGGTGGCGTCGCTCTGGCCGACGACCAGCGGCCACAGGAAGTCGTTCCAGTGCCACAGGAACACGAACACGCCCAGCGTGGCCATGATCGGCTTGGTCAGCGGCACCACGATCGTCAGGTAGACGCGCAGCTCGGAGGCGCCGTCGACCTTGGCGGCGTCGAACAGCTCGTCCGGCAGCCCCATGATGAACTGCCGCATGAGGAAGACGGCCTGGGAGTTGGCCAGCGTCGGGACGATCAGCCCCCAGAACGTGTCGACCCCGTCCAGGCTGTTGACCAGCACGAACGTGGGGATGAGCGTCGCCTGGAACGGCACCATCATCGTCGCCAGGAACGTCCAGAACATCGCGTCGCGGCCCGGGAAGCGCTTCTTGGCGAACGCGTAGCCGGCCATCGACGCGGTGAGCAGGATGATCACGACCGACACGACGGAGTAGACGATCGAGTTGACCGTCCACTCCACGAACCCGGACGCCGACAGCACCGCGGTCAGGTTGTCCAGCGTCAGCGACTCGGGCCACTGGGCGGGCAGCGTGGGCCGCCCGGCCGGCGACAGCGCGACGACGAACATGGCCAGGAACGGCGCGACCGTCAGCAGCGACAGCACGGCCAGCAGGGCGGCGAGCGGCCACCTCGCCCGGCGCCTGGGCGGCCGTCCGGCGGCCCGTTCGCGGGTGAGCGGCCTGGTGGCGGTGATGGTCACGTGTTCCCCCGGTCCAGGAAGCGGCGCTGGATCAGCGACACGACCAGCACGATCGCGAACAGCACCACGCCCCACGTGGCCGCGTACCCGAAGTCGAAGAAGCGGAAGCCGTGGTCGTAGATGCCGTAGATGAGCGTGTAGCTGGCCCGCGCCGGGCCGCCGCCGGTCATCACGTAGATGGTGTCGAACACCTGGAAGGCGCTGATCGTCTCGATGATCAGGACGAAGAAGAGCGTCGGCTTGAGCAGCGGCAGCGTGATGCGGCGGAACTTCTGCCAGGAGCCCGCCCCGTCGACGGTGGCCGCCTCCAGGTAGCTGGCCGGGATGGACTTGAGCCCGGCCAGCAGGATCAGCATCGAGTAGCCGAACCCCTTCCACACCGACACGACGGCCAGCGCGGGCAGCACCAGCGACGCCTCCTCCAGGAAGGCCACCGGGCCGAGGTCCAGCTTGCCGATCAGGCCGTTGATCAGCCCGTCGAACTCGTAGATCCAGCGCCACAGCACGCCCGCGAGCACGAAGCTGGTCACGTACGGCAGGAAGAGCATGCCGCGGAACAGGCCGCGCATGAACACCACCCGGTTGAGCAGCAACGCCGTGCCGAGCGCCACCACGAGGGTGAGCGGCACGTAGACGGCCGCGTACACGAGCGTGACCCGCAGACTGCGCCAGAAGTTGACGTCCTCGAACAGCCTGGCGTAGTTGTCCGCGCCGATGAGACTCCAGTCGCCGCTGACGTTCCAGTTCGTCAGGCTCATGCCCACGGCCCCGAGCGAGGGGAAGATCCGGAAGATCAGGAAGAGCACCAGCACGGGCAGGACGAACAGCAGTCCGGTGACCGGGTCACGCAAGCGATGTCGCACGGCGTTCCTTTCTCGTTCAGCCGCTTCAGCCGCCGCTGCTCAGCAGCGCGTCGGCTTCCTCGGCGGCCTTGTCCAGTGCCGTCTTGGCGTCCTCCTGGCCGAGCAGCGCGGCCTGGATGTGCGGCGCGATGAGGCCCATGACCTGGCGGGCCTGCGGGTGGGTGTCGCCGGGGAAGGCGTACTCCAGGGACTTGGCGAACTCCTTGGCCGACTCCGACTGGCCGGGCACGGTGACGTCGGTGCGGGCGGGGAAGAAGCCCGACTCCTTGGCCAGCTCGGCGGCGACCTCGGGCGATGCCAGGTAGCCGGCGAGCTTCTTGGCGGCGTCCTTGTTCTCGGCGTGCTTGGCGAGCACGACGCCGCCGGGGATGCCGAAGGCGACCCGCTTGCTGCCTTCCAGGGGCAGGCCGATGCCGACGTTCTCCTCGCCGATGGCGGTGCCGAGCTGGACGGCCTGCAGCGCGGTGGCCGCGTGGTACATGGCGGACTTGCCGGACGCCAGCGCGCCGCCCTCGATGTCGTTGCCCTTGCTGGCGGCGTTCTCCGGCAGGCCGCCGGCGGCCTTGAGGTCGAGCAGGAGCTGCAGGCTCGCCACGCCCTCCGGGCCGTTGAAGGCGACGCTCTTGCCGTCGGCGGCGAAGACGGTGCCGCCGTTGGCCCACAGGATGGGGTAGAAGCTCTGGTTCAGGCTGACCTCGGGCTTGCCGGGGTAGTCGAGGACGGCGACCTTCTTGGCGGCCAGCTTGGGCGCGGCGGCCTTGAGCTCGTCCAGCGTCTCGGGGACCTTCTCGACGCCCGCCTCGGCGAACAGCTTCTTGTTGTAGATGGGCGCGGTGATCGTCTGGTAGATCGGGACGCCGTAGAGCTTGCCGTCGACGGTCAGGGCGCTGAGCGAGTTGGGCAGGTAGGCGGCCTTGTCGGCGGCCACCACGTCGTCGACGGGCTCGATGGTGCCCTGCTGGGCGTACTGCGGGATCTGGTCGGGTCCGAGGACGACCAGGTCGAAGCCCTTCTTGGAGACGAGAGCGGTGGTGACCTTCTCCTGGCGGCCCTCCCACGGCTGCTGGTCGACGGTGACGTCGATCGCCGGGTTCTTCGCCTCGAAGTCCTTCTCGACCTTCGCCCAGAACGCCTGGCTCTTGGCCTGGTCGCCGATGACGGGGTACATCCAGAGGGTCACCGTGCTCTTGTCCGACCCGTCGGACGACGATCCGCACCCGGCGGCGGCGACGCTCAGCGCGAGCGCGACGCCCAGGGCCGTTGTCTTCCTCATCGGCGGCATCCTTTCGTTAATACCGGTCCTGACCGAAACCTAGTAACGCGTACTCGGCGCGGTCAATCCCTGATACCTGACCGTGACTACGGGGCGGGCCGAAATTTCAGCATTTCCTGGGCGATGAGGGTGACGTGATCGGGGGTGTAGTTCTCGTTCCAGTCGATGACCAGCAGCGTCTCGGCGACCAACCGCTCGGCCTCGGGGCACGCGCGGGGGACGTACCCCTCCAAAGGGTAGCGAGACGACCCGTATATCGGCCCTTGCCATACGGGCGCGCGGTTGAGCGGCTCGTCCAGGTATCCGGCCCGCGCCGGTATCCCGGCCTCCCGCAGCCGGGCGGCCAGCTCCGGCGCGCCGCCCCCGGGCAACACGACGGGGAAGAGCCACCAGGCGTGGCCCTCCGGGCGCGGCAGCCGTACCCCCTCCAGGCCCTCCAGGGCCTCCAGCAGCCGCATGGCCGTCGCGCGGCGGTCGGCCACCACCCGGGGCAGTTTGGCGAGCTGGGCGCGCGCCACGGCGGCCTGGAGCTCGCTCATGCGGTAGTTCAGGCCGAACGCGGCGTGCGAGCGGCCCGCCGCCCGGTCCCAGCCCTTGTCGGAGAACAGCCGCATGCGCCGGGCCAGCTCGTCGTCGTCGGTCAGCGTGAGCCCGCCGTCGCCGCAGGTGATGTGCTTCCACTGCTGCAGGCTCAGGCAGGCCACGTCGCCCACGGTCCCGGCGGGCCGCCTCTCCCCCGGCCCTGCGGGCAGCTCGGTCAGCCACGCCTGGGCGCAGTCCTCGATCAGCGCGAGCCCGTGCGCGTCCGCCAGCGCGCGCAGCTCGTCCACCCGGGCCGGGGCGCCGAACAGGTGCACGGCCATGATCGCCCTGGTCCGCGGCCCGATGAGGCGCGCGACGGCGTCCGGGTCGAGATTGCCGTCGGCGGGATCGACGTCGGCGAAGACAGGAACGGCGTTCTGCGCCAAGATGGGGGCCACAGTCCCGAAGTCCGTGATCGGCGTCGTGATGATCTCGTCGCCGGGATCCGGCGCTGCGGCCACGACCGCGAGATGGAGGGCGGCGGTGCCCGAGCTGCACGCGATCGCGTGGCGCACGCCGTGCATGCCGGCGATCTCGCGTTCGAGCGCCCGCGCCTCGGTGCCCCAGACGGAGTTGAGCATGCCCGAACGGATCACCCGCTCGACGGCCGCCACCTCCTCGTCACCGAGCGTGCGGCCGGCCGCCTCTGCCATGGACGGGAACTTCACAGAGCACCTCACAGGATACGATTGCGGTCTTGACCGTTAATAGCGAGAGGGAGACGTGGGTGGCGATCGTCATCGGTGTCGTCGGTCCGCATGATCTGGTCGACCAGGTCGCGGCCACCTGCGAGGAGCAGCCGGGCCTGAGCGCCCTGCGGCTCGACTACGACCACGAGTCGCAGGCGCCCGCGATCGTGGAGGCGCACGCCACCTCCGTCGAGGGCTGGCTGTTCACCGGCATCGTGCCGTACATGCTCTCCCGCGACGCCGACGCGCTCACCCGCCCCGCCGCGTTCGTCGACTACACCGGCGCGACGCTGCTCAGCGCCCTCGTCCGGCTCCAGCACCAGGGCGTGGACGTGACCCGGCTGTCCATCGACACGCTGTCGGCGGCCGACGTGACCGCCACGTTCGCCGAGGCGGGGCTGCCCACCGAGCAGCTCCGCACGCTGCCCTACCGGCCGGAGATGACGTCGAAGAAGGCCATCGCCTTCCACCGGCGCGGCCCCGCCCACCCGGTGATCACCTGCCTGAGCTCCGTCTACGAGGCGCTGCGCGACGACCCGCACGTGCTGCGGCTGGCCCCCTCCACGCACTCGGTGCGGGTCGCGCTGCGCCAGCTCCTGCTCACCGCCGAAGGGCAGGCGCAGGAGGACGCGCAGATCGCGCTCGGCCTCATCGAGGTGGAGAACGACGAGGGGCTGCTGCGCGAGGCCGCCGCCCTGGGCGGCACCGTCGCCGCCTTCCGGGGCGGCACCCACCTGCTCGTCACCACCCGGGGGCCGCTGCACGACGCGACCGTGGGCTTCACCGGGCTGCCGCTGCTGGCCCGCCTGGCCGGCCAGAACCAGGTGGTGCGGGTCGGCTTCGGCCTGGGCCGCAGCGCCGCCGAGGCCGAGAGCCTGGCCCGCCGCGCCCTGGCCCGCGCCCGCCGCATCGGCGACGTCGCCGCCGTGCTGTCGCTGCGCGCCGACACCGACATCGTGCTGGAGTCGGTGCCGACAGGCCCTGCCGGCGAGCAGAACCTGTCGGTCATCGCCCGCCGCGTCGGCCTGTCGGTGCCCACGCTGGAGAAGCTCCTGGAGGCCCGCGACGCCGCCGGCGACGAGCCGCTGACCACGCGGGAGATCGCCGACCGGCTCGCGGTCCAGCAGCGCACCGCCCGCCGCATGCTGCACCGGCTGGAGCTCGCCGGTCTGGCCGAGCGCACCGGCAACCTGACCAGCGGCTCCAGCGGGCGGCCGCTGACCCTCTACCGGCTGACGCTCTGACACGGCTTCAGGCGAGCCAGCGGGCGAGTCCCTCGGCGACGAAGTCGTCGTCGCGCAGCCACGGGTAGGCCGCCCACACCCGGTCGATCTCCGCGAGCTGGCCCGGCGACAGCTCCTCGGCCGGGTCCAGGCACCAGCGGCCCGCCAGCAGGCCCTGGCGGCGCAGGATCTCGTGGATGCCCGGGATGCAGCCGTGGAAGCCGTTGGCCGTGTCGAAGATGGCCGCGTTGGCGTCGGTGAGGTGGCCGTCGAGCGTGAGCAGGCGGCGCGTGGCCGCGTCGTCGCCCGCGCGGGCCCGCCCGGCCTCCTCCAGCAGCTCCACCGCCCGCCGCACCCACACGGCCCACTGGCCGAGCAGCCCGCCGACGAACTCGACCTCCACCTCGCGCCCGTCCACCACCACCCGGTGCGGGGTGATGAGGTCGGCCAGGATGTGGTCGTCGTTGCCGGTGTAGAGCGCGACCTCGCCGGCGCGCCCGGCCCGCACGACGCCGTGCAGCACGTCGAGCGTGCGGTAGCGGTCGAACGGGGCGACCTTGATGCCGACGACCGACTCGATCGAGGCCAGCCGCGTCCAGAAGTCGCGCGACAGCGGCCGTCCGCCCACGGCGGGCTGCAGGTAGAAGCCGATCACCGGCAGCACCTCGCCCACCGCCCGCGCCCGCTCCACCAGCGCGTCCTCGTCGAGCTCGGCGTACGGGCTCAGCAGGGCCATGTGGTAGCCGAGCGACCTGGCCAGCTCGGCCTCGGCCACGGCCTGGGCGGTGGGCCCGGTCGTGCCCGCCACCATCACCACCTCGCGCTCGAACTCGCCCGCGGTGCGCGCGGCCAGCTCCAGCACCGGCGGCAGCAGGTCCGTGCCGTGCAGGGCGAACTGCGTGGTGTGCACGCCGACCGCCAGGCCGCCCGCGCCGGCCTCGATGTAGTAGCGGGTCAGGGCGCGCTGGCGGCGCTCGTCGAGCGTCCTGCCGGGTGTGAGCGCGAGCGGGTGCGCCGGGATCACCAGCCCGCGCCTGAACAGGTCACGCACCGACGTCTGCGCCTCTGGAGCCGTGCTGAGCACGTTTGTCCCCCTTGTCATGGAAGATGTGGTCCCGCCGGCGCTAAAAACGGCCGTCACGGCGTTCGAACTTCGTGGGCTTGCCCAGCAGCGGGCCGCCGTCCGCCACCCAGCGGGCGATGTGGTCGATCAGCTCCAGCGGCGTGATCTCCGGGTAGCCGAACAGCCGGTGGCAGCGCGAGGCGTTCGACAGCAGCGCCGTCGGGGCCTCCTCGCCGGTGAACACCGGCTCCACGCCCAGCCGCGCGCCCAGCTCCAGCGCGGCCCGCCGTACGGAGATCAGCTCCGGGCCCGTGACGTTGAGCACGTACGGCGGGGTGCCGGCGTGCAGCAGCGAGCGGAGGGTGACCTCGTTGGCGTAGCCCTGCCACACGACGTTGACCTGACCGGTCGTCAGGTCGACGGGCTCGCGGGCGAGCACCTTCTGCGCCAGGTCGACGAGCACGCCGTAGCGCAGCTCGACGGCGTAGTTGAGGCGGATCAGCGCCATCGGGGTGCCGTGCAGCTCCGAGAAGTGCGTCAGCACCCGCTCGCGGCCCAGGCAGCTCATCGCGTAGTCGCCGACGGGCCCGGGCCGGTCGTCCTCGACGCTGCCGCCGCCGGTGACGGGGACGAGCGGGTAGACGTTGCCGGTGGACAGCGCCGCGATGCGGCTGTCACGGAAGCGCTCGGCGATCCGGCCCGGCAGGTACGTGTTGGTGAACCAGGTGGCGTGCTCGCGCCCCTGCGTGCCGAACTTGGCCCCGACCAGGAACACCACGTTCGGCGCTTCCGGCAGGCCGGCCAGCGCCCGCTCGTCGGCCACGTCGGCGCTCACCACGGTGGCGCCCTCGGCGGCGAGCGCGTCGGCCAGGCCGGGCTCGGAGAAGCGCGACACGGCGATGACGCGCTTCTCGCCCCGGGTGGCGTTCAGCGCCAGCCGCACCAGGCTCGGGCCCAGCTTGCCGCCCGCGCCGAGGATCATGATGTCGCCGTCGAGCTTGCCGAGATCCTCCACGAGGCCGGCGCTGGGGCGCGCCAGGCGCTCCTCGAGTTCCGCTGTCGTCCGCACGCGGGGTCCCCCTCTGTCCGTTATTTACGGTCCAGACCGTAACCGTGAGGGAGTCCGCCTGTCAACGGGCGGCGCCGCGACGTCAGACGCTCTCGCGCGCCGCCACCAGAACACCGAGGATCGCCCGCGTCTCCGCCCACGGCACCGGGCTCGGCGCGCCGCCCGCCATCTCCAGGAACGCCTCGATCGTCCCCGCGTAGCCGAGCCCCCGCACCGGATCGTCCCCCGCCTCGATCACCACGTGCTCGTCGCCGCCCCGGCGGTGCACGGTCACGCCGTAGCGCTCCTCGTCACTCACCCCGATCACCTCGACCACGCCGGTCACCCCGCTGTCCCACCGCAGCGCCATCACCCCGGTGTCCTCCGACCGCAGCGTCCCGTAGTGCCGCGTCGCGGCCGCCGCCCCCGCCAGCCGCACCCCCGGCCCGAGCAGCGCCACCAGCAGCTCCACCCCGTGCACGCCCATCGTCACCAGCGTCCCGCCGCCCTCCGACGGGGTGTCCTGCCAGGCGTTGTAGCCGGTCGCCCACAGGCCCACGTCATGCCGTACGGTCGCGCGCACCGACAGCACGTCCTCCCCGTCCGCCTTCACCCCGGCGAACGCCGGCGCGAACCGCAGCACCGAACCCGACATCACCCGGTCGTGGATCGGCAGCCGGTCCAGCCGGTCGAGCTGCTCCCGCGTCGCCGCCGCCGGCTTGTTCACGAAACACGCCGCCCCGGTCTCCAGCACCGCCGCCAGCGCCTCAGGCACCTGCGGGTTCGGCACCGTCAGCACCACCCCGTCAGGGCCGTGCTCCAGCGCCTCCGCCAGGCTCCCCGCCACCCGCGCCCCCGGGTGCTCCTCCGTGAAGCGCCGCAACCGCTCGGCGTCCGGCTCCCACACCACCAGCTCGGCATGCCGGGCCAGCGTGCGGGCATCGGTGTAGGGATGGCTGGTGGCGAGCCCGGCGAGAGTGATGCGCACGGCGTGCTCCAAGAGTGTCAGAGGGTACGAAACGCAGCCCATCATGACAGCCCGGCAACCCAGGTGACACTGCGTACGCGGACGGGTACGCTTTCCTTGCCGCCCATCGCCGATGGGACCGGAAGTGAGCCCGGGTGGACTGCCGGACGACAGGAGCCCGGGCTTTGCGCTGTCCGGCCTCAGCCGACGGTCACGTAGACCATCTCCATCCCGGCGCCGAGCCCCTCCCAAAGCTCCGTCCGTCCCGCGGCGGCCAGCGACGCGGCGCCCGCCACCACGTCGGGCAGCCAGGTCAGCGGCTCCTCGACGGCAGGCACCCAGAGCGCCCGCAGCCTCGGGCTGATGGCGTGACGGATGCGCAGGACGTCGATCAGGTCCCGGTCAGCCGCGTCGAGCCCGGGCCCGCGCGACTCGAAGAAGATCTCCAGCACCGGCCGTCGCCCGAGTTCCCAGAGCAGGTGCTCCATGCACTTGCGGCGCGCCCGCTCCTGCCTCCTGGCGTCGAGGCCGGTGCCCACGACGACGAGCGCGGAGGGCCGCAGCTCCGCCACCGCCTCGACGATCAGCGTCCGCCGTTTGGCGTTCTCGTCACGCCAGTGGAGCCGCCGCTGCCGGCGAAGCAGCAGTTCACGGAGGGCGGCCCGATGGCACTCGGCCCGGGCCGGCGGGACGAGCACGGCGGCCATCAGGTAAAGGCCATGGGAGAACCGCATCGACTCGTCGACGTACGCGGAGAACGGGGGGTTCACGAGCGCTCATGCTAGCCCCGCCCCTTACGTAACGTGACGATCTCCCTACAGTTCGTCGACCTCCGCGAACGTGCGCCCGCCCGAGAGGCGGGGGTAGCCGGGGCCGCGGTCGAAGAAGCGGTCGGACGGGGGCCGCAGGCGGGCACGGAGCTCGGCGGTGCCCTGCTCGTCGATGCGGTCGCCGTCGAGGACGACGCCGTAGTCGCCGAGGGCGCCGGCGATCGACACCTTGCCGTCGCGGACGTCGGCGGCGACGGCGCGCGGGTCGCGGTCGTAGGGGGAGCCCCAGCCGCCGCCTCCGGTGGTGCGGATGCGGATGAGCTCGCCGGCCTGCACCGGGTGGTCGTCGACCAGCCCCTCCATCTCCTTGCCGGCGATCTCGACGCGGAAGGGGCGCCCGGCGAGGCCGCCGTTGACGCCCCAGCAGGACAGGATCGACCGGTCGGCGATGGACATGTAGGAGGCGTCGCGCAGCATCCGGATGTGCTTGTCGTAGCCGAGGCCGCCGCGGAACATGCCGGGCCCGCCGGAGTCGCAGGCCAGCCCGAGCCGCTCCACCCGGAACGGCCAGCGCGCCTCGGCGAACTCGACGGGGATGTTGCGCGAGTCGGGCACGACGTGGATGGTGTCCTCGCCGTCGGCGTACCAGCGTCCGCCGGAGCCGCCGCCGAGCACCTCGCGCATGAGGTAGGGGCCGTCGTCGCCGATGCCGTGCACGCCGGTGTAGCGGATGGTCTCCTGGTCGGCGGGCATGCGTCCGCCGGTGGCCTTGGCGAGCACCCCGGCCAGGACGCCGAGCAGCCGCAGGATGACGAACGTGCGGGCGTTGGTGGGCGCGGGGAAGACCGGGGTGAGCAGCGTGCCCTTCTCCGGGAAGATCATCTTGATGAGGGGGACGACGCCCTCGTTGACGTCCAGCTCGGCCATGCGCTCGGGCGTGTCGGCCAGGTTGCGCAGCACGGGCGCGAGCCACTTCTTCAGGAAGACGCCGTCGGCGTAGTCGCCCGCGTGGTTGATCGGGCCCTTGGCCTGGGGTGAGGTGCCGGTGAAGTCGATGGTGAGCGGCGCCTCGGCGGCGTGGTCGACGGTCAGCGTGATGCGCTGGGCGTGCAGGCGCGGCTCGTCGACGCCGTCGTGCTCGGCGTAGTCCTCCCAGGTGTAGGTGCCCTCGGGGATCTTGGCCAGGAGTTCGCGGCGGAACGTCTCGGTCGTCTTGCCGATGATGGCGTCGAAGCACTCCTCGACCGCCTGCCTGCCGTAGCGCCCGAACAGCTCGGCGAGGCGGCGGGCGCCCATGAGGCAGGCCGAGCACTCGGCGTCGAGGTCGCCGGCCAGCGAGTCGGGCATGCGGGAGTTGCGCGTCATGATGCGCAGCGCGGCCTCGTTCGGCACGCCCTGGTCCCACAGCTTGATCGGCGGGACCATCAGCCCCTCCTCGTACACCGAGCGGGCGTGCGAGGGCATGGAGCCGGGCACCGAGCCGCCGATGTCGTCGTGGTGGCCGAACGCCTGCACGAACGCCACCACCTCGCCGTCGTGGAAGACGGGCACGGTGACGCACAGGTCGGGCAGGTGGCCGATGCCGCCTTCGGACAGGTAGACGTCGTTGTGGAAGTACACGTCGCCGGGCTTCATCGTCTCGACGGGGAAGTCGCGGACGACCGGCTGCACGAGCGCGCTGTAGGAGCGGCCGGTGAGCTTGCGCAGCCGTACGTCGTGGATGCCGGCGCGGAAGTCGTGCGCGTCGCGGATCATCGGCGAGCGGGCCGTGCGCGCGATGGCGGTCTCGACCTCCTTCTCCACGGAGGCGAGCGTGCCCTCGACGATCTCCACGAGGATCGGGTCAGTCACGCCGCACCTCCAGGTTGCCGTATTCGTCCACCTTCGCGGAGAAGCCGGGATGGATCGGGATGGTGGACCCGTACTCCTCGATGACGGCGGGCCCGGCGACGACCGTGCCGGACTCCAGCGCGGCGCGCTGGTGGACCGGGGTGTCGTGCGCCTCCTCGAAGTGGACGCTCCTGCTCGCCTCGGCGGGCTCGATCCGCCGGTACGGGTCACGCCGGATGACCGGGCGGGTGATGGGGCCGATGCCGGAGACGCGCAGGTTGACCCATTCGACGCCGTGGCGCGCGTCGTCGCGGTAGGCGTAGCCGTACAGCTTCTCGTGGGCGTCGTGGAAGCGGGCCACGACCTGCTCGCGCCACTGCTCGTCCAGCGGCCCGGCCGGGGCGGGGACGCGCACCTCGTAGGCCTGGCCGTAGTAGCGCAGGTCGGCGCTGCGGACGTGGACGGGCTCGTCGAAGCCCTCGCGGTCGAGCGCCTCGGCGGCCTCGCCCTCCAGCTCGCCGAAGATCCTGGCGGCCGTGGCCAGGTCGAGGTCGCGGGTGACGCAGGTACGCACGTAGTCGTTCTTGACGTCGACGGTGAGCAGGCCGAACGCCGAGACGTTGCCCGGCTCGGGCGGGACGATGACGGCGGGCAGGCCGAGGATGTCGATGAGCCGGCAGGCCAGCAGCGGCCCCGAGCCGCCGAACGTCACCAGCGGGAAGTCGCGCACGTCGAGGCCGCGCTTGACGGTGAGCTGCCGGATCGCGTTGCTCTGGTTGAACGCGCTGATCTCCAGGATGCCCGTCGCCGTGCGCTCGGGGGTGAGCCCGAGCTTGTCGGCCAGCGCCTCGACGCCCATCCGGGCGGCGTCGTAGTCGAGCGGGATCTCGCCGCCGAGCAGGTGCGGCGGGATGCGGCGCAGGTAGACGTGCGCGTCGGTGACCGTCACCTCGGTGCCGCCCCGGCGGTAGCAGAGCGGGCCCGGGTCGGCGCCGGCCGAGCGGGGGCCGACCTTGAGCGTGCCCTCGGGCGAGATCCAGGCGATCGAGCCGCCGCCCGCGCCGACGGTCACGATGTCGATCATCGGGACCTTGCACGGGTAGCGGCCGACGGACCCCTCGGTGGTGACGGACGGCTCGCCGTCGATCACCACGGCCACGTCGGTCGAGGTGCCGCCGCCGTCCAGCGTGATCACGGACGGGTGCCCGGCGTTGGCGGCGATCAGGCTCGCGCCGAGCGCGCCCGCCGCCGGCCCCGACAGGACTGTGGTGACGGGCTGGTGGACGACCTCGCGCGCCGACAGCACGCCGCCGTTGGACTTCATCACCGAGAACGGTTTGCCCAGGCGGCTCGACAGGTTGGCGATGTAGGCGCGCATGGCCGGTTTGACCGCCGCGTCGACCAGCGTGGTGACGGCGCGCTCGTACTCGCGGTATTCACGCAGCACGTCGCTGGACAGCGACACCACGGCCTCGGGGTGCTCGCGGGCCAGCACCTCGCGCATGCGCCGCTCGTGGGCCGGGTTGGCGTAGGAGTGCAGGAAGCACACGCCGATCGCGGTCACGCCCCGGGCCCGGAACCAGCGCGCCACCTCGGCGGCCTGCTCCTCCGAGAACGGCCGCACCTCGGCGCCTCGGTGGTCGAGCCGGCCGCCGACGGTCTTCACCAGGTGCACGGGGACGATCCGGGGAGGCTTGACCCAGAAGTACGAGTTGCCGTAGCCGTCGGGAACGCTCTGCCGGCCGATCTCCAGGAGGAACTCGAAGCCCTCCGTGGTGATCAGGCCCAGGTTGGAGATCCGGTCTTCCAGGAGCTGGTTCGTCGCCACGGTGGTGCCGTGCACGATCGAGGCGACGTCGAGCTCGCCCAGCCTGGCGACGCCCGTGAGGAAGCCGTCTGCCGGGTTGGCGGGGGTGGAGGGGGTCTTGGTCGTGACGATCTCACCGGTCTGCTCGTCCACCGCCACCACATCGGTGAACGTCCCGCCGGTGTCGACTCCGATACGGACGCTGCGCATGGCTCCTCTAGCTTCGGCGACGGCCGAGCACTTCGTCGATGACCTTGGGCGCGTTCTCGGTGCCGACGTAGGCGGCGAGCCGGACGACCATCTCCTGCGCCTTGGACAGCTCGGCCTCGACCCTGGCCTTCCCCGACTGGCCCGCCTGCACGCCGAAGTAGGCGCCGATGATGGTGCCGATCACCCCGGCCACCCCGGCGAACAGCGCGGCGAGCTCCCCGGTGGCGAACACGGCGGCGCCGAACGCGACGAGGACGGCCACGATGCCGGTCACGACCACGAAGAAGCCGTACCGCCACCGGGCGGCGTCAGCCTGCGCGGCGGTGACCTCGTCGGGGGTCATCATCGCGTCGAGCGACGGGGGTTTGTCATGGACCACGGTTCCTCCTGATACTCCAGAGGAGAAATGTCCCACGAGGTCATGGAACAAGCCAAGCCGCTAAGGTGGCACCCCGTGACTGAATCGTCTGCCCTGTCTCCTGTGCCGCCGGGTGCTCGTGATGCCGTGCTGAAGTTCTATTTCGGGCCGATGGACTGCGGCAAGTCCACGCTGGCGTTGCAGATGAACTACAACCACGGCCGCCAGGGCAGGCGCGGCCTGGTGCTCACCAAACACGACCGGTCCGGCGGGCCGCGCGTCACCAGCCGCATCGGGCTCGGCCTGGAGGCGATCGAGGTGGACGACTCGCTCGACCTGGTGGCGCTGGTCGGCGCGCACGACAAGATCGACTATCTGATCTGCGACGAGGCGTGCTTCTACACCGTCGAGCAGATCGAGCAGCTCGCCGACCTGGTCGACGAGCACGGGATCGACGTGTACGCGTTCGGGCTCGCCTCGGACTTCCGGTCGGTGATGTTCCCGGCGGCGCAGCGGCTGTTCGAGCTGGCCGACGAGGTGTGCCGGCTGCAGGTCGAGGTGCTGTGCTGGTGCGGCAGGCCCGGCCTGCTCAACGCCCGGGTGGTGGGCGGCGAGCTGGCGCGCACCGGCGAGCAGGTCGTCATCGGCGACACCGACGCCTCCCCGGTGCGCTACCAGGTGCTGTGCCGCCGTCACCACCGCGCCGGCCTGCTCGGCGAGGGCACCACGGCCCTCACCCCCGCCGCCGCCGGTCAGACGGCGCAGTAGCCGTCGTCGTCGCACCCGTCGCCGGGGGTGGCGAGCTGCGTGATCGGGGTCTGCCCGGTACGCGCCGCCACCTCGTCGACGGCGGCCGCGAACGTCTCCACGGGCTGCGCCCCCGACACCGCGAACTGCTCCTCGAACAGGAACAGCGGCACCCCGGTGATCCCGAGCCGCGCGGCCCGCGCCACCTGCTCGCGCACCGCGTCCGCGCCCTCGCCGGTGTCGCGCACGCCCGTCTCGGCGGCCAGTTTCGCCAGCACCTCCGGGTCGCCGACGTTCAGCCCGTCGGTGAAGTGCGCCCGGAACAGCCGCCCGGTCATCTCCTCCCCCAGGCCCTGCCCGGTGGCGACCTCGACGAGCCGGTGCGCCTCGAACGTGTTGGCGCTGATCGCCTGGTCGAAGCGCAGGTCGAGGCCGTCCTCGGCGCCGGCGGCAGTGACCCGGGAGGTCATCTGCGCCACGTTCGGGCCGAACTTGCGCTCCAGCGCGGGAATCAGCGGCTCGCCCTCGGCCGGGGCGTCCGGGTTGAGCTGGTACGGGCGCATCGTCACGTCGATGACCCCGCCCTTGGCCCGGAACGCCTCAGCGGCACGGGCGAACCGGGTGTGCCCGATATAGCACCAGGGGCAGACGATGTCAGAGAAAATCTCAACCTTCACGCCCAACCACAACCACACCCCCGCCCCGCTGATTCCAGCCCCCGCCCGGACCGGCGGTGTCAGCCGGAGGCCAGCTCCTCCAGGCGGTACGGCAGGTAGGCCGAGCCGTCGACGAGCGCCGACGCGCCACGCCACCAGCCGAACCACTCGCCGCTGCGCCACATCCAGTCGACCCGCTCGATCGCCGCCACCACGTCCCCGACGCTCTCCCACCGCTCCCCGAGCTGCGCCGCCGTCGCGCCGTGCCGCAGCGCCCAGTCACGCAGGATCCGCACCGCCTCCGCCTCGACCGGCCGCGCGTACGGGTCCGGCTCCTCGCCCGGCAGCCGGTGCGGCCCGAGCCCGGCCGCCACCCCCCAGCTCCACTGCGCCTCGGCGGGCCGCGAATAACGCAGCGAGTGGAAGTCCAGGTTGGAGCCCAGCTCCTCGTCGGGACGCCGCGTGACGACCGCGTCCAGCCTCCCCCCGGCGTCGAAGTGCACCACCAGCCGCTGCCCCGGCCGCACCCCCTCGGGCAGCGCGAAACGGTCCTCGGCATGCCAGGAGTTCAGGTCCACCTCGGCGACCGGCTTGCCCCACAGCGCGTCGGCGGCGTCGTCGGACGCCCACGCGGCCAGCATCTCCAGCGCCGTCAGGTCGGTCCACGGCTCGATCGCCACGGCCGTGCGCAACACCTCGTCCGGCGCGGGCAGCTTCCCGCCCCTGGGGCGCGTCCACCACTCCACGCCCAGCTCCCGCGTGCCGACCAGCAGCGCGGCGATCGCCGCCAGCTCCGCCGACCGCCGCGTCAGCGACGCGCCCAGGACCAGCCCGAGACACCGCTCGCACCGCTCCTCGCCGACCACCGGACGCGCCTCGGCCACCAGCGACCCGGCGGTCGGGCGATCGTCGCCCAGCAGGTTGCGGATCACTCGTCTGGCCTCGGTCCTGGCGTCTTCAGCGTGTGCCTGCCGCATACCGCCACGCTACGCCCGGAGATCCTTTTCCGCGAGAGTCCACCCTGCACACAAACCCACCGGTCACCCCGCCACCGCGGGCCCGAGGGTGGGCGGCCCCCCGGGGGGTCAGCGGCGGGAGCGGCCGAAGAGCCAGCCGACGGCGGCGCTGCCGAGCGCGACGCCCGCGCCCATGCCGAACGCGGCCAGCATCACCCAGGGCCGCGTCTCGGCGGGCTGTCTGGCGGGACGTTCGTAGACGGGGGGCGCCGGGGCCGGGGGGTGGGCGCCGTTGGGGGACGGGAGTTCGCCGGTGGCCACGGCCTCGGGTGCGGGGGCGTCCGGGGCCCCGGCGGTGCGGAGGTGCCGGTCGACGGCGGTGAAGAAGTCGCCGGCGGTGCGGCGGGCGACGGACCCGAGCATGCGCTGCCCGACGCCGCCGATCATGCCGCCGACGACCGCGTCCGCGTCGTAGTCGACGCGGGTGCCGCCGTCCACCTCGCTGAGGCGTACGCGGACGGTGGCGTCGACCGTGCCGGGCGCGCCCTGGCCGCGGGCGCGCAGGACGAAGGTCTCGGGCGGCGAGGGGTCGGCGAGCGCGACCTCGCCCCGGTAGACGCCCTTGAGCGAGGCGACCCCGGCGTTGACGGTCATCCGGTACGTGTCGGGCCCGGTCTCCTCCAGGCGCTCGCAGCCCGGGATGGTGCGCACGAGCACCGCCGGATCCTGCAGGGCGGCCCACACGCGGTCTCTGTCGACGCCGATCACGGCGCTGCCTGCGACTTTCACACCGCCACTCTAGAAAGCCGCCGGCCCCGGCGATAAGGGCAACACCTGACCAACGCGGATTGCGTACGTGGTGATCGGGACTGGCAGGATGGTTCGGCATGTACGGGGGACGGGCGCGGCGGGGCGCGGCGATCGCCGCGGTGCTGCTGATGGCGGGGTGCGCGGCGGAGCCGGCGCGGCAGGACGGCGGCGCGGCGCGGGAGAGCGGCGCGGCACGCAAGCCGGCGACGGCCGGGACGAGGACGCCGGGCCCGCAGGGGGTGGCGCCGAGGCCGGGCGAGGTGGGGCGGATCCGGGCGTCGGGCGGGCTGCCGCCGGTGGTGAGCTCGATCCCGACCAGGCGCAAGGTCGTGTTCCTGACGATCGACGACGGCTGGGAGCAGGATCCGGGGTTCGTGAGGCAGATCCGGGAGGAGCGGATCCCGATGACCGCGTTCGCGATGCGGGACGCGGTGGAGGCGGAGGGGACGCCGGACCAGTCGGGCGGCGAGGCACGCTTCGTCGGCGCGGGCAAGTGGGGATATTTTCGGCAGTTGCGTGACGCGGGCGTCCCGATCGAGAACCACACGCTCACCCACCCCGACCTCAGCCGGATGGGCTACGACGCCCAGCGCCGGGAGATCTGCGGCGCCTCCACGCTGATCCGCAAGCAGACCGGCGCCCGGCCGACCCTGTTCAGGCCGCCGTTCGGCGCGTACAACTCCGGCACCCTGCGCGCGGCCGGGAGCTGCGGCATCGACGCCGTGCTGCTGTGGACCGCGACCGTCCAGCCGGGCGGCAAGATCGCCTACCAGGTGCCCGACAAGCGGCTGCGCCCGGGCGACATCCTGCTGATGCACTTCCGCCCCAATCTGGCCAGGGACTTCCGGATCCTGGTCAAGAAGATCAAGCGCCGCGGCTACGAGCTGGGCGACCTGCGGGCGTACCTGGACGCCGCCGTCCGTCCCGGGGCGTAGCGGGCGGTCCGTCGCGCGGGTGACGCGCCCGGCGGGGGCGCTCCGGCATCGTTGAACGGCCTGATGGGGGCGCGTTGTGACGAAGATCGCATCGCATTGCTCTACGGCTTGTAGTACTACTTCAAGTAGACGCACTACAGGCTGTAGAGCTAACGGACGCGGTGAGGGGAAATGGACGCACTGGATCTCGCACGGTGGCAGTTCGGGGTGACCACCGTCTACCACTTTCTGTTCGTGCCGCTGACGATCGGCCTGGGCGTCTTCGTGGCCGGGCTGCAGACCGCGTGGCATCGCACCGGCAAGGAGCAGTACCTGCGGCTGACGAAGTTCTTCGGGAAGCTGTTCCTGATCAACTTCGCGATGGGCGTGGTCACCGGCATCGTGCAGGAGTTCCAGTTCGGCATGAACTGGTCGGAGTACTCGGTGTTCGTCGGCGACGTGTTCGGGGCGCCGCTGGCGATGGAGGCGCTGCTGGCGTTCTTCATGGAGTCGACGTTCCTGGGCCTGTGGATCTTCGGCTGGGACCGGCTGCCCAAGCGGGTGCACCTGGCGACGATCTGGGCGGCGGCGATCGGCTCGAACATCTCCGCCTACTTCATCCTGGCGGCCAACGCGTGGATGAAGCACCCGGTCGGCTACGAGGTCGTCGACGGCAAGGCCAGGATGACCGACCTGTGGGCGGTGCTGACCAACTCCACCGCGCTGGCGCAGGTGCCGCACGTGGTCGGGGCGGCGTTCGTGGTGGCCGGCGGGTTCGTGCTGGCGGTGTGCGGCTACTGGCTGCTGCGCACCAAGGAGGACATGTGGCGCAGCGCGGCGCGCGCCGCGCTGGTCATGACGGCGATCGCGGGCGCGGTCGTGGCCCTCACGGGCGACACCTCCGCCAAGCTCATGTACGAGCAGCAGCCGATGAAGCTGGCCGCGGCCGAGGGCCTGGAGCGCGACACGGCCGGGGCGCCGTTCTCGATCGCGCCGGGGATCGAGATCCCCAAGGTGCTGAGCTTCCTGTCCACCAACGACCCGGACGCCGTCGTCCAGGGCACCGAGGACCTGCAGGCGCGCTTCGAGAAGGAGTTCGGCCCCGGCGACTACCGCCCCGACGAGACCGTCGTGTTCTGGTCGTTCCGGGTGATGATCGTGTTCGGGATGGCGACGGTCGGACTGTCGGTGCTGGGACTGTGGCTGATGCGGCGCAGGCGGGAGATGCCGCGCTGGCTGGCCAGGGCGCTGCTGTGGGCGCTGCCGCTGCCGCTGCTGGCGGTGACCGCCGGCTGGCTGCTCAGCGAGGTGGGCCGCCAGCCGTGGACGGTCGCGGGCGAGCTGCTGACCGCCTCCAGCGTCTCCCCCGGCGTCTCGCTCGCCGAGGTCGCGACCTCACTGGCGATCTTCACGCTGGTGTACGGGGCGCTGACCGTGGCCGAGATCGTGCTGCTGGCCAGGCACGTGCGCAAGGGCCCGGACGAGCACGAGCCCGTCCCGGCCGCCGAGCGGCGCGAACCGTCCCTGATGTACTGAGGAGCTGGTCATGATCGATCTGTGGTTCGTCATCATCGCCTTCCTCTGGACGGGCTACTTCGTCCTGGAGGGCTTCGACTTCGGCGTGGGCCTGCTGGCCCCGTTCGTCAGCCGGACGCCGGCCGAGCAGCGGCAGGCCCTGCAGACGATCGGCCCGGTGTGGGACGGCAACGAGGTGTGGCTGATCACCGCCGTCGGCGCCATGTTCGCCGCCTTCCCCGCCTGGTACGCGGGCATGTTCAGCGGCTTCTACATCCCGGTCATGCTGGTGCTGCTCGGGCTGATCGTGCGCGGGGTGGGCCTGGAGTGGCGCGGCAAGGTGGCCAAGCCGTTCTGGTGCGACCTGGGCATCACGGTCGGCAGCGCGCTGCCCGCGTTCGTGTGGGGCACGGTCTTCGCCGACCTGCTGTTCGGCAGCGCGACGGCGGCGCTGATGGGCGGCGTGTTCTCGCTGGCGGTGTGCCTGCTGCACGGCGCGGTGTTCCTGGCGCTGCGCACCGACGGGCCGGTGCGGCGGCGCGCCAGGACCGCCGCGCTGGCCGTGAGCGTCGTGGTGGTCCCGGTGGCCGTGGTCGCGCTGTCGGCGGTGGGCACGATCCCGGCGCTGGCCGCGATGGGGGCCGTGGCGGCGGCGACGGCGCTGGTGTGGCGGCGCCGCGAGGGCTGGGCGTTCACCGCGATGGCGGCGGCGCTGGTGCTGGTGTCGGTGGCGGTGTTCACCGAGCTGAGGGGCGCGCCGCTGCCGGGCCTGACGCTGGCCGAGGCGGCCTCCGGGCCCTACACGCTGACGATGCTGAGCTGGATCGGGCTGATCGCGCTGCCGTTCGTGCTCGGCTACCAGGGGTGGACGTACTGGGTGTTCAGGAAGCGCGTCACGCTCCCGGTGGTCAGTAGCCCGCCGCGGGCGACTGTGTGACACGGTCGCCCGCCGCGGGCGACTGTGTGACGCGGTGGTCCGACAGGTGCAGGTCGCCGTCGAGCGGTTCCTGCAGCTTGCGCAGGACCTTGAGGTCGGCCAGCACCGTCCACAGCGGCCCCACCAGGTGCGGCTTGTACTCGGGGGCGGTGTCCATCCAGGCGTTCTTGCCCTCCTCGGTGACGAACGTGCTGACGAAGAAGCGGCCGGCCTCGGTCTTGCAGTAGCCGGTGCGGATGTCGGCGGCGTCGACCTGCATGCGGGGCGTGCAGCCGACCTTGGCGGCGAGCTGCTCCACGGTGAGGGGGGCGGCGGGCTCGGGGTTCGGGACGCCGCCGCCCTCGGCGCCGGGCGCGCACGCGGCGGCGAGCCCGGCCAGCAGCGCGAGGGCGGCCAGACATGGACGAGTCTTCATGTGCGGAGGTACGCACAGGCGGGCGGCCCGGTTCAGCGCGCGATGGTTCAGCGCAGGATGACGCAGCCCCGGGCGGCCAGCTCGCGCAGCACCGGCGGGTCGCCGTCGAGCTTGTTCCAGCGCAGGTCCAGCTTGTCCACGTACGGCAGGCGTTCCGGGAGGTCGCGCAGCCGGTTGTTGCGCAGGTCGAGGTGGCTGAGCCGGTCCAGCTTGGCCAGCTCGGCGGGCACGGCGCGCAGATGGTTGTCGCGCAGGTCGAGCGTCCGCAGCTCGGCCAGCTCGCCGACGGAGGCGGGCAGCGCGGTCAGCCGGTTGCCGCGCAGGTGCAGCTCGCGCAGCCGGGTCAGGCCGCCGATGCTCTCGGGCAGCTCCGTCAGCTGGTTGTCGTAGAGCCGCAGCTCCACCAGCGACGCCATCCGGCCGATCGTGGCGGGGAGCCGGGTGAGCCGGTTGCCGGTCAGGTTGAGGTAGCCCAGCCGGTCGAGCCTGCCGAGGGTGTCGGGGACCTCGGTGAGGCCGTTGTCGCTGGCGTACAGGTAGTCGGTGAGGGGCAGCTCGCCCAGCTCGGGCGGCAGCGCGGTGAGCCGGTTGTGGCCCAGGTCGAGCATGCGCAGCCGGGTCAGGCGGGCGACGGCGGGCGGGATCGACGTCAGCGCGTTCTCGGCCAGGTTGAGCGATTCGAGCCGGGTCAGCTCCCACACGGCGCCGGGCACGGCGCTCAGCCGGTTGCCGCCGACGGCCAGGTGGCGCAGGCCCGGAGGGAGCCGGTCGGGGATGGCCTCGACGGCGTTGCCGTACAGGAAGAGGCTCTCCAGCCCCGGCGGGCAGGCGGGGAACGCGGTGAGCGCGTTGCCGTCGAGGTGGAGCTCGCGCAGCGCGGCGAGCCCCGACAGGTCGGGCAGCGAGCGCAGCCGGTTGCCGTCGAGCCGCAGCTCCTCCAGCGCGGTCAGCCCGGTCACGCTCGCGGGCAGCTCGGTCAGCTCGTTCCAGGCCAGGTCGACGACGCGGGCGCCGGCGGGCAGGGCGGGGGGCGCGGTCAGGCCCGCGGCGGGCGCGCGCAGCTCGCTCACGCGCCCTCGCGCAGGTGGAAAAGGTCGGACGGGGAAAGCGGCATGCGGTCGATGCTAATGCCTTCGGCGTCCTCGACCGCCGAGGCGATCACCGCCGACACCGGGATGACGCCCGCCTCGCCCGCGCCCTTGATGCCGAGCGGGTTGAGCGGCGACGGCGTCTCCAGGTGGCCGGTCTCGATGGGCGGGATCTCGGTCGCGTACGGCATGAGGAAGTCCATGAACGAGGCGTTGAGCAGCTGCCCGTCACCGTCGTAGGCCATCCGCTCGTACAGGGCGCCGCCGATGCCCTGCGCCACTCCCCCGTGGATCTGCCCCTCGACGATCATCGGGTTGATCAGCCGCCCGCAGTCGTGCACGACGGCGTAGCGCACGACCTTGATCTCGGCGGTCTCCGGGTCGGTCTCGACGACGGCCGCGTGCATGCCGGCGGCGAACGTGGACCGGATCGGCGAGTAGTAGCCGCGCCCCTCCAGCCCCGGCTCCTCGCCCGGCTCGACCGGCGGCCGGTCGGGCGACGCGGCCCCGGCGAACTGGGTGGCGCGGGCCGTCTCCTCGTCGAAGGCGTAGCGCAGCGGGTTGGCCAGCACCGCCACCGTGGCCAGCGGGATCGACGCCGACGGCGCGCCCACGACGTGCACGAGCCCGTCGGTGACGGTCAGGTCGGCCGGGTCGGCCTCCAGCGCGGCGGCGGCGACGCGCAGCGCCTTGGCGCGCACCTCGGCGCAGGCCAGCGCGATCGCGTTGCCGCTCATCACGGCGGCGCGCGAGGCGAACGTGCCGACGGCGTAGCCGAAGCGGCGGGTGTCGCCGGTGACGACGGAGACCCGCTCGACGGGCACGCCCAGCTCGGTCGCGGCGATCTGGGCGAACGCGGTCTCGTGGCCCTGCCCCTGCGAGGTGAGCCCGGTGGAGACGTGCACCCGCCCGTCGGAGGTGATCTGCACGTGCCCGCCCTCGTACGGGCCGACGCCGGTGCCCTCGACGTAGCAGCCGATGCCGATGCCCCGGCCGGGCGCCCGCTCGAAGGAGTCCCAGCCGATCAGCTCCTTGATCATGCGCAGCATCTCGGGGTAGTCGCCGCTGTCGTAGACGAGCGGGCGGCCGTCCTGGAAGGTCAGGCCCTGGTCGTACGGGAACTCCTCCGGCCGGATCAGGTTGGCCGCCCGCACCTCGGTCCGGTCCTTGCCCAGATGCCGGGCGATCTTGTCCATGGTCCGTTCCATGCAGAACACGCCCTGCGGCCGCCCCGCCCCCCGGTACGGCGTGACCTGGACGGTGTTGGTGTAGACGGCGGTGAACTCGACCCGGTACGCCCCGATCCGGTAGGGCCCGAGGAGCTGCGTGGACGTGACGATCGGCACGATGATCCCGTACGGCGTGTAGGCGCCGTGGTCGTGCAGGATCGACACGTCCAGCCCGAGCACCCGCCCCTCGTCGTCGAACCCGACCCGCACCCGGTGCACCTGGCCGCGCTCGTGGGCGGCTGCGACGAAGTGCTCACGCCGGTCCTCGGCCCACTTGACCTCCCGGCCGAGCAGCATGGCCGCCCACGGCACCAGCAGCTCCTCCGGCCACGGGTGCACGATCTTGACGCCGAACCCGCCGCCCACGTCGGGGGCGATGACCTCGACGTGCGGCAGCGGCAGCTCCAGCGCGGCGGCGATGGCCATGCGGACGCTGGTGGAGGTCTGGGTGCTGGAGTAGACGCGCAGGTCGGCGCCGTCCCAGCGGGCGTAGACGCCGCGGCCTTCGAGCGGCATGCTCGCGCTGCGCTCGATGTCGAGCCGGAAGGAGAGCGTGTGCGGGGCCGCGGCGATCGCGTCGGCGGCGCTCCGGCCGCCGGCCGACGGCACCTCCTGCACCAGGTGGGCGCCGACGTTGCCGGGCACGTCGGCGTGCACGAGCCGGTCGCCGCGCGCGGCCTCCTCCAGCCCGGCGACGGGTTCGAGCACCTCGTAGTCGACCTCGATGAGCGCGCAGGCGTCCTCGGCCAGGTAGCGGTCCTCGGCGACGACCATGACGACGGGCTCGCCGACGTGGCGGACGACGTCGCGGGCCAGCGGGCGGGCGGTGCGGCCGTGGGTGAGCGCCGGGTGCGGGATGAGCAGCGGCAGCGGCCTGCCGATCCGCTCGGGCAGGTCCTCCCAGGTGTAGACGGCGACGAGGCCGTCGACGTCGAGGGCGCCGCTGACGTCGATGTCGCGGATGCGGGCGTGCGCGTGCGGCGAGCGGACGAACGCGGCGGCGAGCGCGCCGGGGCCGAGATCGTCGAGGTAGCGGCCCTGCCCGGTGAGCAGCCTGGGGTCCTCCCTGCGCGGCATCGGCTCGCCGAACAGCCGGGTGCTCATGACTCCTCCGCCATGAGCTCGGCCGCGCGGTGCACGGCCTTGACGATGTTGCGGTAGCCGGTGCAGCGGCACAGGTTGCCCGAGATGCCCTCGGTGACCTGTTCGTCGGTGGGCGTCGGGTGCTCGCGCAACAGCGCGGTCACCGTACACAGGAAGCCGGGGGTGCAGAAGCCGCACTGGAGCGCGTGGCACTCGGCGAAGGCCCGCTGGACGGGCGAGAGCCCGCCGGGGCCTGCCAGCCCCTCGACGGTGGTGATGTCGCGGCCGTCGACGGTGACGGCGAGCGTCAGGCAGGAGCGGACGGGCTCGCCGTCGAGCAGCACCGTGCAGCAGCCGCACACGCCGTGCTCGCAGCCGACGTGGGTGCCGGTCAGGCCCAGGTCGTGGCGCAGGCAGTCGGACAGCAGCCGCCTGCCGGGGACCCGGGCGCGGCGTGCGACGCCGTTCACCACCAGCGTGATCTCGTGCGGGGACGCTGCTCGCCCGTCGGTCATGCCGCCGCCTCTCTCGCCGTCCGTTCGGCCCGCTCGGCCGCCTTCCGCGCCAGCACGCCGACGAGATGCAGCCGGTACGCGGCGCTGGCGTGCACGTCGCCGTCCGGCTCCGCCCGCTCACGCGCGGCGTCGGCGGCGCTCTTCCAGTCGGCGCCCAGGTCCACCACGAGCGGCACGGGGCCGACGCCGATGCAGGCCAGCCGTGCCGAGGCGACGCGCAGGTCCCCGTCCAGCGTGACGACGGCGCAGACGCCGGCCAGCGCGTAGTCGCCGTGCCTGCGGGAGACCTCGGCGAAGGCGGTGCCGGTGCGCGGCGGCAGCGCCGGGAAGTGCGCCGACACGGCCAGCTCCCCGGGCCGCAGCGCCGACTCCATCGGGCCGGTGAAGAACTCGGCGGCGGGCACGTCCCTGGGGGCGGCGCCCGCGCGGGCCACCCGCACCGAGCCGCCGAGCACGGCCAGGACCGCGGGCAGCTCGGCGGCCGGGTCGGCGTGCGCGAGGCTGCCCACGACGGTGCCCCGGTTGCGGATCACCGGATGGGCGACCAGGCGCAGCGCCTGGCCGAGCAGCGGATGGACGCCGGCCCGCGCCACCCGGGCATGGCGGGCCAGCGCGCCGACGGTGACGCCGCCCGGCCCGGCCTCGACCGTGTCGAGCTCGGTGAGGCGGTTGATGTCGATGACGTGCTCGGGGGCGGCCAGGCGCATGTTGAGCATCGGGATGAGGCTCTGGCCGCCGGCGAGCACCTTGCCGCGCGGCCCCGCCTCGGCCAGGATCTCCAGGGTCTCGCCGACGTCGCGGGGCGCGTGGTGGACGAACGGGGGCGGCTTCACCCGGCTTCGCTCCCGGCAGGCGCGGGGGTGCGGCGGGCGATGACGCGCAGCAGGTGCCAGCCGCCCACCACCACGATGGTGCCGAGCGCGATGCCCTCCAGCCTGAAGTCGCCGCTGATCATGTGCTTCACCGGTCCGATCGCCAGGATGATTCCCGCGCCGATCGGGACCATGTTGACCGGGTCCGCGAAATCGACCCGGTTCTCGATCCAGATCTTCGCCCCGAGCAGCCCGATCATGCCGTAGAGGATCACGGTGACGCCGCCGAGCACGCCCGCGGGCGTCGCGGAGACCAGCGCCCCGAACTTGGGCACCAGCCCGAACGCGATCGCGATGAGGCCCGCGATGTAGTAGGCGGCCGTGGAGTAGACCTTGGTGGCGGCCATGACGCCGATGTTCTCGGCGTAGGTGGTGGTGGGCGAGCCGCCGACGGCGCTGGTGACCACGGTGGCGAGTCCGTCGGCGGCGACGGCGCGGCCCACGTACGGGTCGACGTCGGTGCCCGTCATCTCGCCGACGGCCTTGACGTGGCCGATGTTCTCGGCGACGAGCGCGATGACCGCGGGCAGCACCAGCAGGACGGCCGAGGCCTCGAAACCGGGCCAGTGGAAGTCCGGCCAGCCGAACCACGGCGCCTGCGCCACCTTGCCGAGGTCGACGCGGAAGTGCGCCGCGACCTGGACGGCGCCGTCGTCGTAGGCGGGCACCATGCCGAACAGCCGGTCGGCCGCCCACGAGAGCGCGAAGCCCGCCACGAGCCCGACGAGGATGCCGATCCGGCCGAGGAACCCCTTGAACGCCACCACGACCACGAACGTGATCAGCATCGTGACCAGCGCCATCCACTGGTCCTGCGGCCAGTAGACGTCGGCCACCACGTACGCCAGGCCGAACCCGATGAGCATGACCACCGCCCCGGTGACCACCGGCGGGAACACCCGGTTGATCACCCGGACGCCGAGGAAGTGCACCGCCAGCCCCACCAGCGCCAGCACGAGCCCGGCCACCAGGATCGCCCCGGTGACGATCGCGTCGGCCCCGGCCGTGTCGCCGCCGAACAGCGCCCGCACGGCCAGCACCCCGCCCACGAACGACGCGCTGGTGCCCAGGTAGCTGGGCACCTTCCCCTTCACGATCAGCAGGAACAGGATCGTCGCGACCCCGGACATCATGATCGCCACGTTCGGGTCGAGCCCCATGACGAGCGGGAAGACGAACGTCGCCCCGAACATCGCCACCACGTGCTGGGCCCCGAACCCGGCCATGCGGGGCCAGCTCAGCCGCTCGTCAGGCCGTACGACCTCGCCGGGAGCCAGGTGTCTGCCGTCGCCGTGTCTGGTCCATCTCAGAGCCATGCGAGCCCCTCTTCGCCCGGACCGCCTTGCCGCGTTGCGGGCACATTAGGCCCGCCCGCGCGCACGTACACGGGCATGATCTGCCAAAACTGCGCGGCTGACCAGAGATCAGGCTTCCCGGCGCGGCCGGGCCAGGTGAAGCAGGTGGTAGCCGGCCAGCAGCACGATCGTGCCCAGCGCGATGCCGCTCAGCGCGAACGTGTCGGTGACCGGGAAGGCGACCGGGCCGATCGCGCAGATGATGCCCGCCCCGGTGGGCAGCAGGTTGACCGGCTCGGCCAGGTCGACCTTGTTCTCCATCCAGATCCGCGCGCCGAGCAGCCCGATCATCCCGTACAGGATGGTCGTGACGCCGCCGAGCACCCCGTCGGGGGTGGCGGCGATGAGCGCGCCGAACTTGGGGCACAGCCCGAACAGGATCGCGATCACGGCGGCGATGTAGTAGGCGGCCGTGGAGTAGACGCGGGTGGCGGCCATGACGCCGATGTTCTCGGCGTAGGTGGTGGTGGCCGGGCCGCCCACCGACGTGGCGACCACCGTGCCGACGCCGTCGGCCAGCACCGCCCGGCCCATGTAGGCGTCGACGTCGGTCCTCGTCATCTCGCCGACGGCCTTGACGTGGCCGACGTTCTCGGCGATGAGCGCGATCACCACGGGCAGCACCAGCACGACGGCCGACACCTCGAACGCGGGACCGTGCAGCTCCGGCAGCCCGAACCAGTCGGCCTCGGCGACCTTCGACAGGTCCACCCGGTAGCGCTCGGTCGTCGCGCCGCTCGCATCGGGCGTGGCGATCTTCCCGCCGACCAGGTCCCACACGTACGACAGCGCGAACCCGAACACCAGGCCCAGCAGCACGCCGATCCGGCCGACGAAGCCGCGGAACAGGCCGACGAACACCAGCGTCGCCACCATCGTCAGCAGCGCCACCCACGGATCGCGCGGCCAGTAGTTGTCGGCCGCCACGTACGCCATGCCGAACCCGATGAGCATCACCACGCCGCCGGTCACCACCGGCGGGAACACCCGGTGGATGATCCGCACCCCCAGCAGGTGGATCGCCAGCCCGGCCGCCGCCAGCACGACGCCCACCACCAGCAGCGCGCCCGTCACGGTGGCGCTGTCGCCGCCGCCCGCCCGGATCGCCACCACCGCGCCGACGAACGACGCGCTCGACCCGACGTAGCTCGGCACCTTGCCCTGCACGACCAGCAGGAAGATGATCGTCGCGACGCCCGACATCATCACGGCCAGGTTCGCGTCCAGGCCCATGAGCAGCGGGAACACGAACGTCGCGCCGAACATGGCGATGACGTGCTGCGCCCCGATCCCGGCCGTCCTGGGCCACGACAGCCGCTCGTCCGGCTTGACCACCTCGCCCGGCGTCAGCCTCTTGCCGTCGCCGTGCAGTTTCCACCCGAGCGCCATCCGCGTGCCCGTCCTCTCCGTAGTTCCGGAGAGCACAATAGGGGGTGACCTGCGATGTCAGTTCACGTGGATCTCGAAACCGTCGCCGCTGACCACCTGGCCGGAGCGGATCTTGCACGTCTTCCTGAGCTCCACCTCGCCGTCGACCAGCACCAGGCCCTCGGCGATCAGATGCTTGGCCATGCCGCCCGTCTCGGTGACGCCGCAGTATTTCAGCAGGTCGCACAGCGGGATGAAGTCGTCGCGCAGCTCGAATTCCAGGTCCACGGAGAGCAAGCCTAGATGCCGCGCATGCGCAGCACGTGCAGGGCCAGCGTCAGGTTGAGGCGCAGGTGGGGGTCGTCGGTGAAGTTGCCCAGCAGGCGCTCCAGCTTGCCGATGCGGTAGCGCAGCGTGTTGTAGTGGAAGTGCAGCCGCCGGGCGGTCTCGGCCACGTTGAGGTTCGTCTCCAGCAGGACCTGGAGGGTGCGGCGCAGGTCGGCGTTCTCGGCGTCGGTGTCGGACGACAGCGGGCCGAGCGTCTCCTTCACGAACGCGTGCAGCTCGTCGGTGTCGCTGACCAGCGACAGCAGCCGGTAGACGCCGAGCTGGTCGAAGTGCGCGACCGCGCCGGGGCCGTGCAGCTGGCGGCCGACGCGCGCCGCCTTGAGCGCCTGCGTGTACGCCTCGGGCAGCGTCGCCACCCCCGGGCTCGGGCGGGAGGTGCCGGTGGAGAACGTCGCCGGCGGCACGTCGGCGAACCCGGCGGCGGCGTCCCTGGCGAGCCTGGACGCGTCCACCTCCGCGCCCACCACGGCCACCACCTCGTGCGAGAAGCCCGCGACCGCGCCGCCCGGGTCGTGGCGGCGCAGCGCGGCCGTCCAGCAGGTGACCAGGCGGTCCTGGGCGGTGCGCTCGTCGCTGTCGGGGTCGAGCTCGGCCACCAGCACCGTGACGGGCCGCTCCAGGTCCCAGCCGAACGCCCGCGCCCGCGCCGCCACCCGCTCGGCCGTGCCGGCCCGGCCGGTGAGCACGTCGCGCAGGAAGTCGGCCCGGTACTTCGACTCGACGGCGTGGACGGCCTCCTGGCGGGTGACGGCCAGCGCCGCGACCGTCGCCGCCCGCTCCAGGATGCCGACGTCGCTGTCGCGGATCGCCCCGGCGGGGCTGTAGGCGACGATCCGGCCGTGGTGGTGCCCGCCCGCCGTCACCGGCACCGACGCCATCACCCGCCCGCGCGGCCCCGCCCCCGGCTGACCCGGCTGACCCGGCTGACCCGGCTGCCCCTGGCCGGCCGAGGCCGGGAGTCCGTCGTGGGCGGCCGACTCGCGCAGCGCCGCCACGTGCTCCCGCGGGCCCGCCGCCGCCAGCACCCGGCCGCGCCCGTCGACCGCCGCCACCGCCACGTCCAGCAGGGCCGCCACCTCGGCGGTCACCTCGTCCAGCCCGCCGCCCGCCAGCACCACCTGCACCAGCGCCCGGTGCGCCTCCTCCGCCCGCACCAGCACCGCCGCCTGGCGGTTGAGGATGTCGGTCAGCACCTGGTTGAGGATGTCGTCGAAGCCGACGTCGTTCGGCAGCAGGATCAGCGGGAAGCCCAGCCGCTCCGCCTGCTCGGCCATCTCCGCGGGCAGCTCGTCCACGTAGCGGCCCAGCTTGATCCCCAGCGCCGCCAGCCCGCGCTCGTCCAGGTCGGCGACCAGGCGGCCGAGCGACTGCGGCGTGTTGCGCAGCGGGTAGCCCGTCGTCAGCAGCAGCTCGTGCGGCTTGACCCAGGCCAGGATGTCGGGCACCTCCATGACGTTGAGGCGCTGCACGATGCGGCCCAGCCCGCGCTCCCCCGCGATCAGCCGGGCGCCCGCGAGCGTCGACACGCCCAGCACCTCCCCGACGGACACACCGTGAATGATCGTTCCGGTGCTGGCGAGACGGACCGGGGGCTCCATGGGGTGATTGTGACCCGAGAAACGTCTGGCAGGAAGAGCCAACCTTCCCGCTGACTGTTGGCAAATTTCTCCGTACGGAGGGTTGCCCGGCGCGTTCTACGGTCAGGTCCAAGGCCGATAGGGAGGTCCGGTGACGGTCGGCACTCACGCGGGGCGCGCACGCGTCCACGTCACGGGCGCCGCCAGCGCGGCCGTGCGGCCCGTCCTGGAGGCGCCCCGGCGGCCCGCCCGGGTGCTGGCCGCCTTCGCCGCCGGGATCTACCTGGAGGTCAGGACCGACCTGGAGCCGTCGGTGATCGCGGTCATCACGGGCGGGGCGTCCCGGCTGCCCAACTCCGTCCTCCTCTCCGCTCCCCTGCCGCACGTCACCGTGGGCGACGACGCCCACGTCGGCGACGGGTCCGTCGAGCTCGGCCGGCTCAGCCTGCGCGCCCGCCGCTGGTGGGACCCCGCCCCGCCCCTCGGCCCCGTCGACCCGGCCCGCCTCGCCGCCGTGACGCTGCCGCCTCCGCCTGCGGGGCCCGCGCTCGCCGGGCACCCTGCCGTCGATCTGCTGGCCGTGAGCTGCGCGTCCGGGCGGCTGGTCGGCGCGGTCACCGCCGCCGAGCAGCTCGTCGGCCTCGGGCCGGGGCTCACCCCGAGCGGCGACGACGTGCTGGCCGGGCTGCTGGTGACGCTGCGCCACCTCGGCGCCGCGACCGGCGCCGGGCAGGCGGTCAAGCTCGCCGGCTGGCTCGCCGCCGCCGTCACCTACGACGCCCGCACCCGCACCACGCCGATCTCCGCGACGCTCCTGCACTGCGCGGCGCGCGGCCAGGCCGGGCCCGAGGTCGTCGCCGTCCTGCGCGCCCTCGCCGGACGCCAGGCGCTCGAACCGGCCCTGCGCCGCCTCCACGCCCTCGGCCACACCTCCGGCGCCGACCTCGCCCAGGGCATCGCCATCGGCCTCGACGCCGTCCTCTCCCTGGGCGGCCGCCGATGACCCGTCCCCTGGGCGCGCGCCCTTCCACGCGGGACCGGCGTCCCGTCCCCGGGCGCCGCGCCGGAGGGGCGTCCCGCCCGCTCGGGGGGCCGCCGTCCCCTGGGTTTCCGTACGGGGTTCCCGGTCCTGGGGGTCGGCATGGGTGATGCGGTGTTCGTGCGCCGGGGCGTCTACCACGACTCGGTGACGCTCATGCGAGCCGGTGCGGGCCTGCCGGGGGCCGAGGTGGCGGTGGTGGCGATGGCCACGCAGCTGAACCTCGGCCTGGCCCGCGACCTGGGCTTCGACGTGCCCGCGGCGGACCCGGGCGACCTGCTGGTGGCCTTGCGGGGCGACGACGTGGCCGGGGCCGCCGAGGAGCTGGACCGGCGGCTCACCGAGCGGGCCCCGCCGGGCCGGGAGTCGGAGCAGCCGCCGCGCACCACCCGGTCGGCCGCCAGGTCGCCTGCCGACCTGGTGCTGGTGTCGGTGCCGGGCGAGCACGCGTTCGCCGAGGCGCTGGACGCCGTGGAGGCCGGGCTGCCGGTGATGATCTTCAGTGACGGGGTGCCCGTCGAGCAGGAGCGGCTGCTCAAGGAGCGGGCGGACGAGCGCGGGGTCCTGGTCATGGGCCCCGACTGCGGCACCGCCGTGATCGGCGGGGTCGGGCTGGGCTTCGCGAACGTGCTGCGGCCCGGCCCGGTGGGCGTGGTCGCCGCGTCGGGCACCGGGGCGCAGCAGGTGACGTGCCTGCTCGACCTGGCGGGGGTGGGGGTCAGCCATGTGCTGGGGGTCGGCGGGCGGGACCTGTCGGCGGAGATCGGCGGCCGGTCCACCGTGCGGGCGCTGCGCATGCTGGACGACGACCCGGCGACCGAGCTGATCGTGCTGATCTCCAAGCCGCCGTCGCCCGAGGTGGCGGCGGCCGTACGGGAGGTGGCGGGGGCGCTGCGCACGCCGGTCGTGACGGCCGTGCTCGGCGGGGACGCCGACCTGACGTCGGCGGCCGAGGAGGCCCTGCGGGCGCTGGGCGTGCCGGTGCCCGACTGGCCGTCGTGGACGGCCCTTGGCGACGTCGCAGATTCCAGCGGAGACGGGATCGGAGACGGGACCGGGGGCGGGCGGGCGCTGGTCGGCGTGTACTCCGGGGGCACGTTGTGCGCGGAGGCGGCGGCGGTCGCGGGCCGGGGGGAGTTCACCGACTACGGGGACGACGTTTACACGCGGGCGCGTGCGCATCCGATGATCGACCCGACGCTGCGGCTGGAGGCGTTGCGGAAGGTGCCGCCGGACGCGGTGGTGCTGATGGACGTGGTGCTCGGGCACGGGGCCGACCCCGACCCGGCAGCCGCACTGGCCCCGGCGATCGCGGCGTCCCCGGCCACGGTCGTGGTCGCGCTGGTCGGCACCGAGGGTGACCCCCAGGGGCTCCGGCGGCAGGCCGAGACCCTCCGGGCCGCCGGGGCCGCCGTCTTCGCCTCCAACGCCCGCGCCGCCCGCTTCGCCGCCACCACCGCCAGCCGCCCCCCATCCCCTGCCCCCGATTCCGGTCCCGGAGCTCCCGGGGTCGCCGCTCCGGCCCTCGGAGCGCCCGGGGCCGCTCGCCTCGACCCCGGTCCCGGTATTCCCGGGGCCGCCGCTCACGGCTCTGGGTCCGGTCCTGGCTCCGGGTCCGCGCCTGGAGGGGTTTGGCCGGGGTCGGTTACGGAGGTGTCGTGATGGTGCTGGACGGGCCGCCGAGGGTGATCACCGTGGGGGCCGAACCGCTGGCGGAGGCGTTGCGGGAGCAGGCCGCCGACACCGTGACCGTGGCGTGGCGGCCGCCGATGGCGGGGACGGCCGAGGCGCTGGGGCGGGTGCTGGCGGATCCGCGCAGGCGGGCGGCCAACGAGCTGGCGGTGCGCCGGATGACCGGTGCCCGCCCGTACCTGGCGGGGGTGCGGCGGGCGTCGGAGCTGCTGCGGCTGCCCAGGGGCATGTTCCTGCACGCGGGCCCGCCGATCACGTGGCGGCGGGCGTCGGGGCCGCTGCGCGGGGCGCTGATCGGCGCGATGCTGCTGGAGCGGTACGCGCCGGACGAGCGGGCCGCCGAGCAGGCGCTGGCCTCGGGTGACGTCCTGCTGGAGCCGTGTCACGGGCACGGCGCGGTGGGGCCGATGGCGGGGGTGGTCAGCCCGTCGATGTGGCTGTTCGAGGTGCGGGACGACGAGCACGGCGGCGTCGCGTACTGCTCGCTCAACGAGGGCCTGGGCAAGGTGCTGCGGTACGGCGCGTACGGGCCGGAGGTGCTGGAGCGGCTGCGCTGGATGGACACGGTGCTGGGCCCGGTGCTGTCGGCGGCGGTGGAGCTGGCGGGCCCGATCGACCTGCGGGCGATGATCGCACAGGCGTTGCAGATGGGCGACGAGCTGCACAACCGCAACCGGGCGGCCACCTCGCTGCTGCTGCGGGAGCTGGCTCCGGCGGTGGTCGACGCGGCTCCGGCGAACGCGTCGGACGTGCTGCGGTTCATCGCGGGCAACGACCATTTCTTCCTGAACGCGGCGATGGCGGCGGCCAAGGTGAGCACCGACGCGGCGCGGGACGTGCCGGGCTCGTCGCTGGTGGTGGCGATGGCGCGCAACGGCACGGACTTCGGCGTGCAGGTGTCGGGGCTGGGGTCGCGCTGGTTCACCGGCCCGGCGGGGGTGCCGGACGGGCTGTTCCTGGGCGCGTACGGGCCGGGCGACGCGAACCCGGACATCGGCGATTCCACGATCACGGAGACGTCGGGCCTGGGCGGGTTCGCGATGGCGGCGGCCCCGGCGATCGTGCGGTTCGTGGGCGGGGAGGTGGCGGACGCGGTGGCGGCGACCCGGTCCATGTACGAGATCACGTTGGCGGAGCATCCGGCCTACCAGATCCCGGCGCTGGGCTTCCGGGGGACGCCGGTGGGGATCGACGTGGCGCTGGTCGCCAGGACCGGGCTGCTGCCCGTGGTCAACACGGGCATCGCCGGGCGTGTCGCGGGCACCGGGCAGGTGGGGGCGGGGCTGGTGAGCCCGCCCGCCGAGGCGTTCACCAGCGCGCTCGCGGCCCTTGCAGGCTGACGTATCGGCAGGTCAGGGCTTTTGTAAGGAAGGTTTGGCTTCACACCCGGAATGGCCTGCCTATATCGTGGCGAATCTCATTAATCTGGAACGTATGCCGCGACGCAGGTAACAGATGGGGGCGTGACATGGCAGCCGACCGCGTACTCAGCGGCCCCGGCGCCGAGGGCGGCGCCTCACAGAGCCAGGGCCGCCTGATCGGCCGCCGTTACCGCCTGATGTCGCCGGTGGGCCGGGGCGGCATGGGCATGGTGTGGCACGCCCACGACGTCCTGCTCGCCCGGGACGTGGCGGTCAAGGAGCTCATCCTGCCGTTCGGCCTGGACCACGCGGGCAAGCAGGTGGCGCACCGGCGGATGCTGCGCGAGGCGCGCTCGGCGGCCCGGCTCACGCACCCGGGCATCATCACCGTGCACGACGTCGTCGAGGAGGACGGCCGCCCGTGGATCGTCATGGAGCTGGTCCGCGCCTGGTCGCTGGAGCAGGCGGTGCGGCAGGGCGGCCCGCTCCCGGTGGTCCAGGCGGCCGAGATCGGCATCCGGGTGCTCGACGCGCTGCGGCACGCGCACTCGGCCGGGATCCTGCACCGTGACATCAAGCCGGGCAACGTGCTGCTCACCGCCGACCGGGTGGTGCTGACGGACTTCGGCATCGCCGCGATCGAGGGCGACGTGACGATCACGCAGACCGGCCTGCTCATGGGCTCGCCCGCCTACATCCCGCCGGAGCGGCTGTCGGGCCAGCCGCTGACCCAGGCGGCCGACCTGTGGTCGTTCGGGGCGACGCTGTACGCGGCGGTCGAGGGGCGGCCGCCGTACGAGGGGCCGGACGCGATCGCGGTGCTCGGCACCGTCCTCACGCAGGAGCCGAACCCGCCGCAGCGGGCGGGCGCGCTGCGGCCGGTCATCGACGGGCTGCTGCGCAAGAACCCGGCCGAGCGGCTGACCTCCGACCAGGTGGTGGAGCAGCTGGAGCGGGTGCTGCGCGCGCACGGCTCGGCCCGCCCGCGCGTCCCGGACGTGCCGCCGCCCCCGCCGCTGCCGCCCGACCCGGACTTCGGCGCGGGCGAGCCGCTGCCGGGGCCGCCGTCCGGGCCGCTGCCGTCGCGGATCGTGGAGACCCCGTCGGGTCCGGTACGGGTCCCGTACGATCCGCTCGGCAGCTCGTCCGGCGGGTACGCGGTGGCGGGCCCGGCCGGCGGGCACCCGACCGACCAGCTCAGGCAGCCGCCGGTGGCGGACGGCTTCGACGCGTTCGGCAGCCGCTCAGGACCGCACCGCGTCCCCGAAAACTCGTCGGGCTCGTACCCGCTGCCCGACCCTTCGTCCGGTTCGTACCCGCTGCCCGCCCCCTCGTCCGGCTCGTACCCGCTGCCCGACCCTGCGTCGGGCTCGCACCGCATCCCCGACATGTCCGGCCTGCACGACACGTCCGGGCCGCAGCGGATGCCGGAGGAGACGCCCGGGCCGCAGGAGGCGCCGTTCGTGGCGCGCGGCCTGCTCGACGGCCCGTCGAACCCGCCGCTGGGCGGCTACCCGAACGTGGACGACGACGAGCCGTCCGCACCGCCGATCCTGCCGCTGACCAGCGACAGCCGGACCGCCGGCAGGTCCGCGCCGTGGCCGCTGGCCTCCCCCGACGACCTGCGCGATCAGTCCAGGGACCTGTCGCGCGAGATGCCGCACAGCCGCCTGGCCACGCTGCCGGGCGTGGCGCACCGCCAGACCAGGAGCAGGCGCAGGCCGGACGACTCGGGCAACGCCTGGGTGCGCGGCGGCAGGCCGACGCCGCTGCTGCTCCTCACGGCCGTGGCCGCCGTGGTCGCCGTCGTGGCGGCGCTGGTGCTGCTCTCCACCGGCGGCACGACGGAGCCGGCGGTGAGCGCGTCCCCGACGGCGAGCGCCGCCGACGCCGCCCCCTCGCCCGTCCCCGACGGCTACCGGGAGCACACGCCGCCCGGCTTCACCGTGGCGCTGCCGGACAGCTGGAAGCTGACGTCGTCGGGCGACGAGGCCACGTTCACCGGCCCGAAGGACTCGGGCCTGACGATCGAGGTGGAGCAGGCGACGCCGCAGGCCGACGGCGGCCTGTCGGAGCTGACCCGGCGCGAGGCCGACGGCGGCGTCGACGCCTACATCCAGGTCCAGCTCCAGGCGGTGAAGTACCGCGGCTGGAAGGCGGCCGACTGGGAGTACACCTACACGACCGGCAACGGCGTCCCCATGCACGCCCTGACCAGGCACGTCACGATCGACGAGCGGACCGCGTACACGATCGCGTTCACGATGCCCGAGCTGCGGTGGGACGACGAGGCGGACACCCGCAAGGTCTTCCTGGACACCTTCCGCGAGACCACCTGATCGCCCCCTGTTACGGTCGCGGCATGGAGCTGGCGAACATCTACTTCTATCCGGTCAAGTCCACCACCGGTCACGAGCTGCGCAGCGCCGAGGTGGAGCCGTGGGGGCTGGCCGGTGACCGGCGCTACCTGGTCGTGGACGAGGCCGGCGAGCCGCTGACGGCGCGCGAGTTCCCGGTGATGCTGTCGTGCGTGGCGCGGCCGGACGGCGGCACGATCACGCTGACGGCGCCGGGCGCCGCCCCGTTGCGGGTCACGCCCACGGCGGCGCGGGTCATGGCCGGCGTGTGGGGGACGCCGGTGGAGGTGACCGACTGCGGCGACGACGCGGCGGCCTGGCTGACGGCGCTGATCGGCCGGCCGGCGCGGCTGGCCTGGCTGGACGATCCGACCCGGCGTCCGGTGGACCCCGCCTACGGCCGCGCGGACGACCGGGTGAGCCTGGCCGACGCCTACCCGCTGCTGCTGACCACGACGGCGTCGCTGGAACAGCTCAACACCTGGGTGGCGGCCACGGCCGCCGAGCTGGGCGAGCCGGAGCCGCGGCCGCTGTCGATGCGCAGGTTCCGGCCGAGCGTGGTGGTCTCCGGGTCCGAGCCGTTCGCCGAGGACGCGTGGAAGCGGGTCCGGATCGGGGAGGTGGAGTTCAGGGGCGTCAAGCTGTGCGACCGGTGCGTGCTGACGACGGTCGACCCCGACACGTGGACCAAGGGCAAGGAGCCGATCCGCACGCTGGCCCGGCACCGCCGGTGGGACGGCAAGACCTGGTTCGGGCTCAACCTCATCCCCGACGGCACGGGCACGATCCGCCAGGGCGACCGGGTGACGGTGCTCTGAGCGCATCGGGGCAGCCGACTGTCCTGTTTGGGGCCATCTCTGGGGTTATGCGAGACTTCACGGGTGACCAGCGCCCCCCCGAATGCTGAAATTTCGCCCTCTGGCCGGATCCGTGGCATCCAGCGCCGCATCCTCGTCGTGCTGTCGGCGGCGCAGATCGTGGGCGGGGTGGGCGTCGCCGTCGGGCTGGCCCTCAGCTCGGTGGTCGTCGACGACCTGTCCGGCTCGACGGTGATCAGCGGCTTCGCCGGGACCGCCACCGTGCTCGGCGCGGCGCTGCTGGCCCTGCCCACCGCCAAGGCCGCGGGCCGCAGCGGACGCCGGGCCGGGCTGGCGCTGGCCTACCTGGCGGCACTGCTCGGCTGCGTGATCTCGGTGGCGGCCATCAGCATCGGCAACTGGCCGCTGCTGCTGGCCGGCCTGGTGCTGGTGGGCGGCGGCAGCGCCGGGAACCTGGCGGCCCGCTACTCGGCCACGGACCTGTCGCCGCCCGGCCACGCGGCCAGGCATCTGTCGCTGGTCGTCTGGGCGGCCACGTTCGGCTCGGTGGCGGGCCCGAACCTGGCCGAGCCCGCCGACCGGATCGGCATGGAGAGCCTGGGGCTGGTGGAGAAGGCCGGGCCGTTCGCGTTCGCGGCGCTGGCGTTCGCGGTCGCACTGGTGATCATCCTGGCGGGCCTGCGCCCCGACCCGCTCAGGCTGGCCCGCGAGCTCGACGGCACGCAGCCGACGGGCCGGGGCGGCAAGCGGACCGTCCGCACCGCCTGGCGCACGCTGCGCACGACGCCGATGGCCCGCAACGCGCTGGTGATGATCGCGGTCAGCCACACGGCGATGGTCTCGATCATGTCGATGACGCCGGTGAAGCTGCACCACGACGGCTCGTCCCTGGACGTGATCGGCATCGTGATCAGCCTGCACATCGCCGGCATGTACATGATGTCGCCGGTGGTCGGCTGGCTGGCCGACAAGGCGGGCCGGGTGCCGGTGCTGATGCTCGGCATGGGGCTGCTGCTGGCCTCGGCGGCGCTGGCGGGCACGGCCGGGCACCGGGTGTGGCAGGTGACGCTGGCGCTGTTCCTGCTCGGGCTGGGCTGGTCGTGCGGGCTGGTGGCGGGGTCGGCGCTGGTCAGCGAGTCGGTCGCGCTGGAGGCCCGGCCCGCCGTGCAGGGCCTGTCGGACCTGCTCATGAACGTGTGCGGCGCCACCGGCACGATCATCGCCGGGGCGATCGTGGGCGGCCTGTCATACGGGGTGCTCGGGCTCGTGGTCGGGGTGATGGTGACCGCGGCCGGGCTCTGGCTGGTGGTCGTCCGGCGGCGCGCCGCCGACGCGGCGCCCGCCTAGGACCGGCTACTTCGCGTCGGCGTAGCAGCTCACCGCGACGGTCTCCATCGGGAAGCGGACCGGGGTCGGCCCGAACAGCAGCCGGCTCGCCTCCGCCGCGGCGGCCGACACCGCGGCCATGACCTCGCCGGCCTGGTCGAGCGGGCAGTGCACGATGACCTCGTCGTGCTGGAAGAACACCAGCCTGGCCGGGTCGGGCAGCATCCCGCGCAGCACCGCCATGAGGGCCAGCGCCCACTCGGCGGCCGTGGCCTGCACGACGAAGTTGCGGGTGAAGCGGCCCCGGTCGCGGGCCGCCCGGCCGCCCTCGGGCCCGGACACCAGCTCCCGCCAGCGGCCGGACGGCGGCGGGCTGGTGCGCCCGAGCCAGGACCGCACCACCCGCCCGTCCTCGCCCGCCTTGGCCGCGTCCTCGACGAACTGGTAGGCCCGGGGGAAGCGCTGGCGCATCACGGCCAGCAGCTTGGCGGCGTCGCCGCTGGTGCCGCCGTACATGGCCGACAGCATCGCGATCTTGGCGTGGTCGCGCTCGCCGCCGAACGCCTGGGCGAGGGCCGCGTAGAGGTCGATCTCCCCGGCGGCCCTGGCCAGCCCGGCGTCCCCGGCCATCGCGGCCAGCACCCGGGGCTCCAGCTGGGCGGCGTCGGCGACGACGAGGGTCCAGCCGTCGTCGGCCATCACCACGCGCCGCATCACCTTGGGGATCTGCAGGGCGCCGCCGCCGCTGGTCGCCCAGCGGCCCGACACGACGCCGCCCACCACGTACTCGGGCCGGAAGCGCCCGCCGCGCACCCACTGGTCGGCCCACGCCCAGCCGTGGAAGCTGAACAGCCGGGCCAGCTCCTTGTAGGCCAGCAGCGGCGCGACGGCCGGGTGGTCGACCTTCTTGAGCTCCCACGAGCGGGTCGTCTTGAGCGCCACGCCCGCGCCCTTGAACGCCTTGACGAGCTGCTGCACCGAGTCGGGGTTGACCGGGTGGCCGAACGCCGCCGCCACCTCGTCGGCCAGCGCCTGCAGCCGGGCCGGGCGCATGCCGTGGACCGGGCGCGGCCCGAGCAGCTCGGTGAGCAGGGCGTCGTGCACGTCGCGCCGCCACGGCATGCCGTCGTGGCCCATCTCGGCGGCGATCAGCGCCCCCGCGGACTCGGCGGCCACCAGCAGCCGGAACCGCCCGGGGTCGGGCAGCGCCTCGATCCGGCGGAGCTGGTCGCCGAGCACCTCGGCGACCGCCTCGGCGGGCAGCGGCTCGGGCTCGAACAGGGTGCCGGGCACGCTCGGCTGGTCGTCGGGCACGGGCAGCCCGCGCAGCCTGGCGTGGGCGGCCCTGGCCGACCTGGGCTCGCCGTAGCGGCCCTCGTACGCGAGCAGCAGGCCCTCGGTGAGGGCGAGGTCGTGGCAGCGCGAGACCCGCACCCCGGCCGTGAGCAGCGGCGGGTAGGACTCGCGCGTGTCGGCCCACACCCAGCGCGGCCGCTCCCGCTCCAGCTCGCGCACGGCCCGGGCCGGCGGGCCCGGCAGGGGCGCCTCGCCGATCCGCAGGACCGTCTCTCCCGCCACCACCGCGTACACGCCCCCCAGAGTGCCAGGCGGCTACGACAAAGCGATGCTCACCTCGTCCTCCAGCGGCGGGTCCTCCTCCTGCTTGCGGCATCCGGTGGCGGCGAAGCAGCGGATGGTCACCCGGTCCGGGGTGACCGAGAGGTGCAGGAACTGCTTGAAGAACGGCGGGGTGTCCCAGTCGGAGAACTCCGACAGGTAGCGGTGGAAGACCTGGCCCACCGGCAGCCGGAACGGCCACGGCCAGGAGCCGAGCAGCCGCGCCGCCCACCGCATCCGCCGCGTCACCGTGACCTGGCCGAGCGGGCGCACGGGGGTGTTCTTGATCTGCTCGGACATGATGCAGGCGGCCTCGTCCGGCGTCAGGTAGATCCACTTCATCCGCAGCCGCCTGGCGTAGAGCTGGCTGTAGAACGACAGCGAGTCGCCGCGCAGCGGGTAGCAGCGGAAGTCGTCCTCGTGCACGCCGCCGGCGTCGACCCGCCGGATGGTGTGGGTGGCGTGCATGAAGGCGCCGCTGCCGCCGGAGACGATGTACTGGATGACCCGGTCGCCGACCTTGACCGGGTAGCGCTGGTAGTTGTGCACGTCGCCGCCGATGGCCGCCACGTAGCGGTGGGCCGGGTCGCGGACGATGTCGTCGATCGTGCCGCCGCCCTCCAGGGGCGAGGGCTTGTAGTCGTTGCGCGTGTAGATCGGCTTGCCGGTGACGAGGATCTTGGGGCGCGGATCGAGGGAGACGCGGCGCAGCCAGTCGGCCTGCTCGGCGTCGATCGCGCCCCTGATGCCGGTGTCGACGCCGACGACGAGCAGCGACGGGCTCTCGATGACCCAGTACGGGCCGGGCTGGGTGGCCTGCTGGGCGGGCTTGCCGCGCAGGGCGCGGGCCTCGGCCAGGGCGCTCTCGTCGACGGTCTCGGGCTTGCGCCACAGCAGCCCGCGCAGCCCCCGGTCGGGCCTGGGCTTGAGCGGGGGCGCGTCGCAGAAGACCCGCATGAAGCCGCCGAGCCCGTCGTACCAGTCGTGGTTGCCGGGGATGGCGTAGATCGGCGCGTCGTAGTCCTTGTAGGGGCGGAAGAACTTGTCGCGGTACTCGTTGCCGGACCCGGCGGGGTAGACGACGTCGCTGGCGATCACCGCGAAGGCGGTGCCTGCGCCGATGTTGAGCATCCCGGGGACGACCGCGTACTGGGAGGCGTCGCCCTCGCCGGTGTCGCCCAGCAGCAGGAAGCTGAAGCTGTCGCCGAGCCCCGGCGTGATCGCGAACCTGTCGCCGGCGCCGCGTTCGCGCTGCGCCGCGACCCACCGGCGGCGCACCTCGCCGGACGGGTCGCCGAACAGGCCGGCGAGGATCTCGTTCCTTGACCTCCACAGCGTGCGTAAGTCGAGCCAGCTGAAGCCCTGCCGGTCGGGCCGCAGTCCGGCGTACGTGCCGATCTCCTGGCAGGCCCAGCCGGCGCCCTCTTCGGACACCCGGGAGGACGCCTGCTTCCCCCGTTCTGCCGCGATTTCCACCATGACCACATCTTTGCCGTGCCGCCCGGGAAGCGCATCCTGAAACGGAGCGTGCCGTACCCGCCACAGAAGGTGCGCCATGGTGTAACCTCAATCGCCCCAAGCAAGCGGTTGTCGTCGCCAAGGAGGGCTCCCATGGCCCGGAACGGTTCCGATGACGCGCTCCGGCGGGGCACCACGGGGGTCGAGGCCGTCGAGGGCCTGCTCGCCTACGCGACGACTCGGCGCGGGTGGGGCGGGGGCGGGCTGCGCAGCGCCGACCGGGCCGTCGCGCTGAGCCGCGCCCTCGTGGCCGAGAACCCCGCCCACACGCCGCTGCTGGCCCGCGCGCTGCGCACGGCCGCCCGCCTGCACCTCGGCCACCGCCGCCCGGCCGACGCGCTGCCGCTGGCCGCGGAGTCGGTCGAGCTGGCCCGCCAGGCGGGCGGCCCCGCGCTGGTGCTGTCGCTGGCGTGCCTGGCCGAGGTGTACGAGTCGCTCCAGCGTTACGGCGACGCCGCCGCGGCCCTGTCGGAGGCCGACGGCCACACGCCGCCCGCCTAGGCGATCAGCGCCCCGGGGTTGAGCACGCCCGCCGGGTCCACCTGGGCCTTCACCGCGCGCAGGATCGCCGAGCCGAGCGGGCCCACCTCGGCGGCGTGCGCGTCACGGTGGTCGCGGCCCACGCCGTGGTGGTGGGAGATCGTCCCGCCGGCCGTCACGATGGCCTCGTTCGCCGCCCGCTTGGCCCGCTCCCACTGCGCCACCGGGTCGCCGACCTGGGCGATGACGACGGTGAAGTAGAGCGACGCGCCGGTCTCGTACACGTGGGAGATGTGGCACATGACCAGCGGCGTGCCGAGCGCGCCGAGCAGCGCCAGCCGGACCGCGTCGTACAGCCGGGGCAGGCCGGACCAGAAGCCGGCCGTCTCCAGCGTCTCGACGGTGGCCCCGGCGGCGAGCAGCGAGTCGCGCAGGTACGGCGCCTCGAAGCGCCCGCGCGCCCACGACTCTCCGGGCTCCTCCCCCAGCGGCACGCCGCCGAGGCCGGCCAGCACGGCGGCGACCTCGGCGCGGCGGGCCTCGGCGAGCGCGGCGGAGCCGCCGGCGGGCGTCTCGTGGCCGGCGATCAGCAGGCAGCCGGTGTCGCCGCCGCCGATGGCGTCGGGGCGGGCCAGGCCGATCATCGTCTCGGTCTCGTCCGACAGCCGCAGGACCGCCGGGAGCGCGCCGCCCTGGGCGAGCGCGCGCAGGGCGGCGGCGCCGGTGCCGAAGTCCGGCAGCCGCCAGCCCTCGAAGCCGCGGGCGGCGGGCAGGCGGCGCACGCGCAGGCGCAGCGAGGTGATGACGCCGAACGCGCCCTCCGAGCCGAGGACGAGCTGGCGCAGGTCGGGCCCGGCGGCCGACTTGGGGGCGCGGCCCAGCTCCAGCGTCCCCGCCGGGGTGGCGAGGGTGAGCCCGGCGACCATGTCGTCGAAGCGGCCGTAGCCCGCCGACGCCTGTCCGCTGGAGCGCGCCGCCGCGAACCCGCCGAGCGTCGCGTACTCGTAGGACTGGGGGAAGTGGCCCAGCGTGAGCCCGTGCGCGGCCAGCAGCCGCTCGGCCTCGGGCGCGCGCACACCCGGCTCGAACGTGGCGATCATCGACTCGGCGTCGACGCCGGTGAGCCGGTCCATCCGGCCCAGGTCCAGGCTGATCACGCCGGCGAACCCGGGGCCCGGGGACGCCAGGCCGCCGACGACCGAGGTGCCGCCGCCGAACGGGATGACCGCGACGCGCTCGGCCGAGCAGAGCCGCAGCACCTCCGTCACCTCGTCGTGGCCGCCCGGCCGCACGACCGCGTCGGGGGCGTCCGCGCCGTCGCCGGCGCGCAGGCGCAGCAGGTCCGGGGTGGACTTGCCGCGCGTGTGCCGGACGCGGGCCTCGCGGGAGGTGTCGACGTTCGCGGCGCCCACCAGGCCGGCCAGCGCCGTGAGCAGCCGTGGGGCGAGCGAGACGGGCGGCAGGCGTACGGACTCCAGGGTGGCGGCGGGCTCGGCCGGGGCGCGCACGCCGAGCAGGTCGCCCAGCAGCCGGGTGATCTCCTCGGGCAGGTCGCGGGCCTTGGCGGGGTCGCCCCACCCTGACCAGAGCATGGGTTCGGTTGGCACGCATACACTGTGACACATGCCGTCGATTCGTCACAATGAGGGCGTCCTGGACGCGGCCCGGGACTGCGTGCTGGCCTACGGGGTGCGGCGCACGACGCTGACCGACGTGGCGCGCCGGGCCGGGGTGTCGCGGATGACGATCTACCGCCACTGGCCGGACGTGCGCTCGCTGGTCGCGGACCTGATGACGCGCGAGTGGGTGGCGGCGATCGCCGGGCTGGACCTGTCGGACCCGGTGACGGCCGTGGTGACCGGGGTGCGGCGGCTGCGCGAGCACCCGCTGTGGCGCAAGATCGTCGAGGCGGACCCGGAGCTGCTGCTCCCCTATCTGCTGCACCGGCGGGGCGCCAGCCACGAGGCGGCCCTGGCGGCGCTGGAGCCCGCGCTGGGCGACGCCCGCAAGGCGCGGGCGGTGCTGCTGGTGGCGCAGGCGTGGCTGCTGTCGGCGCCGACGATGCTGGACCCGGTGACGCTCGACGAGCTGGACGCCGAACTGCGCACACTGCTGGAGGGTTACGTTGGACAGGTCGCCGAATAGGTCGCCGGACACCTCGCTGAACGCCGGCAGGAGGAGCCGCGAGCTGGAGCTCGTGGCGGAGGAGCGGGTCGACGTGCTCGTCGTGGGGCTGGGCGCGACGGGCGCGGGGGCGGCGCTGGACGCGGCGTCCCGGGGGCTCAGCGTAGCGGCGATCGACGCCCACGACCTGGCGTTCGGCACGTCCAGATGGAGCTCCAAGATGATCCACGGCGGCCTGCGCTATCTCGCCAAGGGCCAGGTCGGGGTGGCGTACGAGAGCGCGGTCGAGCGCGGCTTCCTGCTCAGGCGCACGGCCCCGCACCTGGTCCGGGCGCATCCGTACGTGCTGCCGCTGACGCGGGAGGTGTCGCGGCGGCAGCAGGCGCTGGTGATGGCCGGCTACCGGCTGGGCGACGGGCTGCGCGCGGCGGCCCGCACGCCGCGGCGGCTGCTGCCCGGCCCGTCGCGGCTGACGGCGGAGCGCACGCGGCGGCTGGTCCCGGCGCTGGACGGCGAGGGCCTGCGCGGCGGGCTGCTGTCGTGGGACGGGCGGCTGCTGGACGACGCCCGGCTGGTCGTGGCCGTGGCCAGGACGGCGGCCGGGCAGGGCGCGCGGGTGCTGACCCGGTGCCGGGCGCTGGAGCTGACCGGCACGGGCGCGCGGGTGCGCGACGAGCTGACCGGGCGCGAGTTCGCGATCAGGGCCCGGGTGGTGATCAACGCGACGGGCGTGTGGGCGGGCGGCCTGGACCCGTCGGTGCGGCTGCGGCCCTCGCGCGGGACGCACCTGGTGCTGCGGCCGGGCACGCTGCCGGGCATGTACGCCGGGATGCACGTGCCGATCCCGGGCGAGCGCAACCGGTTCGCGCTGGTGCTGCCGCAGCCCGACGGCCGGGTGCACGTGGGGCTGACGGACGTGGCGGTGGACGGGCCGGTGCCCGACGTGCCCGAGGCGCCCGAGGAGGACGTCAGGACGCTCCTGGAGGTGCTGAACGGGGTTGTCGGGGCTGAGGTGACACGGGAGGCGGTGGCGGGCGCGTACGCGGGCCTGAGGCCGCTCCTGGCGGCCGACGGACGGACGGCCGACCTGTCGCGGCGGCACGCGGTGCTCGCGGGCGACGGCGTGGTCACGGTGGTCGGCGGCAAGCTGACGACGTACCGGCGGATGGCCGAGGACGCGGTGGACCGCGCCGCGGAGCTGGCGGGGCTGCGCGCGGGCCGGTGCCACACGGCCTCGCTCCCCCTGGTGGGAGCCGGGCCGGCGCGGCGGCCGTCGTCGGTGCCGGAGGGGGCGGCGGGCACGTGGCGGCGGCTGACCGAGCGCTACGGGGCCGAGGCCGCGGCGGTGTGGCCGCTCGTGCGCGATCATCCGGAGCCGGTCGGGCTCGGGTTGAGCGCGGGCGACCTGCTGTGGTCGGCGCGGCACGAGGGCGCGCTCGACGCCGCCGACCTGCTCGACCGGCGGACCCGGCTCGGGCTGGTGCCGGAGGACCGGCAGGCGGCGGCCGGAGCGGCGGAATCGGCGATCGCCTGACACCTCGCCATCCCGTTAGGTTAGTCTTACCTAATTCGCGGAAGGGGGACGGTGTGGCGAAGGGCTGTGAACACGCGGAGGGGTGCCACACCGGTGGCATACCCACCCTGGCCAGTGCGACGGTGGGGGCCAGGCTGTGGCTGCTCGTCGAGCACGAGGGCCCGTGGCCGGCCCGCCTGGAAAGCTCAGAACTTCCTGAGAACATCGCCAAACTCGTCACCAGAGCCCTCGAACGCGGTATCAGGCCGCAGCTGATCCGCCGTCCCGGACGCCGCACCCGCCCACGGAACCGGGACATCCGTGTGCTATTGGCGTACGGGGTCGGAGACGCGCCCTGGCTGGCCAGCGGTGTCGTCGCAGGTCCTGACGATCTTGACCTGGACGCGCTGGTGGCCGGAGTGGTCCCCGAGTCCTGCATACTTGAAGACGAGCCGGTATTTCTGGTGTGCACGCACGCCAAGCGCAACGCGTGCTGCGCCCGCATTGGATTGCCCCTCGCTCGGTCGCTGGCGGATTTTCTGCCGGACAGAGTGTGGGAAACGTCACACGTTGGCGGCGATCGCTACGCCGCCAACCTTGTGTGCTTGCCACACGGAATTTTCTACGGCAGCATGTCTCAGGCTGCTGCGATCGCAGCGGCAGACGCGTACCGGTCGGGCGAGGTCATTCTCGACCGTCTCCGGGGACGCGCAGGCATCCCTGAGCCATTGCAAGCCGTGGAGCACTTCGCCCGAGCCCATACGGGAGAGCGCTCCGTCGGCGCGGTGGCCGTGGAATCCTCAAGGTCGGACGGCGACGTCACCGAAGCCATCGTGCGCTGCGGAGACGTCCGGTTCCAGGTTGTGGTCAAGCCATCGGCGTGCCAAGCGCCGTGTGGCACGGGTTGCGCCGAGACGATCACCACCTACCGGCTGGTTTCGCTGGACAGGCTCACGCCTGTGCGGTACGCCACGCCAGCCCTCACCTGACCAAGGGAACATCACGGTCTCGCTTTGCGTTGGAACAGTGACGCCGAAAGCGTCCAATGCGGCTCAATTACCGAAATACCTCTCAAGAAGGTGGTTTTCTCATGTCTCAGGTACGTCGGCAGCTCGCCCGCCCGCGCCCCAGCTGGGGTTGGCAGGATGATGCCGCGTGCCGGGGTGAGGACCTCGTGCTCTTCTTCGGCCCTGACGGAGAGCGGCAGCCCGAGCGTGACGTACGTGAGCGGAAGGCCAAGGCGATCTGCGCCGGGTGCCCGGTCCGCAACGAGTGCCTGGACTACGCGCTGTCCCGTCCGGAGAAGTACGGCACGTGGGGTGGCCTGAACGAGGACGAGCGCGCCTCCGAGCGTCGCCGTCGCATGCGCCGCGCCGCCAGCGCCGGCATCTCCGCCGCCTGACACCCGGCAGCATTCCCCGCGCAGATCATCGCGTGATCACGCAGTTGTCCCGATGAACCGGGGCCTGGCACACCGCGCTCAGGCTCCGGCGAACCCGGTCGGGACAACTGCCTGATCAGGCAGCTCACCCCGCGCACGACGAAGCCGCCGTCCAATCCCGGACGGCGGCTTTCGCATGCCCTCGTTCAGACCCGCTCAGACCAGCAGGTCGTCGAACTCCCCGTCCTTGGCCCCGAGGACGAATGCGGTGATCTCTGCCCTGGTGTAGACCAGCGCCGGCCCGTCCGGGAAGCGTGAATTGCGCATCGCCACCTCGCCCGTGGGCAGGGGCGCCACCTCGACGCAGTTGCCGTTGGGATTGCTGCGCGCGCTCTTGCGCCAGACGACGGGAAGACGACGCGCGGGCGTTCCGTTGCGGAACTCAAGCATGGGGGCAGCTCCTCGGCCATACGGATGCACGTGCATCCGTGCTTACGAGCAGACAATACGGTGACGAGCTCATCGCCATATACGGGATGACCAAAAATCCGCTATGCCGTGGATCACACGCGTTTTCACCGGTCAAGCAGGCTCTCGAGGAACCGCCTGCTCTCCTTCGGCTCCTGAGCCTGCACGCTCAACCGGTCCATCACCTTGACGTAATGTTCGGACTCGGCCGCCTTGTCCAGATAGAGGGCGCTGGTGAGCTGCTCCATGTAGACCACGTCCGGCAGCTCGCGCTCCGGGAAGCGCAGGATGCTGAACGAGCCGCCCGCCGCCGCGTGCCCGCCCCGGTCGAACGGCATGACCTGCACCGTCACGTTGCGCTCCGCCGTCATGGCCAGCAGGTGCTCGATCTGCTCCCGCATGGCCTCCGGGCCGCCAGGCGCCCGCCGCAGCACAGCCTCGTCGATCACGGCCCACAGGTTGAGCCGGTCGTCCCAGGTCAGCCGCCGCTGGCGGGCCACCCGCAACTGCACCCGCCGGTCCAGCTCGTCCGGGGCCGCCCGCTCGTTGCCCAGCTCGATCACCGCCCTGGCGTAGGCCGGCGACTGCAGCAGACCGGGCACGAACTGGTTCTCGAACGTGCGGATGGCCGAGGCGGCGCCCTCCAGGCCGATGTACACCTCGAACCAGCTCGGCAGCAGATCACCGTACTTGTGCCACCAGCCCGGCGCGTTGGCCTGCTTGGCCAGCGCGATCAGCGGCGCCCGCTCGTCCGGGTCGGTGACCCCGTACAGCGTCAGCAGGTCGGCCACGTCGCGCTCCTTGAAGCTGACCTGGCCCAGCTCCAGCCTGCTGATCTTGGCGTGGGAGGCGCGGATCGAATAGCCGGCGTCCTCGCGCGAGATGCCGCGCTCGGTGCGCAGCCGGCGCAGCTGCGTCCCCAGCAGGATCCGCAGCACCGTCGGGCTCCCCGTCGAATGCTTCAGGATCGTGCTTCCGAGACCCTCGGCACTCTCGGCACTCTCTGCGCTCACGTCCATCGCTCCCAGATCATCTGCACGTGCAGATGCATTCTGCATCGGTAAACATCGAAAAGTCTTGCATCTGTGCCGCACGGTCGTAAAGATGGGGAATGGATCACCAGAAACCGCGCCTCGGGGGCCAAGGATGACGACTTTCGACGCCCGGCCGCAAGCCTCCAGCGCTACCCGGCCACCGGCGTGGCTGACGTCCGCGATGCTGGACGGCCGCACCGGCGACGGCGACGCGGTCTTCCCCTTTCACGAACTCAGCTCGTTCGAGCCCGGGTGCGTGGCCATGGCCAGGCGATTCGTCGACCGCACGCTCGGCTCGTGGGGGGCGGAGCGGGCGGCCTTCGACGCCACCCTGGTCGTGTCCGAACTGGTGACCAACGCCATGCGCCACGGAGGCGGCGCCATCCAGCTCCGCCTCCTGCGCCACGGCGGCGAGGTGGCGTGCGTCGTCACCGACTACAGCTCCACGCCGCCGTCGCCCGCGGGCGCCGACATCTTCTCCGAGTACGGGCGCGGGCTGCGGCTCGTCGAAGCGCTCTGCTCCGGCTGGGGCTGGGTCGCGCCGGGCGGCCCCGGCAAGATCGTGTGGGCCGTCCTGCCCGCCTGACGTCACCCTCACCGGTTCCGGTCCAGCACGTCCAGCACGTCGGCGTCGGACAACTGCTCGAAGTGCGCGTACCACTGGCCCACCGCCCGGAAGTCGGGCGGCTCGATGAGCACCACCACCTCGTCCGCCTCCCGGCGCATCGCCTCGACCGTCTCCGGCGCCCCCACCGGCACCGCCAGCGTCACCCGCGCCGGGCGCGCCGCCGCCACCGCCCGCAGCGCCGCCCGCGCCGTCGCCCCCGTCGCCAGCCCGTCGTCGGCCACCACCACCTCGCGCCCCGCCAGCTCCGGCAGCGGCCGATCCCCTCGGTACGCCGCCACCCGGCGGGCCAGCTCACGCCGCTCCGCCTCCACCACCTCGGCCAGCGCCCCCGGCGTCAGCCCCAGCCGGGCCAGCAGCGCGCCGTCGAACACCGGCTCACCGCCCTCGGCGATCGCCCCCACCCCCAGCTCCGGCTGCGGCGGGTAGCCGATCTTACGGGTGACGAGCACGTCCAGCGTCCCGCCGAGCCGCCGCACGATCGGCTCGGCCACCGTCACCCCGCCGCGCGGCAGCGCCAGCACCACCGGCTCGGGCACCTCCAGCCGCTCGGCCAGCAACCTCCCGGCCTCGGCCCGATCGGCGAACATCCGCTCCATACGTCCCCCGTACCCGCAACACCCCACTTCCCACGATCCCACCTTTTGGACGCCCGCCCTTTCGGGCCGTGCCCACCGAAAGCCCCTCTGACGGAGGGCCCACCCACTCAGAGAGAGAAAGCACCCCTTGTCGGAAGGAGCCGTTCTCTCGGGTAGCCCCCCGGCCGAATCGCCCCTTTCCGACGGGAGCGCACCCCCTTGAAGGCAGCGCCTCCCGGGGAACGGCCCCCGCCTTGGGGGCGTGGCCCTTGCGCTCGGCAGTCCCGGGTTCGGCCCCGGGGGCAGCCGTCCCGGGGGCGAACCTCCCAGGGGCGACCGGCCCGGGGGCGGTCGCCCCTCCGCGGGTGTGCCCCTTGCCGGGCGGGGGTCAGGGGCGGTTGCGGCCGGAGCGGCGCATTTCCTTGTGGATGACCTTCCACCGGTTCTGCAGGTCCTTGCGGAGGCGGGCGTCGGTGCGGGCGGCCATCCAGGCGGCCTCCCGCTGGAGCTTGCGCCAGCTCTGCAGGCGCCGTTCGGGCAGCTCGCCGGAGTCGACGGCGGCCAGCACGGCGCATCCGGGCTCGCTGTCGTGCCCGCAGTCCTGGAAGCGGCAGCGGGACGCGAGCTCCTCCAGGTCGGCGAAGACGAGGTCCACGCCCTCGCTCATCTCGTACAGGCCGACCCGCCGGATGCCGGGCGTGTCGATGACGAGGCCGCCGCCGGCCAGCGGGATGAGCTCCCGGTGCACGGTGGTGTGCCGGCCGCGTCCGTCGGCGGCGCGTACCTGCTGGGTGTCCATGACGCCGTCGCCGGCGAGGGCGTTGACGAGCGTGGACTTGCCGGCGCCGGACGGGCCGAGGATGACGGCGGTGCGTGAGCCGTCGAGGTAGCCGCGTACGAGCTCGACGCCCTCGCCGCGCAGCGAGGAGACGGCGTGCACGTCGACGCCGGGGGCGGCGGCGCGCACGTCGGTCAGGAGCTCGTCGAGCCCCTGCTCGAACAGGTCGGCCTTGGTGACGAGCACGACGGGCGTGCCGCCGGACTCCCAGGCGAGCGCCACGAGGCGTTCGATGCGGCCGAGGTCTGCGTAGTCGGTGGAGTGCATGGACGGTTCGGCGACGAAGACGATGTCGACGTTGGCGGCGAGCACCTGGCCCTGGCCGTCGCCGGACAGGCCGCCGCGCGAGTCGCGGCTGACGCCGCCCCGGACGAACGCGGTCGTCCTGGGCAGCACCCCGTCGAGCTCGTAGCGGCCTTCGGGCAGCGCGCGCAGCGCCACCCAGTCGCCGACGCACGGCAGCGCGACGGGGTCCTGGGCGGCGGCCCGGCGCACGCGGGCGCCGTAGCGGGCGTTGTGCTGGCCGTCGGCGGCGATGACCTCGGCGGCGCCGCGGTCGACCCGCGAGACCCGGCCGGGGACGGCGCCGTCGGGCAGCTCGGCGGCGCGGGACGCGGTCCAGCCGAGCAGGGAAAGATCGTGAAGCAACGGATTACACCTTTGACGGAGAAGGAATGCCGGGTGACTAGAGGAGTCCCCGGAGGATGTCGGACGGCACGCAGCACAGGACAATCCGCATGGGTCCTCACCTCCTTCTCGATCCGTTTCGCGAGGCGACTTTACGGCACCCGCCGGGAGGGACGCAATCCGGTTTTCGGACGCCGCCCGGCCGCCCCGGTTGAACCCGGGCGGGGACGCGGGCCGTACCCCCTGCCGACGGACGCGAGAAAGGGGAAAGATGCGACTGAGCACGTATCCCCCACCCTCGGCAGAGGGGGCAGCCCCCATGCGGTTACGGCACTGGATGAGGCGGGCGCGGCCCGACCCGGAGGTGGTCGTGTCCGCGCTCTACCGGCAGTATCACCGGCCGCTGCTGGCGTTCGTGGTCCGGCTGACGGCGGGTGACCGGCAGTGGGCGGAGGACGTGGTCCAGGAGACCATGATCCGGGCCTGGCGCAGCGCCGAGCGGCTGGATCCTGACGCGGCCTCGCTCATGCCCTGGCTCGCGACCGTCGCCAGACGTATCGTGATCGATGACCGGCGGCGGCGGGAGTCGCGCCCGGCGGAGCTGGGCGACGGGCCGCTGGAGAGCCTGCCCGTGCCCGACGAGATGGAGAAGCTGCTGCACCAGGTGGTCGTGTCCGAGGCGCTTCGGGCGCTGTCGCCGGCCCATCGCGAGATCCTCAACGAGACGATCCTGCGGGACCGGTCGGTCAACGACGCCGCCGAGGCGCTCGGCATCCCCGTGGGCACCGTGAAGTCCCGGGTCTACTACGCGGTCCGGGCGCTGCGGGTGGCGCTGGAGGAGAGGGGGGTGACGGCATGACCGCGCGTGTGGAGCACACCGATGTCGGCGCCTACGCCCTGGGCCTGCTGGAGGACGACGACAGGCGGGCGTTCGAGGAGCATCTGGCGCACTGCCGGTCGTGTGTGACGGAGTTGTCGGAGCTGTCCGGGGTGGCGCAGGCGCTGACCGGGCTGGGTCCGCTGGAGGACGAGCCGCCGCGGGGTGAGGAGCCCGCCGAGGTGATCGACCTGCTGCGCCGCAAGCAGGCGGCCGACCGGCGGTCGCGCCGGGGCACGTTCCTGGTGGGGGTGGCGGCGGCGGTGACGCTGGTGGCGGGCGGGCTGGTGGCGGGCGCCCAGTTCGGCGGCTCGTCGCCGGCCGCGCCCGTCGCCTCGCCGCACGACGGCGTCGGCCCGGCCGAGCGGTTCTACGCCGCGGGCACGCCGGTCGAGGGCGTCGGCAGCGGCGGCGTGACGGGCGGGCTGGTGCTGGAGTCGAAGGGCTGGGGCACGCACGCGGCGCTCAAGCTGGCGGGGGTCAAGGGGCCGCTGGAGTGCGCGCTGGTCGCGGTGTCGCGCGACGGCGACCGCCGCATCATGATGGGCTGGGCCGTCCCGCCCGCCGGCTACGGCGTGCCGGGCTCTCCCGGGCCGCTGTACGTGCACGGCGCGAGCGCGCTGCCGCTCGACCGGATCGACCACTTCGAGGTGGTCACCACCGAGGGCGCCACCCTGCTGACCGTGAAGGTGTGACGGAGGCGGTCCAGGTACGGAGGATTTCCCGTCGTCCGTTGAACCCGGGGCCGCCCGCCGTCCGTACTGCTTTCGTACGACGAGTACGTGACCGGCGTGATCAGGGGACACGCCGGTCACCTCCGGGACGAACCACCCACGGCCGACGGCGGCCTTCCCCGCTCGCCGGTCGGCCCTCGCTCCGGGGCATCCGGCCCGCCCCGGGAGCGACGGCGCCCCGCCGCACGAGAGAGCCCGTGCGGCGGGGCGTTCCCGGTCGCCCGGGGGACTCGCTTACAGGCCCGGC
>NZ_JAHKRO010000238.1 GCF_019396325.1 Nonomuraea ceibae
CGAGCACGGCGGCTTGGGCTGCCACCGAGCCGCCGATGCTCACCCCCCACACCCCGATCCGCTCCGGCTGCACTTCGGGGCGGGTCTGCAGGTAGGACACGGCGCTGCGGAAGTCCTGCACCTGCCGCTCCGGGTAGTCCTGGCCGCGCGGTTCGCCTTCGCTGGAGCCGACCGTGCGGTAGTCGATGGCCAGCACCGCGAAGCCGGCCTTGACGAAGTGCGGCGCGAAGAACGCCAGCGCCTCTTTGACCATCACCCCGCTGTGCCCGAGCACCAGCCCGGGGACCGGGTCGCTCGTCTCAGGCAGGTAGAGATCATCCGCGCAGCGGGTGCCGACGCTATTGAAGGTCACGTGTTCCATTGCTCTCCGTACTGTTGGCTAGTTATTTCAAACATGACTGAAATAGCTAGCGATGTCAATCTGAAGGCTAGATAGGGGAGAGGTGGCACCCGCCACTAACGCCGGCGCATCGCGGCACCCGGCGGCGGTACCCGGAGCCTCGGCCAGTCGGGAAGCGGGAGCAGCATGTACGTGATAATGAGCCATTATCACGTACATGAGCGATCATGGCGGCCCAGCGACCAGGACAATCGCTAGCCGGGACGGTGCGCGATTCCCGCACGTTATCCGGTACATCATTCGGACGGGCACGGTGACTGCTGCCCGGCGGCCGGCATGACCCCCGCACCGAAGGTCACCGCCCTTCGCGGTGGAGGCGTCAGCCTCGCCGCGGCCGCCGACGCCTTCCTCCCGATTCCGCGCACGGCCAACCTCAACACCCACCGCGCCTACGCCTCCGCCATCGACCGCACCATCGAACTGCTCGGCCGCGACCGGCCGCTCGCCGAGATTGCCGACACCGAGATCGGCCAGGCGCTCGCCGAGCTGTGGGGAGCGAGCGCCCCGGCGACCTGGAAACGCAACCGCGCCGCCATCGCCTCCTGGCTGACCTGGTGCCAGACCAGGAAGCACTGGGCCGCCCCGTCGGTCCCGGCTGAGGCCGAGCGTCGCAAAGAGAGCGCCGATGAGACCCGCGCGGTCGCCAAGACCACCATCCACCGGCTGCTGTCGCGCCGCGACATCCCGCTGCGCGAGAAGACGCTGTGGCGGATGCTGTACGAGACCGCCGGCCGGGCCGCGGAGATCCTCGCGCTGAACCTCGAGGACCTCGACCTGGAGCACCGGCGGGCGCCTGTCCGCTCCAAGGGCGGCGCGACCGAGTGGGCGTACTGGGACAGCGGCACCGCCCACCTCCTGCCCCCGGCTCCTTCTCCTCCCCGACGCCAGCACGCGCACCCACGGCCCGCTGTTCCTGTCCGAACGCCGCCCGGTCCCCGCTCGCCTCCCGGCGGCCGCCGACATCTGCCCGCACACCGGCCGCGCCCGCCTCGGCTACGACCGAGCCCACGTCCTGCTGGAGACGTACGCCAGGCTCGATCTGCACCAGCTACGCCACACTGCCGCCACCCACCTTGGTGAGGCCGAAATCCCACTGCAGCTCATCATGGGCAAGACCCGGCACAAGAACCCCCGCACCGCCATGCGCTACGTGAAACCCGGCGCCGAAGCCATCGCCAAGGTCACCGAGGTCCTGGCACCGCGTCGCCGTACCCACTGATTAGCAACTTCTCCACGAGGGAGGGACACTGCCCCTTTCTCTCGTACTTACTCTGGTCCCCCAACCAGGCGGCGGTGCGGCCGAGTTGCTCGCCCGGCCTGGCGTGCCTAGGCCGTGTTCCAAAGGATCGTGAGCCAGTCGTTGATGGCAGCGATGTGGACGGTGGCTGCGTAGCGGACGGCGAGCTTGTCGTACCGGGTGGCGATGCCGCGATGGCGTTTGAGCCGGTTGATGCCGCACTCAACGG
>NZ_JAHKRO010000239.1 GCF_019396325.1 Nonomuraea ceibae
GCCGGGCGGCTGGTCTCGAACTCCCCGGCCAGCTCGCCGGCCGTACGCTCGCGCTCGGCCACCAGCTCCAGCAGCCTGCGCCGGACCGGGTCGGCCAGCGCCTCGAACACTCCCGTTCTCACCCGTCCTTTGTACCCTACGGGTTACGTAAACCCGCAAGTTACGCAAGCTGGTCTCGTCACGCGCCTGCCCGTGTCAGTGTGAAGCCGATGCTTGCGCCCATCCCCTGCCCGTAGGCGAGCTGGATCAGCAGTTGCACGGCGGGCTCCAGGTAGCGGGCGTTGGCCAGCGGGCCGGCGTCCACGGCGTCGAGGCCGAGTTGCGTGCCCAGCTCCAGCACCGTCTTCTTGGCGGCCTCATCGTCGGAGGCCACCGGCAGGAACAGGTCGGCGGTGTCCAAGCTGGCGGCGAACACCGTATTGAAAGCCTTGACCACCCGGGCCCCGGGCAGTGTGGCGGCGACCTGCTCACCCGCCGAGGTGGTGTGCCCGATGGTCAGCGACATGAAGTCGGCCGCCAGCGGGTTGGTGACATCGATCACTACCTTGTCCCGCAGGGCGGTCTTGACCTTGGCGTCGAGCTGGGCGACGGCGGGGAACGGCACGGCCAGCACGGTGACGTCGGCCCCGGCGACCTGCGTCGCGACCTGGTCCGCGGGGGTCGAGGAGTTCGCCGTGGTGACCGTGTGCCCGGCCGTGGCAAGACGGCGCGCAAGCGCGGAGCCGACATTGCCCTCGCCGATGATGCTGATCTTCATGAGTGGCCCTTTCCGATGGCACGACAAGAAATGCGTCGAATTTGACGCATTTCTGCAACAGGGTCGATCGTACGATTGCGTCGAATTCGACGCAACTCCGATAGGCTCCTCCCATGAGCGAACCGCGGTGGTTGAACGAGACGCAGATGCGCGCCTGGACCGGCTTCCTGGAGACCTCCGGCCTGATCCAGCGCCATGTCGAACGCCAGCTCCGAGACGACGCCGGCCTCACCATGATCCAGTACGAGATCCTGCACTGGGCCAACATGTGCGCCCCCCGGCACAGGTGCATCACCGAGCTCGCCGACTTGATGATCACCTCGCGCAGCGGCCTGAGCTACCAGGTGGCCCAGCTGGAGAAGGCCGGCCTGCTACGCCGCGAAACCGACACCAACGACGAACGCAGGACCATGGTCGTCATCACCGAAGACGGCCAGCGACTCCTCCAGAAGACCGCGCCGGGACATGTGGCGGCGGTCCGCGACGGCCTGATCGACCTCCTGACCGACGAGCAGATCGCCCAGCTCGCCGACATCATGGACGGTGTGCGCACCAAGCTGCGCCCCCGTGTACTGCCGACCGCCTCCCGCAAGAAGGCCACCTGACCTCCGTTCAGCCTCCCGGTCCCGGAGGAGCGGCGTTGCCCGCTACGAGCTTCCCCGAGGAGCTGTCGGCGGCCGGGCTTGCACAGTTCTTCCGGTGGGCTCGCGTCGGCTGGTTGGGCTGTGCAGTGGGGCACAGTGCGCATGCGCAGGGCGTGCCTGACCGTACGGTCAGCGGGTGGAGATGGTGTACGAGCATGCTGGGGAGATCCGGGGGAGTACCGTGTCCCCCGCGCCCGGGCAGCGCCCGTCTAGATGATTGATTCCAAGGGGTTGGGATCAGCTGTTCGGCTGCGGACATGAAGCGAGGGCGTTCAAGATCCGTTTGTGACGACAGAACTGAACACCCTCGCGACAGCACTGTACGTGAAGATCGACGATCAGCTGATCGCTTCTCCGGATCT
>NZ_JAHKRO010000240.1 GCF_019396325.1 Nonomuraea ceibae
ATGCACCGCTTCAGCCTGCTGCCCGCAGACATCCCCCTCCCGCCGCACCCGGCGATCCGCTCGATCCCGCTGATCGACCCCACACCGCTGTACGCCTGGTCACTGCTCTGGCGCGACAACGGCGGCCACCCACTGCTGGACACCTTGACAAGCGCCTTCGTGACGGAGGCCGAGCGCAACCGATGGCTGGAACACGATCCCGCCCGCGATTGGCTACCCGAACGCCACAGCACAGACGCCGGCTAAGGCGATCGCGTAGTTAGTAGGCGGCGCAGAAACATGAGGTGGGGCCAGAACCACCGCACGGTCCCGTCCGGAGGTCCGCTCACGCCGCGGTGAGATCGAGCCGGGTCTCCATGTCCGTAGGGGTTCACATGAGCCCAGAACAGCGGGCTGAGGGCTCGCCGGTCTTCCTCCGTCAGCTTGCCGGTCCACTGCGGATCTCGCAGAACGGCCTGAATGAACCCCAACGAGGACCCCAGTGCGCTCCGTCATGGCTGATCAGAACCAGTTCGTCGGCGGGGGACACGCAGATGCCGGCGGCTCCGCGAGGCCTGTCTTGATGTCATGACGCTCTCCCCTGGAAAGAGGAAGAGGCGTTGGCCGCAGGCGGACCAGGCATCCTGCACGTCGAGCGCCTAAGGCTATGGCGTGCTGACGGCGGGACCGGCGAGCCTGCTACCAGTTCGCCTTCTCAAGGGCGACACCGACCACATGGCGCTGGCTGCTCGGACACCACTTGTAGCTGTAGTTCCCGGGATACGCCCAGTTCCCGCGATAGAGGGTCCCCCAGCCATTGGAAGGATCGGCCGTGCAGTAGGCCAGGACCCTGAAATGCCCCGTACCGCCGGTGCATTTGGCTCCGCCTCCCTCCGAACTGCCGCTGTACGCCTTCCACACTGAGCACCCGGTAGGTGCGGCGGCAGCGGGACTTGGCGTAGTGACGATGAAGGCACTGACGATCAGAGTGAGCGACGCGGCAATTTTGCGCATGCAGGATCTCCTTGCTGGTGCTTGACGCTTGTGAGTGGTGGCGACGCTAGCAATGAGAGGTATGTCGAAGGTATGTCGAAGCGTGTGGGCCGACCGGACCCGCCGGGGTCGACCTGGCCGCGCCGGAGGCCGGGTCAGGCGTCGCTCGGGCCCGACCGCCAGCCGACGGGCTTGCAGCGGGCCGGGCGGCAGGGACGGGAACCGGGGACGCGACCGGAAGAAGCGGACCGGCTGAAGATCGCCCCCACCTCACCGGTCAAGCCGCAGCCCCTGCGGACCGAACCGCCTCGCTCACTTGAGGTGGCGAGGTGCGCCAGGGGGCGCCGTGGCCGGGAAGCACCCACGAGGCTGGCAGCCCAGCGATGCGGTTCAGGGAGGAGAGCGCTTCGGCCGGGTCGTCGGTGAAGGGCGCCGCCTGGGGGCCTTCACGCCCGGTGAGGACGTGCCGCGTGGTCAGGGCGTCGCCGACGAAGAGCGCGTCGGCGATCGGGACGTGCACCGCCACGCTTCCCGGCGAGTGCCCCGGCATGCCCACGATCACCGGGCTCCCGGGCAGGTCCAGGACGTCGCCATCAGCGATCGTGGTGACCTCGCTGACGTAGCGGGTGCGCAGGC
>NZ_JAHKRO010000241.1 GCF_019396325.1 Nonomuraea ceibae
GGTCGCGTCCGAGATGCGGTGTAAATGTGAACGAGCGTAGGTTGCCGTGCGGAACCGACCAAAGTTCGCACTACGCAAGGACCTACGCTCGTGGCACGCACACTACCGCCCATTCAAGCCATCCGCGCCGAGATCGACGCCCTGTTCACCGAAGGTCGTGACCTGGTCGAGGTCATCGAGGACGTCGCCCGGCTCGGCGCCCGCCTGATCATCCAGACCGCCGTCGAAGCCGAGGTCGACGCCTTCCTCGGCCGCGCCCGCTACCAGCGCGCCTCCACCGCCACCGGTGCCGGCGGCGACAAGGAGAGCCCCGTGCGGCCCGGCCACCGCAACGGGCACTGCCCGACCACCGTCAAGACCACCAGCGGGCCGATCACCATCGCCCGCCCCAAGCTGCGCGGCACCACCGAGAAGTTCGCCTCCCGCCTGTTCGGCACCGGCGTCACCCGCACCCACGCACTGGAGACACTCGTGATCGCCTCCTTCGTGCGCGGCCTGTCCGTGCGTGACGTCGAGGGCGCCCTGGCCGACGCGCTCGGCCCCGAAGCCGCCCTGTCCAAATCGACGGTCTCCACGATCTGCCAGGCCATCGTGGCCGAGTACGACGCCTGGTACCGCCGCGACCTGACCGGCATCGAGCTGGACTACCTGTTCCTGGACGCCTCCCACTTCAAGATGCACGACGGGCAGCGGGCCGAGCCGATCCTGGCCGCCTGGGGCATCACCACCGCCGGCAAACCCGCCTTCGTCGGCCTGGCCGCCGCCGGATCCGAGTCCACCGACGCCTGGCACGACTTCCTGACCGACCTGACCAGCCGCGGCCTGCGCCCCCCGCTACTGATCATCTCCGACGGCGCACCTGGCCTGATCAGCGCTGCCGAGCAGGCATTTCCGCGCTCACTGCGTCAGCGGTGTCTGGTGCATCGCGCCCGCAATGTGCTGGCCAAAGTCAGCGCCGGCGATCAAGCCGAGGTGAAGGCCGCCTACTGGCAGATCTTCGACCTCACCGAGCTGGGCGACGACATCAAGCCCGGCCAGCAGCTCGTGGACTGGGTGCAGCGGCGCATAGACGCCTTCGCCGAGACCTGGGGCGGCCGCTATCCGGCAGCGGTCAAGTGCCTGCTGTCCGACCGGCAGAGCCTGACCACCTACCTGCGCTTCCCGATCGAGCACCACAAGCGCGTGCGGCACTCCAACTTCATCGAGCGCACCTTCGGTGAGACCCGCCGCCGCGTCAAGGTCATCGGCCGCTTCCCCGGCGAGACCAGCTGTGTCTCCCTCGTGTGGGCCGTACTCGACCGCGCCTCCCGCGGCTGGCGCGGCTTCACCATGACCAGCAAAGGCCTGCGCACCCTGCAAGACCTCCGCCGAGCCCTGCTCCACCCGCCCGCCCAGCTGTATCCGACCGGCGACCCGGCCTTGGCACCCGTCACCGAGGCCGCCTAAGATCCACTCACGGCACCTACCTCGTCGAGCCTTTTACACCGCTCCGAGGACGCGACC
>NZ_JAHKRO010000242.1 GCF_019396325.1 Nonomuraea ceibae
GGGTGTGTCTAGATAACGGTGTATCTCGATCTTGATTAGTTATCGAGTGGTCGGGGTCAGGCGGCCGTCGAAGGTGATGGCGAAGGCGTTCAAGGCGGCCTTCCAGCGGGTGATCCAGCGTTTGCGGCCCTTGCCGGTTGGGTCCAGGCTCATGATCGCCATGTAGACGCACTTGAGCGCGGCCTGCTCGTTGGGGAAGTGGCCGCGGGCCTTGACCGCCCGCCGGATCCGCGCGTTGACCGACTCGATGGCGTTGGTCGAGCAGATCACCCGGCGGATCTCGGTGTCGAAGTTGAGGAAGGGCACGAACTCGGCCCAGGCGTCCTCCCACAGCTTCACGATCGCCGGGTACTTGCCGCCCCAGAGTTCGGCGAATTCGTAGAAGCGCTCGAGTGCAGCGGCCTCGGTCGGGGCGGTGTAGATGGGCTTGAGGGCTTTGGCGATGGCGTCCCAGTGCTGGCGGGCGGCATACCGGAACGAGGCGCGCAGCAGGTGAACGACGCATGTTTGCACGACGGCTCGGGGCCAGACGGTCTCGATGGCCTGCGGCAGGCCCTTCAGGCCATCGCAGACCACCATCAGCGCATCGGCCACGCCGCGGTTCTTGAGCTCGGTCAGCACGTGCAGCCAGAACTTCGCGCCCTCGCCGCCGTCGCCGGCCCACAGCCCGAGGATGTCGCGCTCACCGTCCACGGTGACTGCCATCGCCAGGTAGATGGGACGGTTGGCGACCTGGCCGTCGCGCAGCTTGACGTGGATGGCGTCGATGAAGATCACCGGATAAACGGGGTCGAGCGGCCGGTTCTGCCATTCGGTCATGCCCTCCAGCACCTTGTCGGTGATGGTGGAGATGGTCTGCCTGGAGACGTCGGCGCCGTAAACCTCGGCCAGGTGCGCGGCGATCTCGCCGGTGGTCAGTCCCTTGGCGGCCAGCGAGATGACCATCTCATCGACGCCGGACAGCCGTCGCTGCCGCTTGCGCACGATCTTCGGCTCGAAACTCGCGTCCCGATCGCGCGGCACGCTGATCTCCACCGGCCCGACATCGGTGAGCACGGTCTTGAACCGGCTGCCGTTACGGGTGTTGCCGCCCTCGTTGCCGGAGCGCTCATGCCTGTTGTGGCCGAGATGGTCGGTGATCTCGCCTTCCAGCGCGGACTCCAGCACCAGCTTGGTCAGCCGGCCCAGCAGCCCGTTCTCACCCACCAGCTCCACGCCCTCGGCACGGGCCTGATCCACCAGCCGGGCCACCAGCTCCCGATCCGACTCCTTGGCCTTGCTCTGCTTGGGCTTGCCCGCCACGCCGGCGTCCTCCAGGTCGATCTCCGTCGATGCCTGGATCACAGTACTCATCACGGGTGTCCTCCATGATCAGGAGTTACACCGTTGTTCTTACACTCCC
>NZ_JAHKRO010000243.1 GCF_019396325.1 Nonomuraea ceibae
TGAGATGTGATGCCGAGCCGATTGTGGTGAAGTGGATGATCCTATGCTGCCGAGAAAAGCCTCTAGCGAGTGTTGTGGCGGCCCGTACCCTAAACCGACTCAGGTGGTCAGGTAGAGAATACCAAGGCGATCGGGTGAACTGTGGTTAAGGAACTCGGCAAATTGCCCCCGTAACTTCGGGAGAAGGGGGACCTCTGCTGGTGATGGGCTTTACGCCTGGAGCTGGTGGGGGTCGCAGTGGCCAGGGGGAAGCGACTGTTTACTAAAAACACAGGTCCGTGCGAAGTCGTAAGACGATGTATACGGACTGACGCCTGCCCGGTGCCGGAACGTTAAGGGGACCGCTTAGCCGCAGCAATGTGGCGAAGGTGAGAACTTAAGCGCCGGTAAACGGCGGTGGTAACTATAACCATCCTAAGGTAGCGAAATTCCTTGTCGGGTAAGTTCCGACCTGCACGAATGGCGTAACGACTTCCCCGCTGTCTCAACCGCAGACCCGGCGAAATTGCACTACGAGTAAAGATGCTCGTTACGCGCAGCAGGACGGAAAGACCCCGGGACCTTCACTACAGCTTGACATTGGCGTTTGGAGCGTCTTGTGTAGGATAGGTGGGAGACTGGGAAGCTCGGACGCTAGTTCGGGTGGAGTCATTGGTGAAATACCACTCTGGTCGTTTTGAACGTCTAACTCTGGTCCGTGATCCGGATCGAGGACAGTGTCTGGTGGGTAGTTTAACTGGGGCGGTTGCCTCCTAAAGGGTAACGGAGGCGCCCAAAGGTTCCCTCAGCCTGGTTGGCAATCAGGTGTTGAGTGTAAGTGCACAAGGGAGCTTGACTGTGAGACTGACGGGTCGAGCAGGAGCGAAAGCTGGGACTAGTGATCCGGCATCGGCATGTGGAAGCGGTGTCGCTCAACGGCTAAAAGGTACCCCGGGGATAACAGGCTGATCTTCCCCAAGAGTCCATATCGACGGGATGGTTTGGCACCTCGATGTCGGCTCGTCGCATCCTGGGGCTGGAGTAGGTCCCAAGGGTTGGGCTGTTCGCCCATTAAAGCGGTACGCGAGCTGGGTTTAGAACGTCGCGAGACAGTTCGGTCCCTATCCGCTGCGCGCGCAGGAGACTTGAAAGGAGCTGTCCCTAGTACGAGAGGACCGGGACGGACGAACCTCTGGTGTGCCAGTTGTACCGCCAGGTGCACGGCTGGTTGGCTACGTTCGGAAGGGATAACCGCTGAAAGCATCTAAGCGGGAAGCTCGCCTTGAGATGAGGTCTCCCACCCCGTTTGGGGGTAAGGCTCCCGGTAGACGACCGGGTTGATAGGCCGGAGGTGGAAGCGCGGTAACGTGTGGAGCTGACCGGTACTAATAGGCCGAGGACTTGACCACAAAGC
>NZ_JAHKRO010000245.1 GCF_019396325.1 Nonomuraea ceibae
TGAGCTTGCTCCGCTCCGACGGACACCATCGTTGTGGTGGTCAGGCCGCTGCGACTGCCTCGTAGTCGGCGGGGCTACGGTAGCCCAGGCTGCTGTGCAGGCGGTGCAGGTTGTACCAGCCCTCGATGAACTCGAAGATCGCGCTGCGGGCCGCGGCGCGGGTAGGCCAGGACCGCTGATCGAGAAGTTCGCCCTTGAGGGTGGCGAAGAACGACTCGGCCAGCGCGTTGTCCCAGCACTGACCGGTCCGTCCGACCGACAACCGCACGCCGAGCCGCCCGGCCAGTTGCGCGTAGGCGGCGCTCGTATATTGACAGCCGCGATCGGAGTGGAAAGTCACCGGCCCGCTCGGGCGGCGGCGGGCGCAGGCCTGCTGCAGAGCCTCGGCGACCAGGCCGGTGCGCAAATGATCGGCCGTCGCCCAGCCGACCACCCGGCGCGAGGCGATGTCGATCACGGTGGCCAGATACAGCCAGCCCTCCTCGGTCGGCACGTAGGTGATATCGCCGCACCAGCGCCTATCGAGTCCGGTCGGGTCCGGCGTGAAGTCGCGCTCGATCAGGTCCGGCCGCATGCTCGCGTGCGGGTCGGGGATGGTGGTGACCTGCCGGCGGCGCCGATACCGGCCGGCCAGGCCCAGGAGGCGCATCAGCCGGGCCACCCTCCGCCGGCCGCACCGCTGCCCGTCCCGCCGCAGTTGCGCGTGCACCCGCGGCGCGCCGTAACTGCCTCGTGAGCGCGCGTGCACCTCGGCGATCTGCCCGGCCAGCTCGGCATCGCGCATCGCACGCGGCCCAGGGACGGCGGTGCGGCGCGCGTAGAAGGCGGCACGGGAGACTCCCAGCAGCTCACACGCCCGCTTGACGCTGTGACCGCCCTGCTTCTCCGCCTCGATGAACGGGTGCACGCTCACCGGGTCTCCCTCACGAAGAAAGCCGTCGCCCGCTTCAGGACATCGATGTCCTCGCGCAGCCGCCGGTTCTCCCGCCGCAGCGCCGCCAGCTCCTCCCGCTCACTGCTGGTCAGCCCATCCCGCTGCCCCTCGTCGACCTCAGCCTGGCGCACCCATTGGCGCACCGCCGTCTCGGTCAGATCGAAGTCCTGAGCCACCTCACGGATCGATCGGTCGCCCCGCTGGCACAGCTCGACGATCTCGGCCTTGAACTCCGGCGTGAACGAGCGGCGAGGACGCGGCTTCTTCTTCCCCATGCTCTCCATCATGGACATCCTTCCCGGGACGAACCCCTGATCTCGGATGTCCGTCAAACCGGATCAAGCCCAG
>NZ_JAHKRO010000246.1 GCF_019396325.1 Nonomuraea ceibae
CCAAGTACTTCATCGTCTGACGGAAGCGGGCGGCCGCGCCCCGCCCGATCCGCCCCGCCCCGAAGCCGTCCGGCGCTCTGCCGGCGTCCTCCGGTGCGGGCCGGTTTCCGCTGGTACGGGCCCCGTACGACATCTGGGGATATGCCGTCGGGTGGGCGATATGTGGCCCCCGTTGGGGCGGGTTCGGGGGGACGGCCTACGGTGGAAGGCGATGTGCAGCGGCGGCGACGCCGCCTTTTCGTTGGAACGGGGGATGTGTGGAAGCGGTCTTCTTCGACATGGACGGTCTGCTCGTCGACACCGAAAAGGTGTGGCTGGAGATCGAGACCGGCGTGATGGCGCGGCTGGGCGGTGAGTGGTCGCCGGAGCACCAGACGCACCTCGTCGGCGGTTCCATGGAGCGCACCGTGGAGTACATGCTGGCCGTGTCCGGCTCGGACGCCTCCGAGGCGACCGTGCGCGAGTGGATGGTCAGCGGGATGGTCACGACGCTGAACGGCGGCGTCGAGGTCATGCCGGGCGCCTCCGAGCTGCTCGACGCGCTGCGGGACGAGGGCGTGCCGGTGGCGCTGGTGACCTCGTCGCTGCGGGAGATCGCGGACGCGGTGCTGAAGGCCGTGGGCCGCGACCGGTTCGACGCCATCGTGACGGCCGACGACGTGACCCGCACCAAGCCCGACCCCGAGCCGTACCTGACGGCCGCCCGCCTGCTCGGGGTGGAGCCGGTGCGCTGCGTGGTGCTGGAGGACTCGCCCAACGGCGTCGCCGCAGGCACGGCCGCCGGGTGCACGGTGGTCGCGGTGCCCAGCCTGCTGCCCATCGACCCGGCTCCGGGCCGCCTGGTCGTCTCCTCCCTGACCGAAGTCACCCCCGCCGACCTGCGCGCCCTCATCCCCGCCTGACCCCGCTCTCGCCCCCTGAGGGGCGCACAACGCCGTACGAGGCCGCGCCCGTACGGCGAGACGCCCGATAGGCCCCACACCGCCGAGAAGCCCGGGCTCATCCGAAAGGCGTCCTGCTGGACGTTTTCCGCGACGGCCACCCCGGATCAACGGCCACCCCGCATGAACGGCCACCCCCGCATGCGGAGCCCCCCGCCCACCGGCAGACGGCGCCTCCCGGGAAGGACCGCCGCCAGGCGCGCCCTCCACGGGGGCCGTCTCGCGGGGTGTTCCCGCGAGGTGGCGCTCTGGCCGGGCGGGACCCGTGGGAAGCGGCACCCCACGGAAGCCCGGCCCGCTGGCCCGCCCGCCCGC
>NZ_JAHKRO010000247.1 GCF_019396325.1 Nonomuraea ceibae
CCATCGGAACAGGTTGACGGCGCGATGGCGAAGCGGGCGCTGACAGCGAGTCGCATCAGTTCGGCGGGCGTGGCCTCGATGGCGCCGGGCGTGGTTGCGTGCTGCTGCGGTCCGGTGGCTCCGCCGGTGGCGTGCGGTTGCGCTGCCAGGCCCAGGCCAGCAGGACGATGACCGCTACCAGGAAGACGGTGTTGGAGGCGTACTTGCCCGCGTAGTCGCTGTGGCCCACGGGCGGCACCAGGTAGGCCACCAGCGCGTACAGCAGCAGCGGCGACCCGGCGGCGGCCAGCACGTGGAGGCGGCCCCAGTCCTTGCGGCGGCCCCAGCTCACCAGGCAGATCACGACGAGTACCGCGACCAGGGCGGACACCGCGATGCTCGGCCAGGCCGCGGTCCCCGGCTCCGGGGATCGCGCCACGATGTGCACACCGCCCAGCAGCAGGCACAACAGGCCCACCAGCCCGGGCGCGGGAACGCGGCCGGGCCTCGGGGCTCTCGGGCGAGGAAGTGCCAGGGCGGCAACGGTCACGAGGAGCACGGTCGACACGGTCAGGGTCAACTGCTCAGGCGTTGCCTGGAAGCCCGTATCGCGGACGAACTCGACGTGGAAGTAGCCTGCTGCGCCCAGGTACAGCACGGCGGCCACGCCAAGCCCGAACCGGCCCAGCCACGGCCGGTCGGCGAGCCCGGGCACGCAGCCCTCGATCACGGCGATGGGTGCCGCGAAGGCGCACATGACATGACCGCCGACGAAGACCAGCAGCTGACTGACGTCGACGTCGAGCCCGGGTACGAGGGCCGGCAGCGACTTCCAGTACGGACCGGCTTCGAACGCGCCGTGGTTGAACAGGCTCTGATCGATGAGACCCGCCTGGATCAGGCCGAAGGCGGCGGCCAGCAGCACGATGGTGGGCCGGCCGCGCCCGGCGCGGCGTGTGACCTCGCGGAGGATGATCGCCGCCGCGCCGTAGAGGGGGCCGAGGACGAGCAGGGTGAGCAGCAGTCCCGGCAGGTCCCCGATGCGCTGGCCGTGGTAGCCGCTCAGGTACTCGGCGCCGATGGGCGACAACACGAACAACCCGGCCACCGGCGCCAGGCGACGCCACAGGGAGGTCTTGGACACTGCTGTGG
>NZ_JAHKRO010000025.1 GCF_019396325.1 Nonomuraea ceibae
GGCGGCCGACGACACCGGCGAGCCGGCCGCCGTCCTGCGGGCCGCCGGGCGGCTGGGCGCGGGCCTGCCCGACCTCGACCCGGCGGAGGCGGCCGGGCTGCTGCGGATCGACGGCGACCGGCTCGTCTTCGGCCATCCGCTGATGAGGAGCGCCGCCTACCAGGGGGCGACGGCCAGCCGGCGGGCCGAGGCGCACCGCGCGCTGGCGGAGGTCCTGGACGGCGACCGGCGGGCCTGGCATCTCGCGGCGGCGGCGACGGGCCCCGACGAGCGGGTGGCCGCCGCTCTGGAGAGCACGGCGCTGCGGGCCGGGGAGCGGCGCGGCCACGCGGCCGTCGCCGCCGCCTACGAACGCGCCGCCGCCCTCACCCCCGACCCGGTCACGCGTGAGCGCAGGCTGCTGGCCGCGGCCCGCGCCGCCGCCGACGCGGGCCAGTTCGAGCGGGCCGACCGCCTGACCGGCCAGGTCGGCGCCTCGGCGGAGGCCGCCGCGCTCAAGGCGGTGATCGCCGACGGGCTGGGCCGGACGGAGGAGGCGCACGCCCTGCTGTTCGAGTCGGCCGGGCAGGTCACCCCGGCGGAGCTGCCCGCCCTGCTGCGCGGCGCCGCGCGGGCGGCCTGGCGGGCCAACGACTTCGCGGCGCTCGACCGGATCGCCGCCTGCGTGCCGCCTGACTCCGACGTGCACCGGCTGGCCACGGCGGCGCTGGCCACCAACCGGCTCGACGACGGCGGCATCGAGACGCTGAGGGAGCTGCTGGCCGGGCCGCCGCACGACGACCTCCAGGACCGGCTGCTGTTCGCCCGGCTGCACCTGGTCATCGGCGACATGGAGGGCGCGATACGCCTGGCTTCCGCGCTGGAGCGGGAGTGCCGGGCGCGGGGGGCGCTCGGCGTGCTGCCCGCCGTGCAGGCCGTGCTGGCGCGGACCCTGCTGTTCACCGGCCGCCACGCCGACGCGCGTGCCACGCTGGCCGACGGGCTGCAGATCGCCGCCGACACCTGCCAGCGCATGCCGCGCATCGAGCTGTCGGTGACCCTGGCGGAGCTGGCCGCCGTCGAGGGCGACGAGGAGCGCTGCCGGGAGCTGGCGGCCGAGGCGATCGAGCGTGACCTCGCGCCGAGCGCGGTGCACGCGGTGGTCGCGCTGAGCCTGCTCGACCTGGGCCTGGGGCGGCACGAGGCGGCGCTGGACCGGATGGAGTCGGTGGTGTCCGGTTCGCGGCCGATGGGGGTGATGGGGCACCTGCCGATCCTGGTCGAGGCGGCGGTGCGGCTCGGGCGCAGGGGGCCCGCCGAGGCCGCGACCCGGCTGTTCGCGTCCTGGGCCGGCCGGGTCGCGCAGCCGTGGGCCGAGGCCGTGGCGCTGCGCTGCCGGGCGCTGATCGCCGACGACGCCGGCCTGTTCGAGCAGGCCGTACGGATGCGGACCTACCCGTTCGAGCAGGCACGGACCGCGCTGCTCTACGGCGAGCGGCTGCGGCGTGACCGGCGCACCGCCGACGCCCGCGCGCACCTGCGGGGCGCGGCCGAGACGTTCGAGCGGCTGGGCGCGCGTCCCTGGGCGGAGCGGGCGCGGGCCGAGCTGCGCGCCACCGGGGAGACCCGTGCGGCGCGCGACCACGCGGCGGGGCTGGCCGACCGGCTCACCCCGCAGGAGCTGCAGAGCGTGCGGCTGGCGGCGACCGGGCTGAGCAACAGGGAGATCGCCGAGCGGCTGTTCGTGAGCCCGCGCACCGTCGGGCACCATCTCTACAAGGCGTATCCCAAGCTGGGCGTCACGACCAGGGCGGAACTCGCCTCTCTGGGCCTGTGACGGACGGCGGCCCCGAGAGGGCCGCGATGAGGGGTGGAGCTATGGGGATTCGAACCCCAGACCTCCTCCATGCCATGGAGGCGCGCTACCAACTGCGCCATAGCCCCTTGCGATGCGTGCATCAGTCTAACGGACTCCAGCCACCCCTCTGTACGCCTTTATCCGGCGGCGCGCCCGGCCCGCGCGCCGCCGGACGGCGTTTCAGGAGGTCACGGCGCCCGCCTTGGCGATGAGATCGGCCAGCTCGCCCACCATCGGGTCCTCGGCCGCGCCCGCCAGCCGCCTGGCGTGCTCGCCGAGCGCGGGCAGGCCGAGCCCGAACGCCTCCCCGTCGCGCATGTGGAGGGCGAACGCGGCGGCCAGCACGTCGACCTGCAGCCGCAGCGGCGCGCCCTGCCACAGGGTCTCCGCCAGGTCGGCGACGGTCACCGCCCCGGTGGCCTCGCTGGGGGCGCGGGTGTCGGGGTCCTGCCAGCGCACGGTGGCGGTGGCGAGCTGGCCTTCGGCTCCGGCCTTGAGGCGTACGGAGTACAGCGCGGTGACCGCGTGGCCGGGGCCGATCTCGCCGCCGTCACGCGAGTCGTCACGGAACTCCTCGGTGGCCAGGGCGCGGTTCTCGTAGCCGAGCAGCCGGTAGCTCTCCACCACCGACGGGTTGAAGACGACCTGCGCCTTGGCGTCGCGGGCGCGCAGCTCGATGCTGGCGGGCAGCTGGGCGGCGAAGATCTTGTCGGCCTCCTCCTGGGTGGAGACGTAGACGGCCGCGCCGTCGCCGTTGTCGGCGAGCTGCTCCATCAGCTCGTCGCCGTACTCGCGGCCGACGCCGACGGTCAGGAGCGTGATCCGCCGCCCGGCGTGCTCCTTGACCCGGTCGAGGATGGCCTGCCAGGCGGTGCTGCCCTGGTTGGCCAGGCCGTCGGAGAGCAGGATGACGCGGTTCGTGGCGGCGGGGCGGTGCGCGGCGGCGGCCTCCCGGTAGCCGAGGACGAGGCCCGCCTCCAGGTTGGTGCCGCCTTCGGTGGTGAGCTGGTCGACGGCCCGGTGCAGGTCGTCCCTGGCGGTGAGCGGGGTCATCGCGGCCAGCACCCTGGCCTGGTCGCTGAAGGCCACGACGGAGACCTGGTCACCGGGGGCGAGCTGGTCGAGCAGCGTGTGCAGGGCCTGCTTGACCAGATCCAGGCGGCCGGTCTCGGCCATGGAGCCGGAGACGTCGATGACGAAGGTGAGGTTGGCGGGGCGCCGGGCCTCGGCGGAGGAGCGGCGGGTCTGCAGGCCGACGCGCAGGACGGCCTGCCCCGGCGTGTCGAGGCGGGCGCCGTCGGTGTGAACGGTGAAGCCGTCGTCCGGGGGTTCGGCGTAGTCCTGCTTGAAGGAGTTGACGAACTCCTCTGGCCGGATCCGGGCGGGCTCGGGCCAGCGGCCCTCCTGGAGGACGCGGCGCGTGTAGGCGTACGAGGCGGTGTCCACGTCCAGGGCGAACGTGGAGATCTGCGCCTGGGCCGTGTCCTGTTCCTCGTTCTTCCGGTCGTCCTTGTCCTGCCCGGTCCGGTCCTGCCCTGTCTGGTCCTCGGCCTGGGCCGTGGCCCGGGGGGCTTCCTGGGGGGCCGCTCGCTCGCCGGCGCTGGGCTGACCTCCGGGGCCGCCGCATGCGGCGAGCGCGAGCAGCCCGGCAATTCCGACAGTTGCCATTAACGGACGAAATTTCATCGCTTTTGCCACCTCCAGGCCGTATGACGGCTCCGATCCCCGGTGTGGCCGGGCCGGTGACGCAAGCGACGGCAAACCGCGATCCACACGTGATCGATTGTGGTGAACCGGTGATATCCGGTAGGCATGGTCGTCGTGCGCGTCTATTTGGGGCTGGCCGCGAAGGGCCACGAGATCCCCGCCCGTGTCCTGGACAAGGTCCGATCCGTTATCGAGACCGCCTTCCCGGTGCCTCCCGAGGTGATCCGGGGCGGCGAGTGGCACGGCCGGGGGGTGTCGCTGTTCGGCTGGTCGAACGAGCCCGACGACTCCCGGCAGCCCCCGCTGCTCACCGAGAGCGGCGGGCGGGTCCTCGGGCTGAACGGCCACCTGGCCGACCCGGCCGACGCCAACCGGCTGCTCGGCGACCCGTCGGCCGGCGACGTGGGCGGCTGCTTCTCCGCCTGGGTGGCGCGCGACGGCGAGCTGTCGGCCGCGACCGCGATCAACCGCGTCTGCCCGGTCTTCTACGCCGAGACGCCCGAGCTGCACGTGGTGGGCAGCCGGGCGCTGCTCGTGCACCTGGCGGCGCAGCAGGCCGACCGGATCGACCATGACGTGCTCGCCCTCCAGACGATGATCCGCCAGGGCTTCTTCCTGTCGGACGAGACGCCGTACCGGGGAGTGACGGCGCTGCGCCCGAGCTCGCGAATCGACGTGCGCGACGGGAAGCGGACGATCACCGAGACGCCGCTGCCGGAGGCGGCGGGCGCGCCGGACACGGCGCGGCGCAAGCGGGCGGCGATCGGCGAGCTGGCCGACGCGCTGCTGGCGACCGTCGCGCCGCTGCGCGACCTGGGCGAGCCGGTCAACCTGGCGCTGACCGGCGGGCGCGACACCCGCATCCTGGCCGCGCTGCTGCACGCCGCGCGGGTGCCGTTCCGGGTGACCACGAACGGGCTCGACACGCATCCGGACGTGATCCTGGCCCGGCAGATCGCCACCCAGCTCAAGGTCGAGCACACGGTGATCGCCCCGCAGCAGACCGCCGAGCGGGACGCCGTGCTGGTGGAGCACCCGCTGAGCCGGGCGTGGGAGACGCTGCGCACCTGCGAGGGCATGACGTCGGCGTACGAGACGATCGTGAGCTACCTCCCCTACTCCGGCAAGCCCACCATGTCCGGGCAGAGCGGTGAGACCCTGCGCGCGGGCAGCCTGAACCTGCTCCAGACCGACCTGAGCGACAAGGCCCTGCTGCGCCGGATCAACAACACGTTCTACAAGGACGAGAAGCTGTTCACCGCCGAGGCGAACGAGCACGCCCGCGCCCTCGCCAAGCCGTGGCAGGCGCGCAAGAACCGGCTGGAGGCGCTGGACCACATCTACATCTGGTACAAGGTCGGCCGCTGGCAGGCCAGCGCCCGCGCGGGGTCGCTGCGGCGGGGCGACCCGGTCCGGCCGTTCCTGGACAACCGGGTGGTACGGGCCGCGCTGGCGCTGGACCAGGGCTGGCGACTCTCGGAAGAGGTGATTTATTCGCTTATTTTGAGATTCGCCCCCGAGCTGAGGGATGTCCCCATCGAAGGGAAGCCGTGGCGGTTCGTCGAAGGGATGAAGCCGCCCCGCTGGTGGGAACGGACCCACGTGCCACCGCCCCACATGCCGACGACCAAGACCGGCGGCGGCTGGAGCTGGCGCACCAGCCCCGGCCCCGACCTCACCGACGTGCTGCGGCAGCAGGTGCTCGGCCACCTCGACGCGCTCACCCCCGTGGTGAACCCGGACGAGGTGCGCGCCCTGTTCGCCGACCCGGTGGTCAAGAAGCCCGCCACCGCCTGGCACCTCTACACGGTCAGCGCCCTCCTGACCGGCACGTACCCCGGCAAGGAGCCCGAGGGCCTGGAACGGATCCCCGTCTCCAAGCCCTGATCAGGCCAGCGCCCGCTCCTCCACCCTGATCCGCACCGTGAGCAGGGCCGCGTTCGCCACGGTGAAGGCGAGCGCGGTCAGCCACGCGGTGTGCACCAGCGGCAGCGCGATCCCCTCCACGACCACCGCGACGTAGTTGGGATGGCGCAGCCACCGGTACGGCCCCGACGTGACGAGCGGCACGCCCGGCAGCACGACCACCCGCGTGTTCCAGCGCCTGCCCAGGCTGGCGATGCACCACCAGCGCAACGCCTGGGCGAGCAGCACGAGCGCGAGCATCGGCCAGCCCAGCGCCGGCAGGAACGGCCGCCCCAGCAGCCACACCTCCGCCGGCGCCGCCACCAGCAGGCCCACGTGCGCCGCGACGATCCACGGATAGTGCCGCCCGCCGTGCTCGACCCCGCCCCGCGAGCGCGCCCACGCCAGGTTGCGGCGGGCCACCACCAGCTCGGCCAGCCGTTCCACGACGACCAGCCCGATCAGGACCAGGTACGCGCTCACCAGTGCAGCAGGAGCAGCTCGGCGGAGAACCCCGGTCCCAGGGCGAGCAGCACGGCCGGCTCCCCTGTGCGGCCGCGCGTCTCCTGCAGCACGTGCAGCACCGACACCGACGACAGGTTGCCGTGCTCGCGCAGCGACCGCCAGGTCACCTCCAGCGCCTCCGGCGGCAGCGCCAGGTTCGCCACGATCTTGTCGATCACCTTGGGGCCGCCCGGATGGCAGATCCAGGTCCCCACCTGGTCCGGCGTCAGCCCGTAATCGGCGAGGAACGTCCTGATGTCCCCGGCCAGCACCGACTCCACGAACGCGGGCAGCCCGGCGTCCAGCACGATGCGGAAGCCGTGACCGCCCACCTCCCAGCCCATCAGGTGCTCGGTGTCCGGATAGAGCTTGCTGCGCGTCGCCACGACCTCCCGGCCCTCGCCGTGTCCCGTCGCGACCACCGCCCCCGCCCCGTCGCCGAACAGCCCGCTCGCGACCAGGTTCGCGATCGAGGTGTCGTCCCGCTGGATCGTCAGCGAGCACAGCTCCACGCACACCAGCAACGCCGTCTGCTCCGGCCAGCCACGCAGATAGTCGTGCAACCGCGACAGCCCGGACGCCCCCGCCGCGCAGCCCAGCCCGAACACCGGCACCCGCTTCACATCCGCGCGCAATCCCGCCCGCTTGGCCAGCCGCGCGTCCAGCGACGGCGTCGCCAGCCCCGTCGTGGAGCAGAACACCAGATGGTCGACCTTCTCCGGCGGCAGCCCCGCCCTCTCCAGCGCCCCCGCGATCGCCCGCTCCCCCAGATCCAGGGCGATCTCGACGTACATCTCGTTGGCCCGCTCGAACGAGTCGAGTTTCGGATAGTCCTCGAGCGGCAGCGCCAGGTTCCTCCCGGTGACGCCGGTGGCGCTGTGGAAGCGCTTGAGCAGCTCCCCGTCCGCCGCCGTGAGCTGGGAGAACGCCTCGGTGATCTCCTCCTGCTCGTAGCGGTGGTCCGGCAGAACGGTCTGCACGCCCTGTATGTACATGACCAGTTCTCTGCCGCTGAGAGGCGCGGGCTAACATCCGGACATGCCCCCGCCCGCTCCGCCTCCCACGGTCGCCGTCCTCGCCTTCGACAGGATGTCGCCGTTCGAGCTCGGCTGCGTGGTGGAGATCTTCGGCCTGCCCCGGCCCGAGCTCGGCGTCCCCTGGTACGACCTCAAGGTCTGCGCCGAGACCGCCGGGCCGCTGCGCGCCGTCGGCGGCTTCACCCTCCACGCCGAACACGGCCTCGACACGCTCGCCTCGGCCGACACCGTCATCGTGCCCGGCGTCGCCGACGTCCGCGGCCCCGTCTCCGCGCCCCTCGTCGCCGCCCTGCGCCAGGCCCACGAGCGCGGCGCGCGCATGGTGTCGATCTGCTCCGGCGCGTTCGCCCTCGCCGCCGCCGGCCTCCTCGACGGGCGCGAGGCCACCACCCACTGGAAGTACGCGCCCCTCCTCCGCGAACGCTTCCCCACCGTCCAGGTCAACCCCTCGGTCCTGTACGTGGACGGCGGCGACGTGCTGACCAGCGCCGGCAGCGCCGCCGGCCTCGACCTGCTCCTCCACCTCATCCGCGCCGACCACGGCCCCGGCGTCGCCAACGCCGTCGCCCGCCGCCTCGTCATCCCCCCACACCGGGAAGGCGGGCAGGCCCAGTACGTGGAGGCGGCGGTGACGCCGGTCGGCGGCGACGACGCCGTGTCCCGCGCCATGTCCTGGGCCCTCGCCCACCTGGCCCACCCCATCACCGTCGCCGACCTGGCCAGAGCGGCAAGCCTCTCGGAACGCTCCTTCATCCGGCACTTCAAGCGTCAGACCGGCACCAGCCCGCTCCGCTGGGTCATCGCCCAGCGCATCGCCGCCAGCCTCCCCCTCCTGGAGTCCACGGCCGCCCCGGTCGAGGAGGTCGGCGCCGCCGTAGGCTTCGAAAGCCCGGTCACCTTCCGCCACCACTTCACCCGGGCCATGCACACCACCCCCTCCACCTACCGCCGCACCTTCACCACCCCCCGCACCGGCACCCCGCCTTCTTGACGGGTCCGCCCGCAAGACGCTCCATATCGTCGGCATATCAGCGGGCGAATCGGCGGATAAGTCCAGCCACATGCACGGCCGGCCACTTTCGCGGGGGCCTCACGGCAGGCGCGAGCCACCGCCCCCGGACACAACTTTCGTGTCAGGAGGTTACAGATGCCTTGCTCGGACTGAGATGCCCATGCGTTCTGTCGGTCCTCCCGCTCACACTCGACGTCGACACCACCCATCGAGGAGGAACCATGGCGAGGGGCTCCAGGAGAGGAAACAGCAGAAAGAGATCACACAGGAGGCAGCGGGTGATGCTGGCGGCGTGCATCCCGGGCGTCGCCGTCGTCTGGTTCGCCAGCAAGTATCCGGGCTGGGCAGCGGGAATCACCTGTCTGCTCGCCCTGATGTTCATAGGCGCCCTCATCCTTCGGCATCGCATGATCCAGGCGGAAAGACAGCGGTTCCTGGCCGCCAACGTCGAGCTGGAGAAGGTCGACCGGATGACGGGCACCGCGTTCGAGCATCTCGTCGCGGAGCGGATGATCGCGGACGGGTTCCGTCAGGTCAGGGAGCGCGGCCGTGCCGGAGATGGCGGGGTGGACATCACGGCCGTCGCTCCGGGGCATGGCCGGTACGCCGTCCAGTGCAAGCGCTACAGCAAGTCGGTCGGCGCACCGGAAGTGCGTAATTTCCTCGGCGCGCTGGCCAATACCTTCGCCGGTCACACCGGCGTCCTGGTCACCTCCGGCCGACTCACCAAACAAGCAAGGCTTGAGGCCTTGGGCGCACGGGAGCCACTGATCCTGGTGGAACGCGACCGGCTGGCGGACTGGCTTCTGGGCACGTGCTCGTTGCTGCCGGCAAGACCGGCCGGGATCCTGGCTGAGGACGAAGCCACGTAACTAGATCGAAATATACGTGATCTCGCTCCACGAAGAATTATGCAGGCCCAGGGCCCTATGCTGGACATAGATCGTTCCAATCTCTACGCATCCCCTCCCCCGTATGGCCCCCTGCTGGCCGATGCGGACCGCCCTGCGTTTCGCGAAAGGACTGGGCCTATGCCTTACACGGCGGAGATCAGCCGATCAAACCCGACTTGTTTGGTCTTTCTGGTCGATCAATCCGCTTCGATGAGCGACGCCATCGGCGGCGAAGTTCCAACGAGCAAGGCGTCGGTCGTATCCGACGCCATCAACCGGCTCCTCACTGAGCTTTCGGTGAAGTGCGCCAAAGAGGAAGGCGTTCGAGACTACTTTCACGTGGCCGTGGTCGGATATGGCCACAACAACGTGGGCTCGGCGTTCGGAGGCATGCTCGCAGGCCGCGACCTCGTACCTCTCAGCCAGATCGCCGACAACCCCGCGCGCCTTGAGGAACGAGTCAAGAAGGTTCCTGACGGGGCCGGCGGCCTCGTGGAGAGCACCGTGCGATTCCCGGTGTGGATGGACCCGGTGTCCAACGGTGGAACGCCCATGCGACAGGCCCTTGAACACGCGCATCGGCTGGTAGACAGGTGGCTCGGCGAACATCCCTCCTGCTTCCCGCCTATCGTCCTCAACTTGACTGATGGTGAGGCGAACGACGGCGACCCGACGGTTCCCGCCGCCGGCATCCGTTCCCTTGCGAGCGCAGACGGGGCCGTACTTCTGTTCAACCTGCACGTCTCCGACGCGGGAGGCTCTCCGATCACCTTCCCTGACACCGACGCCGGCCTCCCCGACAGCTACGCGCGCACGCTGTTCGGCATGTCCAGCGTTCTGCCGCCGCACATGCGGTCCTATGCGGCGCAGGAAGGGTTCGCCACCAGCGATGGGACCCGTGGCTTCGTCTACAACGCTGACATCACATCGGTGGTGCAGTTCCTCGACATCGGCACCCGTGCGACAGACCTGCGGTAGCCAGATGCCGGGCAGCGTCGCCTCCTACCACCTGCACAAGGGCGGCGGCGAGGCGGACGAGTACGAGGACGCGTACAACGTCCTTCCTCCCGTCGCGGATGATCAGACAGATCTCGTCGATCTCAGAGTCGCGCTCTCGGACGGCGCATCCGAAAGCGTTCTCGCGGGCCTCTGGGCCCGCTCACTGGTAGATCATTTTGCGAGCGTCGCCCTAGAGGCTCTGGTTTCCCCAGAGAGCTTCGGTAGAGAGGCGGTCGCGGCAGCGACTTCGTGGGACGCGATACTCAGTGGCTACGTTGCCCGGCGGGAGGCAGCCGGTCGCCCGATTCAGTGGTACGAGGAGCCGAAGCTGAATCGTGGCGCCTATGCCACCTTGCTCGCCGTAGGATTCCGCGCGTCCAGCGGGGGAGACGGCTCGGAGCCCGAGGACGAGGGCCAGTGGTTCGCCGCCGTGATCGGTGATTGTTGCCTGTTTCAGGTTCGCGACGACTCGCTCATCACAGCGTTCCCGCTGACCGGCAGTGTGGATTTCGGCGTGAACCCCGATCTGTTGAACAGTCGGAACCGGGACGTCCACCTCATCGCGGATCGAGTTGCCATCAGAACGGGAGGCGTGCGCCAGCAGGACGACATTTACCTGTGCACTGACGCCATCGCCGCCTGGTTCCTGCGTGAGACCGAGAAGGGAAGCCGCCCCTGGGAGATTCTGCGGGATCTCGGGACCGCGGACGGGCAGGACTTCTCAGAGTTCATCGGGGAGAAACGGGCCAGCGGGCATATGCGTAACGACGACGTCACTCTGATCCACGTGGATGTGTGGTGACGCATGGCAGTAAGGCGTTTTCCCAGCGGCAGCGACTATGTCGAGGCACTGCAGAATCCAGGCCTTTGCTTCCTGGACACAACGCTACGGTCAGCGACCCTGCAAACCGACAAGCTGGGGCGACCCAAGCCCATTTCTGGAAATTTCGCCAGCGTCTTCTCCGTCCAGACATCGGCCGGCAAGCGATATGCGGTCAAGTGCTTCACCAGGGACGTTCCTGACCAGGAGAGGCGTTACCGAGCGGTGAGCGATCATCTCAGGCCGCTCCCGAACCGCTGGAAGATGGGGTTCGACTACCTGCCCTCCGGCATCATGGTGCTCGGGCAGAGATATCCGATCCTCCGTATGGAGTGGATCGAAGCGATCAGTCTGATCCGCTGGATCGAAGACCACCTCAACGACCAGGCCGCGCTGTTCGGCTTGGCCGGACGTTTCGCCGACTTGGCCACCGATCTGCATGAGGCGGGGGTCGCCCACGGGGATCTTCAGCACGGAAACCTGCTTGTGGCGGCCGACGGCACTCTGAAGCTTGTCGACTATGACGGCATGTACGTCCCAGCTCTCAATGGCTTCGCCGCAACGGAACGAGGTCATCGTCACTACCAGTCTCCGAACCGAACGGGCACGGACTTCGGCCCGGAGCTGGACCGGTTCTCCATCTGGCTGATCTACCTGTCGCTGATCGCAGTCGCGCTCGATCCCACGCTGTGGCAGATCCTGCATGACCGGGGCGGTGAGCACCTGCTGCTGACCGATGAGGACTTTGCTGACACGAGGGCCTCGACCCGGATGGCTGCTCTGGTCGGGCATCAGATGGATGACATCAACCGTCTGGCCACCTTTGTTGGGGACCTCGCGTCACGGCCGCTGTCCGTTCTTCCTCCCCTGACTCCCCTGCAGACCGTCACCGTTTCTCCGGTCAGCTTGATCCAGACCGGCGGGCAGACACCCGGATCGGTTCCCGCGGGGCTTCCGACCTGGATGAGCGGGCATATGGAGTCGCCTCCTCCTCCACCTCTCGTTACATTCCAGAACCACCGCGGCGCCCTGCGTGTTGCCCGGCTTGCCCTCCTAGGGTTCTGCGTAGCCATGGCGCTCGTGGTGTGGCTGGCCGGTCTCCCTCTTGCCGCCGCGTTAGTGGGGCCGTTCCTCGGCCTGCTCGCCATAAGGGCTGTCTACGCCACACGCCCTGAGCCCAGAGCACGGAAGGCCATCGCCTCTCGACTGGCTCGATCACGCCGGCAAGCGAGAAAGACCCTCAAGATGGCGGCTAACGCCGAGAAGGCACGTGACAGGGTCCAGGCCAGGAATGTCAAGCGCGCTGAGGCCAACGCGAAAGAACTTCAAGTGCTCCAGGAGAGACAAAAGAGAGAGCTTGGAACATTCGACCGGGCGACAGCGCAGCAACTCAATCCCTTCGACGGCCAGCTACAGATTCTGACCAGCAGGAAGTCGGACGAACTCCGGCATGCTCTGGAGGTCCTCCAAGGGCAACAAGTGACCCTCTATTTGAGACGCATCAAACTGCGTGCGGGATCTATATCCGGCATCGGCGAGACAACTGTGGCCAAACTGGCGGTTTGCGGAATATCAACTCCGGCCGATTTCGTTGGTGCCCACGTTGCCACTGGACATCAAAACCCAGAGATCCGCCTGACCCTGCAGAATGGCGATGCAGTCCGCGTGCCAGGCGTCGGGCAGGCACGCGCGGCGGCGCTGCTCGAGTGGCGCGAGACGCACCTGAGGGAGGCCATGCGGCAGCCGTCCATTCCGAGGGTACTGCCCACCGTCCAGCGCAACGCCATCGAAGCGCGCTTCGCCGCCGAGGAAGCCTCGGTCCTGGACAAACGTTCCCGCCTCCAACAGGAGCGCGGCAAGGCCCGCGCCGATCTCGCTCGTCGGCAAGTGGAGGCGCTGCGAAAGTTGACTGACCAGCACAGCGCCGACGTACAAAGTGCCGCGCAGGCTCTCCAAGACGCTAACCAGCGGCTCTCGGCAACGCGCGCTGAACAGCAGGCGAGGGTTCAGGAGGAACAATCTGTGATCCGCGAGGTGACCGCTTACCGCCAGATCTCCTATGTCCGATTCTTGCGCGATGCCCTCGTCGGGAAGTGATCCGGCCTCCGGCGATTGACCGTTTACCGCGAGCACAGACGGCGGGCTGGGAACTCTGGGGCACGAACTGAACGCCCGGACAAAGGGCGGCGCTGCTCCTGCGATGGGCTGCAACCCCAGGATCAGGGTTGTCCGATTGCGTCTTCCACGGTTAAAGCGATGACTCCCGCGCTCTCAGCAGAATTCGACGCCTGCGAATCCCCTGCGGAAAGCAGGTGTTGCTTCGGGGGCGGCGAAAGAGCCTTTCCGCTGGAGGTCAGCCGTGGGTGTGGCGCCAGAGGATGATGGTCTCTTGTGAACGGGCGGCCATGAGGGGGTCCGTGGGGTCGGAGGCGCGGGGGTGCACGGGGCGGGTGTCGAGGCGGTCCTTGATGCGCAGCCCCGCCGCCGAGACCGCCGCCCCGAGGTCGCCGGGCTCTCGGAGGCCGAGGCGTTCGGCGAGGTCGGACAGCACCAGCCGGCCTTCGCCGCCCGGCTCCAGGTGGTCGCCGAGGCCGTCGAGGAAGCCGGTGAGCATGCGGCCGCCCGGGTCGTGGACGGCGTGGTCGAGCGCCGCGACGGGCCAGGAGGGCCGCCAGCACTCCGGTGCCGGTGCCGATGTCGAAGGCGGCGCGTCCGGACGGCAGGGGCGCCTCGGCGACCAGGTTCACGTACTCGCCGCGTACCGGGGAGAAGACACCGTGGAGGGGTGGATGCGGTCGCCGAGGGCGGGGACGTCGACGCCCTTGCGGAGCCATTCGTGGGCGCCGAGGAGTTCGCGGTGCGGGGTGACGGCGGGGCCGGTCGCGGGTCCGTACACCTGCTCGCAGGCCTCGCGGACGTCGGGGGCGCGGCGCAGCGGGATGGTGTGGCCGGCGTCGAGCGGGACGAGGAGCATGCCGAGGGTGCGCCCGCTGTGACCGGGCTGGGCGGTAGCGGTGGAAGCCGGCTCCGGCGGGGGCGGGTGCGCAGCGGCGGCCGAGCGCGCCGAGGAGCTGGCGGGCGTTGTGGAAGTCGCCCCGCCAGAGCAGGGCGGTGCCTTCGCAGGCCAGCCGGTAGGCGGTGGCGGCGTTCGTCCGGTCGCAGGCCGGCGCCATGCGGGCGGGTGGTCGCGCTCCGGCGGCCGATCGCCAGGCCGCTTCGCATTGTCGTCCTGCTTCTGTCCACCGAATCATCAGGTCTCGGCCGTTTCACGCCGGAGGGGGCGTGGCGAGCGGTTCTCCCGGATGCTACTTTCTATACGCGTATAAAAAATAGACGGAAGGGGTAGTATGACGGAGCGGATGGTCGCGCTGGGTGACGAGCTGGTGAAGCTGCACGACGGGTTCCGGCGGCAGCTCGCCGCCCTGCGCCAAGGGACTCAGGGGGCGCCGGAGCTGCGGGAGCACTGCCTGGCGTTCTGCGACGCGCTGCACGCGCACCACGAGGGCGAGGACTCGGTGCTGTTCCCGCACCTGGACGGCGAGCACCCCGAGCTGGCGGAGGTGCTGGCGCGGCTGCGGGCGGAACATCACGTGGTGGCCGGGCTGCTCGCCCGCGTCCGCGCCCTCAGCGGCGCCGGTGACCGCGTCCGGGAGGAGCTGGACCGGCTGGCCACCGAGCTGGAGGCGCACCTCGACTACGAGGAGGAGCAGCTCGTCCCCCTGCTCAATCGCCTGACCACGGTCCCCGAAGGGCTCTGACGGCGGGGGCGGCTCAGCCTGCCAGCGTGTAGTCGAAGGTGTAGGAGTGGGCGCCGTCGGGCGCGATGCCGATCGTCATCTCGCCGCGCAGCCCGGCCAGCTCGCCGGTGCCGGAGTCGGGGACGACGCTGACCCGCAGCGACTGGGCGCCCCGGTCGTCGGCGGCGCTGTGCTGGACGACGAAGGAGCCCTTGCGGCCGTGCAGGACTCCGTCGACGCGTTCGACGGCCACGTACGCCTTCGACTCCGCCACCGGCGTGGACACCACCGTGAGGTGGACGACGCTGGTGGCGGTCAGGTCGCCGTGGAAGGTCTTGCTCATCGAGACGCGCCCGAGCGAGACGCCGTCGCGGTCGTCGAAGGGCGGCTCGGCGTTCCAGCCGGCGGTGTCGAAGGGTCCTTGTGCGATCATGCGCCCAGCATGCCGGTCATACCTGTCAGGTCCGGTCAGGTACCGGCGAGGCGTTCCACGACGGGCGCGAAGGCGTCGATGCGGTCGGCCGGGACGGTCACGTACGACACGCCGAGCTTGTCCCTGCGCCTGGTCAGCGTCTCGACGATCTGGTCAGGGCCGCCGGGCAGCACGCCGACGGCGTCGTCGCCGGGCGGGCCGAACCGGGCGGTCAGCCAGGCGGGCAGCTCCTCGCCGACGGCGGCGACGTTGACGTTCAGCTCCAGGTCGTCGAAGCGGTCGCCGGCCAGCTCGTACAGCTCGTCGAGGCGGGCGGCGAGCTGCGCCTCGGTGCCGTTGGGCGGCAGCGCGACCGCGACCGTGGCCGCCCGCGCCGCGGCGATGCGCAGCAGCCGGGAGCCGGCGGCGGCGATGAGGACCGGCACGTCCTCGACGGCGTCGGCGGTGGCGGCGACCTGCTCGATCCGCTGCCCGGGGGTGCCGAAGGAGAGGCCGAGCCGGGCGGCGTCGGCCTCGGCGTGCGCCCGGCCGGCGCCCAGGCCGAGCTCGAAGCGGCCGCCGCTGAGCTCGCGCAGCGTGGCCGCCTCCCAGGCGACGGCCTGCGGGTGGCGCAGCGGGGCGCAGAGCACGTACGTGCCGACGCGCAGCGTGGTGGTGGCGGTCGCCGCGGCGGCGCAGGCGGCGAACGGCGCCAGCGTGTCGGGGACCAGCAGCGTCGAGTAGCCGAGGCTTTCGGCGCGCCGGGCGAGGCCGGCCCAGTCGGGCGAGCGGCCGGCGACGACGCCGAACCGGAAGGCATGGGGGATCATGCCCTATACGATCGCCCGCCGGCCGCCCCGGCGCATCGTCCGCCGGACCGGTCCCGCCGTACGCCGCCGGACGCAAGCCCGGCCGCGCACGCTACTCCCCCGGCAGTAGCCGGGACGTTACTCCCCCAGCAGCCGGCGGGTGAAGTCGTTGGCGAAGCGGCCGTGCGGGTCGTAGCGGCGCACCAGCTCGCCGAACCGCTCGGGACACGCCGGCAGGCGGGTGAACAGCTTGCCCCAGTGGGGCCGCGGGTCGAACGGCGCCAGCACGTCCTCCACCAGCTCGATCACGGGCAGCACGGCGGCGGGGTCCTTGACCCAGGTGAAGTGCACGGCGACGCTGTCGCGCCCGTAGGAGGGGCTGAGCCAGAGGTCGTCGGCGGCGACCGTGCGCACCTCGGCGATCTGGAGCACCGGCCGGATCCGCCCGCCCACGGCGCGCAGCTCGCGCAGCGCGTCGGCGGCGTGCTCGCGCGGCATCAGCCATTCCGACTGCAGCTCGTCGCCCGCGCTGCTCGGCGGCGCGTCGGCCCGGAAGTGCGGCAGCCGCTCGTGCCACGGCCCGGGGACGCCGAGCTGCCCGGTGCAGCTCCCGGGCGGCATGCCGGGCACCGGGTGGCGGGGCCCGCCGGCGGCGGTGGTGCCGAACCAGTCGCCGCTGAGTTCGGCGTCACGCTTGACCCACGCGCGGGTGTCGCGCCAGTCGGTGAACAGGCTGACGCTGTAGCCGTCGGCCATGAGCTCGCCGAGCGGCGCGTCGGCGGGCACGCCTTCGCGTACGTACTGCCGCAGCTCGAAGGCGGGCACCAGGTCGAGGGTGAGCGCGGTGACGACGCCGAGCGCGCCGAGGGCCACGACCGCGCCGGGGAAGCCGTCGTCGCCGCGCCGCAGCGTGACGAGCGATCCGTCGGCCGTGACCAGCTCCAGCTCCGACACGGCCGCCGACAGGCTCGCGTTGGCGACGCCGGAGCCGTGGGTGCCGGTGGCGACCGAGCCGGCGACGGAGATGTGCGGCAGCGAGGCCAGGTTGGCCAGCGCCAGCCCGCGCGCGTGCAGCTCGGGCGCGAGCGCGGCGTAGGTGGTGCTCGCCCCGGTCCGCACCCGGCGCGCGGCCTCGTCGATCTCCACCAGGTACGGCATCCGGTCGAGGGACACCAGCTCGCCGGGGGTGTCGGCGACGTCGTTGAACGAGTGGCCGCTGCCCAGCGCCCGCACCCGGGGCGCGCCGGTGACGGCACGCCGGAGCTCGTCGAGGGAGGTGGGACGGTGCAGATGGCTTGCCCGGAACGTGGTGTTTCCAGCCCAGTTCGTCAGCGTCACGGCCCCACCTTCCCACACGGTCAGAACCCCTGGGCCAGGCGGTAGTAGGCCTGGTTCCAGCGCAGTTCCTTGGTGAACCGCTCGGTCGTGGTCTCCGCGTCGATGATCACGAGTTCGACGCCCAGCATCTCGGCCAGGTCGGTCAGCTCCTCGCGGCCGACGGCCGTGGACAGGACCGTGTGGTGCGGCGCCCCGGCGGTGAGCCACGACTCGGTGGAGGTGCGCAGGTTGGGGCGCGGGCGCCACACGGCGCGGGCCACCGGCAGCTTGGGCAGCGGCTGGGGCGGCGTCACCACGTCGATCTCGTTGGCGACCAGGCGGAACCGGTCGCCCATGTCGGCCAGGCCGACGACGATGCCGGGGCCGGGCTCGGCGTCGAACACGAGCCTGACCGGGTCCTCCCGGCCGCCGATGCCGAGCGGGTGGATCTCGCACGACGGGGTGCCGGCCGCGATCGACGGGCACACCTCCAGCATGTGCGCGCCCAGGATGAGCGCGCCGCCGGGCGTCAGGTCGTAGGTGTAGTCCTCCATGAAGGACGTGCCGCCGGGCCGCTCCTTGTCAGACATCGCCTTGAGCGTGCGCAGGAGCACCGAGGTCTTCCAGTCGCCCTCGCCGCCGAAGCCGTAGCCGTCGGCCATGAGCCGCTGCACGGCCAGGCCGGGGAGCTGGCGCAGGCCGCCGAGGTCCTCGAAGTTCGTGGTGAACGCCCGGAACCCGCCGTCCTCCAGGAAGCGGCGCAGGCCCAGCTCGATCCTGGCCGCGTAGCGCAGCGACTCGTTGCGCTCGCCGAGCAGCTCGGGGGCCACGGTGTACAGCTCGGCGTACTCCTTGACCAGCGCCGACACGTCCGCGTCGGAGGCGGAGTCCACGGCTTCGACCAGGTCGTTGACGCCGTAGGTGTTGACGGAGACGCCGAAGCGGAGCTGTGCCTCGACCTTGTCCCCCTCGGTGACGGCCACGTCGCGCATGTTGTCGCCGAACCGGGCCAGCCGCAGCGTGCGCACCTCGGCCACGCCCTTGGCGGCGCGCTCCCAGGCCAGGATGCGCTCGCCCACGGCCGGGTCGCTGACGTGCCCGGCGACGGTCTTGCGGGGCACGCCGAGCCGCGTCTGGATGTGGCCGAACTCGCGGTCGCCGTGCGCGGCCTGGTTGAGGTTCATGAAGTCCATGTCGATGGAGCTCCACGGCAGCTCCACGTTGGCCTGCGTGTGCAGGTGGAGCAGCGGCTTGCGCAGCGCGTCGAGCCCGGCGATCCACATCTTGGCCGGGGAGAAGGTGTGCATCCAGGCGATGACGCCGGCGCAGGAGTCGTCGGCGTTGGCCTCCAGCATGACGCGCCGGATGGCGGCCGCGTCGGTGAGCACGGGCTTCCACTCGACGGCCACCGGCAGGGCCTCGGCGATGCGCCGCGACTGCTCGGCGACCTGCCGCAGCGTGTCCTCGCCGTACAGCCCCTGGCTGCCGGTCAGAAACCAGATGTTCAACGCGGGCTCCTCTGTCCGTAGACGTTCTGATAGCGGTCGTACAGGCGGTCGACGTCGTCGCGGGCGATCGGCAGCGGCTCGCCGAGCTGGCGGGCGACGTGCACGGTACGGGCCACGTCCTCGCACATCACGGCGGCCTTGACGGCGGCCTCGGGCGTCTTGCCGATGGTGAACACGCCGTGGTTGCGCATGAGCACGGCGGGCGAGCGGTGGCCCTTGAGCGTCTCGACGATGCCCTGGCCGATGGAGTCGTCGCCGATCAGCGCGAACGGCCCGACGGGGATCTCGCCGCCGAACTCGTCGGCCATCGCGGTCAGCACGCACGGGATGGCCTCGCCGCGCGCCGCCCACGCCGAGGCGTAGGTGGAGTGGGTGTGCACCACGCCGCCGACCTCGGGCAGGTTGCGGTAGACGTAGGCGTGCGCGGCGGTGTCGCTGGACGGCGCGTGCGCGCCCTCGACGAGGTTGCCGTCGAGGTCGCAGACCACCATGTTCTCCGGCGACAGCTCGTCGTAGGAGACGCCGGAGGGCTTGATGACGAACAGGTCCTCGCCGGGGACGCGGCCGGAGACGTTGCCCGCCGTCCAGGCCACCAGGTTGTAGCGGACCAGCTCGGCGTGCAGGTCGCTGACGGTCTTCCTCATGCTCTGGCCTCGTTCCTGATCGCGCGCAGCCGGTGCAGCGCCTTTCCGTCGCCGAAGTGCTCGTGCAGGTCCCGGTACTCGGCGTAGAGCCGGTCGTAGGCGTCGGCCCTGGCCTCGTCCGGCACGTACGCGGCCTCGGTGCGCTTGCCCATGGCCGCGGCGGCGGCCTGGATGTCGTCGTAGGCGCCCGCCGCGACGGCGGCGTGGATGGCCGAGCCGAGGGCGGGGCCCTGGTCGGAGCCGATCACCGACAGCGGGCGGCGCAGCACGTCGGCGTAGACCTGCATGAGGAAGGGGTTCTTTAGCAGGCCGCCGGCGACGACGAACTCCTCGACGGGGACGCCGGACTTCTCGAACGTCTCCACGATGGTCCGCGCGCCGTAGGCGGTGGCCTCGATGAGGGCCCGGTAGACGTCCTCGGGCCTGGTGGCGAGGGTCTGGCCGAGGACGACGCCGGACAGGTTGTGGTCCACCAGGACGGACCGGTTGCCGCCGAACCAGTCGAGGGCGACCAGGCCGTGCTGGCCGACGGCCTGCTCGGCGGCCAGCGCGGTCAGGTGGGCGTGCACGCTGACGCCCTGCTCGGCGGCCCGCCGGGTGTAGGCGGCGGGCACGAACGCGTCGACGAACCAGGCGAAGATGTCGCCCACGGCCGACTGCCCGGCCTCGTAGCCCCACAGGCCGGGCACGATGCCGTCGCGGACGACGCCGCACATGCCGGGCACCTCGGCGAGCCGGTCGCTGGGCATGATGTGGCAGGTGGAGGTGCCCATGATGGCGACCATCCGGCCTGGGGCGACGGCGTCCGCGGCGGCGGCGGTGACGTGCGCGTCCACGTTGCCGACGGCGACGGCGACGCCTTCGGGCAGCCCGGTCCAGGCGGCGGCGCGCGCGGACAGGGTGCCGGCGGGCGCGCCGAGCGCGGCCAGCCGGACGCCCTTGCCGGCGTCCTCGCCGACCTGGCCGGTGGCGAGCTTGCCGGTGAAGCCGGCGAACGCGGGGTTCAGCTCGGCGAGGAAGTCCTCGGACGGGTAGCCGCCGTCCTGGAAGATCCCCTTGTAGCCGGCGGTGCAGATGTTGCGGCTCTCGACGCCGGTGAGCTGCCAGACGATCCAGTCGGCGGCCTCGATCCACCGCTCGGCGCGCTCGTACGTGCCGGGGTCCTCCTCCAGGACCTGGAGGGCCTTGGCGAACTCCCACTCGGAGGAGATCTTGCCGCCGTAGCGGGGCAGCCAGCTCTCGCCGCGCCGGGCGGCCAGCGCGTTGATGCGGTCGGCGTGCGGCTGGGCGGCGTGGTGCTTCCACAGCTTGGGCCAGGCGTGCGGCAGCTCGGGGGTCTCGAAGCAGAGCGGCGTGCCGTCGGCCGTGGCGGGCAGCACGGTGCAGGCGGTGAAGTCGGTGCCGATGCCGATCACGTCGGCGGGTGACACCCCGGCCGCCGCGACGGCCGAGGGGACGGCGACGCGCAGCACGTCGATCCAGTCCTGCGGCGACTGCAGCGCCCAGTCGGGCCCGAGCCGGACGTCCGAGCCGGGCAGCTCGCGCTCGATGACGCCGTGGGCGTACTCGTGGACGGCGCTGCCCAGCTCGGCGCCGTCGGACACGCGGACCACCACGGCGCGTCCGGAGAGCGTGCCGAAGTCCACGCCGACCACGAACTTGTTAGCGTTCACATGTGACTCCATGGGGGTTCGATGGGGACGGCTGCCACGTGGTTCCTACCCTGCGGCGGCGGCCGGCGGTGCGGTGCTGGACCTGACGACGAAGCCGGGCGGCACGACCAGCCTCTCGTACGGGCCGGGCCCGGCGTCGAGCTGCCGCAGCAGCATCTCGATGCAGTGGCGGCCCACGACGTCGAAGTCCTGCCTGACGGTGGTGAGCGGCGGCGAGAAGAACGCCGACTCGGGGATGTCGTCGAAGCCCACGACGCTGATCCGGCCGGGCACCTTCACTCCTTCCTCGGAGAGCGCGCGCAGCACGCCGAGCGCCATCTGGTCGTTGGCGGCGAAGACGGCCGTGACCCCGGCCGTCGCGGCCAGCCGCCGGCCAGCCTCGTAGCCGGCGCGCGGGCTCCAGTCGCCGGTCAGCGGCTCCGGCACCGGCCGCCCCGCCTCCTCCAGCGCCTCGCGCCAGCCCCGCAGCCGCCCCTCGGTCTCCAGCCAGCCGGCCGGGCCGCTGACGTGCCAGACCGTCTCGTGGCCCAGGTCGAGCAGGTGGCGGGTGGCCATCCCGGCGCCCTCCGCCTGGTCGATGCGGACCACCGGGATGTCGGCCCGGTGGGTGGCCTCGACCGCGACGGCCGGCGTGCCGATCGGCAGGCTCTCCAGCGCCTGGCTGGCCGAGTGCTGCGGCGCGACCACCACGATCCCGTCGACGCCCTGGTCGGTCAGATAGGCGATGGCGTCGCGCACGCTGTCGGCGTCGATCGACTTCAGGCTGACGATGCTGACGAAGTAGCCCGCCGTCCTGGCCGCCTGCTCGATGCCGTAGATCGTGCTGGCCGGCCCGTACAGGGTGGTGTCGAAGCTGATCACGCCGAGCGTGCGCGAGCGCCGGGTGACCAGCGCGCGGGCGGTCAGGTTGCGCCGGTAGCCGAGCCGGGTGATGGCCGCCTCGACGCGGGCGCGGGTGTCGGCCCTGACGTTCGGATGGTCGTTGAGCACGCGGGAGACCGTCTGGTGCGACACGCCCGCCTCCCTGGCCACGTCGGCCATGACAGGCAGGCGTCGCCTGGGGATCGCTCCCACGCTCTCTCCTTCCGTCGGCTAGCAGATCGTAGTGCGCGGCCGTCAGCCCGCGGCGCCGGCCCTGCGCTTGGTCCACACGTCGAAGGCGACGGCGGCCAGCAGGACGGCGCCCTTGACGAGCATGACCCGCTCGCTCGGGGAGCCGATCAGGGACATGCCGTTGTTGATCACGGCCATGATGAGGCCGCCGGTGATCGCGCCGACGACCTTGCCCACGCCGCCCTGCACGGCCGCGCCGCCGATGAAGGCCGCCGCGATCGCGTCGAGCTCGAAGCTGTTGCCCGCCGTCGGGCCCGCCTGGTTGAGGCGCCCGGCGAAGATGATGCCGGCGATCGCCGAGAGCACGCCCATGTTGACGAAGATCCAGAAGACGACCTTCTTGACCTTGACGCCGGACATGACCGCCGCCTGGAGGTTGCCGCCGATCGCGTAGATCTGCCGGCCGAAGACCGTGCGGTTGGCCATCAGCGAGTACGCCAGCACCAGGATCGCCAGCAGCACCAGCACCCAGGGCAGGTTGTGGAAGCGGGCGAGCTGCACGACCAGGAAGAGGATGACGGCGGCGCCCGCGGCCATCTTGAGCGCGAACAGCGCCATCGGCTCGACGCTCTGGCCGTAGCCGGCCCGGGCGACGCGCGAGCGCCACTGGGCGGTGACCATGCCGGCGATGGCGACGACGCCGATGAGCAGGCTGAACAGGTCGGCGCCGCCGAGCGCGCCGAGGCCCACGTTGCCCAGGTAGCCGCTGGTGAAGCCGTTGGCCAGGGTGCGGACCTGGTCGGGGAACGGGCCGATGCCGCGGTTGCCGAGCACGGTCAGCGTCAGCGCCCTGAACAGCAGCATGCCCGCCAGCGTCACGATGAACGCCGGGATGCCGAAGTAGGCGATCCAGTAGCCCTGCCAGGCGCCGATGAGCCCGCCGGCCAGCACGGTGAGCGCCAGCGCGAGCGGCCACGGCAGGCCCATGTTGACCATGAGCACCGCGGCCAGCGCCCCGGTCACCGCGACCACCGAGCCCACCGACAGGTCGATGTGCCCGGCGATGATGACCAGGATCATGCCGATCGCCAGGATCAGCACGTAGGAGTTCTGGACGATGATGTTGGAGATGTTCTGCGGCGTGAGCAGGGCCCCGTCGGTGAGCACCGAGAACAACACGACGATGAGCGCGAAGGCGATGTAGATGCCGCTGGCCCGCAGGTTGAGCGACAGGCCGCCGAGTGACACCCGGCCGGGCCGCCGCGGCTCCCCTCCCCCGCCGCCCTGAGTGCCGGCCTGGACGCCGGCGGGCGTGATGCTGCTCATTGGAGCTACTCCTGTCCCTTGGTCATGAGATGCATGAGGCGTTCCTGCGTCGCTTCCCGGCGCGGCACCTCACCGGTGATGCGGCCCTCGGAGAGGGTGTAGATGCGGTCGCACAGCCCGAGCAGCTCGGGCAGTTCCGACGAGATCACCAGCACGGCCCGGCCCTCGTCGGCGAGCCTGTTGATGATCGTGTAGATCTCGTACTTGGCGCCGACGTCGATGCCCCGGGTGGGCTCGTCGAGGATGAGCACGTCGGGCTCGGTCAGGATCCACTTGGACAGCACGACCTTCTGCTGGTTGCCGCCGCTCAGCTTGCCGACGACGCTCGACACGCTCGGCGCCTTGATGTTCATGCTCTTGTGGAAGCGCTGGGCGACCGCGTACTCCTCGTGCTCGTCGACCCAGCCCCGGCGCGACAGCCCGGACAGCGCGGCGGCCGAGACGTTGCGCTTGATGTCCTCGATGAGGTTGAGGCCGTAGCGCTTGCGGTCCTCGGTGGCGTACGCGATGCCGTGCCGGATGGCGTCCTGCACGGTGCGGATCTCGATCGGCTTTCCGTCCTTGAAGACCCTGCCGGAGATGTTCACCCCGTACGTCCTGCCGAACAGGCTCATCGCCAGCTCGGTGCGGCCCGCGCCCATGAGCCCGGCCAGGCCGACGATCTCGCCGCGGCGCAGCGTGAGCGCCGCCCCGTCGACGACCTTGCGGCCCGGCTGGCTGGGGCTGTGCACGGTCCAGTCCTCGATGCGCAGCACCTCCGCGCCGATGGTCGGCTCGTGCGGCGGGTAGCGGTTGTCGAGGGCGCGGCCGACCATGCCGGAGATGATCCGGTCCTCGGTCACCGCGTCGGTGGCCATGTCGAGGGTCTCGATCGTGCGGCCGTCGCGGATGATCGTGACGGAGTCGGCGATCGCGGTGACCTCGTTGAGCTTGTGCGAGATGATCACGCAGGTGATGCCCTCGTCACGCAGGCCGCGCAGCAGGTCGAGCAGGTGGGCCGAGTCGTCGTCGTTGAGCGCGGCGGTCGGCTCGTCGAGGATGAGCAGCTTCACCTCCTTCGACAGCGCCTTGGCGATCTCGACGAGCTGCTGCTTGCCGACGCCGATGTCGGAGACGACGGTTGTCGGGTTCTCGCGCAGGCCGACGCGCGCCATGAGCTGGGCGGCCTCGTAGTTGGTGCGGTTCCAGTCGATGAAGCCGCGCCTGGCCCGCTCGTTGCCGAGGAAGATGTTCTCGGCGATCGAGAGCTGCGGGCTGAGCGCGAGCTCCTGGTGGATGATGACGATGCCGGCGCGCTCGCTGTCGCGGATGCCGCCGAACTCGCCACGCTCGCCGTCGAAGTGGATCTCGCCCTCGTACGTGCCGTGCGGATAGACGCCGGACAGCACCTTCATCAGCGTCGACTTCCCGGCGCCGTTCTCGCCGCAGATGGCGTGGATCTCGCCCCGTCGCACCGACAGGGTGACGTCCTGCAGCGCCTTCACGCCGGGGAACGTCTTGGTGATCCCGCTCATCCGCAAGATGTGGTCGGTCATGTCTCAAGCCCCTCGCCCGGGAGGGCCCCGGGGGCGTGCCGCCCCCGGAGCGCGCTCCTACTTGAGCTGGTCCTCGGTGTAGTAGTCGCCGCCGATGATGACGTCCTTGTAGTTGCTCTCGTCCACGATCACCGGGTCGAGCAGGTACGAGGGGACGACCTTGGTGCCGTTGTCGTAGTCCTTGGTGTTGTTCACCTCGGGCTTGCCGCCCTTGAGCACGGCGTCGGCCATCTTGACCGTGACCTCCGCGAGCTTGCGGGTGTCCTTGAAGATGGTGGAGTACTGCTCGCCGGCGACGATCGACTTGACCGAGGCGAGCTCGGCGTCCTGGCCGGTCACGACCGGGTAGGGCTGGCCGCTGGTGCCGTAGCCGCTGCTCTTGAGCGCCGACAGGATGCCGATGGACAGGCCGTCGTAGGGCGACAGAACCCCGTCGACCTCGGCGCCGCCGGTGTAGGTCTTGGTGAGGATGTCCTCCATGCGCTTCTGCGCGGTGGCCGGGTCCCAGCGGAGGATGGCGGCGGTCTTGAAGTCGGTCTGGCCGCTCTTGACCTTCAGCGTGCCGTCGTCGATCTTCGGCTGGAGCACCGACATGGCGCCGTTCCAGAAGAACGTGGCGTTGTTGTCGTCGGGCGAACCGCCGAACAGCTCGACGTTGAACGGGCCCTTCTCGCCCTTGTCGACGCCGAGGCCCTGCAGCAGCGAGGTCGCCTGCTGGACGCCGACCTTGAAGTTGTCGAAGGTGGCGTAGTAGTCGACGTTGGGGCTGTTGCGGATGAGCCGGTCGTAGGCGATGACCGGGATCTTGTTGTCGGCCGCCTGCTGGAGCTGGGAGGTCAGCGCGGTGCCGTCGATCGAGGCGACGATCAGGAGCTTGGCGCCCTTGGTGATCTGGTTCTCGATCTGGTTGGCCTGGGTGGGGATGTCGTTCTCGGCGTACTGCAGGTCGACCTTGTAGCCGAGGGCTTCGAGCTGCTTCTTGACGTTGTCGCCGTCGTGGATCCACCGCTCGGACGACTTGGTCGGCATGGTGACGCCGACGAGGGCGCCGGCGTTGCCGCCCGCGGCGGCCTCGGACGCCTCGGCGTCGATGGTCTTCTGGGCGGAGCCGCAGGCCGTCATGGTCGCGGCGAGCGCGATGGCGGACACCACGCCCCCGATTCGTCCCAACCTCATCCTTGACTCTCCTCGTATGGGGGTTGCGGTGCTAAACCGTGATAAACCGGAACAAAGTTCGCATTACGTCTGGGCTGATTGTTATCGCTAACAACGCTGGTGTCAATGGACGACGGTAACCTCCCGGAAACGGTCCGGTAACCACAGGTGGCCAGGTCAGGGGCGTCTCCGGGCCGAGAACAGCCGCTGCAGCAGGATGAAGGCGAACAGCAGGAGGCCGATGAAGATCTTCGTCCACCACGAGCTGAGCGTCCCCTCGAAGCTGAGGATCGTCTGGATCAGCCCCAGCACGAGCACGCCCAGCACGGTGCCGAACAGGAACCCGGTGCCCCCGGTCAGCAGCGTGCCGCCGATGACGACCGCCGCGATGGCGTCCAGCTCCATGCCCACCGCGTGCAGGCCGTACCCGGAGAGCATGTAGAACGACAGCAGGACCCCGCCGAGCGCCGAGCAGAAGCCGGAGATCGTGTAGACGGCGACCTTCGTCCGGCCCACCGGCAGCCCCATGAGCAGCGCCGACTGCTCGCTGCCCCCGGTGGCGTAGACGGCCCGGCCCAGCCGCGTGTAGTGCAGCACGTACGCCGCCGCCAGCACCACCACGGCCGCGATCACCACGCTCGGCGAGATCCACAGATCGGCGAACAGGTCGATCCTGGTCTGCGCGAACGCCGTGAACGTGGCGTCCTCGATCGGGATCGACTCCGTGCCGATCGTGTAGCACAGCCCCCTGGCCAGGAACATCCCGGCCAGCGTGACGATGAACGGCTGGATGTCGAAGGCGTGCACCAGCCAGCCCATGAGCAGGCCCAGGCCCGACCCCACGAGCAGCACCAGCGGCACCACCACGTACGGCGGCCAGCCCGGCCCGGCCATCAGGCTCGCCGAGATCATCGTCGACAGCGCCACCACCGAGCCCACCGACAGGTCGATGCCGCCCGTCAGGATCACGAACGTCATCCCGACGGCCACGACCAGCAGGAACGCGTTGTCGATGAAGACGTTGAGCACCACCTGCCCGCTGGCGAACCCCTCGTAGCGGATCCCGCCCACCACGAACATGGCCACGAACAGGCACCCCGTCACCAGGACCGGGACATACCTGGCGGGGACGGCCCGCCCGCCGCCCAGGGAGAGCGTCGTCATGCCGTCACCCGCACCTTCTCCTCGGCCGGACGGGCGGAGGACGGCCGCCGCCGGCGGTGGAACACCTTCTCGCGGAACGCCGGCGACTGCACGAGGCAGACCGCCGCCACCACGAGCGCCTTGAACAGCAGCGTGGTCTCGGGCGGCACGCCGACGGAGTAGATCGTCGTGGTCAGCGTCTGGATGATGAGCGCGCCGAGCACGGTCCCGCCGAGCGAGAACCGGCCGCCGGCCAGCGACGTGCCGCCGATGACCACGGCCAGGATGGCGTCCAGCTCGATCCAGAGCCCGGCGTTGTTGCCGTCGGCGCTCGACACGTTCGAGCTGATCATGAGCCCGGCGACGCCCGCGCACAGGGCCGCGAACGCGTACACCATGACGATGATCCCGCGCGCGCGGATGCCGGCCAGGCGGCTGGCCTCGGCGTTGCCGCCGACCGACTCGATGAGCAGGCCCAGCGCCAGCCGCCGCGTCAGGAACGCGGTGATCGCCAGCACCGCCAGCACCACGAGGACGCCGAACGGCACGGTCAGCCAGTAGCCGCCGCCGATCAGCTTGTAGGCCGGGTCGTTGACGGTGATGATCTGCCCGTCGGTGATGAGCTGGGCCAGGCCGCGCCCGGCGACCATGAGGATCAGCGTCGCGATGATCGGCTGGATGCCGATCCCGGCCACCAGGAACCCGTTCCAGGCGCCCAGCAGCGTGCTCAGCCCGAGCGCCAGCACGATCGCGGTGAACACGCCCTGGTCCTGGCTGAGCTGCAGGCACGCCAGCGCGCCGGAGATCGCCACCACCGAGCCCACCGACAGGTCGATGCCGCCGGTCGCGATGACGAGCGTCATGCCGAGCGAGACCAGGATGAGCGGCGCGCCGAAGCGCAGGATGTCGATCAGGCTCCCGTACAGGTGCCCCTCACGCACCTCCACCGACAGGAAGCCGGGGATGAAGGCCACGTTGACCAGCAACAGCGCGGCCAGGATCAGGAGCGGCCAGATCAGCCGCCGCATCGCCGCCATCACGTACGGCCTCCGCTCGCGATCGTCTCCATCAGCACGTCCGTGGTGAGCTCTGGCCCGTTGGGCAGCTCGGCGACCAGCCGCCGGTCGCGCAGCACGGCGACCTTGTGGCTGAGCCGCAGCACCTCCTCCAGCTCGGCGGAGATGAACAGCACCGCCATGCCGCCGCCGGACAGCTCGGCGACCAGGCGCTGGATCTCGGTCTTGGCGCCCACGTCGATGCCACGGGTGGGCTCGTCAAGGATGAGCAGCCGCGGCTCCAGGATCAGCCAGCGGGCCAGCAGCACCTTCTGCTGGTTGCCGCCGCTCAGGTCGCGTACCAGGTGCTCGGGGTTGGGCGGGCTGATGCGCAGCGCCTTGACGTAGCGCTCGACCAGCTCGTCCTGCTGCTCGCGCGGCACCGGCCTGGTCCAGCCCCGCGTCGCCTGGAGCGCGAGGATGATGTTCTCGCGGACGGTCAGGTCCGGGATGAGGCCGTCGGCCTTGCGGTTCTCCGAGCAGAACGCGATCCCGTGGCCCATCGCGGCGCGCGGGGTGCGCAGCGACGCGGGCGCGCCGCCGACCGCCACCCGGCCGCCGCCCGCGTGGTCGGCGCCGAACAGCAGCCGGGCCACCTCCGTGCGGCCCGAGCCGAGCAGCCCGGCGAGCCCGACGACCTCGCCTTCGTGGATCGTGAGCGTGAACGGCTCGATCGCCCCGGCGCGGCCCAGCTCGCGGGCCTCCACCAGGGGCCGGTCGAAGGCCGCGGCCTCGCCGTGCAGCCGGTCGAGCGCGGCCAGCTCCTGGCCGATCATCTTGGCGACGAGGTCGACCTGGCTGAGCTCGCGCGTCGGGTACTCGCCGACGAGCCGGCCGTTGCGCAGGATCGTCATCCGGTCGGAGATCTCGTACACCTGGTCCAGGAAGTGCGACACGAACAGGATCGCGATGCCGTCGTCCTTGAGCCTGCGCATCACCCGGAAGAGCTGGCCCACCTCGTCGGCGTCCAGGCTGGAGGTGGGCTCGTCCAGGATGAGCACCCGGGCCTCGACGTCGAGGGCGCGGGCGATCGCCACCATCTGCTGGATCGCCAGCGAGTAGGCCGACAGCGGCGCCGACACGTCCAGGTCCAGCTCCAGCCGGGCGAGCAGCTCGCGGGCGCGGGCCCGCATCCGCTTCCAGTCGATGCGGCCCCACCTGCGGGGCTCGCGGCCGATGAGGATGTTCTCCGCGACCGACAGGTTGGTGCAGAGGTTGACCTCCTGGTAGACGGTGCTGATGCCGGCCTGGCGGGCCTCCAGCGGGCTGCCGAACGCGACAGACCGGCCGGCCAGCTCGATCGCGCCCTCGTCGGCCTGGTGGACGCCGGTCAGCACCTTGATCAGGGTGGACTTCCCGGCGCCGTTCTCGCCCATGAGCGCGTGCACCTCGCCGGGCAGCAGCCTCAGGTCCACGCCGTCCAGCGCGCGCACGCCAGGGAACTGTTTGCCGATCCCGCTCATCCGCAGGACCGGCGCGGGTGTGGCCATCGCCATCCCCTTCCGGTGGCGGGGCCGGGCCGCGGCCCGGCCCCTTGGGATCAGTACTGGCGGCTGGGCAGGGCCTGCTTGGCCTGCTCCTGGGTGAACGTGGTCTCCTCGGTCACCACGCGGGGCGGCACCTGCTCGCCCGCGACGACCTTCTTGGCCAGGTCCATGAGCTGCGGGCCGAGCAGCGGGGAGCACTCGACGATGTAGTTGATCTTCCCGTCGGCCAGGGCCTGCATGCCGTCCTTGACGGCGTCCACCGTGATGATCTTGATGTCGGCGCCGGGCGTCTTGCCCGCGCCCTCGATGGCCTCGATCGCGCCCAGACCCATGTCGTCGTTGTGCGCGTACAGCACGTCGATGTCCGGGTTGGACTTCAGGAACGCCTCCATGACCTCCTTGCCCTTGGCCCGGGTGAAGTCGCCGGTCTGCGAGGCGATGATCTTGAACTTGGGGTCGGCCCCGATGACCTCGGCGAAACCGGCCTTGCGGTCGTTGGCCGGGGCCGAGCCGGTGGTGCCCTGCAGCTCGACGATGTTGACCGGGCCGGACTCGTCCTTGTACTCCTCCACCAGCCACTGGCCGGCCTTCTTGCCCTCCTCGACGAAGTCGGAGCCGAGGAAGGTCTTGTAGAGCGAGGTGTCCTTGGAGTCGACGGCGCGGTCGGTCAGGATGACCGGGATCTTGGCGTTCTGCGCCTCCTTGAGCACGGTGTCCCAGCCCGACTCCACCACCGGCGAGAACGCGATCACGTCCACCTTCTGCTGGATGAACGAGCGGAGCGCCTTGATCTGGTTCTCCTGCTTCTGCTGGGCGTCGGAGAACTTCAGCTCGATGCCGGCGCTCTTGGCCGACTCCTGCACGGACTTGGTGTTCGCGGTGCGCCAGCCGCTCTCGGCGCCGACCTGGGAGAAGCCCATGGTGATCGAGTCGCCCGCGCCGCCCGCCGGGTCACTGCCGGTCGAGCCGCTGTTCGAACCGCATCCGGCCAGGGCGACGACGGCCGCCACCAGCACAGAGATCTTCTTCAACACGTGGGGGGTGTCCTTTCTGAAATTTGTGAGCGTTAACATTCTGTGGACGGCGTTCACGTCCGGCCGCTCCGCCCGTCAGCGCGGAGCGGTGCTCGCGCGCCGGACGAAGGCCGGGGGCACGACGAGCCGCTCATGCTCGCCGCCGCCCTCGATCTGGCGCAGCAGCATGCCGATGCTGTGCCTGCCGACCGCGCCGAAGTCCTGCCTGACAGTGGTGAGCGGCGGCGAGAAGAACTCCGACTCGGGGATGTCGTCGAAGCCGACGACGCTCACCTGACCGGGCACCCTCACCCCCTGCTCGGTGAAGGCGCGCAGCACGCCGAGCGCCATCTGGTCGTTGGCGACGAAGACCGCGCTCACGTCGCGCATGGCCGCCAGGCGGCGACCGGCCTCGTAACCGGAACGCGGGCTCCAGTCACCGGCCAGCGGCTCCGGCGTCTCCCGGCCGGCCGCCTCCAGCGCGGCCCGCCACCCGGCGACCCGGCCCTCGGCCTCCAGCCAGTCGGACGGCCCGCTGACGTGCCAGACCGTCTCGTGTCCCAGCGAGAGCAGGTGCTCGGTGGCGAGCCTGCCCCCTTCGACCTGGTCCACGCAGACCACCGGCACGTCGCCGGCCTCGCCGCCCTCGACCGCGACGGCCGGGATGTCGAGCGGCAGGTCGGCCAGCGCCTGGGCGGCCGACCGCTGTGGGGCGACCACCACGATCCCGTCGACGCCCTGGTCAGCCAGGTAGTCGAGGGCGTCGCGGACGCCGCTCCTGTCGATGGACTTGAGGCTGACGATGCTGACGAAGTAACCGGCCGCCCGGGCCGCCTGCTCGATGCCGTAGACCGTGCTGGCGGGGCCGTACAGGGTGGTGTCGAAGCTGACCACGCCGAGCGTGCGCGAGTGCCTGGTGACCAGCGCGCGGGCGACGAGGTTGCGGCGGTAGCCCAGCTTGTCGATCGCCTCCAGAACCCTGGTGCGGGTCTCGCCGCGCACGTTGGGATGCTCGTTCAGCACGCGGGAGACCGTCTGGTGGGACACTCCCGCCTCCCTGGCCACGTCGGCCATGACAGGCGGGCGGCGCCCCTGGATGGATGCCACAGCCGTGCTCCTTTCCGGGCTTGGGAAGACTGTGAACGTTAACAACCAGTCTCGTCAAGCGTCGTTTCGATTACGGCCGCGTCACCGGCGGCGCGGTCAGGGTTTGCGGGCCACGCCGCCCGCGATGCAGACGCCGCCCAGCGTGAGGGGAAGCTCGACCGGCTGCTCCGGCCGCCACAGCGGCACGTGCACCACGCCGGGCTCGACCGGCTCCAGCCCGTCGAAGAAGCGCACGATCTCCTTCAGGTCGCGGGCCCGCCCGGTGCCCAGCATCGCCAGCAGGACGCCCTCCAGCGCCCGCACCTCCGGCGCGCACGAGCAGAAGTGCGTGAGCTGCATGAAGCTGCCCGGCGCCAGCTTCGCCTTGTACGTGCCGACCAGCTCCTCCGGGCCCTCCTCGTCGCTCAGATGGTGCACGACGGCCACCAGCAGCAGGCCGATCGGCCGGGAGAAGTCCAGGAAGCCGGCCACCTTCGGATGCTCGAAGATCGCCTCCGGCTCGCGCAGGTCGGCGGTGATGACCCGGGTGTTGTCGTTGGTCTGCAGGATCGCGCGGGCATGGGCGAGCACGATCGGGTCGTTGTCGACGTAGACGACCTTGGCGCGCGGGTTGATCCGCTGGGCGACCGAGTGGGTGTTGTCCATCGTCGGCAGCCCGGAGCCGAGGTCGAGGAACTGGTCGATGCCCTGCTCGGTCATGTAGCGCACGCCGCGGAAAAGCATCGCGCGATTCTGCCGCGCGCCTTCGCCGCCGTCGGGGAAATGCTTCATGCCCTCCAGCGCTATCGCGCGGTCGACCGCGAAATTGTCCTTGCCGCCCAGGAAAGCGTCATAGACGCGGGCGATGCTGGGTTTGCTCGCGTCTATCTCAGGCGGCAGGTAATCCGGGTCCTGATGCGTCCAGCTGGGGGTTCCCTCGCCCATGAGCCACCTCGTCGATCGGCGTCGAATGCGTTCGGAGCATAGCGAGCGCGACATTCTTCCGCAGATCAGAATGAACCTTTCATTGGGCAATCAGCCCATTCGATGACATGCGTGCAATGGGGCAGGGAACCTCGCGCGGACGCCGATCGTTTCACCAGGAGAACGACGCGTACTCCGGAGGAGGGGCAGTGGGCTGGCACTACAGAAAGTCGATCAAGGTGGGCCCGTTCCGGGTCAACCTCTCACGGCACGGCGTCGGCCACAGCTTCGGCAACCGCCGCTTCCACGTGTCGACGACGCCCGACGGCCGCCGCCACGTCACCGTGCGCCTGCCCGGCGGCTTCCACGTGAGCAAGTCCTTCGGCAAGCGGCGCCACCACCGGCACTACCGCTACTGACGGGCAGCACGGCGAAGGCCCCGGGGACGTCCCCGGGGCCTTCGCCGATCGTGGGTGGAGCTATGGGGATTCGAACCCCAGACCTCCTCCATGCCATGGAGGCGCGCTACCAACTGCGCCATAGCCCCTTGCGATGCGACGCCAGTGTATCGGAATCTCGGCACCCCCGTGTCACGCCCGGATGGCCGTGATACGTCTATGAATTCATGTCTACCTTCGAAGAACATCGCCGCCTGCTGATCGGGGTGGCCTACCGGATCGTGGGCAGCATGGCCGACGCCGAGGACGTCGTGCAGGAGGCGTGGCTGCGCTGGTCCGGGGTGGACGAGAACGAGATCGCCGATCCGAAGGCGTTCCTGGTGCGGGTGACGTCGAGGCTGGCGCTGGACCGGCTGCGGTGGGCGCGCTCGCGGCGGGAGTCGTACGTGGGTCCGTGGCTGCCGGAGCCGGTGGGCACGACGCCGGACGTGGCCGAGCACGCCGAGCTGGCCGACAGCGTGGAGCTGGCGCTGCTGGTGGTGCTGGAGACGCTGTCGCCGCTGGAGCGGGCCGTGTTCGTGCTCAGGGAGGCGTTCGACCTGCCGTTCGGGGAGATCGCGGAGGTGATCGGGCGGGGCGAGGCGGCCACCCGGCAGCTCGCCAGGCGGGCGCGCGAGCACGTGCGGGAGAAGCGGCCGCGCTACGAGGCGGACCGGGCGGCCCGGCGGCGCATCACCGAGCGCTTCATCGGCGCCTCGGCGAACGGCGACCTCGGCGCCCTGATCAAGCTGCTGGCCGACGAGGTCACGCTGATCAGCGACAGCGGCGGCAAGGCCAGGGCGCCGCTGCGGGTGATGACGGGCGCGGACCCGATCTCCCGCTGGCTGGTGTCGATCGGCTCGGAGGAGGGGATCGCCCGGTTCCTGGCGTCGGTGGGGACCCCGCCGGACGCGGAGCTGTCGTTCGAGGTCGCGGAGGTGAACGGCGGCCCGGCGGCGGTGATCCGGGCGGCGGGACGCGTGGTGACCGTGGCGTCCCTCGTCGTCATGGACGGGCGGATCGCGACGATCTACCTGATCGCCAACCCGGACAAGCTGACCCGCTTGGCCGCCGATCAGGCGTGAACGGCCCGCGGGATGCCGGCCTCGTCGACGAGCCGGGGCAGGTCGACGCCGGTCGCGTGGAGGATGCGGCCGGCCCCGTTGGCGCCGTCGGCGAGCAGGCCCCACAGCAGGCGCTCTCCGGTGACGGGGCCGGGCTTCCACTGGGCCACCTCGACGGCCTTGCGGGCGTGCATGGCCAGCGGGATCGCGCCGAGCGGCCCGTACAGCACGACGCGCAGCGGGCGCAGCGGCGTGCGGCGCAGCCGCCACAGGTGGGGCCGGTCGGCCCCGGCACGGGTGCGGCGGTGCACCTCGGCGAGGTCGATGCCGAGCGTGGCCAGCAGCGCGCGGGCGTCGCCGGTGTCGACGTGCTCGCGCACGGCCTCGGGGGTGGCGGTGAAGGCGTCGAGCGTGAAGGGCCGGATCTCGGCCAGCGCGAGCAGGAGCAGGTCGGTGTCGAGGACGGGACGGCCGGCGTCGAGGGCGAGCGTGCCGGCCCTGATCATCGTGCGGCGGGCGCCGTCGGTGAATCTCGTCAGCATCGTGTTACCTCCCGATCCGGCGGGCGTGCTTGCGGTGGGCGGACTGCCGTTTGACGCCGAGCGCGTCGGCCACCTGCTCCCAGGACCAGCCCTGGGCGCGGGCGTTGGAGACGTGCATGGCCTCCAGCTCCTCCAGCAGGACCCGGAGCGCGGCGACGGCGGCCAGGCCGGTGCCCGGGTCGCGATCGGCCGCCGCTTCGGCGAGTTCGGTGACGCTCATGCTGTCAGCATGCGCTGACAAGCACCCGCTTGTCAACACGTGCTGACACGCTTACGGCTGTCAGCGCGTGCTGACGGTTCACGGCGTCACGGTCGTGCGCATGGTGAGCGCCTGCTCCTCCAGGGCCAGCTCCACCGTGACCTCGCCCAGCTCGGCGGCCGAGCCGACGTGCGTGCCGCCGCACGGGATCGACGCCTCACCCTCGGGCAGCGCGCAGGACCAGGTGCGGCGGGCGGTGAGCTCCGGCCCCGGCACGTCCAGCCGCACCGGCGCGCCGGACGCCACCCAGCCCTTGAGCCGCTCGTTCACCTCGGCCGCGACCTGGGCCGGGTCCAGCCCCTCGGCGGTGAACCCCTTCTTGCGCAGCGACTTGCCCAGCCGGTAGACGTCCACGCTCCCGTACGGGACGATCCGCGAGGAGGTGATCGCGCTCTGGTCGAAGTCGGGGTGGCCGAGCCCGTCGGCGGCGGTCTCCTTGCGCCAGCGCCCGGCCAGCGCGGCGTTGAGCGCGAGCGCGGCCAGGTGGCAGGCGGTGTGCCCGGCCGAGAGCGCGGCCCGGTGACCGGCGTCGACCACCAGGTCGACCTCGGCGCCGAGCGGCAGCGGCTCGTCGGTCACGTGCACGACCAGCCACCGCCAGCCGTCGGAGCCGCGCCGCACCGGGATGCCGGAGCCGAGCGCGATCTCGCCGCCGGAGCCGGGCAGCGCGCCGGTCACGCAGTCCACGACGGTCAGCCCGCCGATGGTCCCCCGGTCGGCGGGCTGGTCGGGCCAGGTGTGGTCGAGCGGGTGGAAGGGCGTCTCGGCGGTGACGAGGCCGTGCCGCTCCCCCACCGGCACGGCCCCGACGATCGTGGAACGGCCGTTGACATGACCGTGCGGGAAGGTGACGACTGTCGAGTTCACCCCGTCATCCTGGCAGAGCGCTCGTCCTCCAGGTATCGGTTGCGCCCCGCGTACAGGCCGCTCACGAGCTGGACGACGATCACGGCCAGCATCATCGTGTACGGCAGCGCCCAGCCGCCGCCGGCCTCGCGCAGCACCCCGACGAGGAGCGGACCGGCGCCGGAGATGAGATAGCCGACGCTCTGCCCGAACGCCGACAGCGCGCCGGTGGCCTCGGGCGTGCGGGTGCGCAGTGCCAGCATGGTCAGCGCGAGCGGGAACGAGCCCATGCCGATCGCCACGAACACCACCCAGACCGGCGCGGTCGAGGCGGGCGCGAACCACAGCCCGAAGAAGCCGATGACGTAGGCGACGACCAGGCCGACCACGATGGGCCGCTGGTCGCGGAAGCGCGAGGCGACGACCGGGATCAGGATGGAGACGGGGATGTTCAGCGCGGTGAACACGCCGAGGACCATCCCGGCCTGCGCGGTGGTGTAGCCGGAGTCGGTGAGGATCGTGGCCAGCCAGCCGAACATGATGTAGGCGATCATCGACTGGGTGCCGAAGTAGACGGCGACCGTCCAGGCCAGCTTGCTCCTGGCCAGGCTGCGCATGCCGGCGCCGGCGCGGGCCTTGGCGCGCTCCGGCTCGCTGCGCAGCAGCGCCAGCCACGGCACGGCGGCGATCGCGGCGAACGCGGCCCACACGCCGAGCGCGACGTGCCAGTCGCCGGAGGCGCGCTCGATCGGCACGGTGGCCGCGGCGGCGAGCATGGTGCCGGTGGCCAGGGCGGTGGTGTAGACGGTCGTCATGACCCCGGTGCGGGCCGGGAAGTGGCGCTTGATCAGCGACGGGATGAGCACGTTGCCGACCGCGCCGCCCGAGAGCGCGACCGCGCTGCTGAGCAGGAAGACCGGCGCGGAGTCGACGAGCGCCCGGACGAGCATGCCGGCGCCGAGCGTGACGAGCGCGAGCAGCAGCAGGCGGTGCTGCCCGACGCGGTGGGCCAGCGTGGGCGTGATCGCGCCGACGGTGGCGAAGGCCAGCACGGGCAGCGTGGTGAGCAGGCCGGTCCCGACGCTGGTCATGCCGAGTCCGGCGGCGAGCTGGTCGAGCAGGGGGCCGACGCTGGTCACGGCGGTGCGCAGGTTGAGGGCCGCGAGGACGATTCCCAGCACGAGGAGCCAGGCGAGGGAGTTGGTTCTTCCTCGGGACTCGGGGGCGGCGAGCACAGTCATGCCGGGTCTGGTCCTCCACTCATCTAATCATGGGATGAATCACCATCTTAACAGGACCAAAACGCGCATCTATTCCGCAACCTGACAAACTCCCCGCTCAACCGGGGCGCGGACATGGCAAAGCCCCCGGCTGAGCCGGGGGCCTTCGGTTGCCAGCGGGACCGTTCCTGAGCGCCTACAGGACCGGGCGCGGTCCCTGCGGGGGGTCGTCGTGGGTGCCGCCCAGCGGGCCGGGCGGGGGCAGCGGAGGACCGTCGGAGTACGGGTCGCCGCCGCCTACGGTGCCGGGCGGCATCGGCCGGTCGCTCCCGCCGAGGCTGGAGCCGGTCTGGTGCGGGCCGGGCACGTCGCCGCGCCAGGCGCCGGTCTCGCCGCCGCGCGACTCGATGAACGTCTTGAACCGCTCCATGTCGCCGCGGACGCGGAGCTTGACGATCTGCAGCCAGTCACCGGCGGTCTCCACGAACCCCTGGGGGTCGTACTCCATCTGGAGCTTGACCCGGGTCGTGTCGGCGTCGAGCCGGTGGAAGGTGACCACGCCGGACTGGCTCGGCTTGTCGATCGACCGCCAGGCGATGCGCTCGTCCGGGTGCTGCTCCGTGATCTCGGCCTCGAACTCGCGCTTGACGCCCGCGATCTCGGTGATCCAGTGCGTGCGCGTGTCGGTGAGCTGTTTGATGGACTCGACGCCCTCCATGAACTCGGGGAAGCTCTCGAACTGGGTCCACTGGTCGTACGCGACCCTGACGGGAACATTGACGTCTACGGAGTGTTCGATCGTACTCATGGGTGACGTTGCTGCCCGCGCAGACGACTCGCTAACGCCTGCGCAGCAGCCAGTAGAGGCCCACCAGCGGCAACACCAGCGGAATGTACAGATAGCCGCGGCCGTAACCGGACCACACGGTGGCGTCGGGGAAGGCGGCCGGGTCGAGCAGGCTCGCGGTGCCGATGACGAGGACCCCGGCCAGCTCGATGCCGAGCGCGGCCAGCGCGAGCCGCCGGGCGCCGCGCACGAGGGCGACGGTGAGCAGCACGTAGACGAGCGCGGCGAACGCCGACAGCGAGTAGGCCAGCGGCGCCTCGCCGAACCGGGTGGCGATCTGCACGCCGGCCCGCGCGCCGGCGGCCAGCGCGAACAGCCCGTACAGGGCGATCAGCGCGCGGCCGGGACCGGCGCCGATGGGGGCGTGGCTCATGCGACGCCCTGCCAGATCTGCAGCACCCGCCCGGTCATCACCGCGATCGCGAACCCGGCCACGACCAGGATCGCCGGGCCCCACCGGCTGCGCTCGGCCAGGGCGAGGAACACCGCGGCGGGCGGGATGAGCACCATGCCGCCGAGGTAGCCGAAGAGCGTGACGGTGTCGTCCGGCCCGGCGCCGCCGGCCACCGCCGCGATCACGATGCCGAGCTGCACGAGCACGGCCACTTCGAGGACGGCGAAGCCGCCCAGCAGGACCATGCCCATGGGCCGGTCGCGGATGGCGGTGATCAGGCTCGCCAGCGCGAGCAGCAGCGAGCCGGCGATGACGATCGTGGCGACGGTGGTGTTCATCGGGGGCAAGGCTATCGCCCGGGCAGGTCGCCCTCGATTCCGTCCAGGACCCAGCGCAGGCCGCGCTCGAAGGTGTCGTCGGCGCCCCGCACGCCCTGCTCGATCATGGGGGCGAGCCGGGGGAACTCTCCCGTGGCGACGAGGTCGCGGATGTAGGGCTCGGCGAGCGCGGCGCGCTCGGCGTCGTTGACGCCGTCGGCGCGGGGCCGGGCGCGCTCGGCGGCCTCGCGGACGACGAAGCCGGTCACGTAGTCGACGACCGCCGCCATCGCGCGCCAGGTCTGGAGCCGGTCCAGGCCGAGCCCGTCGAACGCGGACAGCCTGCGCTCGACGTGGCGCAGCCCGTTGGGGCCGACGGCGACGGGCTGGGAGATCAGCTCGACCCGCCAGGGGTGGCGGCGCACCAGGTCGCGCTCGGCCCTGGCGAGCTGGACCAGCGCCTCGCGCCAGTCGGCGGGCAGCGGCTCGCCGGTGTCGAGCTCGGCGCTGATCTCGTCGAGCATGAGCGCGAGCAGGTCCTCCTTGCGCTCGATGTAGGTGTAGAGGCTCATCGCGCGGGCGCCGAGCTCGGCGGCGACGCGGCGGATGGAGACCGCGGCCAGCCCTTCGGCGTCGGCGACGGCCACGGCCACGGCGACGATCGCCTCCCGGGTCAGCGCGGGGCGCCGCTGCGGCGCGGGGCGTGACCAGACGGAACTCACACCGCCATCCTAAGCCAGCCGCTACAGTGTACGGAAGTGATACGCTGTACGGCATGCGAGACAACGTACGAACCACCGGGCCGGTCGTGCTGCTCGGCGTGGTCATGACGATGCTCGACACGACGATCGTCAACGTGGCGCTCGGCCCCCTGGCGGGCGGGTTCGGCGCGAGCCTGGCCGACACGCAGTGGGTGGCGACCGGCTACCTGCTCGCCCTGGTGATGACCGTGCCCCTCTCGGGCTGGGCGGTCGGCCGGTTCGGCGCCCGGAAGGTGTGGCTGGTCTCCCTGCTGCTGTTCGGCGCCGGGTCGGCCCTGTGCGCCGCCGCCTGGTCGGTGGGCTCGCTGGTGGCCTTCCGCGCGGTCCAGGGGCTCGGCGGCGGGCTGCTGCTCCCCGTCGGGCAGGCGATGCTCGCGCGGGCGGCGGGCCCGGAGCGGATGGGCCGGGCGATGGCGCTGATCTCCGTCCCGGCGATGCTGGCGCCCGTGGCGGGGCCGGTCCTCGGCGGCGTGCTCCTCGACGGGCCGGGCTGGCGCTGGCTGTTCCTGGTCAACCTGCCCGTCTGCGCCGCCGCGCTGGTCGCGGCGGCGCTGCTGCTGCCGCGCGACGAGCCCGCCGGGGCGGCCGGGCTGGACGTCGCCGGGCTGGCCCTGCTGTCCCCCGGGCTGGCCGCGCTGGTGTTCGGCCTGTCGGAGGTCGGCGACGGCGCCTCGCCCGCGCATCCGGCGCTGTGGATCGGCGCGGCCCTGCTGGCGGCCTTCGTCGCACGCGGCCTGCGGACCCCGGCGGCGCTCGTGGACCTGCGGCTGTTCGGCGACCGCGCGTTCGCGGCGGCGGTGGCGGCGCTGGCCTGCTACTCGGCGGCGGCGTTCGGCGTGACCGTGCTCATCCCGCTGCACAGCCAGCTCGCCCAGGGCGGCAGCGCCCTGGAGGCCGGCCTGCTGCTGGCCCCCCTGGGCGTCGGCGCGGCGCTCACCATGCCCCTCGCGGGCAGGCTCACCGACAGCCGGGGCCCGCGCGGCGTCGCGACCGCCGGGGTGGCGCTGGTGGTGGCGGGCATCGCCGGCTACGCGGCGTGGGGCGGGGTGCTGCCGGTGCTCGTGCTGGGGCTCGGGCACGGGCTGGTGTCGCCGTCGCTGATGGCCGCCGCGTTCCGCACCCTGGACCGGGCCGCGCTCCCGGCCGCGACCACGCTCAGCACCATCGCCGTACGGGTCGCGTCCCCGGTGGGCGTCGCGCTGGCGGCCGTGCTGCTCCAGGTGTTCACCCGGGCGGGCGCGGACCGGCCGTACGCGTGGGTCTTCGGCTGCGTGCTGGCGCTGGCCGCCGTCCCGCTCGCCCCGATCGCGCTCATAGGATCGAAGGCGTGGAAAGCATCCTGGTCAGCGCGTGCCTGATGGGCCGTCGGGTGCGCTACGACGGCGGCGCCAAGACCAGCTCCGACGAGCGGCTGGCCGCCTGGTGGCGGGAGGGCCGGCTGGTGCCGTTCTGCCCGGAGGTCGAGGGCGGGCTGGCGATCCCGCGCCCGGCCGCCGAGATCGAGGGCGGCGCGGGCGGCGCGGCGGTGCTGGCCGGGACGGCCCGGGTGCTGGCGGCCGACGGCTCCGACGTCACCGCCGAGTTCGTGGCCGGCGCGCGGGCCGCGCTGGCCGCCGCCCGTGACGCCGGGGCGCGGCTGGCCGTGCTCAAGGAGGGCAGCCCGTCGTGCGGCGCGCTGACGATCTACGACGGCACGTTCGCCGGCCGCCGGGTCGCCGGACAGGGCGTGACGACGGCGCTGCTGGAGGAGCACGGCATCCGGGTCTTCACCGAGGAGCAGGTCACCGAGGCCGCCGCCTACCTGCGCACCCTGGAGACGTAGAAGGCGCCGCCCAGCCCGATCCCGAGCAGCACGGCGACCGAGCGGTGATACCAGTCGAGCAGCGGGTCGGGGTCGGTCGCGCCGAACGCGACGGCCAGGATGCCCAGCAGCACCCCCGACAGCGCGGCGGCGTGCGCGTAGACGATCCCGTCCCACGCCCACGGCCGCCGGGCCAGCGCGCCGTAGCCTGCCACGGCGAGCGCGCACGCGCAGGCCGTCTCCACGATCGCGGCCGGGACGATCACCGGCTGGCTCAGCGGCACCACCGCGATCCCGGCGTGCAGCAGCGCCGCCACGGCGAAGACCACCCCGTACACCAGGCATGCGGCGCCCAGCGCCGTCCGCAACACGTCCATGCCCCCACGCTGCCACCCGCGCGGGGGCGGCGAATCCTCCCTGAGGGTGGCCGCCGGATACGACCGCCGGGGTAGCCCGGGGATCGGGAAATCAGAAAGTCCCCTTCGCGGAAACCTTCTGCCTCTCCCGGGAGTCCTTAGAGGCAGGGGCCCGGGCACGAACACGATTCGCCAACGGGGAGAGGACTCGGCCATGCCAGTCGACCTGACCAACGAACAGCCCTTGGCCTGGGATTCGGCCACGCTCGACGCCGACACCAGGGCGATGCTGGACAACCTCCAGCCGAACATCCTGCGCGCGCACGTCCGCGAGCACCTGACGGTGCTGTTCGTCCGCTTCAACGACGTCGCGGAGGGCAGGCGTTACCTGAGGAAGATCGCGGTGACCAGCATGAAGTCGGCCCGCGAGCACCTGAAGGAGGTGCGCGACCACGCCCGCGACGGGCGGCACGGCACCCCGTACGTGGGCGTCGGCCTGAGCAAGGCCGGCTACCGCGACCTCGGCCACTCGGTCGAGGACATGCGCAGGTTCGGCGACGTGGTGTTCCGCGACGGGATGAAGCGGCGCGTCGCCGAGGTGAACGACCCGCCGGTGGAGGAGTGGGAGAACTGCTACCAGCGGGAGATCCACGCCGTCATCCTCATCGGCGACGCCGAGCCGGAGCCGGTGGCGGCGCTGCGCGAGCGGTTCCTGCGCGACCTGCCCGAGAGCGCCCGGCTGCTGGGCGAGGAGAGCGGCCAGGGCATGCGCAACCCGGCGGGCGACGGCATCGAGCACTTCGGCTACGTCGACGGCCGCAGCCAGCCGCTGTTCCTCAAGGACGAGGTGGACAAGGAGCCCGGGAAGCACTGGAACCCGGCGTTCCCGCTGAGCGGCGTCCTGGTGCCGGACCCGCTGGCGCCGGACCCGGAGCGCCACTTCGGCAGCTACTTCGTCTTCCGCAAGCTGGAGCAGAACGTCCGCGCGTTCAAGGAGATCGAGCAGGAGCTGGCCGACAGCCTGGGCCTGACGGGCGCCGACCGCGACCGGGCGGGCGCGATGCTCGTCGGCCGGTTCAAGGACGGCACCCCGCTCACGCTCAAGCCGAAGGCGGGCGGCGGCCCGGTGGTCAACGACTTCACCTTCGACACCGACCCGGACGGCACGAAGTGCCCGTTCAGCGGGCACATCAGGAAGACGAACCCGCGCTCGTTCGGCCGTGAGGTGCTCATGGCCAGGCGGGGCCAGACCTACGGGGAGCGCGCCGACGACCCGTGGGACGACGCGCCCCCGCACACGCGCCCGAGCGGCGAGGTGGGCCTGCTGTTCATGGCCTTCAACAGCAGCCTGCTCGACCAGTTCGAGTTCACCCAGCAGAGCTGGGCCGACAACCCGGACTTCGAGCGCCCGGCCACCGGCCACGACCCGGTGATCGGCCAGGGGGCGCGTGACGTCAAGGTCACCTTCCCGAAGGTGTGGGGCGAGCCGGAGCAGTCGCCGCCGCACCGGCAGGTGCCCCAGACGGTCACGATGAAGGGCGGCGAGTACTTCTTCATGCCGTCGCTGGCCTACCTGCGCGGGCTGTGACCTGGAGGGGAGCGGCCCGCGCCGCTCCCCTCACCCGGTCAGCGGGTGGCCTGCACCTGCGCGGTCACGGCGGCGGCACCCGCCTTGGCCGCTGTCGTGCGCGCGCCGCCCGCTCCCGGCAGGCTCCGGTCGTAGGCGTAGGTGACGGCCGAGTGCACGATCGCGCCGGTGTTCACCAGCAGCGCCTTGGTGCTGACGTTGGCGATCGTGTCGCACGCCTTGTGATAGCACGGGTCGTACGGCTCGCCGGCGGTGCCGCCGAACAGCGCCTGCTCCTCCGGCGTCTTGACGCCCTCGGCGCCGGTGAACAGGCCGCCCGCCGGGATGCCCGCCGCGATGAACGGCCCGTAGTCGGAGCGGCCGTCGAAGTCGGTGCCGACGTGGCCCAGGCGCAGCGTGTCGAAGTAGCGCGCGAACGTCTGCTCGATCTCGGCGGATCCGGGCGGCCCGGCCGGCGCGCCCGTCGCGTCGGAGTCGTCACCGTCGTAGATCTTGTACGCGAAGTTCGGCGAGCCGATCATGTCGAAGTTCAGGTACAGCTTGATCCTGGCCAGCTCGTCGGGCGTCAGGTTCGCCACGTAGTGCTCCGAGCCGAGCAGGTTCAGCTCCTCGGCGCCCCACCAGGCGAAACGCATCTTGTTGACCGTCGGCAGCCGCGACATGAGCAGGGCGGTCTCCAGGATGCCCGCGCTGCCGGTGCCGTTGTCGTTGATGCCGGGGCCGGGCACCACGCTGTCGAGGTGGGCGCCGAGCATGACGACGTTGTCCGGGTTGCCGCCGCGCGACTCGGCGATCACGTTGTGGGTGACGCGGATCTCGCTCTCGGTGTCGGTCGCCACGCGCATCACGGTGCCCGCGGTGGCGGCCAGCTCCTGGCCGACGGCGAAGCTCGTACCGACGACCGGGATCGTCACGGGCACGCCCAGCGTGCCCTGGAGGGTGTCGGTGCGGCCGGGCTGGCCCTCGTTGAAGATGATCACGGCGACGGCGCCTGCCGCCTGGGCGTTCTCCGCCTTGACCCGGAAGTCGCAGGAGCCGCGCTGGACGAGCGCGATGTTGCCCGGCGTGAACCCGGCGAAGTCGGCGGCCTCGCAGCCGGAGGTGGAGCCGGGGGTGGGCGGCGGCGGGAGCTGCAGGTCGACGTTCTGGAGGGTGGCGGTGACGTCGCCGGAGCCCGAGTAGGTCATGGTCGCGAACTCGCCGACCAAGCTGCCGTCCGGCGGCGTCGGGGTGAACGTGCGCGGGTTCGGCGAGACGCGCTGCATGGCCGCCGTGGCGTTCTCCTGGAAGAACGGGAACTCGAACGGCTGCAGCGTCACCCGGTAACCGGCACGGCGCAGCTGCCCGGCCACGTAGTCGCGGGAGGCGTCGTAGCCGGGGGTGCCGGAGGCCCGGGTGCCGCCGTTGGCGTCGGCGATCCGCTGGAACGCCTCCAGGTGCCGGGTGACGAGTTGCGCCTTGACGGACCTGGCGAGCGACGAGGGGCTCGGGTCCGCCTGGGCCGGGGTGACCAGCGCGAGCGGAAGGGTGAGGGCCACGGCCAGGGTGCCGGCTCGGGCCACTCCCTTGGGGAGGTGGAAGCGCATATGGCTCCTCCGCGAAGAGGGTGAGTGTTTCGGTGTCCCCCGATTTCTTGCACGCTGTTGGAACGTAACGAGCCCGCCGCCTCCTGAGAAGACCCATAAATGGGGGTCATTTCACTGGTTTGCTGCTCTCCAGGTCTTTACCCTTTCGGCTCGCATCGCCTCACCCAACCCGGAAGGCCCGCCGGGGATCATGGCCTCAGGGGGTCGGGGCATGCTGCGGGCGTTTCTGAAGACCGAGGCGGGCAGCACCAGCGTGCTGCTCGCGGCCACGGTGCTGGCCCTGCTGTGGGCGAACTCGCCCTGGGGCGACACCTACGAGGCGTTCTGGCACACCCCGATGGGCCTGTCCTTCGGCGACGCCACGTTCTCCCTCGACCTGCGCCACTGGGTGAACGACGGGCTCATGACGATCTTCTTCTTCGTCATCGGCCTCGAGATCTCGTACGAGGCGCGGCTGGGCCAGCTCGCCGACCGGCGGCTGATCGCCGTGCCCGCGATCGCCGCGTTCGGCGGCATGATCGTGCCCGCGGCCGTCTACCTCGTCTTCAACGCGGGCGGGCCCGGGGCCGCCGGGTGGGGCGTGCCGATCGCCACCGACACCGCGTTCGTGCTCGGGCTGCTCGCCGTCGTGGGGGCCCGGTGCCCGTACCCGCTGCGGGCCTTCCTGCTCACGCTGGCCATCGTGGACGACATCCTGGCCATCATGATCATCGCGATCTTCTACACCGCGACGCTGGTGGTCCCCGCGCTGGTCACCGCGATCCTGCTGCTGGCCGCGATCGTGACCCTGCGCTGGCTGCGCATCTGGCGGGCGCCCGCCTACATCCTGCTCGGCTTCGCGCTGTGGGTGGCCACGCTGGAGAGCGGCGTGCATCCCACCCTGGTCGGCATCGCGCTCGGCGTCCTCGTGTTCGTGTACGCGCCCAGCGACCACAAGCTGCTGCGCGCCGGGGAGGCCGTGCAGGAGTTCACCACCTCCCCCAGCCCGCGCGCGGCCGAGCGGGCCACCCGGCTGGTGCGCCGGGCGGTCTCGGTCAACGAACGCCTCCAGCTCCGCCTGCACCCGTGGAGCAGCTACGTCATCGTGCCGATCTTCGCCCTGGCCAACGCCGGGGTCCGGCTCGACGGCGACACGCTGCGGGCCGCCGCGACCTCGCCCATCGCGCTCGGCGTCGCGCTCGGCCTGCTCCTCGGCAAGATCACCGGCATCACCCTCGGCACCTGGCTGCCGCTGCGGCTCAACTGGGGCGTGCTGCCGGGCAACCTGGTGTGGGGCCAGATCCTCGGCGGGGCGGCGGTGTCGGGCATCGGGTTCACCGTCGCCCTGTTCATCGTCGACCTGGCCTTCGAGGACCCGCTCGTGCACAGCGAGGCGAAGATCGGCATCCTGGCCGGATCGCTGCTGTCGGCGCTGCTCGGCTGGGTGATTTTCAAGCTGGCCTGGGACCGGGGCGGCGTGTGCGCCCCGCCGCAGACGGAGCCGGAGGAAGAGCTGCCGGTGCTGCTCGGCGAGCCCGTCGGGCCGGACGATCACGTGCTCGGCCCCCCGGACGCGCCGGTGACGATCGTCGAATACGGCGACTTCGAATGCCCCTACTGCGGCCGCCTCCACCCGGTGCTCCAGGAACTGCGCCGCCGCCATCCCGACCTGCGGATCGTCTTCCGGCACTACCCGCTGCGCACCGTGCACCCGCGCGCCGTGGCCGCCGCGCTGGCCTCGGAGGGCGCGGCCCTCGGCGGCCGGTTCTGGGAGATGCACGACCTGCTGTTCCGCAACCAGCGCCACCTCACCGACCAGGACCTCGCCCGCTACGCCGCCGGGCTCGGCGTCGAACCGTGGCCCGACGTGCCCGCCCAGACCGCCCGCGTCGCCCGCGACGAGGCGTCCGGCCACGCCAGCGGCGTCCGGGGCACCCCCACCCTCTTCGTCAACGGCCTGCGCCATCAGGGCGACTTCGACCTGGAGTCCCTGAGCAAGGCGGTGGATCTCGCGCGTCCCACCCCGTAACGTCTCTACGCGGACGTCCCCTCAACGGGCTGGAGACCTGAACCGCATGTTCAACATCGGAAACTACGTCGGGATCGGCACCACCGCCCTGATCAGCGTGCTGCTGCTGGCGGGCACCGTGCTGCTGGGCATGAACCGGCGCAACCACGGCCGCGGGGCGACCCTCGGCATGTTCGGCTGCCTCGCGCTGTTCCTCGACTCGCTGGTGCGGCTCGCGCAGTTGCTGATGATCGGCGTCCTGTTGGAGTCGTTCGGCCCGGGCGGCATCGACGTCGTCTTCCTGCTGGTGAACCTGGTCTCCTTCGTGCTCATGGTGACGGGCGTCTCGTTGCTGATCGCCGGCGTGATCGCCCGCCGCACCCCGCCCCAGCAGCCCGGCCCCCAGGCCCCGCAGCAGCCCCAGCCCTGGCAGCAGCAGGGCCCGCAGCAGGGCTGGCAGCAGCAAGGACCGCAGGGCCCGTACGGCCAGCCGCAGGGGCCGCAGCCCGGTTGGCAGCAGCAGCCGCCGAGCGGGCCGCAGGGGCCGCAGGGGCCGCAGCCGGGGTGGCAGCCGCCTGCCGACGGGCTCGCCTGAGCCGTCCTCGGGCAGCCACAGGAGATGTGACAATGGTGGGAAAATCCGGCTCCGCGCGCGCGTCGAGGGAACCATGAATCCAGAGCAGCCCGGCCAGCCCGACCCCGACGTGACGATCCGGCGCCGCTGGCCCCAGCAGCCGACCGGGCCGCACCCCGCGCCCCCGTCCGGCCCGTACCCCGCACCCCCGGCCGGGCCCCCACCGAGGCCGAACCCCGGTCCGCACCCCGGTCCGCAGCCGTACGGGGGCGGGCCCGTGCCCCCGCACCGGCAGGACGACCCGCCGGGCTCGTTCACCCGCCGCCTGCCCTACACCCCGGACATGCTCCCCGACGTGCCCGTGTACGAGGCCAAGGCGGCCAAGTCCGGGTGGTGGTGGATGATCCTGGTGTGCGGGGTCGCCCTGCTGGCGGCGGCGCTCACCGCCGGCTTCCTGTTCTGGGTGAACGGCGGCGCGTAGCCCCGGGTCACGCCCGGACGCTGTCCATCGTCCAGTTCGTCTCCCAGGTCCGCTCCCCGTCGACGGAGAACGCCTGCTCCCACCGGCAGGCGTCCGGCCCCTGGAGCGTCCAGAGGAACCGGCACCGCACCGGCGTCCCCTCGTGCTGGTCGTCGGCGTAGAACAGGCCCTGGTCGCCGTCGAAGCCGCCGACCATGGGCGGCAGGTCGAGCACGCCCCGGGAGCTGTTGGCCCAGTAGATCGACCACTGCCGCGTCTCGGGGTTGTACAGCCGCAGGGTCAGCCCGTTGAAGCCCTTGGTGGGGAAGGTGATCTCGTCGAAGCTGGCGGCGCCGCCGAAGTGCCGGGTGGCGGTGATCCGGCCGGGGAACTCGTCCCAGGTGTCGCTGCCGGTGAGCGGCTTGACCAGGCGCCTGTTGTGGACGTTCCAGGTGCCTTCGAGGAAGTCGAAATCGTTCATGCCCGGCACCGTACGGCCGGGTCACTGACAGGTAGTGTCAGCGATGTGCGTGCTTCCCGCCTGATGTCGATCCTCCTGCTCCTGCAGACGCGCGGCCGGATGACCGCCGGGGAGCTGGCCGACCGGCTGGAGGTGTCGGTGCGCACGATCTACCGCGACGTGGAGTCGCTGCACGCGGCCGGCATCCCGCTCTACGGCGACGCCGGGCCGAGGGGCGGCTACCGGCTGCTCGACGGCTACCGGACCAAGCTGACCGGGCTGACGACGGAGGAGGCCGAGTCGCTGCCGCTGGCCGGGCTGCCCGGTCCGGCCGCCGAGCTGGGGCTGGGCGCGGTGGTGACGGCGGCGCAGCTCAAGCTGATGGCGGCGCTGCCCGTGGAGCTGCGTGACCGGGCCGGGCGCATCAGGGAGCGCTTCCACCTCGACGCCCCGGGCTGGTACCGCGACCGGGAGCCGGTGGCCCACCTGCCCGCCGTGGCGGAGGCGGTGTGGAACGAGCGCCCGGTCCGGGTCCGCTACCGCCGCTGGCGCGCCCCGCAGGAGGTGGAGCGGCGGCTGGAGCCGTACGGCCTGGTCGTCAAGGCCGGGAGCTGGTATCTGGTGGCCCGCTGCGACGAGCAGGTGCGCACCTACCGGGTGTCGCAGATCCTCGACCTGCATCCGCTGCCGGGCCGGTTCGCCAGGCCGGCGGGGTTCGACCTGGCGGCGCACTGGCAGGCGTACCTGGTGGAGTTCGAGGCTCGGCTACGGCGCGGCGAGGCGGTGCTGCGGCTGTCGCCGGGCGGGCTCGAACGGCTGCCGGGCCTGATGACGCCCGGCGTGGCGGCGGCGGCGCGGGAGAGCGCCGAGCCGGAGGCGGACGGCTGGACCCGGGTGAGGGTGCCGATCGAGTCGGTCGAGCACGCGACGGGCGAGTTCCTCAGGCTGGGCGCGGACGCCGAGGTGATCAGCCCGCCCGAGCTGCGCGAACGGCTGCTCGCCGTCGCCGAGCGGATGGTCGGCCTCTACCGCGCCGGTTAAGCGAGCTGCAAGCGCCTCCGGACAGAATGCCGCAAAAGGATCAACCAGCGCTTCGGGGGCGACATTGCGCATGCTGCTGATGGTGCTGGCCGCCGGGCTGCTGCCGCAGCCGGTCGCCGGGCCTCACGTCACGCAGCCCAGAGCGGAGATCACGGCCACGGTCCGCGCCGACGGCACGGTGGCCGTGGTCGAGGAGCACACGCTGACGTACCGGAGCCCGGGCAAAGGCGCGTACGTGGACATCCCGCGCGCTCCCGGCGTCGTGGTGGAGGACGTGTCGGTACGCGAGTCCGCGGCCTACGAGCAGGTGGCCCCGGCGGAGCCGGACTCCTCGGGACGCGCCGGGACCTACAGCGAGCGGGCGTGCGGGACCGACGGGCCGCACCGCGTGGTGTGGCACCTGGCCGCCACGCCCGGCAGCACCCGGACGTTCCGGCTCGGCTACACGCTGAAGAACGCGGTCACCGTGTTCGGCGGGCACGCCTTCCTGCACCTGCCGGTGCGCGGCGCCCACTGGCGGGGCGGCGTGGACCTGCTGGAGGTCACGGTCCGCCTGCCCGGACCGCCCGGGAGCGGCGGGCACCAGGCGTTCGGGCAGCCCGCGAGCAGGCTGGCCGCCGGGCCCGCCGGGCAGGTGACCAGGGCGAGCGCGCGGGCCGTGCCCGGCGCCCAGGCGCTCGCGCTCGACCTGGCCTTCCCGCCCGCCCGGCTCGACCTGCCGAGCACCGGCGGCAAGGTGCTGCGCGGCGAGGGCGACGGCTCGGCCACGCTGGCGGAGCTGCGCGCCGGGCGTCAGCCGGTGACCTCGGCCGGCGGCGCCGCCTGCGGCCCGGTCGGCACGGAGACCTACGACGGCACCTGGTGGGTGTTCGCCGGGATGGCGGTGCTGGTGACCGGCGTCCTGGTGATCGTCGAACGCCGCGCCCGCCGCCCGCTCAGCCGCCGGTCCGGTCCCGCGCGCGGCCGTGCCGGCCGTTCCTACAGCGACCACGGCTATCACGCGGGCCAGCCCGGCGGGACGCCGAGCCACAGCCCCGGTGAGGGCGGCGGCGGGGGCGGCGGCTCGTTCTGATCAGTCCCCGGCGGCCTCCCAGCAGTGCGTCCAGCGGCCGTCGCCCAGCTCGGTGCGCCCCGGCACCGTGGTCGAGCAGACTGGCAGCGCCACCGGGCAGCGAGGGTGGAAGCGGCACCCGCCGGGCGGGTCGGCGAGGCTGGGCGGCTCGCCGTGCCGCTGCCGCTCGCGCGGCGTCACCCGGTCCGGGTCCGGCGCCGACTCCAGCAGCAGCCGCGTGTACGGGTGCCGCGCCGCCTGGGTGAGCGCCTCGGCGGGCCCGCTCTCCACCAGCCGGCCCGCGTACATGACCGTGATGTCCTCGGCGAAGTAACGCGCGCTGGCGATGTCGTGCGTGATGTAGAGCAGTGCCAGCCCGCTCTCGTCGGCCAGCTTCTCCAGCAGCCGCAGCACGCCGAGCCGGATCGACACGTCGAGCATGGACACGGGCTCGTCCGCGATCAGCGCCACGGGCCGCACCGCCAGCGCGCGGGCGATCGCGACGCGCTGCCGCTGCCCGCCGGACAGCTCGTGCGGCAGCTTGTCCATGAACTGGTCGACGGGCGTCAGGCTGACGCGTTCGAGCAGCTCGGCGACCAGTTCCCGCTCGTGCGCGTCGGACTTGGCGTGGCCGTGCACGCGCAGCGGCCTGGCCAGGTGGTAGCGGACCCGGTGGAAGGGGTTCAGCGAGGCGAACGGGTCCTGGAAGATGAGCTGCACCTGCCGCCGGTAGGAGCGGAACGCCGCTCCCCGGTGCGCCCGCACGACCTCGCCGCGCAGCAGCACGTCGCCGGAGGTGGCCGGGTAGACCTGGGCGAGCAGCCGGGCGACCGTGCTCTTGCCGCAGCCGCTCTCGCCGACCAGCGCGCTCACCCGCCCGGCCCGCAGCGCCAGTGACACGTCCTCCACGGCCCGCACCGGCGGCCGCCGCCCCCACCGGCCGCGCGCGGCGGTGAAGTGCTTGGTGAGGTTGCGCCCTTCCAGGACGATCACGACGCCTCCCGTGCGGCAGTGTCAGCTCCGGCGCCCTCGTTGAGGCGGCAGGCCACCTCGCCGCCCGGCACCGGCAGCAGCGCCGGGCGCTCGTCGGCGCAGCCGTCGAAGGCGTGGCGGCAGCGTGGGTGGAAGGCGCACCCGGGCGGCGGCGAGCGCAGGTCGGGCGGGGTGCCGGGGATGCCGAGCAGCTCCTCGCGCGGCCCGCGCAGCCGGGGGAAGGACCGCAGCAGCCCCTCGGTGTACGGATGGCGGGGCGCGGTGCGCAGCGCCCTGGCGGTGCCGACCTCGACGACGCGGCCGGCGTACATGACGGCGATGCGGTCGGAGATCTCCATGAGCAGCGACAGGTCGTGGGTGATGAACACGACGGCGAACCCGTACTCCTCGCGCAGCGCGCCGATCTCGTGCAGGATGTCGCGCTGGACGACCACGTCGAGCGCGGTCGTCGGCTCGTCCATGATGATGATCTCGGGGTTGAGCGCGAGCGCGATGGCGATCGCGGCCCGCTGGCGCATGCCGCCGGACAGCTCGTGCGGGTAGCCGCGCAGCCGGTCGGCGTTGATGCCGACGCGCTGGAGCAGCTCGGCGGCCCGGGCGGCGCGGGCCTTGCGCGACAGGTCCGGCGCGTGGATGCGCAGCACGTCGTCGATCTGGGAGCCGATCGTGGCGACCGGGTTGAGGGAGTTCATGGCGCTCTGGAAGACGACGGCGAGCTCCTTCCAGCGGAAGGCGCGCAACTGTTTCGGCCCGAGCGCGAGCACGTCGGCCTCGGTGCCGTCGCGCCGCCGGTAGAGCACCGAGCCGGAGGTGATCGCGGCGGGCGGGCGCAGCAGCCGGGCGACGGCGTTGGCCAGCGTGGACTTGCCGCTGCCGCTCTCCCCCGCGAGCCCGAGGATCTCGCCGCGCCGCAGGTCGAGCGTCACGTCGGCGACCGCGTGCACGGCGCCCGTGGCCGACTGGTAGTCGACGCCGAGGCCGCGTACTTCCAGGACGTTCACGCCTTCACCTTCCCTTCACGCGCGGGCCTGCGGCGCGCGGGCTTTATGGTGCGCAGGCGCGGGTTGGCGATCTCGTCGATGCCGAAGTTGACCAGCGCCAGCCCGGTGCCGATGAGCGCGATGCACAGCCCAGGCGGGATGAACCACCACCACGCGCCGATGAGCAGCGCCTGGCCGTTCTGCGCGAAGTAGAGCATGCTGCCCCAGCTCACCGTGGACAGGTCGGCCAGGCCGAGGAACGACAGCCCGGCCTCGGCCAGGATCGCCGCGACGACCGTGGCCAGGAAGCTGGTGGCGATCACCGGGAGCAGCACGGGCAGGATCTCGAAGAACACCACCCGGAACGCCCCCTCGCCACCGGCCCTGGCCGCCTCCACGAAGTCGCGGCGGCGTACCGACAGGGTCTGGGCGCGCAGCACGCGCGCCCCCCACGCCCAGCCGGTGACGGCGATCACCACGGCGACGGAGGCGACGCCGCGCTGCGGCAGGTAGCCCGCCAGCACGATGATCAGCGGCAGCGCGGGCAGCACCAGGAAGATGTTGGTGAGCACGGACAGCACCTCGTCGACCGCGCCGCCGAAGTAGCCGCCGACGAGCCCGACGGCGACGGCGAGCACGGTGGCGATCACCGCCGAGAGCACGCCGACGCCGAGCGACACGCGGGCCCCGTAGACGAGCTGGACGAGCACGTCCTGCCCGGTCTGGGTGGTGCCGAGCCAGTGCGCCGCCGACGGCCCCTGGAGGCCGGCGTCGCTGGTGGCGGCCGGGTCGGCGTCGATGAGCAGCGGCCCGAGGATCGCGGCCAGCGCGAAGAAGGCGAGGATGCCCGCCCCGATCTTGATCTTCATTGCCTGGTCCTGGGGTCAAGGATCACGTACGCCAGATCGGCCAGGAAGTTGGCGACCAGCACGGCCAGCGAGATCACCAGGAAGATGCCCTGCATGAGCGGGAAGTCCTCGTTCTCCACGCCCTTGAGCAGCATCGACCCGATGCCCGGATAGGAGAAGACGATCTCGGTCAGCACCGAGCCGCCCACCACGAAGCCGAGCGACAGCGCGAAGCTGGTGATGTTGGGCAGGATCGCGTTGCGAGCCGCGTACGCCCACATGACCCGGCGCGACGTCAGCCCCTTGGCCTCGGCCATCACCACGTAGTCCTCGCCCAGCGTGGTCACCATGACGTTGCGCATGCCGAGGATGCGGTCGGCCATCGAGGCGAGCACGATCGTGATCGCGGGCAGCGCCGCGTGGTAGACGACGCTGCCGGCGAACTCCCCGGTCAGCCCCGGCACCACGTCCAGCGCGTACGCCCGGCTGACGGGGAACCACTCCAGCGTCACCCCGAAGACGAACACCAGCGCCAGCGCGACCCAGAAGTACGGCACCGCGTGCATGAACGTGGCCGCAGGCAGCACCCCGTCGAGCCAGGTGCCGCGCCGCCACGCCATGAGCACGCCGAGCGCGGTGCCGACCACGTAGCTGATCAGCGTGGCGACGCCGACCACCCCGATCGTCCACGGCAGGCTGTCGGCGATCACCGTGGACACCTCGGTGGGGAAGAACGTGATCGACCGGCCGAGCTCGCCCCGCGACAGGTTGCCCAGGTAGTCCACGTACTGCTGCCACAGGTTGGCGTCGCTGATGCCGAACGCGCGCTTCATCGCGTCGATCGCGGCCGGGTCCACGTTCCCCTTCAGCCGCGCCACGAGCAGGTCGACCGGGTCGCCCGGCATGAGGCGCGGGATGAGGAAGTTGAGCGTGACGGCGGCCCAGGCCGTGAGCAGGTAGAACCCGAGCCGCCTGGCGAGAAACCTCACGTGCCCGCCGGCTTCAGCCGCAGCAGCACCACGGCCGCGTCGGGTGAGGTGTAGGGCGACGGCATCGCGTACGGGTCCTGCTCGGTCGGCCAGCCGACGTACTTGTCGGTGCGGTACTGGGCCCAGCTCGGGCTGTAGAACAGCGGCAGCGTCGGCAGCTTCTCCACCATGATCCGGCCGAGCGCCTGGGTGGCCTTGTGGTGCTCGGCCTCGTCCTCGGTGGCGGCGTAGGCGTCGATCAGCCGGTCGGTCTCGGCGTCCTTCCATCGCTGGTAGTTGCCGGTGGCCGACTTGCCGACGGGCGTGGCCAGCTTGCCGTAGAGCATCGAGCGCATCTGGAAGTACGGCTCGGCCCCGGCCGGGGTGGCGCGGATCGACAGGTCGAAGGTGCCCTTGCCGACCTTCGACACCCAGTCCTGGAAGGCCACGCCCCGGGTCTCGACGGTGATGCCGACCTTGGCCAGGTCCTCGCGGATGAGCTGGGCGGCGTTGACCCAGTCGGTGAACGGCGACGGCACCAGCAGCTCGAACTTCAGCTCGCCCGGGTCGAAGCCCTTCAGCAGCTCCTTGGCCTCGGCCAGGTCGACGGTGAACGCGGCGTCCTTGTGCTCGGGCGGCAGGTACGCCTCGCCGCCGGGCATCGGGATGCCGGTCGGGTGCGCGACCTTGGTGTAGCCGCGCTCGGCCACCCGGACGATCTTCTCCCGGTCGATGGCCAGGCTGATGGCCTTGCGCACCTCGGGCTTGGACAGCACCGGGTGGGTCAGGTTGGGCAGCAGCGCGACGACGCCCTCGGCGGGGAAGAAGTACTTGTTCGTCTCCGGCTTGCCCTGCACGTAGATCTTCTCGATGTCGGGCACGAACGCGCCCGCCCAGTCGACCTCGCCCTGCCGCAGCGCCGTCTGCACGCCGTTGGCCGTGTAGGCGGGGAACTTCAGCACCGGCACCTCGGGCTTGCCGGGCTGCCAGTAGCCCGGGTTCTTCGCCATCTCGTACAGCTGGGCGTTGAACGACGACAGCGTGTACGGGCCGGTCCCGACGGGCTTGGGGTTGGTGAACGTGACCGGGTTCTGCTTCTCGAACACGTGCTTGGGCACGATGGGCGTGTTCCCGGCGATGTTGAACAGCTTGGCGTAGGAGGTGCCGGCGAAGTCGACGCGGACCTTGTCCGTCGCCAGCACCTCGGCGCCCTCCAGCTCCAGCGCGCTCTTGTTCAGCTCGGGGTGCTTCCTGATGATCTCGAACGTGTAGGCGACGTCCTCGGCGGTGAACGGCTTGCCGTCGCTCCACTTGACGCCCTGCCGCAGAGTGAACGTGAGCGACTTGCCGTCCTCGGACCACTCGTGCTTGAGCGCCAGCCAGGGGGTGACCTCGCCGGGTTTGAGCCGGTTGAAGAACTCCAGCGTCTCGTAGATCATCCCGCTGGTGCCGAAGTTGACGCCTTCGAGGTGGAACGGGTTGAAGTTCTCCTGGAACGTCCCCGAGTCGATGGCGTGGATGATCAGCGGGGGCGCGCTCGCCGTCCGCCCGGCCCCGGCGCCACCGCCGCCGGAGCATCCCGCCACCGCCAGGACCAGGGCCGCCACGGCCGCCAGGCTGCGTTTCATTGCGACGCCTTTCCGAAGTAGCTCGTCCGCAGGTTCCGCGACCCCTTCGGCGCGGCGAACGCCTGCGCCCGCCGGAACCCCGCCGGGGCGCCCCGCACGACCGTCAGCGCCCGGTAGTAGTCCACGTACGGGAATCCGTACGTCTCGCCCCTGGCGTAGGCGTAGCCGGTGATGGCCTGCGACCAGATCTCGTACGCCTCGTCGCTCAGCTCGACGAACACGTCCGGGGTGAAGCCGTCGGCGTCCTCCCAGTTGTCGGCGTAGTAGAGCTCGCCGGCCCAGTAGGCGGGCAGGTCGCGCGCCAGGGTCTTCAGGCCGCCGTAGAAGCGGGCGTCCTGGACGATGCGGTGGGTGCGGGCGTGGTCCTTGTGGATGGACTCGCCCCAGTGGGTGAGGATCACGTCCGGGCGCAGCTCCCTGATCAGGTCGCCGACGCGCATCTTGACGTCGTCGTCCTCGGGCAGCAGGCCGTCCTCGTAGTCGAGGAAGCGCACGCCCGCGCCGATCCGCCCGGCGAACGTCTCGGCCTCCTCGCGCTTCTGCTCGGCGTAGTCGGCGACGCTCATGCGCGGGTGGCCGCGCTCGCCGAGCGTCAGGTGCAGCAGCGTGGCGCGGTCGCCGCGCAGGACGTGCTGGGCGAGCACCGCGCCCGCCGTCAGGTCGAGGTCACCCGCGTGGGCGCCGATGGCCAGGACGTGGGTCATGCCGGCCGCCTCATCACGTGGAACCGCCTGGTGATCTCGTAGCCCGCCTTGGTGTAGAGGTGACCGGCCGGGCTGGTCTCGCCGGTCCACAGGAACCACGACGAGTGCAGCCCTTCGGCGCGCATCCTGGTCATGGTGAGATGGAGGAGGATCTTGCCAAGGCCGGTGCCGCGCTGCGCCGGGTCGACCCCGAACGGGCCGAACCTCTCGGGGATGCCCCGGTAGGCCCCGTACAGCGCGAACCCGACGACGCCGCCCTTTCTCGCGATGACCATGCGGTCGGGGTTCGCGTGGCGCCTGATCGCCTCGCCCCAGTCCGGGTTGAACTCCTCGGCCGCGAACCTGATCAGCTCCGGCAGATCCCCGTCCACCGGGGACCGGAACGCGTACCCCTCGGCCTCACGGGCGGCCCGCAGCTCGCCCGCCTCGTCCGGCGCCACGTAGCCGACGAGCGTCCGGTCCATCGCGACCGGCGAGTACAGCGTCTCGAACCCCAGCGCGCCCAGCAGCCGGAACCCGTCGGGGTAGAGCTCCGGGTCGGCGCCCGGAAGCACGTAGCCGGGCGTGTAGGAGGCGAAGTCCACCGTCCTGCCGTCGAGGAAGCCCAGCGCCTCCTCCATCAGCCTCCGGCCCAGCCCCCGGCCCCGGTGCTCGGGCGCGACGAAGAAGAACGGGATCCATCCCATGCCGGGCTCCAGGTCCGTGCCCGGCGCGAGCGGCGTCCGCCTGCGCACCCCGTACGCGCAGCCGACGACGCGGCCGTCCGCCACGGCCACCCGCAGGCCGCCGGGGTCGAAGTTCGGGTCGAGCAGCACGCAGTCGCGCAGCCACCCGGCGGTCGTGGGGTCGCCTGGCATGCTCCGGTTCCAGGCGTCGACGAGGGAGCCCTCGTCCCCCGCGGCGAACGCTCGGACAGTGACCATCGGCCGGTCCTTTCACCTGGGCTTCGCGGCCAGCTTTCCGAGTGTTAACCCCCGTGGTCAATGATTTTCGGGCAGAAATTTTCCTGCTTTATGACCCTATTGAAACTTTCCTTCGTGTCCGGTAAGTATGGAATGTTGCGCATTCCGGCCCCCGCCGAATCCCCGCGCGCACGGAGTCCGGACCAGCGCGTACGGGCTCCGCTGCCATGATCGCGGATCAGACCGACGTCGGCAGCGGCCCCCCGTGGTAGGCCACGGCGTCGCCGAGGGCGGCGAGCAGGCCCATCTCCGCGCCCTCGGCGTCCGCGTACGCCCGGTGCAGGTTGAGCACCAGCCGCTCCGCGTCCGCCCACCCCGCGAACTCGCCCAGGTCGGCCTCCCGGGCGGCGGCCAGCGGCGGGAGCCCCCGGGCCCGCCCCGCCCGCGCGACGTCCAGCACGAACCGGTAGTAGCGCTCGTGCGCCGCCAGCACCCCAGGCAGCCCGGCCGCGTCGGTCAGCGGCCCGTGCCCCGGCACGACCCGCTCGGCGCCGAACGCCGCCAGCCAGTCGAGCGACCGGAGCGCCCCCTCCAGCGACCCCATGAACACCAGCGGCGTCAGCCCGTGGAAGAGCAGGTCGCCGCTGAACAGCACCCGCTCCTCCGGCAGCCACGCCACCACGTCCCCAGGCGTGTGCGCGGCGTAACCGGGATGCCGGAACTCCACCCGCCGCGCGCCCGTGTAGACGGCCACCTCGTCGCGGAACACCACGGAGGGCAGCCGGCGCGTCACGTTCCCCCAGTCGGGCACCGGCTCCCACACGGGCGGGCAGCCGTCGATGATCGGATCGACGAGCAGCGCCGCCCGCATCGCCTCATGCCCGAAGATCACGGTCTCGGCGGGCAGCACGCTGTTGCCGTACGCGTGGTCGCCGTGCTGGTGGGTGTTGACCGCGACCCGCACCGGCGCGCCGCCGGTCGCCTCGGCCAGCGCGCCGAGGAAGCGCCGGGCGCGCCGCTCGGTCGCGCAGGTGTCGACGACCACGAGGCCGTCGTCGCCGGCCACGGCCCCGGCGTTGTTGAGCCACCAGGTGCCGTCCGGCTGCACCCACGCGTGGACGCCGGGCCCGATCTCGTGCAGCGACCCCATGTCCGCCTCTCCCTCCGCCTCCGCTTCGGGTCATCCGGGATACGGAAAAGCCCGCCACCGTGATGACCACGATGACGGGCTGGGAAACGTGCTGAGGGGTGGAGCTATGGGGATTCGAACCCCAGACCTCCTCCATGCCATGGAGGCGCGCTACCAACTGCGCCATAGCCCCTGGTCACCGCGCGGAGTGTGCTCTTTGCGGCGCTCGGAGAGCATATAGCCATCCGCGGGATTCGCATAATCGCGGCTGCCCGCGCTGCCCACGCCGTCTGGGGGCACGCCGAAGACCGCCGGCGCCGTCACGCCGGCGGACCGCGTCAGCGCCGGCCCTCCGCGTCGGGACTGTCGTCGCTGCTGATCGGCTCGGGCAGCGTGCCCGCGTTGTGCTCGAGCAGCCGCCAGCCCCGGCGGCCCTCCTCCAGCACCGACCACGAGCAGTTGCCGAGCCCGCCGATGGCCGACCACAACTCCTGCGGCAACCCCAGCAGCTCGCAGATGCCCAGCCGCAGCGCCGCGCCGTGCGAGGCGACGACGAGCAGGCCGTCGTCGTCGAGCTTGGCGGCCCAGCGGCGCATCGCGGCGCCCACCCGGGCGGCGACGTCCGGCACGGCCTCGCCGTCGGGCGCCTCCCAGTTGACGTACTCCTGAGGCCAGCGGGCGGCGATCTCCTCGCGGGTCAGGCCCTCCCACTGACCGCCGCCGCGCTCGCGGAAGTCCTTGTCGACGCCGACCTCCAGGCCGACGATCCGGCCCAGGGCGAGGGCCGTCTCGTTGGCCCGTTGAAGGTCGGAGGAGACGATGAGGGTGGGCCGGAGCGAGGCGAGCAGCGAGGCCGCCCGGGCCGCCTGGGCGATCCCGGTCTCGTCGAGCGGGATGTCGGAATGGCCCTGGAAGCGGTGCTCGACGTTCCACAGGGTCTGCCCGTGCCTGAGGCAGACGATGCGCTTGCTCAAGTGCGGGCCCTCTGGATGTTGGCCTGCATCACGCTCTCCGGCAGGCCGATGGCCGGGCAGTCCTTCCACAGCCGCTCCAGGGCGTAGAAGGTGCGGTCCTCCTCGTGCTGGACGTGCACGACGATGTCGATGTAGTCGAGGAGCACCCAGCGGCCTTCGCGCTCGCCCTCGCGGCGGACGGGCTTGGCGTCGGCCTCGGTGCGCAGCTTGTCTTCGATCTCGTCGACGATGGCGCGGACCTGGCGATCGTTCGTGGCGGAGCAGAGCAGGAAGGCGTCGGTGATGACGAGCTGCTCGCTGACGTCGTAGGCGAGGATGTCGTCGGCCAGCTTGTCGGCGGCCGCCTCGGCGGCGATCTGCACGAGCTGGACGGCTCTGTCGGATGCTGTCACGATGCGGGTCGGTCCTCCTGTGTCGGCAACATGCCCTTATGTTGAGGGTACCCTTTTCAGCCGCCCCGCCTCACGCTGGTCTTCGCGGCTCACCGCCAGCCAGGTGGAGGTCACCTCCGAAACTCCACGCGGCCACACTTCCCGTCTCGAAGACGAACTCCGCCCCCACACACCGGTCGGGGTCCTCGACATCGGATTCCTCGACCACGCGCACAAGCCGCTCCCCGACATGCCGCACGAAGGGAACCGCCGCGGAGGCGGGGACGATGTCGACGCGACTACCGAGCTCCGGCATCGTGTAGCTCTCTCCCGGTTCGCCCGGCGTGATGCGGAACGTCCAGTCAGCTGCGACACGGACCACGACGGTCACCGTCTCCAGGCGGAGCCATAGGTGCAGGAGTTCGGAAGCATCGGCCCCGTGGGTGAACAGGGCCGCGGTGACCGCCATCAGGCGCTGATGCGCCAGGCTTGGAAGATCCACCGCTCCATCATCCCCGCGCTGGCCCAGCACGGCTCCGGCGACGTGAGGACCAGCAACCTTCGCCCCTCGCAGATCTGGGTCCGGGACCGGGTCGTCGTCGGGCACTCGCCGCGCGTCGGCATCCGGCTGCCCGCCCTGGAGACGAAGCGGATCACGCCGCTGGACGTGCGGACCGTCATGGCGCTCGCGGACGCTGTTCCCGACCGTGCGATGGCTCATCGGTGTCCTGGGCGGCCCGGCACCGGGCGGCAAGGAACCGGGCCGCACGTCTGCCGCCACACCTACGCCGCGGCCCTCATCCGGTACGGCGAAGGCGTCAAGACCGTTCAGCACCTGCTGGGCCACAGTTCGGCCGTGACGACGCTGAACATCTACGCGCACCTGTGGCCAGACGCAGATGATCAAGCCAGGGCCGCTGCCTGCGCCGATGTGCCCATCCCAATGGACTGCCGATGAAAGCCCTAGTCAGTCCTCTGCCCGCGAGTAGAGCCCGCGTTTGTTGATGTACTGCACGATGCCGTCCGGCACGAGATACCAGATGGGCTCGCCCTTCTCGACCCGCTGCCGGCACTCCGACGACGAGATCGCCAGGGCCGGGATCTCCAGCAGCGTCACGCGCCCCTCGGGCAGCCCGGGGTCGTGCAGCGTGTGCCCGGGCCGGGTGCAGCCGACGAAATGCGCCAGGTCGAACAGCTCCTCGGCGTCCTGCCAGCCGAGGATGGCGCCGAGGGCGTCGGCCCCGGTGATGAAGTACAGCTCCACCCCGGACCCGTAGACCCGGGAGATGTCCCGCAAGGTGTCGATGGTGAACGTCGGTCCCGGCCGGTCCACGTCCACCCGGCTGACGGAGAAGCGCGGGTTCGACGCCGTCGCGATGACCGTCATCAGATAGCGGTCCTCGGGCGCGGACACTTCCCGCTCCGACTTCTGGTACGGCCTGCCCGTGGGCACGAACACGACCTCGTCGAGATTGAAATGGTGAGCGACCTCGCTGGCCGCGACCAGGTGACCGTGGTGAATGGGGTCGAACGTACCGCCCATAACACCCACGCGTCGCTTCCCCTGGACACCAGGCGCGTTCATCATGAAACGGACCTTACGCGGACTCTCTCCCCAACATGCGGGCACCCCCCTCGATGATGACCGCGCATCACACCGGTTGCGGACGTAGCATGCCGGGCATGACGACCACCCCGGACCGCAGCCGCGTCCAACTGCCCGGCATCTCTTCCCGTGCCTACGAACACCCCGCAGACCGGTCGGCTCTGGTCGCTCTGCGCAAGTTGAGCGGGTTCGACACGGTGCTCAAGCAGATGTCCGGCCTCGTAAGCGAGCGGCGTCTCCGCCTGATGTATCTCGCCTCCGCCGTGCGCGTGAGCGAGACCCAGTTCCGCTCCCTCTACGACATGGGCCGCGACGCCGCCTACACGCTCGACCTGCACCGCATCCCGGAGATCTACGTCCAGCAGGATCCGCAGGTCCAGGCCAAGGCCATCGGCTTCGACGACCCGTTCATCGTCGTGACCACCGGCCTGCTCAACCTCATGAACGAGGAGGAGCAGCGCTTCGTCATCGGCCACGAGACCTCCCACATCCTGTCGGGCCACGCGGTCTACCGCACCATGCTCGACATCCTCACCCGCCTCGCCGCCCGCGTCGCCTGGATCCCGCTCGGCTACATCGGCCTGCGCGCGATCGTGGCCGGCCTGGAGGAGTGGTACCGCAAGTCCGAGCTCTCCTCCGACCGCGGCGGCCTGCTCACCAGCCAGAACCCCGAGGCCGCCAAGCGCGCGCTGATGAAGCTCGCCGGCGGCGACTACACGCACGAGATGAACATCGAGGCGTTCCTGGAGCAGTACGCCGAGTACGACACCGCCGGCGACCTGCGCGACGGCTTCCTCAAGGTGCTCAACCTGCTCGGCACCACCCACCCGTTCGCCGTGGTGCGCGTGGCCGAGCTCGACAAGTGGCAGCGCAGCGGCGAGTACGACCGCATCATCGGCGGCGACTACCCGCGCCGCGAGGACGACCCCAACGCGCGCGTCACCGAGGAGATGAAGGCCGCCGCCGAGTCCTACCGCCGCTCCTGGTCGGAGTCCCAGGACCCGTTCATCGGCGTCCTGCGCGACGTGGCCGAGGGCGCCGTCAACGCCGGCGAGCGCATCTTCAACCGCTTCGCGCGCCGCGACGGCGGCCAGGGCTGACCCGCCGCCCGGCTCACCGTCCGTCACGCACGAACACCTGCGTTCTCACCGCGCGGTCTTTCAGCGGCGGTCTCACAGCAGCAGGGCGATCGCGCGCACGGCAGCCGCGCACAGGGCGACGAAACCGCCCAGCACGGCCAGTGCGCGCAGCCCTTCCCTGCGCAGCTCAGGCAGCCGGGCGCCGATCCGCTCGATCTCCCGCCCGGTGATGCCACCGCACAACATCCCGAACACCACGCCCGCCGCGGTCACCGGCGCGGGCTGCTGCCACCAGGTGGAGTCGATCTCGCCGCCCCCGGTGATCCACAGCGCACCGCCCGCCGCCACGGCCGCGGGCACCCCGGGCCAGACCGCCGCCGTCGTCGCCGCCCCCGTCAGCGCGAACGGGAACAGCAGCACCCGCAGCGTCACCCGCACCCGCCGTGAGGCGCGTTTCCTGACCATCCAGTGGCTCATCCAGCACGTCCTGATCAGCACCACGAACACGGCGGTGATGCCGACGCAGGCGATCGGCCACATCACCGACGCCACCACGCACGGCACGGCCAGCACCGCGAGCAGCAGCAGCGCGGTGTTGCCCGCCGGCAGCGTGGTGGCCGCCGTCTCGGACCTGAGCCGTCCGCCGCCCGCCTGCGCCCTGCCGCGCGAGCGGGCCGCCTTCACGCCGTCGCCGGCCCGGCTCCGGACCGCTGCCACCTTCCCGTCGTCGGCCCGGCTCCGCACCACGGCGCTCTTCCCGTCGCCGCCCCGGCTCCGCACCGCCGCCGCAGGCCCCTCCGCACCCCGCCCCCGAGGAACGGCCGCCTCCCCGGCCCGCCCCCGGGGAACCGCCGCGTCACCCGCCCTGTTGCGAGGAACGGCCGCGTCACCCGCCCTGTTGCGGGGAACGGGCGTGTCCCCGGCCCGGCCGCGCGGCGCGGGCACCTCCCCGCCCCTGCGCGTCCCCGTGCCCTCCTGGGCCCGGCTCCGCGGCACCGGTGTGTCGCCGGTGCCGCCGCGGGGCGCGGCGGCGTCTCCCGACCGGCCACGGGGGCCGTCCCCGGAGGCGCTGCGGGGGACGGGGGTGTCGCCCGCGCGGTTGCGGGGCGCGGGCGTCTTGCCCTCCAGCCCCGGACGGCCGCGCCCGCCCTTCCCGTCCACGCCCGTACGCCGGGGCGCGGGCACCTTGCCCTCCGTCCGCGCCGCGGCGGCCTCGTCGTTCGTCCGCCCCCGCGACGACCCGTCCTCACCCGTACGGGCGCGGGCGGCGGCCCCCTTGGCCTCGTCCCCGGCGGCCCGGACGTCAGGATCGGCCCCGGTGGCCTTGGCCAGCCGCGCCAGCCGGTCTGCCAGCAGCGCCGCCGTGGGCCGCTTGCCGGGCTCCCGGTTGAGCGCGGCCCGCACCAGCGGCAGCAGCGCCACGGGCACGCCCTTGAGGTCGGCCTGCCCGTTGAGGACCGCGTACATCTGCGCCTCGGCCGTCCCCCGCCCGAACGTCGGCCGCCCGGTCGCCGCGAACGCCACCGTCGCCGCCCAGGCGTGCACGTCGGCGGGCGAGTCGACCTGCTCGTCGGCGAAGATCTCCGGCGCGGTGTAGCCGGGCGTGCCGAGGAACGTGCCGGTCATCGTGAGCCGGGTCGCGTCGAGCACCTGCGCGATGCCGAAGTCGATGAGCACTGGCCCGTCGGCGCCCATGATGATGTTGCCGGGCTTGAGGTCGCGGTGGACCACCCCGGCCGCGTGGATGATGGCCAGCGCCGCCGCGATGCCCTGCGCGAGCTGCATGAGCCGGGGCAGGTCCAGCGGCCCTTCCTGGCGCACCAGGTCGAGCAGCGTCGAGCCGTCGATGTGCTCCATGACCAGGTAGGGCCTGGCACACGCGAGATCGGCGTCGAGGACGGTGGCCACGTACGGGCTCTCGACGCGGCGCAGCGCGCGCACCTCGCGTTCGAGCCTGACGCGGGAGGAGTCGTCCTGGTTGAGGTCGTGCAGCACCTTCAGCGCGACGCGCTCGCCGCGGCGTGCGCTGGCGAGGTAGACCTCGCCCATGCCGCCCCGGCCAAGCCGCTCGAGGAGGGTGTATGGCCCGACCTTGCCGAGCTTGCTCACCGTCCCTCCCCGCTCGGCGCGCCCATAAGGGATACAACCCTAGCGCCGAGGCCAGGAGGAAGGGCCGCGGCGCGCCGGAGCGCGCGCAGGTTTATCGCGACGATTGCTCGGACAGCAGGCTGTCGAGGCCGGCCGTGGGCTGCTGCGCGGGCGGGACGCGGCGCGTGCGCCGCCAGCGGACGTGCCCGTGCCTCTCCAGCCAGAGCATCAGCCGGTCGGCGCCGAACAGCACGGCCGCCGCGGAGCCCAGGGCGATGACGATCTCCATGGGCCCCAGTCAACGCGGCGCGCGCGGGGCGTCAGCGGCCGACACACCGCCCGCTACCGGATCCGGTCAGCATCCTGGTCCGGGGATTACCGTGCCCTCGGCGGTGCGCAGGTGGCCCTCGCCGGTGTAGACCCACTTGGTGGAGGTGAGCTCGGGCAGCCCCATCGGGCCGCGTGCGTGCAGCTTCTGGGTGGAGATGCCGATCTCCGCGCCGAACCCGAACTCGCCGCCGTCGGTGAACCGGGTGGAGGCGTTGACGGCGACGGCGGCCGAGTCGACCAGCGACACGAACCGGCGGGCGGCGCCCTGCGAGCGGGTCACGATGGCGTCGGTGTGGCCGGAGCCGTAGCGCCTGATGTGGGCCACGGCCTCCTCCAGCGAGCCGACGACGGCGGCGGCGATGTCGAGCGAGAGGTATTCGGCGCGGTAGTCGTCCTCGGTCGCGGGCACCACCTCGCCATAACCGGCGATCCGGTCGTCGCCGTGCACGGTCACGCCGACGTCCGCGAGCGCGGCCAGCGCCTTGGGCACGAACGCGTCGGCCACGTCGGCGTGCACCAGGAACGTCTCGGCGGCGTTGCACACCGAGGGCCGCTGCGCCTTGGCGTTGACCAGGATCTGCACGGCCAGGTCGACGTCGGCCTCGGCGTCGACGTACACGTGGCAGTTGCCGACGCCGGTCTCGATCACCGGCACCGTCGACTCCTCGACCACCGAGTCGATCAGCGACGCGCCGCCGCGCGGGATGAGCACGTCGACCAGCCCGCGGGCGCGCATCAGCTCCTTGACCGAGTCGCGCGTCTGCCCCGGCACGAGCTGAACCGCGCCCGCCGGGACGTCGGTGCCGGCCAGCGCCTCCTGCATGACCTCGACCAGCGCCGTGTTGGAGGAGTAGGCGCTGGAGGACCCGCGCAGCAGCACCGCGTTGCCGCTCTTGAGGCAGAGCGCGGCGGCGTCGACGGTGACGTTGGGGCGGCCCTCGTAGATGATGCCGATGACGCCGAGCGGCACGCGGAGCTGGCGCAGCTCCAGCCCGTTGGGCAGGGTCGAGCCGCGGACGACCTCGCCCACCGGGTCGGGCAGGTCGGCCACCTGGCGCACCGCCTCGGCGATCGCGCCGATGCGGGCCTCGTCGAGCCGCAGCCGGTCGATCATGGCCTCGGAGATGCCCTGCTCCCTGGCCCGCTCGACGTCGGCGGCGTTGGCCTCGACGAGCTCGGCGGCGTGCGCGACCAGGGCGTCGGCGACGGCACGCAGCGCCCGGTCCTTCGGCGCCCGCGGCAGCGGGGCCAGCTCGGCGGCGGCCTCACGTGCCGCGCGGGCGACCTTCAGGAACTCTTCGGACATCGCGTGCTCCTCATCAGGGCGTCAGCTGTGGGTCTCCAGTATGACGATGTCGTCGCGGTGGATCAGCTCGCGTTCATATTCCGGACCGAGCTCGCTGGCCAGGTCACGGGTGGAGCGGCCGAGCAGCCCGGGGATCTCGCCGGCGTCGAAGTTGACCAGCCCGCGCGCCACCACCCGGCCGCGCGGCGCGCACAGGTCGACGGGGTCGCCGGCGGCGAACTCGCCCTCGACCGAGGTGACCCCGGCCGGCAGCAGCGACTTGCGCCGCGACACGACCGCCTCGACGGCGCCGTCGTCGAGGTGCAGCCGGCCGCGCCCGGTGGTGGCGTGCGCCAGCCACAGCAGCCGGGTGCCGGGGTGGCGGCCGCCGGGGTGGAAGTAGGTGCCGACGTCGGCCCCGGCCAGCGCGTGGGCGGCGTGGGCGGCGGCGGTGAGCACCACGGGCACGCCCGCGCCGGTGGCGATCCTGGCCGCCTGCACCTTGGTGACCATGCCGCCGGTGCCGACCGAGCCGCCCTTGCCCAGCTCGACGCCCGCCAGGTCCTCGGGGCCGTGGATCTCCGCCAGCCTCCGCGACCCGCTGCGGCTGGGCGGCCCGTCGTACAGCGCGTCGACGTCGGAGAGCAGGACGAGCGCGTCGGCGCGCGTGAGATGGGTGACGAGCGCAGCCAGCCGGTCGTTGTCGCCGAACCGGATCTCGTCGGTGGCGACGGTGTCGTTCTCGTTGACGATCGGCACGATGCCGAGCTCCAGCAGCCGGTCGAGCGTGCGCCGGGCGTTGGCGTGGTGGGCGCGGCGCATCATGTCGTCGGCGGTCAGCAGCACCTGGCCGACGCGCAGGCCGTAGCGGGCGAAGGAGGAGGTGTAGCGGGCGACCAGCACGCCCTGGCCGACGGAGGCGGCGGCCTGCTGGGTGGCGAGGTCACGCGGTCGCGCGGCCAGCCCGAGCGGGCCGAGCCCGGCGGCGATGGCGCCGGAGGAGACGAGCACGATCTGCGTCCCGATGCCGCGCCTGGCGGCCAGCACGTCGACGAGCGCGTCGACCCGGTCCACGTCGATCATGCCCTGGGAGGTGGTGAGCGACGACGAGCCGACCTTGACGACGACCCGCGACGCGGAGCTGATCCGTTCCCGCACGCTCAAACCCTATCCGAGCCCGCCCCTCCCCCATCCCGGGCACAGCGCGGGGACAGCGCGGGCACTGGGCGGGGACGGGCGCGCGGAGACGGGCGCGCGGCCCGTACGGAGACGCCCCCTCGGAAGGGACAGCACCTCTCCCGAAGGGACCATGCTCCTCACGAGGGGGCGTCCTCTCAGAGGGTAGCGGCTCGCCCCCGGAAGATCCTCACCCCAGCCGGCTGTCGGTGCCGCGCGGCCCCTGCCGGACGGCCTCGGCATTGAGCGTCGGCTGCCAGTCGAAGACGTAGCCGTTCTCCATCGACCCGATGACGACCTCGGCCCCGGCGGTGGCGCCGGCCTTGACCAGCTCCTCCTCCACGCCGAGCCGCTCCAGCCGGTCGGCGAGGTAGCCGACGGCCTCGTCGTTGGTGAAGTCGGTCTGCCGGATCCACCGCTCGGGCTTCTCGCCGGTGACCTGGAACATGTTCTCGTTGACCCGGCGCACCTTGAACCCGGTGTCGCCGAGCTGCTTGGGCCTGATGACCAGCCGCGTCGGCTCCTCGACCGGCCTGTTCGCCCGGGCGGCGGCCACCCACTCGCCCATCGCGAACGTGAGCTCGCGCAGCCCGTCGTGCGTGGCGGCGGACACGGTGAACACGCGCAGCCCCCGCTCCTCGAAGTCGGGGCGCACCAGCTCGGCCAGCTCGCGGGCGTCGGGCACGTCGGCCTTGTTGAGCACGACCATGCGCGGCCGGCCCTCCAGCTTCCCGTACGCGTGCAGCTCAGCCTCGATGACCTCGTAGTCGGTGACCGGGTCGCGGCCGGGCTCCATCGTGGCGCAGTCGATGACGTGCACGAGCATGTCGCAGCGTTCGACGTGGCGCAGGAACTCGTGGCCGAGGCCCTTGCCCTCGGAGGCGCCGGGGATCAGCCCGGGCACGTCCGCGACGGTGAACACAGTCTCCCCCGCGGTCACCACGCCCAGGTTGGGGATCAGCGTGGTGAACGGGTAGTCGGCGATCTTCGGCTTGGCCGCGCTGAGCGCCGCGATCAGCGACGACTTGCCGGCGCTGGGGAAGCCGACGAGCGCCACGTCGGCGACGCTCTTCAGCTCCAGCATCACGTCGAGCGCGTCGCCCGGCTCGCCGAGCAGCGCGAACCCGGGCGCCTTGCGCTTGGTGCTGGCCAGCGCCGCGTTGCCGAGGCCGCCGTGGCCGCCCTGCGCGATCACGTAGCGGGTGCCGGTGCCGACGAGGTCGATGAGCACCTCGCCGGTCGAGGCGTCCTTGACCACGGTGCCGTTGGGCACGGGCAGGATCACGTCGGCGCCGTTGGCCCCGTCGCGGTTGGAGCCCTGCCCCTGCTTGCCGCTGTCGGCCTTGCGGTGTGGGCGGCGGTGGTAGTCGAGCAGCGTGGCGGTGCTGGGATCCACTTCCAGGATCACGTCGCCGCCGCGCCCGCCGTTGCCCCCGTCGGGGCCGCCCAGCGGCTTGAACTTCTCCCGGTGGATGGAGGCGCAGCCGTTTCCTCCGTCACCGGCCCTGACGTGCAGAACCACCTGGTCCACGAAGTCCGGCATTCAGCTTCTCCTCCATCAGCCCTCACGGGCGTCTCACAACAGCAAGAAGGGGCGGACCGGAAGACGATCCACCCCTTCGTACAACCCGTGGCGCTGGAGATTTACTCCGCGACCGGGACGATGCTCACCGCGCGGCGACCGCGCTTGGTGCCGAACTGCACGTGGCCCGCGGCCAGCGCGAACAGCGTGTCATCGCCACCGCGGCCGACGTTGTCGCCGGGGTGGAAGTGGGTGCCACGCTGACGGACGATGATCTCGCCCGCGTTGACCAGCTGGCCGCCGAAGCGCTTGACGCCCAGGCGCTGAGCGTTGGAGTCGCGGCCGTTCCGGGTGGACGACGCGCCCTTCTTGTGTGCCATCTCTCAAACTCCCGATCAGGCCTGGTCGATACCGGTGATCTTCACCTGGGTGTACCGCTGGCGGTGACCCTGGCGCTTCTTGTAACCGGTCTTGTTCTTGTACTTGAGGATGCGGATCTTGGGGCCCTTGGTCTCACCGAGAATCTCGGCGCTGACCGTGAACTTGCCCGCCTCCGTGGTCACATCGCCGTCGTTGACGACGAGCACCGTCGGCAGCGAAACCGAAGAGCCGACCTCGCCGGCGACCTTGTCCACCTCGAGGACGTCACCGACGGAGACCTTCTGCTGCCTGCCGCCGCAACGAACGATCGCGTACACCGCGGAACCCTTCTACTGACTCACTGTTGCGATCCCTCGGCCATCCCGTGCGGGATGGCCGCTGACTCCGAATGCTGCGCCCGTCATTCGGCTCATCCGGAACCGACGAACCGGGGGGCGCGCCAACAGGGCACGTCACCTGACGCACCGGTTGACTAGAGTACCGGATGACCGGGGCCCTAGGCGAACCGGACGATTCATCGGAAGCCCACCGAACTAGTCGGCGGACTTGGCTCGGCGAGAGCGTCGCCGCCCCCTGCCGGAAGTCTGTCCTGCCTGGTCGTCCTCGGACGGGACGTCTTCAAGCGCACCGGTCACGGTATCACGACCGGAGGAGTCCTTGGCCGCGGACACCTTGTCCGAGACCGCCTTCTCCACCGCCATCTTGCCCTGGGTGCCCCGCGGCTCGGACCTGCTCTCCACCGGCTCCGTGGAGACGATGAGGCCACGCCCGTTGCAGCAGTCGCACGGGGTCGAGAACGCCTCCAGGAGGCCCTGACCGACCCGCTTACGCGTCATCTGGACCAGGCCCAGCGACGTCACCTCGGCCACCTGGTGCTTGGTCCTGTCGCGCGCCAGGCACTCCAACATCCGCCGCAGCACCAGGTCCCGGTTGGACTCCAGCACCATGTCGATGAAGTCGATGACGATGATGCCGCCGATGTCACGCAGCCTGAGCTGGCGGACGATCTCCTCGGCCGCCTCCAGGTTGTTGCGCGTGACCGTCTCCTCCAGGTTGCCGCCCTGGCCGGTGAACTTGCCGGTGTTGACGTCGACGACGGTCATCGCCTCGGTCCGGTCGATCACCAGGGAGCCGCCGCTGGGCAGCCACACCTTGCGCTCCATCGCCTTGCCGAGCTGCTCGTCGATCCGGTACGACTCGAACACGTCGCCCTGGCCGGGGTCCCACTTCGACAGCCGCTCGCCCAGGTGCGGCGCGACGTACTTGACGTACTCGTCGACCGTCTCCCACGCCTCGTCACCCTGGACGACCAGCGAGGTGAAGTCCTCGTTGAAGACGTCACGCACCACCCGGATGGTCAGGTCGGGCTCGGCCGAGAGCAGCTCGGGCGGGCTGGCCGACTTGGCCTTCTTGCGGATGTTCTCCCACTGGGCCGACAGGCGGGCCACGTCGCGGGCGAGCTCCTCCTCCGAGGCGCCCTCCGCGGCGGTGCGCACGATCACGCCGGCGTTCTCCGGCATGACCTTCTTCAGGATGCTCTTGAGGCGGGTGCGCTCCTTGTCGGGCAGCTTGCGGCTGATGCCGGTCATCGACCCATCCGGCACGTACACCAGGTAGCGGCCGGGAAGACTGATTTGCGACGTCAGGCGGGCGCCCTTGTGGCCGATCGGGTCCTTGGTGACCTGCACCAGCACCGACTGGCCGGACTTCAGCGCCGACTCGATCCGCTTCGGCTGGCCCTCCAGCCCGGCGGTGTCGAAATTCACCTCGCCCGCGTACAGCACGGCGTTGCGGCCCTTGCCGATGTCGACGAACGCGGCCTCCATCGACGGCAGCACGTTCTGCACCTTGCCGAGGTAGACGTTGCCGACGTAGGACTGGCTGGCCTCGCGGTTGACGTAGTGCTCGACGAGGACGCCGTCCTCCAGCACCGCGATCTGCGTGCGGTCGCCCTGGCGGCGCACCACCATCATCCGGTCGACGGACTCGCGGCGGGCCAGGAACTCCGACTCGGTGATGATCGGCGGGCGCCTGCGGCCCAGCTCGCGGCCCTCGCGGCGGCGCTGCTTCTTGGCCTCCAGCCGGGTGGAGCCGCGGACGCTCTGCACGCCGTCGGCGGAGGTGTCGTGCGCGGCCGAGCGGCCCGAGCGGGGCGCGCGGATGCGCACCACCGTGTTGGGCGGGTCGTCGGGCGTGGTCTCGCCGCCCTCGTCGTCGGTGCCCCTGCGGCGGCGGCGACGGCGGCGGCGCGAGCTGGAGGCCTCCTCCTGGGGCTCCTCGCCCTGCTCCTCGTCGCCTTCGTCCTCGCCCTCGTCACCCTCGTCGGACTCGTCGCGCTCGCGGGACTTGCCGCGCCCGCGGCCGCCCCTGCGGCGGCGGCGACGGCGACCGGCGCCCTCTTCCTCCTCCTGCTCGTCGGAGGTGTCGTCGCCCTCGTCCTCGGCGGTGATCTCGTCCTCGGCCTCGTCCTCGCTCACCTCGACGGCGGGCTGGGGCTGGGGCTCCGGCCGCACCGGCTTGGCCTGCGACGGGTCGGGCGCCTGGAACAGCGGCGCGAAGATCGCGGCGGGCCGCTGGAACGCGGTGCCGGGCTGGTCCTCGCGGCGCACCGTCAGCCCGAACGGGTCGGCCAGCAGGCTCGGCCGGTCCTCCTCGTCCAGGTCCTCGCCGGCGGGCTCGTCGTCGAGGGGCTCGTCCTCGGGCAGAATCTCCAGAATGTCGTCATCCGCGCGCTCGACCGGCGCCTCGGCCGCCTCGACGGCCTCGACGGGCTCCGCGACGGCCTCGGCGGGGGCGGTCGCGACGGTCTCCTCGGGCTCGGCCTTCTTGCGGGTGCGGCGGCGCTTGACGGGCGCCTCCGCGGCCTCGGGGGCCGCCTCCGGCGTCACGGCGGCAGCGGCGGTCTCGGGGACCGCCACGGCACTCTCCGCGCCCGCCACGGCACCCTCAGGAGCCGTCACGGCACCCTCGGCGGCGCCCTCGGCACCGTCCGCAGCCGCCTCGGCGGCCTTCTTGGTCGTACGGCGGCGCGTCGTGGTGGCGGTCGACCGGGTCCGCGTCGCCCTCTTGGGCTTGACCGCCTCCTCGGCGGCCTGCGCGTCCTGCCCGGCCGGCTCCTCGACGGCCTGGGCCACGGCGGCCTCGACCGGGCTCGTCACCTCGGCCGTGGCCGGCCGCGCGGCGATGAGGTCTTCCGGCCGTCCGGCGGCGCGCTGCGCGGCGGTGCTCGGAAGGGGACGCCCTTCCGCCACCGACGGGGCCGCCTGGGCGGCGACCACGGTGATGGGTCCGGTGGTCGGCGCGGCGGCCGGCGTCTCGGGAAGCTCGGGCGGCGGCCCGGCCGGGCGGCTGGCCGCGCGGCGCTTGGTCACCTTGGTCTGTTCTGTTGTCTCCCCGTCGGGGCCCTGGACCCCGGCGTTGGGCTCGTTCTCGTCGAGCATGCGGGCGCTCTCCCGTCAGCTCCCGGGCGCGTCGCCGCGCCGCGCAGGAGCTCTCGTGTCTCGTTGTCCGCCACGCCCCCTCGCGGGGGCATGGCGCCAAGTCCTGTCAGCGGCAGCGCCCGGCAGGGCGCTTCCTTAACCGGCGACGTGCTCACCCGCCGGTCCCGCCTCGCCGCCGCGCGTAGTCTCGCGGTCCAGGTCGAGCGGGTCGGCAAGCGCACCGGTGCGTGCGTCGAGCGGCCCCTGCGCCAGCCTGGTCACCTCGGGGGGAACCGGCGGCGCGAAGTCGGCCACAAGGCGCAGCCCTGTGAGCACATCGTCGGGTCGAACGGCAGGAGTCATGTGCCGAACAACCATGCGCAGTATGACACACGACTGTCCGCCCACCTGAGCTGCAGTTCTGTCTGTTCCCTCTGATCCCTGCGAGTCCGGGGCGCTCAGCGCCGTGAGCCTCAGCACGGCCTCCCGCGCGTCGAAGCGGCGCGGGCCCTTCTTGGTGAGGCGCTCGACCTCCACGGTGCCCGCCGCGAGGAACTTCTCCACCGCGACTTCGGCGAGCTCGCGGTCGGCACCGGGCAGCCGCACCTCCCACTCGGAGACCTCCAGGCGGTCGGCCAGCGCTCCGGGGGCCGCCTCGACGACGTCGAGCACGTCGAGACCAGGCGGCAGCGACTCGTCGAGGTCACGTTTGACCTGCTGCGGATCGCACGGCGTCGTGACGCCGATCTCGAGGTATTCGGCCTCGCTGGCGACGCCGGTCGGCGCCGCTCCCGCGTAGGAGATCTTCGGATGAGGCGAGAAACCCGCGCTGTAGGCCACCGGAATGCCGGCACGGCGGACCGCTCGTTCGACGGCCCGCGAGATGTCGCGGTGACTGGTGAAGCGCAGGCGTCCGCGCTTGGCGTAGCGCACGCGAAGGCGCTGCGCCGTCGGCGCGGGCGGGGGCCCATCGGGAACAGGTTTCAGAGCCTTGTCGTCCTTCCCGTGTCAGAGTTCCTTCATCTCAGGATAAGCCGCCCGGACGCCTGCACGTCTCAGGATCATGTACGGCATGACACCGGGCGGCCACCGAGCGCGGCTAGATCACCGTGAGGGGAAGGAGTTTCTTACCCGTCGGTCCGATTTGAATCTCGGTGCCCATCGTCGGGCAGACGCCGCAGTCGTAGCAGGGGGTCCAGCGGCAGTCCTCGACCTCGCCGCCGGAGACGGCCTCCTGCCAGTCCTGCCAGAGCCATTCGCGGTCGAGCCCCGCGTCGAGGTGGTCCCACGGCAGGACCTCGTTCTCCTCGCGCTCGCGCACGGTGTACCAGTCGACGTCGACGCCGGCCTTGGCGGCGGCGGCCATCCAGCGCTCGTAGGAGAAGTGCTCGCTCCAGCCGTCGAAGCGCCCGCCGTCCTCCCACACGGCGCGGATGACGGCGCCGACCCGCCGGTCGCCGCGCGACAGCAGCCCCTCCACGATGGACGGCTTGCCGTCGTGGTAGCGGTAGCCGATGGCCCGGCCGTACTGCTTGTCGCCGCGCAGCGACTCGCGCAGCGCCTTGAGCCGCCGGTCGACGGTCTCGTGGTCGGCCTGCCCCGCCCACTGGAACGGGGTGTGCGGCTTGGGCACGAAGCCGCCGATGGACACGGTGCAGCGGATGTCGCGCGAGCCGGTGGCCTCACGACCGGCCTGGATGACCTTCTTGGCCAGGTCGGCGATGCCGAGCACGTCCTCGTCGGTCTCGGTGGGCAGCCCGCACATGAAGTAGAGCTTGACCTGCCGCCAGCCCTGGGAGTAGGCGGCGGTGACGGTGCGGATGAGGTCTTCCTCGGTGACCATCTTGTTGATCACCTTGCGCATGCGCTCGGAGCCGCCCTCGGGCGCGAAGGTGAGCCCGGAGCGCCGCCCGTTGCGGGAGAACTCGTTGGCCAGGTCGATGTTGAAGGCGTCGACCCGGGTCGAGGGCAGCGACAGCGAGGTGTTGGTGCCCTCGTAGCGGTCGGCCAGGCCCTTGGCCACCTCGCCGATCTCGCTGTGGTCGGCGGACGACAGCGACAGCAGGCCGACCTCGTTGAAGCCGGACTCCTTGATCCCGTTCTCGACCATCGCGCCGATCGTGGTGATCGACCGCTCGCGCACCGGGCGGGTGATCATGCCCGCCTGGCAGAAGCGGCAGCCTCGGGTGCAGCCGCGGAAGATCTCCACGCTGAACCGCTCGTGCACGGTCTCGGCCAGCGGGACCAGCGGCTTCTTCGGGTAGGGCCACTCGTCGAGGTCCATGACCGTGTGCTTGTGCACCCGCCACGGCACGTCGGGACGGTTGGGCGCGACCCGCTTGATGCGGCCGTCGGGGTGGTAGTCGACGTCGTAGAACTTGGGCACGTAGACGCCGCCGGACTCGGCCAGCCGCATCAGCAGCTCGTCGCGCCCGCCGGGCCTGCCCTCGGCCTTCCACTCCCGGATGACCTCCGAGATGGCGATGGCGATCTGCTCGCCGTCGCCGAGCACGGCCGCGTCCAGGAAGTCGGCGATCGGCTCGGGGTTGAACGCCGCGTGGCCGCCCGCCAGCACGATCGGGTCGTCGCCGCCCCGGTCGGCGGCGACCAGCGGGATCCCGGCCAGGTCGAGCGCGGTCAGCATGTTGGTGTAGCCGAGCTCGGTGGAGAACGACAGGCCGAGCACGTCGAAGGCGCGCACCGGCCGGTGGGCGTCGACGGTGAACTGGGGCACGCCCTCGGCGCGCATGAGCGCCTCCAGGTCGGGCCAGACCGCGTAGGTGCGCTCGGCCAGGGTGCCGGGCAGCTCGTTGAGGATCTCGTAGAGGATCGCGACGCCCTGGTTGGGCAGCCCGACCTCGTACGCGTCGGGATACATGAGCGCCCAGCGCACGTCGGCGGAGTCCCAGTCCTTCACCGTCGAGTTGAGCTCACCCCCGACATACTGGATCGGCTTCTGCACCTTGGGCAGCAGCGCTTCCAGGCGGGGAAAAATCGACTCGACAGGCATGACACCCAGGGTAGCGAAACCCGTACCGTGGCCGGGACGCCCTAGGCGTAGGGGCGCTGCCGGGAGCGGATCGACAGCAGCATGCCCACGGCGATCAGGTTGGCGAAGGTCGCGGTGCCGCCGTAGGAGACGAACGGCAGCGGCAGGCCGGTGATGGGCATGATGCCGATCGTCATGCCCACGTTCACGAACGTCTGGAACGCGAACCAGCACACGATCGTGCCCGCGACCAGCGTGCCGAACCGGTCCTCGCACTGCCGGGCGATCTTCAGGCCGCGCAGCAGCACGACGCCGAGCAGCAGCACGACCGTGACCGAGCCGAGGAAGCCGAACTCCTCGCCCGCCACGGTGAAGATGAAGTCGGTGTGCTGTTCCGGCACGAACCTGCCGGTGGTCTGCCCGCCCCCGAGCAGCCCCTTGCCGAACAGCTGCCCGGAGCCGATCGCGATGAGCGACTGGGTGCTGTTGTAGCCGACGCCGCGCGGGTCGACGTTCGGGTCGACGAACGCGGTGAACCGGGCGACCTGGTAGTCCTCCAGCATCTGGAAGTAGAACACGCTGAACACCCCGGCCGCGCCGACCAGCGCCAGCAGCGCGATCAGCCGCTTGCGCACCCCGGAGATCACCAGCGCGGAGGCGGTGATGGCGGCGAGCACGAGCGCGGTGCCGAGGTCGGGCTGGAGCATGACGAGCACGAGCGTCACCGCGGCGGCGAGCAGGGCGAGCACGATGTCGAGCGGCCTCGGCCGGTCGCGTCCCTCGGCGGGCTGGGCGAGCAGCATCGCGGTGATGAGCAGCAGCCCGACCTTGGCGAACTCCGACGGCTGCACGGCGAACCCGCCGCCCAGCAGGATCCACGAGTGCGAGCCGTTGATCGTGGCGCCGAGCGGCGAGAGCACCAGCCCGAGCCCGATCAGCGAGAGCAGGAACAGCACGGGCGCGTAGGCGCGCACGGCCCGGTGGTCCACGGAGGCGACCACGCCGCACAGCGCGAGCCCGATCGTCTCGTTGAGCAGGTGTTTCTTGAGCAGCCCGGTGGAGCCGGGCGCCCAGGTGCGGGTGGACGACCAGACGAGCAGCGTGCCGATCACCGACAGGGCGAGGACGGCCACGAGCAGGACCCCGTCGAGCCGCCACACCGGCGACTCGGCGCCGAAGGCCCGCCTGGCGAACGAGCGCCGTCCGGGCGCCAGCGCGCTCATTGCCAGATCACCGTCCCGTCGGGGGCGAACCTGGGCAGCCGCGACACGGGCTTGCCGCCGGGCAGCGCGGCGGGCCGCTTGATGCCGAAGATGCCCTCGTAGATCTGCCGCACGGCGGGCGCGGCGGTCTGGGAGCCCATGCCGCCCTGCGACACCATGGCCACGACGACGAAGCGCGGGTTCTGCGTGGGGGCGAACGAGGCGAACCAGGAGGTGTCCTTCTTGCCCCACACCTCCGCCGTACCGGTCTTGCCGCCGATGCGCACCTTGTCCATCGGGAAGCCGGCGAACGCCCCGGCCGCGGTGCCGTCGGAGGCGACCTGGCTGAGCGCGTTCTTGATGTAGAGCCGCTCCTTCTCGGTGACGGGGAGCTTGCCCACGACCGGCACCGGGATCGTCTTGACCACCTTGCCGTCGGGCCGCACCAGCGCCCAGCCGATGCGCGGGCTGCGCACCTTGCCGTCGGAGACCAGCGCCGCGTACGCCCGCGCGAGCTGGAGCGGCGTCACCAGCACGTCGCCCTGCCCGATGGAGAAGTTGGCCGAGTCACCGGGCCGCAGCACGAACCCCTCGGTGCAGTTCTCGTGCGCCAGCCGCTTGAGGAACGCCGCCCGCGCCCCGTCCTTGACCTCGGGGTAGCCGGTCTGGGCGCGCTTGCAGTTGGTGGCGCTGGTCAGCGCCCACATCTCCTTCTTCCACTTGCGGTCGGGGATGCGCCCGGCCGACTCGCCCGGCAGGTCGATCCCCGTCGGCGCGCCGAACCCGAACCCGCGGGCGGTGTTGGCGAACACCTCCCTGGCCGTCTTCTTCGGCGTGCGGCCGCCGTCGCGCAGATACTGCTCGTACGCCGCCTGGTAGAAGATCGTGTCGCACGACTTGACCAGTGCCAGGTGCAGGCTCAGCGTGCCCAGCGGGATGCCGCGGAAGTTGTTGAAGGCCCGGCCGCCCACCGTGACCGACCCCGGGCAGCTGTACTTGCCGTTCAGCGGGTAGCCGGCGCGCAGCATCGAGGCCACCGACGACACCTTGAACGTCGAGCCGGGCGCGAACTGACCGTTGATCGCCCGCGACACCAGCGGCTTGCCGGACTTCTCCGACAGCAGATGCTTGTACATGTTCGCGGAGATGCCGCCCGCCCACACCGCCGGGTCGTAGCCGGGCGCGCTGGACAGCGCCAGCACCCGTCCGGTCTTCGCGTCGAGCACCACCGCCGCGCCCCCGTCGGCGCCGGGCGCGGACTTCATCGCGTCCTGCAGCGCCTTCTCCGTCACCGCCTGGATCCGCGAGTCGATGCTGGTCACCAGGTGGTGCCCGCTGACGGGCTCGACCTGCTTCTCCACGCCGAGCGCCTTGCCCATCCGGTCGACCTGCACCCGCCGCAGCCCGGCCTTGCCACGCAGCTCCTCGTCATAGACGTACTCCAGCCCGTCGCGCCCGGCCAGGTCCACGCCGGAGAAGGCGGCCTTCAGCCCGACCCGCTTCTCCAGCTCCGCCTCCGTCACCGGCGACAGGTAGCCGAGCATCTGCGCCCCGGCCCGGCCGCCGGGGTATTCGCGGACCGCGTGGATCTCCGCCGTGACCCCCGGGAACTCCTCCTGGCGCTCCAGGATCTGCAGCGCCTCACGCGTGTCGACCTTCTCGTCCAGCGGGACCGGCTGGTACGGCGATCCCGTCCAGCACGGCTTGGGCACCCCGGGACCGCACGGCGTGATGCGTTTGCGCAGCTCGGCGACGGGCCGGCTGAGCACCTCCGACAGCTTGCCCAGCACCTTCATCCCGCCGTCGCGCATCCCGGCCAGCCCGGTGCGGTCGACGGAGACGACCAGCGAGGTCTTGTTGCGCACCAGCGGACGCCCGGAGGAGTCGAGGATCTGCCCCCGCACAGCCGGCACGATCACCGTGCGGGTCCGCGTCTCGGTCGCCCGGTGCACGAGCTCGGGACCTCGTACGACCTGGACCTGCCACAGGCGGACGGCCAGCGCCGCCAGCAGCACCAGCACGAGCGCCTGGATCACGACCAGCCGGGTGCGCATCCGGGTCATATCTCGTACCTCTGCCGTCGGCCGCGGGTCGCCAGCCAGATCACCACGGGCGCGGCGATCATCGTGTAGGCGACGGTCACGGGAACCTGCTCGGTCAGCGTGGAGATCGTCACCCTCGGGTCGGACATCAGCCCGCCCACCGCCGCCGCCATCAGCGGCGCGAGCACCACGCACAGCGCCACGGTGGTGACCCGCCCGCCGGCCCCGCGCCCGGCCAGATAGCCGACCAGCGCGAACACGAACGCGTACAGCCCCGCGACGTGCGCCGTCGGCGGCACCACGTCCACCACCAGCCCGGTGAAGAACCCGATCACCGCCCCGGCCCCCGGCCCGCGTATCAGCGCCACCGCCACCACCGCCAGCAGCACCAGGTCGGGCACGCCCCCGGCGGGCAGCGGCAGCCGGTTCACCAGCATGACCTGCAGCAGCAGCGCCACCGGCACCACCAGGACCGCCGTCATCGGGCCCCCTCCCTGCGCGGCAGCACCGCGTCTCTCGGATCACGGGCGGGCCCCTGCACCACCACCCCCACCACGTCCAGCGCGGTCAGATCCGCGTACGGCCTGGCGTAGGCGATCCGGACGAGCTGCCCGGGAGTCGACTCCACCTGTTCGATCACCCCGATCGGCACCCCCGGCACGTACGGCGCGCCGCGATGGGAGCCGAAGCTGACCAGCCGCGCCCCCCGCTCGATCGGCGCGGTGGAGTCGAGCAGCTTGAACTGCAGGAGCCGCCCGTTCTCCGCCACCCCGTGCACCACGCCGATCTCCTGGCCGCCCTCCAGTCGCGCGCCCGCCGCCGAGGCCAGGTCGCTCAGCAGGACCACGGTGGAGGTGCGGGCCGAGGCGTGCACCACGCGGCCCACCAGCCCGTCGCCGTTGAGCACGGTCATGTCGGTGCGGACGCCGTCGTCGGTGCCGGCGTCGATCTGCACGGCGTCCTCGAAGCCCGGCTGGCCGCGCCGGGCGATCACGTTGGCGGACACCACCTTGTAGCCGCCCAGCCCGGCCAGGCCGAGCATCCGCTTGAGCTCGGCGGCGCGGGCCGCGTCGAGGCGGTCGGCGGACAGGCTGGAGCGCAGCCGGGCGTTCTCCGCCTTGAGCCGCTCGATGTCGGCCTGGGCGCTCGGCGCCGCGGCGATCGCGTGCAGGAACCCGCCGACGGGCCGGGCCACGGCGCCGCCGGCCTCCTCGGCCGCCCCGAACAGCCACGCGCCGGCCGACCGCAGCGGGGTGAGCGGCGAGCTCTCGCCGGCGCGGTGGTCGACGGTCAGGATGACCAGCGCCGCCGCGAGCAGCGTGCCGAGGATCAGCCTGGCCTGGCGCGAGTCTCTCATCAGCGTCGCGACTCCGGCACCAGCACCTGCTGCAGCGCCTCGAAGTCCTCCACGCATCTGCCGGAGCCGAGCGCGACCGAGTCGAGCGCGTTCTCCACCAGGTGCACCGGCATGCCCGTCTCGGCCTTGACCCGCTCGTCCAGGCCCTTGAGCAGCGCGCCGCCGCCGGTGAGCGCGATGCCCCGGTCCATCAGGTCGCCGGACAGCTCCGGCGGGCAGCGGTCGAGGGTCGTCTTGACGGCGTCGACGATCGCGTTGACCGGCTCCTCGGTGGCCTTGCGGATCTCCTCGGCCGACACGATGATCGTCTTCGGCAGGCCGCTGACCAGGTCGCGCCCGCGGATCTCGGCGTGCGCCTCCTCCCCGGTGGGGCAGGCCGAGCCGATCGCCATCTTGATCTCCTCGGCGGTGCGCTCGCCGAGCATCAGCGAGAACTCCTTCTTCACGAAGGTGATCACCGCCTGGTCCAGCTCGTCGCCGCCGACCCGGATGGACTGGCTGGTCACCACGCCGCCCATCGAGATGATCGCCACCTCGGTGGTGCCGCCGCCGATGTCGACCACCATGTTGCCGGTCGGCTCGTGCACCGGCAGCCCGGCCCCGATCGCCGCCGCCATGGGCTCCTCGACGATGTAGACCTTGCGCGCCCCCGCCTGGTAGCCGGCCTCCTTGACGGCCCGCTGCTCCACTCCGGTGATCCCGCTCGGCACGGCGATGATGATGCGCGGCTTGGCGAAGTGCCGCCGTTTGTGCACCCGTTGGATGAAATAGCGCAACATCCGCTCGGTGACGTCGAAGTCCGCGATCACACCGTCCTTCAACGGCCGGACCGCCACGATGTTGCCGGGCGTGCGCCCGATCATGCGCTTGGCTTCGATGCCGACCGCGACGATCTTCCCACTCGAGGTGTTGATCGCCACGACGGACGGTTCGTTGAGGACGATGCCGCGGCCACGGACGTACACCAACGTGTTGGCGGTGCCCAGGTCGACCGCCATGTCACGGCCTAGAAAGGCGAGCTTGCTGCCCATGGGGAACGGAGCCTTCCGTAACGTCGTTCGCGAATGACTACGGATCGAATTCGAATCGTAACGTGACGTACCCACCACGCCCCGCAACGAGCCCACGCGCCCCACAAAATTCTCCCGCCCCACCCCCAACCCCGATTTTGCCCGTATTGCGCGATACCACCCGACCGCGCCGGGTACGTTGTCCGCAAACGCGAAAGTGCCCGCCAGGCGGCCTGCCTGACGAGCACTCCTGAGCGCCGCCCCCGTGATCAGGGGCAGATGATCAGAACCGGTCCGGGAAGAAGATCTTGATCTCCCGCGCGGCCGACTCCGGCGAGTCGGAGCCGTGGACGACGTTCTCGCCGATCTCCAGCGCGTGGTCGCCGCGGATCGTGCCGGGAGCCGACTTCACCGGGTCGGTGAGCCCGGCCAGCGCGCGGAACGCCTCGACGGCACGCGGGCCCTCCAGCACCATCGCGACCAGCGGCCCCGAGGTGATGAACTCGACGAGCTCGCCGAAGAACGGCCGCTCGGAGTGCTCTGCGTAGTGCGCCTTGGCGGTGTCGGCGTCGAGGGTGCGCAGGTCCATCGCCACGACCTTGAGGCCCTTGCGCTCCACGCGGGCGATCACGTCACCGATGAGGCCGCGCTTCACCCCGTCGGGCTTGATCAGGACAAGAGTGCGCTCGGACACTTGAGGTTCTCCTTTGAACAGGTCGCGGAAACTGCGGCACAGCTTACCGTCCCGTCACGCCCGCTCGCCGTCCTCCGGGGACGCCGCGGGCGGCGGCACGGGCGCCGTGTCCTCCTCGCCGTCGCGCGCCTGCGGCAACGGCTGCACGCCGATCCGTGGGATCACCCCGGTCGGCCGGTCCTCGTCGTCCTCCTCGCCGTCCCGCTGAACCGCCGCGCCCACCACCGCGGGCTCCGGCTCCCCGCCGTCACCGGCCTCCTCCTGCACGTCCTGAGCGTCCTGTACATCCAGTACGTCCTCCGAGGAGGGAGCGCGCCTGGCCACGACCGCGGCCAGCACGATGACCGCCACCACGAAGAACCCGCCCGCCAGCGCCCACAGGTGCAGCGCGGTGACGAAGCTGTCGACCAGCTCCTGCCTGGTCCGGTCACCCTCCAGGGCCACCATCTGCACGCCGGTGCCCAGCAGGTAGCCGGCCAGCACCCCGGGCAGGCACAGCGCCAGCCCGAACATGCCCGCCCCGGCCCCCACCTGGCCGAGCGCCGCCGTGATCGCCACCGCCGCGCCCACCGCCAGCAGCGTGAACGGCACGACGAGCACCAGCCCGTCGGGCGACGGCGCCACGACCCGCACCGAGCAGAGCCCGACGACCATCGACAGCAGCCCCAGCGGCGTCACCCACGCGCTCGTCACCGACGACAGCCGCACCACGACCGCCGCCGCCACGGCCAGCGCCCCCGCCACGCAGAACGGCAGCCACAGCCCGCGCAGCCCCGGCCCGCCGAGCCCGCCCATCTCCACGTACGTCACCTGCGCGACGGTCGGCAGCAGCACGACGCCGACGGCCACCATCGTGTAGGCCAGCGTGCGGCTCTCCCGGGTGCCGACCGTGGCCAGCGCGAGCAGCCCGGCGATGGCGAGCAGCGCCAGCAGGACCACCAGCCCGGCCCGCCAGTCCTGGCTCGCGGTGCTGATGGCGACGGCGGCGATGCCGGCGGCGGGCACGGTGGCCAGCAGCAGGCGGCTGCGCTCCTTGACCCGCAGGCGCGGGGCTGCGGGCCGCCCGCCGACCAGCCACAGCACGAAGTAGGCGGCGGCGAGCACGAGCGCGACGCCGGTCACCAGCGGATAGGGCTGAAGGGTGACCTGCCAGCGCGTCACGCCGTCGAGCGGCCACAGCGCCAGCGCCTGCGCGCCGAGCAGGCTGAGCGCCAGCATGCCGGTCCACAGCGCGCGCAGCACGGGCGGCCGGCCCCAGGCGGCGGCGAGCGTGGCGGGCACGAGCAGCCCGGCGCCCACGCCGTGGGCCACCCGCAGCACGCCCACGAGGAACGCCGACCCGGCATAACCGCCGGCGGCGTCGGCGACGGCGAGCAGCAGCAGCCCGCCGAGCAGCAGGTGGGCGACCTTCACCCGGCGCAGCGCCACGGCGGCCAGCGGCACGGTCAGCATCATCGCCGGCAGGGCGAGCCCGTGGGCGCGCATCAGCCCGAGCCGGTCGATCTCGGCGGGCAGCAGGTCGGCGACCACGGACACGGTGTTGGGGATCGCGACGATCGCCAGCGGCAGCGTGACCACGATGAGCAGCCCGAGCACGGCGTCGGACAGCCACCCGGACCTCGCGCCTTGAGTCGCGGTGCCGGAGGACCGCTGAAATGGGGGGACGGCCATGAAGCCCGACTTTAGCGGGAAGTCACGCCCTCGACACGCCGAGCGACGAGAATCGCGGTGATCCACAGCGCCGCGAAGATCGCCCCAAGGACGAACATGGCCGGCACCACGAACCCGGCGGCGATCGCCAGCACCTGCGCGACACTGCCCACGACGTAGCCGACCGGGCGCTTGAGCAGGCCCGCGCCGACCACGCAGAGCAGCGCCAGCCCGATCCCGACCGTCACCGCGAGCGCGGGCGCCACCCCGCCGACGCTGATGGCCACCGGCGTGGTGAGCCCGGCGACGACGGCCTCCATGCCGAGCACGCTCGCGCCCAGCCTGCGCATGCCGGGCGTGACCTGGAAGTCCATCAGGCGCCCTCCGCCTTCAGCAGGTGGCGGGCGTCTCCCGCCGTGATCACGGACCCGGTGATGAGCACACCGGTGCCGCTGAACTCGCCCTCGGCGTCGGCGATCCCGATGCCGAGGTCGATGGCGTCGTCGAGGCGCTCGACGACGTGCACCCGGTCCTCGCCGAACAGCGGCTCGGCCAGCTCGCCCAGCTCCTGCGCCGACAGCGACCTGGGCGAGGAGTTGCGGGTGACGACGATCTGGTCGAGCACCGGCTCCAGCAGCTCCAGCAGCCCGGTCACGTCCTTGTCGGCCATGACCGCGACCACGCCGACGACCTTGGCGAAGTCGAACGCCTCGTGGATGCCGTCGAGCGTCGCCTGCATCCCGCCGGGGTTGTGCGCGGCGTCGACGACCACCGTGGGGTTGCGCCGGACGATCTCCATGCGGCCCGGCGACGACGCCTGCGCGAACGCGTGCCGTACGAGATCGAGGTCGAGCGGGTCGTCGCCGCCGGTGAGCGCCTCGACGGCGGCCAGCGCGCAGGCGGCGTTGCTCGCCTGGTGGGCGCCGTAGAGCGGCAGGTAGACCTCGTCGTAGACGCCCTTGAGGCCGCGCAGCGTCAGCAGCTGGCCGCCGACGGCCACCTCACGGCTGAGCACGCCGAACTCCAGGCCCTCGCGGGCCACGACCGCGCCCACCTCGGCCGCGCGGCGCATCAGCACCTCGGCGGCGGCCAGCTCCTGCTGGGCGAGCACGGTGGTGGCGCCGGGCTTGATGATGCCGGCCTTCTCCTTGGCGATGCTCTCGACGTCGGGGCCAAGCCGGTCGGTGTGGTCGAGCGAGATCGGGGTGATCACGGACACGGTGCCGTCGGCGACGTTGGTGGCGTCCCAGGAGCCGCCCATGCCGGTCTCGATCACGGCCACGTCGACCGGCGTGTCGGCGAACGCGGCGTAGGCCATCGCGGTCAGCATCTCGAAGAACTGGATCCGCCGCCCCTGCGTGTCGGCCAGCTCGACGTAGGGCGCGATCTCCTCGTAGACCTCGGTGAACCGCTCCTCGCTCAGCGGCTCGCCGTCGACGGTGATCCGCTCGCGCATCGTGACCAGATGAGGGCTGGTGAACCGGCCCACCCGCAGGTTGCGCTCCCTGAGCAGGACCTCGGTCAGCCGCGCCGTGCTCGTCTTGCCGTTGGTGCCGGCGATGTGCACGACGGGATAGGCCCGCTGAGGCGAGCCGAGCAGGTCAAGAAGAGCCGCGATCCGGTCGAGCGTCGGCTCGAAGTCCCATTCGACGCCCCGCTCCATGATGGCGCGTTCAACCCCACGAAAATCCACCCCCTCAGCCTACTGACCTCGGGAAGCGGGTCACCACGCGGGGAATCATATCGTGGACTGTATAGAACGTTGGAGGGTACTCACCCCGTCCACCAGGTGTCACCTTGGGAAACAGCCTGCCTCACCCCCCGGCAGGCTCCTACGAGGAGGCCATCGTGGAAGGCGAGAACACTCGCGACCCGGACAAGGGCATCACCCGGAAGACGCTACTGAGAGCGGCATTCATAGCTGCGCCGGCCCCCCTGCTCATCGGTCAGGTGCCGGCTCTCGCACGCGACATGAGCGGGCCGCTGGAGCCCACCCCGTTCTGTGACGACGGCGACGACCCCACGCCGCCCCAGACCGAGGGCCCGTACTTCAAGCCCAACTCACCCCGCCGCTCGACCCTGCCGGGCAGCGGCACCCTGCTCACCGTCAGCGGGTACGTCTTCGGGCTGGCGTGCCAGCCGCTGGCCAACGTGCTGCTGGACTTCTGGCAGGCCGACCGGAACGGCGCCTACGACAACGTGGGCTTCAACTTCCGCGGCCACCAGTTCACCGACGCCAACGGCGCCTACAAGCTCACCACGATCGTGCCGGGCCTGTACCCGGGCCGCACGCGGCACATCCACATGAAGGTCCAGGCGCCCAACCGGCCGGTCCTCACCACGCAGACGTACTTCCCGGGCGAACCGCGCAACAACACCGACTCGATTTTCGACCCGAGACTGCTGATGAACGTCCGCACGGTCGGCTCGGGCAGGGAGGCGACGTTCGACTTCGTGCTGAACGTCCCCGGCGGCCCGCAGCCGACCGGTTCCCCCACGACTCCGCCTCCGGGCGGGGGTACCTGGCAGGCAGGGGTGACCTACCAGGCGGGTGCCCAGGTCACCTATGGTGGCGCGACGTATCGCTGCCTTCAGGGGCACACAGCCGCTCCCGGCTGGGAACCTCCCAACGTGCCCGCTTTGTGGCAGCGCGTCTGATCGGGCATCCGAACGCAAGAAAGGGCCACCCCGGCTGCTGGGGGTGGCCCTCCTTGCGTCACCTCTAAACCAGTCCGCCGTCGGCGCGCAGGTTCTGGCCGGTGAGCCAGCCCGCGTCGGGGCTGAGCAGCAGCGCGACGACGGCGGCGATGTCGGCGGGCGTGCCCACCCGGCCGAGCGCGGTCATGTGCGCGACCGCCTGGTACGCCTCCCGCGGCACGCCCTCCCGCAGCAGGTCGGTGTCCGTCGCGCCGGGCGACACGCAGTTGACCGTGATCCCCCGCGGCCCGAGCTCCCGTGACGCGACCCGCGTGAGCTGCTCGATCGCCGCCTTGCCGGCGACGTAGACGGACTCGCCGGGGCTCGGCCAGGCCGTCCCGGTGGTGGAGACGTTCACGATCCGCCCGCCGTCCGCCATCCGCCGCGCGGCCTCGCGCAGCGTGAAGTACGCGCCGCGCGCGTTCACCGCCATCACCTCGTCGTACGCCTGCGGCGTCACCTCGGCTATGGGCGCGTGCCGCAGGACGCCCGCGTTGTTCACCAGCGCCGTCAGCGGCCCGGCGCCGGCCGCCGCGAACACCTCGTCCGCCCGCTCGAACAGCCCCTCGATCTGGGCCACGTCGGCGGCGTCCGCCCGCACCGGCGTCGCCCGCCCGCCGAGCCCGTCCGCGACCTCCCGCGCCGCCCGCTCGTCGGCGACGTAGCTGAAGACCACCGTGGCGCCGTCGGCGACGAGCCGCTCGACCACCGCCCGGCCGATCCCGCGCGACCCGCCCGTCACCACTGCGGCTGCGTTCATTGCCTGCTCCTTCAGTCGTCCATCCCTTTCGCGCTTCACCCTGCCGGTGCTCGCGGAAGGAAGACTTCCGCGACGCGCGCGACAATCGTTCGGGTGAGCGCGAAACGGGACACCGCTGGACGGCTGCTGCGCCTGCTGTCACTGCTGCAGTCACGCGCCGACTGGCCGGGACCGGAGCTGGCGGCGCGGCTGGGCGTCAGCACCAGGACCATCCGCTCCGACGTCGAACGCCTGCGCGGCCTCGGCTACCCGGTGTCGGCCACCTCCGGCACCGCCGGCGGCTACCGCCTCGGCCCCGGAGCCCGGCTGCCGCCGCTGCTGCTCGACGACGAGGAGGCCATCGCCGTCGCCGTCGGCCTGCGCACGGCCGCCTCCGGCACCGTGGGCGGCATCGAGGAGACGTCGCTGCGCGCCCTGGCCAAGCTGGAACAGGTCCTGCCCGCCCGCCTACGCCCCCGCCTGGGCGCCGTGGCCGCGTACACGGTCCCGGTGCCCGGCAGCGGCCCAGCGGTCGATTCAGGGCTGCTGGCGACGCTCGCCGCCGCCTGCCGCGACCGGCGGCGGCTGCGCTTCGACTACCGCGACCACGACGGCAACGCCACCGTGCGCGACACCGAGCCGCACCGCCTCGTCGCCACAGGCCGCCGCTGGTACCTGGTCGCCTGGGACGTCGGCCGCGACGCCTGGCGCACCTTCCGCGTCGACCGCCTCACCCCGCGCACCCCGCCCGGCCCCGCCTTCCCGGCCCGCCCGCTGCCGGACGGCGACGTCATCGCGTACGTGACCAAGGGCGTCGCCTCCGTCCTCGGCCCCTGCCGCACGATCGCCACCGTGTACGCGCCGGCCGAGGTCGTCGCCGAGCGCATCCCCCCGGTGGCCAGGGTCGAGCACGTCGACGCCGGCCGATGCCGTCTGCACATCGGCGCGGCGACCCCGTTGGCCCTGGCGGTCTACCTGGCGGCCCTGGGCCTGGACTTCACCGTGGACGGGCCGGCGGACCTCCTCGACCAGCTCGCCGCCATCAGCGACCGCTGCTCCTCGGCCCGCGCGACATAACGCAAAAAGCCCCCGGGGATACCCGAGGGCCCAATTTCGTCATACAACGCAGAAAAGGCCCCGACACTGAATGTCGGGGCCTTCTCCTGAAAGATTGTCCGGCGGTGACCTACTCTCCCACACCCTCCCGAGTGCAGTACCATCGGCGCAGGGAAGCTTAACTTCCGGGTTCGGAATGTAACCGGGTGTTTCCTTCCCGCCATAACCGCCGTAACCCTATGAAACAATCAAACAGAAACCCGTTTGCTGTTTCAGAATCGCATAGTGGACGCGAGCAAGTATGCTTTGTGGTCAAGTCCTCGGCCTATTAGTACCGGTCAGCTCCACACGTTACCGCGCTTCCACCTCCGGCCTATCAACCCGGTCGTCTACCGGGAGCCTTACCCCCAAACGGGGTGGGAGACCTCAT
>NZ_JAHKRO010000248.1 GCF_019396325.1 Nonomuraea ceibae
CCCAGGCACGCGCCGACGCCCGGCGCCCACGACCGAAAATGGGGAAGATAGGAGCCAACCCGGAGCTGCGCCAGGCCGTCCAATCCTGGCTGGAGCTGGAATGGAGCCCCGAGCAGATCGCGCACACCCTGCGCCTCCGGTTTCCCGACCGGCCGGAGATGCGGGTGTCGCACGAGACGATCTATCAGGCGCTCTACGTTCAAGGGCGCGGGGAACTGCGCCGCGAACTCACCCGGGCGCTGCGCACCGGCCGCACCGTCCGCAAACCGCATCGCCATCCCGACCAGCGCCAGCCTCGGTTCGTCGCGCCGATGGTGATGATCAGCGACCGTCCCGCCGAGGCCGAGGATCGAGCCGTACCCGGCCATTGGGAAGGCGACCTGATCATCGGTAAGGACCAGAAGTCCCAGATTGGGACGCTGGTCGAGCGCAGTACCCGCTACGTGCTGCTTGTCCACCTGCCGCACGACCGCACCGCCGAGACCGTCCGAGACGCCCTGGCCGCCACGATGGCCACCCTGCCAGCCGAACTGAAGCGGTCGCTGACCTGGGACCAAGGCAGCGAGATGAGCCTGCACCACCAATTCTCCATCGCCGCCGACCTGCCGGTCTACTTCTGCGACCCGCACTCGCCCTGGCAGCGCGGCAGCAACGAGAACACCAACGGCCTGCTCCGCCAATACTTCCCCAAGGGAACAGACCTGTCCGCCCACACCAGCGACCATCTCGCCGCCGTCGCTGCCCGGTTGAACGGCCGGCCACGCAAAACGCTCGGCTGGGAAACCCCAGCCGAGCGTCTCACCAAGCTTCTGGCGCTAGCCAGTTGATCAATCCGTGTTGCGATGACCCCTTGACTTCACC
>NZ_JAHKRO010000249.1 GCF_019396325.1 Nonomuraea ceibae
GGCTCTGGCCCGTAATCGGTGGTGGCATTAAGTGATCATCACTGAAGCAGGATGCGGTGGCGCAGAAGGTCGAATCCGGCCCGGCCGTGCATCTGGCGCATGATCCTCTTCGTGCGAGTGTTGACGCCCTCGGTGCGGCCATTGTGGTGAGGAAGGGTGAGAGCGGCGTTCACGGCGGCGCGGTCAAGCTCGATCCCGTTGGCGAAGCCGTGCAGGTGAGGCAGATCGGGACACGGATGGTGGTGATCCAGGTGGTGAGCTTGTCGTCGTTGCCTTCAGCCGGGGACAGGAGCGCGGCGAAGTCGCGGACATGGTGAGCGAGTTCGGTCAGCTCGGGACAGGCGGCGGTGAGCTCTTGCACCAGCCGGGTGTCGCTATCACGGATTCGGTCGGGGTGAGTGAGCAGCAGACGTGCCAGGCGGCGCGGGGTGGTGACGGGCCGTTCTCCTTCGGCTCGGCCTTGGCTGATATAGCGGTAGAGCAGGTTGAGGCTGCCGGTGTAACCGAGGTCCTTGATCTCACGGAACAGCTGTTGAACGGACACGGCTGGGTCGGTGGCGCGTCGGTCGCGCAGGTGATCGCGGTAGGGATCGACGAGCGTGGGCCGGTAGCGCGGTGCGCGGCGTAAAGCCTCGGGCTTGTGGGTGCGGGCGTAGCGCTTGACGGTGTTGAGCGACAAGTTCAGGCGGCGGGCGCATTCCAGCAGACCGACACCCTTGCCCAGCAAGTCGTGGATCTGCTCCCAGCGCTCGCGGGTAGTCCGTTCGTGGACGCCGGCGGGGCGGGGCGGATTGACCGTGGCCCAGCAGGCGCTGTGGGAACGAACCTCGGCGAGGGTTT
>NZ_JAHKRO010000026.1 GCF_019396325.1 Nonomuraea ceibae
GGCGGCCGCGAGGCGCCGGGCCGGCCCGGCGTCCCGCAGCCGGCCTGCCGCCTCGCTCGCCGACTGGACGATGAGCGGGATGTCCTTCCTGGTGGCGTCGCCGTAGCCCCACTGGAGTAACTGGGTGACGTCGAACAGCCGCCGGTCGAGCACGCCCTTGGCGATCAGCGGGCGGGCGTCGGACGGGATCACGTGCAGGTGGCCCCCACGCACCTGCCCGGAGAAGCTGACCTCGCGGTCGTCCGCGGGCGTCACCCGGTATCCCCGGCCTGTCACCGTGACGCGGTCGCCGGTGATGAGCGTGACCTCGTCCGCGGCGGGAGCCGGGGGCTCGGCGCTCGCCCGCGCGGGCGGCGACGGCGTCACGACCGTGGCCGCCACCAGCAGCAGCAGCAGCAGCAGCGTAACCGCCGGCGCCTTCACGAGCCGCTTCCGTCGCCGTCGGAGCAGCCGTGCTTGCGGTCGATCGTCCGCTTGAGCTCCTCGTCCATCGGCTCCTCGCCGACGACGAGGAACGCCTTGCCGTACTCGGACAGCCCGCCGCCGGTCACGTACAGGGAGTCGGGCGCCGTCGTCGTGACCTCCGCGTCCTCGCCGTCCGAGCCGGGCTTCGTGATCGCGAACTCGGTGATCGTCACGCCGAGCGAGGCCAGGGTCCTGCGCACCTCGCCCACGCGGAGGTTGACGAACGGCTTGCAGTGCAGGAGCTCGCCCCGGCTGCCCAGCGAGGTGACGACCTGGTACTCCTCCCCGGGACGGCCTTCGCGGCCCAGCTTGAGCTCGGCGGCGCCGGTGAAGTCCTTGGCGATGGTGAGCCCGATCGGGCAGCTCAGCGTGGGGGCGCATCCCTCCGGGCGGTCGATCGTCCTGATCTTGTCCGCGTGCGGGAACGGGCCCTTGCTCCACCCCGGGGTGTCGAGGTGGATCTCGCCCACGTAGGAAGGGGGGACGGGCACGACCTTGAGCGAGACGTTCAGGCCCGCCTCCTTGAGCTGGGCGGTGTAGACCTCGGGCCGGGCGTACAGGTCCTTGACCTCGATCAGGTAGTGGTCGCCGGCGTCCTTGATGTTCAGCGCGGAGGCGGGGGCGGCGCCCAGCACGGCCGTGAGCGACCAGCCCGCGGCGACCGCCGCCGCGAGCGGCAGCGCCAGGATCGGCCGCCGCCACAGCGGGCGCCGGGTGCGCGGTGCGGGTTCGGCGGTGTCCATGATCCGGGTCAGCATCTCCACGGCCGCCGGGGTGAGCCCGGGACCGGGGTCGGGGGCCAGGCTTTTGACGACCTCGTCGGGGGTCATGCGCTCTCCTTGGCAAGGCGTACGGCGCGCGTGCCGTACGCGCTCAGGTCGATGTCGTGGGCGGCCAGCTCGGCGGCCAGGCGCTTGCGCGCGCGGTGCAGGCGCTGGCGGACGGCCACGCGCGAGCAGCTCAGCACCTTGGCGATCTCGCCGGTGTCCAGCCCTTCCCAGCCCACCAGCGACAGCAGCTCCCTGTCGTCCTCCGACAGGCGGGCGAACGCCGCCCCGGCTCCTGCCGGGATCCGGTCGGCCGCGGCGGCGCCGGCGGCGAGCTCTTCGCGAAGGCGCACTGTCAGGGCCGTGTGGCGCAGGGCGCCGCGCCGATGGTTGGCCAGGACGCGCCGCGCGGTGCCGTACAGCCACAGCCTGGCCTCGTCACCGGCCGGCACGTCCGCCAGCCGTCGCCAGGCCGTGGTGAACGTCTCGGCGATCACGTCGGCGCAGTCGTCCGGATGGTCGGTGCGACGGCGGACGTAACCGGAGACGGCCGCGTAGTGCTCCGTGTAGAGCTCTTCGAAGCGCTGCCGGGGCGCCACGGCTTCCTTCTGGTTCAGGAATGTCACATGAGAGTGAATGTCCGGCAATGTACCGGTGTGACAGGGCGGGCTTCGGACAGCAAGAAGCCCCAGCTCAGCGAACTGAACTGGGGCTCTGTCGGGGTGCGCCGCCAGGGACTCGAACCCCGGACCCGCTGATTAAGAGTCAGCTGCTCTGACCAACTGAGCTAGCGGCGCTTGCGACAGGTGTAACTGTACCAGCCGCCGCAGGCTGCCCGCACATCAGATCATCCGAGCCGGTCAGCCAGCTCCCGGTAGGTCCCCAGCACCAGCTCCCAGAACCGCGTCACGTCCAGCCCGGTCGCCACCAGCGCGTTCGGCTGCCGGTCGCGCAGGCGGAAGTCGACGACCGTCATCCCCCGGGTGAACTCGCCGATGGTCTCCACGTTCACCATTGCCGGGGTCTGCGTGACCAGGGACGGGTCCATCACGTACGCGACCGCGCAGGCGTCGTGGATGGCCGGGCCGCCGTCGGCGGTCACCTCACCGTAGAACTGGGCGGCGGGGACCAGGAGTTCGGCGAGCCTGCCCAGCGGCCGCATGCGTTCCAGCACGTCGGAGGTGACGGTGGCGGTGAGCGTCACGTCCAGGCCGAGCATCTTGACCGTCCAGCCGGCCCCGAACACGATCTGGGCGGCCTCGGGGTCGGCGAGGATGTTGAACTCGGCCGCCGGGTTGTGGTTGCCGCGGGTGAACGAGCCGCCCATGATGACCAGGTCACGCGCCCATTCGACCACCCGGGGCTCGCGCAGCACGGCGAGCGCGATGTTGGTGAGCGGGCCGATGGCGACCAGGGTGATCTCGCCGGGGGCGGCGCGCAGGGTGTCGATGATGCGGTCGGCCGCGTGCCCGTCGGCGACGGTGAGGCTGGGGGCGGGCAGGACGACGCCGCCGAGGCCGCTCTCGCCGTGCACGGCGGCGGCCCGTACGGTGCGGCGCAGCAGCGCGCCGGAGCTGCCGGCGGTGACGGGCACGTCGCCGAGGCCGAGGAACTCGCGCAGTGCGAGGGCGTTGGCGGTGGTGAGGGAGAGGTCGACGTTGCCGCCGACGGTGGTGATGGCGACGATCTCCAGGCCGGGGGCGCCGGCGGCGAGGGCGAGCGCCATGGCGTCGTCGATGCCGGGATCACAGTCAATGAGGACTTTGGTCACGAAACCGTACGATACGCAAGAATCGGGGCCGGGCAGCTTCCCCCAAAGACTGCCCGGCCCCGATCCGAAGGCGGTCCAGGCCGGCGCCTTCCCCCAAAGGCGCCGGCGGTCCCGCACTGGCAGACCGCGGTCCCCCTCCGCGTCCGCTCCGGTGTAGGTCCTCTCAGGCCGGTCGCACTGCTTCCGACCTGCTTCGACACTACCGAGCCCTATGCAACGGACGCGTCATAACGCAGTTTAATATCCGCCTAATCAGGGCTACGGGATGTCCAAACGGACCTCGGTACCCTCCGAGAGCGAGGTGCCGACCGTGCAGTACTTCTCGTGCACCCGCGCCGCGACCGCCCTGAAGACCTCGTCGGCCTCCTCCGAGGGCAGTTCGACGTCGTAGGTGATGGTGACCGGGCCCAGGCGGTTGGGCTCGACCTTGTCCGCGGCGACGGTCATCGCCAGCCGCACCAGCCGGTGCCCGCGCTTGGCGGTGAGCGGCTCGACGGTCACGATGTTGCACCCGCCGACGGCCGCGAGCAGCAGCTCGACCGGGGTGAACACGCCCTCGTCGGTGCCGCCGCCCATGCGCACCTCGGCGCCGCGGGCGTTCGTCGCCCTGAACCCACCATCATCAGTCCGCTCAACACGCACGTTAGCCATGTTTTAGACCTTACTCAGATGGTTCTCATGTTCGGCACCCACAGTCGTGGACATGGCTCCTCTGCTGCTCTGCTCCGGCGTCGCGGCCGTCCTGCTCGGCACGTCGCGGCCCCTGGCCCTGCTCGTGTACGGCGTCGCGGCGCTGATGACCCTGCGCGGGCACCGGGGGCCCGCCCGCACCCGGGGCACCGTGCTCATCGCCACCGGCCTGGAGCCCGGCGCGCTGCGCTCCCTGCTGGCGAGCCGGGACGACGCCACCGTGGCCGTCTACCGCACCGACCGGGTGACCGAAGAGCTGCGCGACCTCCAGGACAGGTACGGCCTGGTGCTGGTCGTCGGCCAGGAACACGACCCCCGGGCCAAGGAACGGGTCAGCGCCTCCGGCCTGAGCCGGCAGGTGCCCGACATCGCCGAGCGCGAGGTGGTGCTGGCCGGGCCGCGCCACTTCCAGCGGTACGTGCGCGGCGCCCTGGCGCGGCTGGCCGTGCCGGAGACCCAGGTCAGAAGCACGACCGTCAAGTCCCGGCAATAGGCTTAACACGACATTACGCGCCATATGGGACTGTAGCTGGGGACAAGGAGGCAAAGGTGACGACTTTCCCCGGAAGCGCTCGGGTCGAGACGGTCATGGGCACGCAGGTCAGCGTCGACATCCGCACCGCCCTGCCGCAACGCGAGCTCACCCCTCTGCTGGACGATGCCTTCGCCTGGCTGCGCTGGGTGCAGGAGACGTTCGGCGCCACCAGCCCGGACAGCCAGATCACCCGGCTGAACCGCGGCCAGACCATCAGGCAGATCCCCGAGCTCATCGAGGTGCTGCACCGCTGCGACGAGCTGAGCGAGGCGACCGGCGGCTGGTTCGAGGCCCGCAGGGACGGCGTCGTCGACCCGTCCGGCTACATCAAGGGGTGGGCACTGGAACGCCTCTCCCGCGCGCTGGCCAACGCCGGCGCCGTCGACCACCGCATCAACGCCGGCGGCGACATCCGGGTGCGCGGCTCGGCCGCGCCGGGCAAGCGCTGGCGGGTCGGCGTCCGCGACCCGCACACGGGGCTGGTGCGCCGGGTGCTGTTCGCCAACGACCTCGGCATCGCCACCTCGGGCGGCTCCGGGATCGTCAACCCGCGCACCGGGGAGCCGGAGACCACGCTCGGCTCGGTCACCGTGCTCGGCCCCGACTTGGGCGTCGCCGACGGCTACGCCACCGCCATGTACGCGATGGGACCCGTCCTGGCCCGGCGCTTCGCGCTGGAACAGGCGGCGGAGGGACCGTACGAGACATTGATCGTCAGCCGGGACGGACAGGAGTTCGGCACGCCCGGCCTGGCCGGCTACGGCGGGACGGAGACCCGCCTGGCCGGCTAGGCGTCGGGGTGCTCGCGCAGGTAGGCCAGGTAGACAGGACGCAGCGCCTCGCCCAGCTCGCCCTCACCCGCCGCGAGGGCGTCGCTGAGCAGCGCCGAAACGCGGCTCAGGTCGGCCGTGGTCTCCTTCTCGTGGCCGGACGCCGCCTCGGCGGCGGGGATCACCTTCAGCAGGTTCCACAGGAATCCCAGATCCCCGTGGCGCACGGCGTAGCGCACCGCGCGGTCGTGCAGCTCGGCGGCCGGCAGCGATTCCAGATCAGTGGCTTCCATCTCACTCCCTCCCCCATGGGACGCACCTTTCCCTCGTCCGGGGGCCGATAACGTGGGAGGATCAATCAGCGTGAGATTCATCATCCGAACCCTGGCGGCAGCGGCCGCCCTCTGGGTGGCCCTCCAGCTCCTCGACGGCATCCGGATCACCGCCCCTGAGAACTCGCTCTCCTACTGGGGCACGCTGCTGATCGTGGCGCTGATCTTCGGCCTGATCAACGCCATCGTCAAGCCCATCGTCAAGGCCTTGGGGTGCGCGCTCATCGTGCTCACGCTGGGCCTGTTCCTGCTGGTCATCAACGGCGCCATGCTGATGCTGACGAGCTGGATCTCCGGCCAGCTCGACATCCCCTTCCACGTGGACGACTTCTGGCCGTCGGCGATCGTGGGCGCGCTCATCATCAGCGTCGTGAGCTGGATCCTCGGCCTGATCATCCCCGGCGACGACTAGCCTGTCGCGGGTCCACGCGGAGAGCTGACCGGGCCGCGTGGGCCGGCGTAGGTCAGCTCGCACTTCCCGTCGGCGCACGAGCGCCGCAGCCGGCCCATCGAGACCGTCTGGGCCAGCCCGATCGCCCAGCACGCCGGGCAGCCGCGCAGCGCCAGCAGCCCGACGGGGGCCAGCAGCAGGCTGACCGGCCCGAGCAGCGGCAGCAGCGCCACCGCCCCGGCCAGCGCCCCGAACCCGGCCGCCCCGCGCAACAGGTGGCGGGGCAGCGACGCGCTCGCGAAACTCCTGCCGTCAGACATCTCCGGTTCCCCTCTCCAGTGTGTGGTGGACGGCCGCCCGTGCCCGGTGCAGCCGTGACTTCATCGCCGGGACGCTGAGGCCGAGCGCGTCGGCGACCATCCGGCCGCTGATCCCCTGCACGTCCCGCATGATCAGCACGCGCCGCTGGTCGGCGGGCAGCGCGGCGATCGCCGCCGCCACCCGCCCGGCCTCCAGGCGGTCCAGCACCTCCTCCTCCGCCGACCTCGCGGCGGTCTCCGGGGGCGGCGCGGGCGGCCGCCCCAGCATGCGGGCACGGCGCAGGCACTCGTTGCGGACGATGCGGAACATCCACGACGCCAGCGCCCCGGACGCCCGCAACGTCCCGATCTTCCGGTAGAGGATGATGAGCGCTTCCTGCGCGGCGTCCTCGGCGTCCTCCGGGGTCGCGCACAGCGAGCGGGCGAAGCGCCGCACGTGCGGGTGCGAGCCCGACACCAGCGCCGCGATCGACTCGGCGTCGCCCTCCTGCGCGCCCGCGATCAGCCTGGCGCCGGGCCAGGACTGCTCAGCCACGCGACCTGCTCCTGCGGCGCAGGACGAGCACGCACGTGCAGACGAGCACGGCCCCGGCGATGACGGCGGCGGCGACGATCATGACGACCTCCCTGGTCGATGGCTTCTCGGTCATAAGAGGCAGGGAGGCGGTCAAAGGATTCAGCGGGCGGCGACGGAGCCGCGCTCGCGGAGGGTGGGCTGCTGGACGACGCGGCGGCGCCGGGCCCCGCCGTCGGCCGCCTCCGCCATCAGGCGGACCGCGGCCGAGACGATCCCGTCGATGTTCCAGTCGACGGTCGTCAGCCCCGGCGTGAGCAGCCCGGACATCGGATGGTCGTCGTAACCCAGGACCGACACGTCGCCGGGGATGGACAGGCCCAGCTCCGCCGCCGCCGCGTAGACCCCGTACGCGATCGAGTCGGCGAAGCAGAAGACGGCGCTCGGGCGGGCGCCGGAGAGCAGGGCGCGGGCGGCGGCGGTGGCGGCGGCCAGGTCGTGCGGGGCGGTGGCGACCTCGATGTCGAGGCCCAGCCGGTCGCCCTCGGCGGTGACGTGCACGTCGGCGGGGCGGTCGGGGGTGCTGGGCCGGGTCGGGGTGAGCACGCCGACGCGGCGGTGGCCGAGGGCGCGCAGGTGCTCCAGGGCGAGCGTGACGCCGCGCCGGTTGTCGAAGACGACCTCGCCGGCCGTGCCCGCCAGCGAGTCGCCGATCGCCACGACGGGCAGCGACTCGCACAGCTCGGGCCAGAACTCCGCCGCCGGGTCGAGCGGCTGCACGATCATGCCGTCGACGCGCTGGTCGCGGAGCTGCTGGGCGAGGGCGCGCTCGCGGCCCGGGTCGCCGACGGCGTCGAGGATGAGCGCGTAGCGGTCCTTCTCGCGCAGGCCGCGGCTGATGCCGACGGCCAGCGACTGCTGCCACAGGTCCTCCAGCGAGGCGCAGAGCAGCCCGATCATGCCGGTGCGGCCGCTGGCCAGGGCCCTGGCGATGGGGTCGGCCTCGTAGCCGAGCCGGTCGGCGGCGGCGCGCACGCGCTGCATGGTCTCCTCGGAGACCTGGAGGCCGCGCAGTGCGTAGGAGACCGCGGCGGGCGACAGACCGGTCGCCTGGGCCACTTCCCGGAGCGTCGCTCGCTTGCGGGGCATCCTGACACCCTAAACGGTGCCGGTGACAGAAGCTCCCTAGTTTCATGTATTGTCAGTCGGAAATACAGGAAGGAGCCGTTCCGGTGAGCATCGACGTGCACCAGCATGTCTGGACGCCCGCGTTCGTCCGCGCGCTGCGCGCCCGCGCGACCCCGCCGCGCCTCGACGGCTGGACGCTGCTCCTGGACGGCGAGCCGCCCTACGAGGTGGACCCGGCGGCCCACGAGCACCGCGACACCACCGGCCTGGAGCTGGCGCTGGTCTCGCTGTCGAGCCCGCTCGGCATCGAGTCGCTGCCGCCCGGCGAGGCGTGGCCGCTGCTCGACGCCTACCACGCGGGCGCGCTGGCGCTGCCGCCGCCGTTCGGCGCCTGGGCCGCCACCTGCCACAGCGCCCCCGACCCCGACCGGCTGGCCGCCGACCTCGACCGCGGCTTCGCCGGCCTGCAGATCCCGGCCACCGCCGGGTTCGACGACGCCCTGCTGGAAGTCCTCACCGACCGCGACCTGCCGCTGTTCGTGCACCCGGGCCCCGCCCGCGGCCCGGCGGACGGGCCCGGCTGGTGGCCCGCGGTCGTCCCGTACGTGCAGCAGATGCACGCCGCCTGGCACCGCTTCCACGCCGAGGTACGGCCCCGGCACCCGCGCCTGCGGGTGTGCTTCGCGCTGCTCGCCGGACTCGCCCCGCTGCACACCGAACGGCTCATCGCCCGGGGCGGCGGCGGCCGGGGCGTGGTCGACCCCGACAGCTACGTGGAGACCTCCTCCTACGGGCCGCGCGCCATCGACGCCGTGGTCCGCGAACTCGGCGTCGACGTCGTCGTCAACGGCTCAGACGCCCCCTACGGCACCGCGCCCGACCTCGGGCTGGGCGCGGCGGCCGCACATGCCGTCCATGTCACCAACCCGCGCCGCCTGCTCGGCGGAAAGGAGTCATCAACGTGAGCGAGCACCTCGGCACCCCGATCCCCGAACGCACCCTGGACCGGCGGGAGCTGCGCGACCTGGTCGACCGGCTGGCCGCCGACCCCGCCGGCTGGCAGGACCAGGTCGACTTCCCGGCCGACGGCCGCAGGCACTACGCCTCGCTCTACCGGGACGCGTACGTGGACGTGTGGCTGCTGTGCTGGCGGCCGGAGGACGACACGGGCTGGCACGACCACGACGTGTCCTCCGGCGCGGTGCACGTGGTGGAGGGCGCGCTGCTGGAGTGCAACCCGCGCATCGGCGGCGAGCACCTGGAGACCGTGGTGCCCGAGGGGCGCTCGTTCTCCTTCGGCCCCGACCACATCCACCGGCTCACCGGCGCGACCGAGCGCAGCGTCTCGATCCACGCCTACTCGCCGCCGCTGTGGCGGCTGGGCCAGTACTCGATCGACGACAGCGGCGTCATGCGGCGCGTCTCGGTCAGCTACGCCGACGAGCTGCGGCCCCTCGACGGCGTCAGCGCTGTGGCCTGAGCACGCAGCAGCTTCCGCAGGCCTCCACGTCCGGCAGCGTGATCCACAGGCAGCACGTCCGGCGGAAGTAGCCGTCACCGGCGGGCTCGACGAGCCCGTCGACCGGCTTGCCGATCTCCTTGAGCAGCCCCATGTAGTCGGCCCGCTCGATCTGCGTCAGCGGGTGCGCGATCGCCTCGGCGGTCGAGCCCCACAGCGTCCGCTCGCCCACCTTGGCCATCGCGCTGAGCGCCCGGACGAGCGGGCGCTGCGACTCGGCGAGCGCGCCGCCGATCGCGGCGGGCGCGGAGTCGCCCGAGGCCCAGGTCACGCCGGTGGCGGCGATCGTCACCCCGGCGTCGGACACCTTGAAGTACGTGTCGGCCAGGCGCATGATCGGCACCCGCCCGTCCAGCGCCCAGCCGAGCGCCATAGGCAGCGTGTGCCAGTAGCCGTAGGTCTTCCAGAACAGCGCCGCGCCGACGTGCCGTGGCGCGTTCCAGCGGGCCGCCGTCTGGTCGACCAGCTCACCCAGCAGCGTGTGGGGCTCGCGGGCCAGCTCGGCGGCGGGGGTCCAGCTCTCGTCGGGATCGATGACCAGGCCCGGCTCGACACCGATCACGCCGCCGCGCGCGTCGGCCATCCGGGTGAGCACCTCGGTCAGCACGTTCGATCCCTTCGCCTATAGGTAAGCCTTGCCTAAGGTAGCAGGGCGTCCGGCGAACCAGCCAGCGACCAGTTGCAGCCCCACCATCGCCAGCCCGAACACCAGCGGCGCCGTCCACCCGCCCGATTCCTGCCGCAGCAGCCCGAACACCAGCGGCCCCACCGCCGCCAGCAGGTAGCCCGCCGACTGGGCCACGGCCGACAGCGCCGTCACCTCGGCCGGATCGGCCGGCCGCATCGCGATGATCAGCAGCGCCAGCGCGAACGACGCGCCCTGCCCCACCCCCAGCACGATCATCGACAGCCACGGCAACGTCGCCGGCGCCACCAGCACCGCCACGTAACCCGCCGCCGTCAGCAGCGTCGCCGCCATCACGTACGGCACCTGCGACGGCCGCCGCCCCGCCAGCACCGGCACCGCCAGCGTCGCGCCCACCTGCACCAGCGTCGTCAGGCTGAGCAGATAGCCCGCCTGGTCCGCGGGCAGCCCGGCGTCCAGGAAGATCTTCGGCAGCCAGGCCAGCATCACGTAGAAGGTGAGCGACTGCAGGCCCATCCAGGCGGTCACGTACCAGGTCACCCGGCTGCGCACCACGGCGCGGAACGGGCGCGGGCCCTGCCTCGGCGCCGCCCGCCCGCCGAACGCCTGCGGCAGCCACAGCAGCGCCGCCACCAGCGCGGGCACCGCCACCAGCGCCGACACGCCGCGCCAGCCGTAGCCGGTGACCTGCTCCAGCGGCACCACCAGCGCCGACGACGCTGCGGCCCCGCCCACGATGCCGGCGCTGTAGACGCCCGTCAGCAGGTTGACCCGGCCCGGGAAGTGCTGCTTGACGAGGCCCGGCATGGCGACGTTCATCACCGCGATGGCCGTGGCCGCGACGGCGGCGCCCGCGTACAGCACGAGCGGGCCGTCGAGGCCGCGCACCGCCACGCCGCCCGCCAGCACCAGCAGGCCCGCCAGCAGCGTGCGGTCCAGCCCGATCCGCCCGGCCAGCATCGGCGCCACCGGCCCGAACACGCCCAGGCACACCACCATGACCGTCGTGATGCCCCCGCCGCCCGCGGGCGTCAGGCCGGTGTCGGTCATGATCTCGTCGAGGAGGGGGGAGATGCCGGCGATGGCCGGGCGCAGGTTCAACGCGGCCAGCACGAGCCCGGCCACGAGGAGAGCAGCTCTCATAGCGGATCTACCTTCCCATATCCGTTGACAACGTTGTCTGCGCCGGATCGGTGCGGCAGTATCCAGTCGTGAGACCGACGATGAAGGACGTCGCCTCGGCGGCCGGCGTGGCCCTCAAGACCGTGTCCCGCGTGGTCAACGGCGAACCCGGCGTCCACCCCGCCACCGCCGACCGCGTGCGCGCCGCCATCGACACGCTCGGCTACAGCCGCAACGAGAGCGCCCGCGTCCTGCGCCGGGGCCGCACCGCCACGATCGGGCTCGTCATCGAGGACGTCGCCGACCCGTTCTACTCCTCACTCGGCCGCGCCGTCGAAGACGTCTCCGCCTCACACGGCTGCCTCCTGCTCAGCGGCTCCTCCAGCGAGGAACCCGCCAGAGAACGCGAGCTCGTGCGCACCTTCTGCGCCCGCCGCGTCGACGGGCTCATCATCGTCCCCGCCGGCGCCGACCACACCTACCTGCGGCCCGAACTCGACGCCGGCACCCCCGCCGTCTTCGCCGACCGGCCCCCCGGGCCCGGCGTGGACGCCGACACCGTGCTCAGCGACAACAGCGGCGGCGCCGCCCTCGCCACCCGCCACCTGCTGGCCCACGGCCACACCCGGATCGCCTTCCTCGGCGACGACCCCGCCATCTTCACCGCCAACCGGCGGCTGCACGGCTACCGCGCCGCCCTCGGCGACCGCTACGACGAACGGCTCGTCGCCATGCGCGCCCCCGACCTCGATTCCGTACGGGCCGACCTGCGCCGCATGCTGGCCCTCGACCAGCCCCCCACGGCGGTGTTCACCGGCAACGGCCGCCTCACCGTCACCGTCCTGCGCGCCCTCGCCGGGCAGCCGATGGCGCTCGTCGGGTTCGACGACTTCGAACTGGCCGACCTGCTCGTCCCCGGCGTGACCGTCGTCGCCCAGGACCCCGCCGGCATGGGCCGCACCGCGGCCGACCTGCTGTTCCGCCGCATGGCCGGCGACACCGGGCCCTCCGAGCACCCGCTGCTGCCCGTCCGCCTCATCCCCCGCGGCTCCGGCGAGCTGGTGCTGTGACCAGAAGGGTTCACGCGCCTGGCCGTCCCCCACCTCCACGTGGTGCCCCGCCTCCTCCAGAGCGATGACGGCCTCCCGTTCGCTCAGCTGGGGAACCAGAACCAGGTCGCTCACCCGACCGGCGTCGCCACCCGGCGCGGCGGGCGCAGCGAACCCGCCAGGGCGAACGCCACGGCCACACCCGCGGCGCCCGCGGCCACGATCGCCACCTGCGGCGAGAACACCTCGCCCAGCACCCCCACCAGGGCCGCGCCCGCCGCCTGGCCCGTCATCAGACCCGCCGACAGCAGGCCGAACGCCTGACCGCGCACCTCCTCCGGGACCGCCTCCAGGAAGCGGCGCTGCAGGCCCAGCTGGTACGACAGGCCCGCCGCCGCCACCGCCGCCAGCACCGCCGCCCAGCCGGCACCCGGACCCGCCACGAACCCCAGCCACGGCACCCCGAGCAGCACCGCGAGCGGCAACGACAACCGCTCCCGCAGCAACGGCGCCGCGAACCTGCCCACGGCGAACTCCCCCACCGCCATGCCACCGGCCGCCGCCGCCAGCACCACGCCCGCCTCCCCCTGGCCGCCCAGATACGGCACGATCATCGCCTCCGCCCCGGCCAGCCACAACGTCGGCGCCCACGACGCCAGCAACAACCCCCGCACCCGGGGATCGGCCACGAGCATCCGATTCACCCGCAACGTCTCCCGCACCGCCCCCGCCGAACCCCCACCGAAGCCGACCCGCCTTGCGGAGGCGCCCCGCCCACCGGCGACGACCCGCTCCCCGGGGACGGCGGCCGGCCCCTCGGGCTCGGGATGGGCGGGGGAAGCGGTGTGGTCGGCCGGCGCGGCCTCGGAGAGGGTGGCGGGCTTCGGGAGGGGGGTGCGGCGGGGGGTGTGGTGGGGGAGGCCGAGGCGGAGGATGAGGGCGGCGACGGCGGAGAGGCCGGCCGTGGCGGCGAGGGCCGTGTGGGGCCCGGCGGCGGCGAGGAAGGCGCCGCCGACGGCGAGGCCGGCGATCTGGGCCGAGGCGGAGGTGACGCCGAGGAGGGAGCGCCCGAGGACGAAGGCGTCGCCGGGCAGCACCTCGGGCAGCAGGGCGCTGCGCGCGGCGCCGAAGACGGGCGAGAACAGCCCGGTGACGAGGACGAGCGCGAGCATCGCCCAGACGGGCAGTCCGGCGTAGGCGAGCAGCAGGCAGACGACGACGCGGACGAGCTCGCCGGCGATCATGAGGCCGCGGGCGGGGAGCCGGTCGGCGAGGGAGAGCAGGAAGAGCCCGCCGAAGATGTAGGGCAGCCAGCCGGCCATGTAGGCGGCGGCGGACAGCCCGGGTGACCCGGTCTGGGCGAAGACGAGCACGGACAGGGCGAGCATCTTGATGGAGTCGCCGGCCACGAGCAGCGCGAAGCTGCCGAACAGGACCCGGAACTCGCCTACCGCGAACACCTCTCGGAAGGTGGCACCGCGTTCGGTGGACTCGGTGGACACGTACGGCTCCTTCACAGGCTGGGGGCGGCCCCGAGGGAGGGTGGGGCCGCCGGGTTCGATGGTGGCGGGCGCCGGCGTACGGAGGCGATGCTTTCGGATATAACCGAAAGGTGGGTGTGAGCATTGAGGTGACCCCGCAGGACGTGGCGGCGAGCAGGTTCGCGATCTCGCCGCTGATCGAGACGATGCACGCGCAGTGGGTGCTGAGCGGCCGGATCGGTCCGGGGCCGCATCGGCGCTGGCTGGAGCGGTGGCGGGGGGCGTACGAGGAGTTGGAACGCCGGCATCCGGTGCTGGAGGCGATCCTGTACGTGGCGGCGAACAAGGGGCAGGCGAACGTGGACTTCGTGGCGCCGCCGCCGGCCGGGTTGAAGGTGCCGTTCGAGGCGGAGCTGGCGGCGGTGCGGGTGACGCCGGTGGAGCAGGCGCACGCGGAGATCGCCCGGGTGCTGGCGGCGCGGGCGCCGGTGCCCGCGCCGGCGCGGGAGCTGCTGCTGGGCGGCGACGTGGTGCGGCTGGTGGCGGACGCGTTCGAGGAGTTGTGGAGCAGGATCGTCCGTCACAGCTGGCCGTTCTTCCACGCGATCCTGGAGCGCGACGTGGTGCAGCGGGCCGGGCGGCTGGCGACGTACGGCTGGGCGGCGGCGCTGGAGGACCTGAGCGCGCAGGTGCGCTGGCACGACGACGGGCACATCACGGTGCGCGTGTCGGGGCGGGAGCGGCATCGGCTGGGCGGCCGGGGGCTGCTGTTCGTGCCGTCGGTGTTCACCACGGGGGTGGGCGCGTATCTGGCGGAGGCGTGGCCGTACGCGCTGGTCTATCCGGCGCGCGGCACGGGCGTGGTGCCGCCGGCGGCGGACGGCGCGGGGCTGGTGGCGCTGATCGGCCGGACGCGGGCGCGGATCCTGGCGGAGCTGGCCACGCCGGCGACGACGACGCACCTGGCCGCGCTGCTCGGGCAGAGCGTGGGCGGGACGGGCGGGCACGTGGCGGCGTTGCGCGGCAGCGGCCTGATCACCGGCACCCGGACGGGGCGCAGTGTCCTGTATGCGCGGACCGCGCTGGGGGACGCCTTGATCGCGGGTTCCCTCTAACCTTTCCTCTGGAGAGCACGAAGGTATAGTCAAAGCGCATCCGTTCAGCAACAACGTTCACGATCCAGGGGGCGCGCGCCATGAACGACGACGCCGTACAGGAAGCCCGCTTCCCGCACGAGCTGATGTACGCGGCGGCGTCGCAGTACTACCTCCAGGACGCCACGCAGGCCGACATCGCCAAGCGGCTCGGGGTGAGCCGGGCGACGGTGAGCCGACTGCTCACGGAGGCGCGCAAGCAGGGCATCGTGGAGATCCGCGTGCACCGGCCGGCCACGCTGGCCGAGGGCCCGCTGGCCGGTGAGGTGGCCGACGCGCTGCGGCTGCGGCGCGTCTACCTGGTGCCCCGGGTGAGCGGCCCGGCGCTGGGCCCGTGGCTGGCTCCGGGCCTGGCCAGGGCGCTGGCGGGGGCGGAGCTGAAGTCGGGCGACGTGGTGCTGGTGTCGTCGGGCAGCACGGTGTACGAGTGCGCCCGCGAGTCGCTGGGCCGCTATCCGGGCGTGACGATCGCACCGGCGGTGGGCGGCCAGCAGGACCCCCAGCCGTGGTTCCAGACCAACGAGACGACCAGGCTGCTGGCCGAGCGGGTGGGCGGCGTGCCGAGCTACCTGTACGCGCCCGCTTTGCCGGGTCCCGAGCTGTTCTACTCGCTGCGGCACGAGCCGTCGGTGCGCCGGGTGATGGACCAGTGGGCGCACGCGAAGTGCGCGATCGTGGGCGTGGGGTCGCCGCCGCTGATGCGGCAGGTGGTGCCCGCGTTCGTGCCGCGTGACGCGCCGAGCCTGCGTGAGGCGGTCGGCGACGTGTGCTCGCGCTTCTACGACCGTGACGGCGAGCCGGTGGGCTATCCGGGCAGCGAGCGCCTGGTCGCGGCCGGTCTGGAGGAGCTGCGGCGCATCCCTCACTCGATCGCGGTCGCGGTGGGCGCGGAGAAGGTGCTGTCGATCGTCGCCGGGGCCAGGGGCGGCTACTTCAACCAGCTCGTCACCGACGCGCTCACGGCCGAGAGCCTGCTCGCCGCCACTCGCTGACCCTTCTCCCGGGTGAACCCCAGGTCACAGCCATGCCAATTCCGTGAACAGAATTGCTGGACAAATATTCTGAGCCGGGCTAGCGTGAGGCGCACCACAGGACGTGACCCTGCGTGAGGGGGCGTCCCTGGTCGCACTCGGGGGACGCGACGCAACGAAACCGTCCGTGAGGACGTAGCGAGTGAGGAATGATCCCGTGAACACAACCAAGATCCGGATCGCGGCCGTGGCGGTCCTCGCGACTTCCGCGCTCGCCGCGTGCGGCTCCGGCTCCACCGGCGGCGACGCGGGCAGCGGCGGCACCGGCGGCGGCGTCGAGAACGCCAAGGTGGCCTTCCTCATGCCGGACCTCGCCTCCACCCGGTACGAGCTGCAGGACCGGCCGCTGTTCGAGGCCAAGGTGAAGGCCCTCTGCCCGACGTGCAGCGTCATCTACCAGAACGCCGACTCCGACGCGGCCAAGCAGCAGCAGCAGGCCAACTCCGCGCTCGCCCAGGGCGTCAAGGCGATCGTGATCGACCCGGTCGACTCCGCCGCCGCGGCCACCATCGTGAAGTCCGCGCAGTCGCAGGGCGTGCCGATCATCGCCTACGACCGGCCGATCCCGGCCACCCCCGCCGACTACTACATCTCCTTCGACAACGAGAAGATCGGCGCCATGATCGGCCAGTCGCTGGTCGACCACCTCAAGGCGGAGAAGGCCGAGGGCGGCCTGCTGCAGGTCAACGGCTCGCCCACGGACGCCGCCGCCGGCCTGATCAAGAAGGGCATCCACTCGGCCATCGACAACAGCGGCTTCAAGCTGCTGGCCGAGTACGACACCCCCGACTGGCAGCCGGAGAAGGCGCAGACCTGGGTCAGCGGCCAGATCACCCAGTTCGGCGACGACATCGCCGGCGTGGTGGCGGCCAACGACGGCACCGGCGGCGGCACGATCGCCGCGTTCAAGGCCGCGGGCAAGGACGTGCCGCCGGTGACGGGCAACGACGCCGAGGTGGCCGCCGCCCAGCGCATCATCAAGGGCGACCAGTACAACACGATCTCCAAGCCGATCAAGATCGTGGCGGAGGCCGCGGCGGACGTCGCGTTCAAGTTCATGAAGGGCGAGAAGCCGGCCGGTGAGGCGACGCTGTTCAACACGCCGTCGCAGCTGTTCACGCCGACCGTGGTGACGCGGGAGAACATCAAGGAAGTGCTGTTCGACAGCGGCATCATGAAGGCCGCCGACGTGTGCACGGCCGAGTACGCCGAGGGCTGCACCGAGCTCGGCATCAAGTAGGGGAGTCTCGTGAGCGTCCTGTCCCTGCGCGGGATCAGCAAGACCTTCGGCGCGGTCGCCGCGCTCACCGACATCGCGCTCGACGTCGCCGCCGGCGAGGTCGTGGCGGTGGTCGGCGACAACGGGGCCGGCAAGTCCACGCTGGTCAAGATCCTTTCCGGGGTGCACCCGCCGGACTCGGGGACGATCACGTTCGCCGGGCGGCAGGTCGAGATCCCCACCCCGGCGGCGGCCCACAAGCTGGGCATCGCCACCGTCTTCCAGGATCTCGCCCTGTGCGAGAACCTCAACGTGATCCAGAACCTGTTCCTGGGCCAGGAGATCCGCCCGCTGCGGCTGAACGACGTGGCGATGGAGACCCGCTCGTGGGAGCTGCTCCGGCAGCTCTCGGCGAAGATCCCCAGCGTGCGGGTGCCGGTCGCGGCGCTGTCCGGCGGGCAGCGGCAGACGGTGGCGATCGCCAGGTCGCTGCTCGGCGACCCGAAGATCATCATCCTGGACGAGCCGACGGCCGCGCTGGGCGTGGCCCAGACGGCCGAGGTGCTCAACCTGGTCGAGCGGCTGCGCGAGAACGGCCTCGGCGTCATCATGATCAGCCACAACATGGCGGACGTGAAGGCCGTGGCCGACACGGTGGCGGTGCTCCGGCTCGGCCGCAACAACGGCGTCTTCCCCGTGAAGGACGTCTCCGCCGAGGACATCATCGCCGCGATCACCGGCGCCACCGACAACGTCGTGGCCCAGCGGGCCGCGCGCGGGCAGGAAGGACAGCAGCCGTGACGACGACCACCGACCGCCAGGACGAGCGGTTGCAGAGCCGCGACGGCCTGCGCGGCGCGCTCACCGACGTGGTCGAGCGCGCCCGCGGCGGCGACCTGGGCATGATCCCCGTGGTCGTCGGCCTGATCGTCATCTGGACCGTCCTGCAGATCCTCAACCCGGTCTTCCTGTCCAGCGCCAACCTGGTCAACCTCACGCTGGAGTCGGCCGCCGTCGGCGTGATCGCACTCGGCATCGTGTGCGTGCTGCTCGTCGGCCAGATCGACCTGTCGGTCGGCTCGGTCAGCGGGCTGTCGGGCGCGGTCCTGGCGGTGCTGTTCGTCGTCAAGGGACTGCCGGTCTGGCTGGCGATCCTCGCCGCCGTCGTGCTCGGCGCGGTGGTCGGCTGGCTGTACGCGCAGCTCTTCAACCGGTTCGGGGTGCCGAGCTTCGTCATCACGCTGGCCGGTCTGCTGGGCTTTCTCGGGCTCCAGCTGTACGTGCTCGGCACCAACGGGTCGATCAACCTGCCGTTCGACTCGGGGCTGGTGAGCTTCGCCCAGTTCTCGTTCGTGCCCGACTGGCTGTCCTACACGCTCGCGGTGGTCGCCTCGGCCGCCCTGTTCGTCAGCGGCTACCTGCACGCCAGGGAGCGGCGCAAGGCCGGGCTGTCGGCCAGGAGCGTCACGACCCTCGCCGTCAGGAGTGCGGCGCTGCTGGTCGCGCTGGGGTTCGTGGTCTGGTACCTGGGCCAGACGCGCGGCGTCGGCTGGATGTTCGTCTTCTTCGTGGCGCTCGTGCTGGTCATGCACTACCTGCTGTCGCGGACGAAGTGGGGCAGGTCGGTCTACGCGGTCGGCGGCAACGTGGAGGCCGCGCGCCGCGCCGGCATCAACGTCAAGACCGTGTTCACCACGGTGTTCGTGCTGTGCTCGACGTTCGCGGCCGTGGGCGGCATCATGGCCGCCGCACGGCTGGCCGCGGTCAACCCGAGCAGCGGCGGCGGCGACGTCAACCTCAACGCGATCGCCGCGGCGGTCATCGGCGGCACCAGCCTGTTCGGCGGCCGGGGCTCGGCCTTCGGCGCGCTGCTCGGCGTCGTCGTCATCCAGTCGATCTCCAGCGGCCTGACGCTGCTGAACCTCGACTCGTCCATCAGGTTCATGGTCACCGGGGCCGTCCTGCTGCTGGCGGTGGTCGTCGACTCCGTCTCGCGCAGGTCGAGGACCTCGCACGGCAGGGCGTGATGGCCGCCATCTGCGTCGACGCCGGCACCACGGTCATCAAGGCGGTCGGCTACGACGAGGCCGGCGCCGAGGCGGTCGTGGTCCGGCACGACACCACGGTGTCCCGGCCCGCGCCCGGCCACGCCGAGCAGGACATGGACGCGGTCTGGGACGCGGTCGCCCGCGCGGTGCGCGAGGTCGCCGCCCAGCTGGCCGGTCCGGTCCGGTTCGTCGCCGTGACCGCGCAGGGTGACGGCTGCTGGCTGGTCGACTCCTCGGGGGTGCCGACCGGCCCGGCCATCCTGTGGAACGACGGCCGCGCCGCCGCCGTGGTCGACGGCTGGAACCGCGCCGGCCTGGCCGAGGCCGCCTTCCGGGTCAACGGCTCGTCGGCCGCCTCCGGGCTGCCGCACGCGATCCTGACCTGGCTGAAGGAGCACGACCCGGACCGGCTGGCTCGCTCGGCCGCGATGCTGACGTGCGGCGGCTGGATCTTCTCCCGGATGACCGGGGTGCACGCCGCCGACGAGTCCGACGGCTCGGCCCCGTTCATGGACCTGCGGACCCGCCGCTACTCCCCCGAGCTGCTGGAGCTGTTCGGGCTCGGCTGGGCCGAGCGGCTGCTGCCGGAGCTGCGTGACGACTCCCGCCGCACGGCCCCGCTCACCGCAGGCGCGGCGTCGGCGCTCGGCGTGCCCGCCGGGACCCCGGTCGTCATGGCCCCGTACGACATCGCCGCCACCGCGATCGGCGCCGGGGCGGTGAGCGCCGGGCAGGCGTGCGCCATCCTCGGCACCACCCTGTGCGTGGAGAGCGTCGTCGAGCGGCCCGCCCTCGACGGCGATCCGGTCGGCATCACGATCGCGCTGCCCGGCGGCTACCTGCGGGCCTTCCCCACGTTCGCCGGGACCGAGGTCGTCCAGTGGGCCTGCCGCCTGCTCGGCCTGGGCCACCCGGCCGAGCTGAGCGAGCTGGCCGAGCGGAGCGAGCCGGGCGCGCGCGGGCTGGCGCTCCAGCCGTACTTCTCCCCCGCCGGCGAACGGGCCCCGTTCTCCGACCCGCTGGCCAGGGGCGCGTTCCTGGGGCTGTCCGTCGAGCACGGCCGCGAGGACGTGGCGCGGGCCGTCCTGGAAGGGCTCACGCTGGTCGTCCAGGACTGCCTGGCCGCCTCCGGCCCGCCGCCGCGCGAGCTGCGGGTGTGCGGCGGCGGCTCGGGCAGCGCGCTGTGGCTGCGGCTCATCGCCGACGTGACCGGCCTGCCGGTGCTGCGCCCGGCCGACACCGAGGTCGGCGCCAGGGGCGCCTTCCTGGTCGGCCTCGCCGCCACAGGCGCCGACCTGAAGACGGCCGCCGACCAGCACGTACGCCTGCGCCCGGCCGTCGAGCCGCGGCCGGGCCCGTACGAGCACGCCTACCGCGACTTCCTCGCGCTGCGCGAGACCACCGCCGGAACGTGGCCGCTGCTGGCCGGGATGCGAGGCCGTCCATGAGCGTCCACCTGGGCATCGACCTCGGCACGCAGAGCGTGCGCGCGATGGCGGTCGACGGGACCGGGCGGGTGCTCGGCGCGGCGAGCCGCCCCCTGACCAGCCGCCGCGACGGCCCCCGCCACGAGCAGGACCCCGAGGAGTGGTGGCACGCGCTCGCCGGGGCCACCCGCGAGGCCCTGGACGGCGTGACCGGGCCGGTGGCGGGCCTCGCCGTGGACGCCACGTCTGGAACGCTCCTGCTGACGGACGGCGCCGGCGCGCCTGTGACCCCGGCGCTCATGTACGACGACCGCCGCGCCGCCTCCTTCGCCGACCGGGTCAACGAGGCGGGCTCGGCCGTCTGGGAACGCCTCGGCTACCGGCGCATGCAGCCGAACTGGGCGCTGCCCAAGCTCCTGTGGCTGCTGGAGTCGCAGCCGGCGGGCGGCTTCCTGGCCCACCAGAGCGACTTCGTCAACCGCCGCCTGACCGGCGGCCCCGTCGCCACCGACCTGAGCAACGCGCTCAAGACCGGCGTCGACCTGATCGAGGAGCGCTGGCCGTACGAGGTGCTCGACGAGCTGGGCGTGCCCGCCGGGATGCTGCCCGAGGTGGTGCGGCCCGGCACCCGCATCGGCACGGTGTGCGCCGAGGCCGCCCGCGTCACGGGCATCCCCGAGGGCACGCCGGTGATCGCCGGGACCACCGACGGCTGCGCCGCCCAGCTCGGCGCCGGCGCCCTGACGCCGGGGAGCTGGAACTCGGTGCTCGGCACCACCCTGGTGCTCAAGGGCGTGACCCGTGACCTCATCCACGACCCGCTCGGCGTCGTCTACTCGCACCGCGCGCCCGACGGCTCCTGGCTGCCGGGCGGCGCGTCGAGCACCGGCGCCGGGGTGCTGGCCCGCGACCTGCCCGGCCGCGACCTCGACGCGCTCGGCGAGCAGGCCCAGGCCCGCTACGACGGGCGGGGCGGCCCGCCGATCACGTATCCGCTGGTGTCGCGGGGCGAGCGGTTCCCGTTCGCGGCGGCCGGGGCCGAGGGCTTCACGCTGGGCGAACCCGCCGACGACGTCGACCGCTACGCCGCGATCCTGCTCGGCGCGGCGTTCGTGGAGCGGCTCTGCTTCGACTACCTGGACCTGCTCGGCGCCCCGGTGGACGGCGAGATCATCCTGACCGGCGGCGCGACGCGGAGCGCGTACTGGAACCGGCTGCGCGCGGACGTGCTGGGCCGGCCCGTGACGCTGCGCGAGAACGCCGAGCCCGCCCTCGGCATGGCCGTGCTGGCGGCGGGCGCGCGGGCGGGCGGGATGGTCCGCACCCGCGCGGTGATCGAGCCGTCCGGGGCCGATCACCGCGAGCCGTACCTGCGGTTCGTCGCCGAGCTGGAGAACCGGGGCTGGCTGCCGTCGCAGGCCGCCGCCCACGCGCGTGAGAGGAGCGCCCGATGACGGACCTGGTGCTGGTGCGCCACGGCGAGACCGTGTGGCACGCCGAGAACCGCTACGCCGGCGTCAGCGACGTCGAGCTGACCCCGCGCGGCCACGAGCAGGCCGAGCGGCTGGCCCGCTGGGCGCGCACCGCCGGGCTGGACGCGGTCTGGGCCTCGAACCTGAGCCGCGCCCGCATCACCGCCGCCGGGAGCGCCGAGGCGGCGGCCGTGGAGCTGCGGGTGGACGAGCGCCTGCGCGAGCTCGACTTCGGCAAGGGCGAAGGGCTGACCGCCGAGGAGATGCGCGAGCGCTTCCCCGGGGCCCGCGCCGCCTTCGAGGCCGACCCGGGCGCGAACCCGCTGCCCGGCGGGGAGCGGCCCGGCGACGCCGCCGACCGGTTCACCGCCGCGCTCCGCGACATCGCCGCCGACCGGCCCGGCGGCCGGGTGCTGGTGGTCGCGCACACGACCGCGATCAGGATCGCGCTGTGCCGGCTGATCGGCGTGCCGCTCGGCGAGTACCGGCGGCTGTTCCCGCGCCTGGACAACTGCGCGCTCACCGAGCTGCGGCTGCGCGGCGAGCAGGTCGCCATCCTGAAGTACAACTCCCCGATTGGAGCTCTGCGTTGACCATCCGAGTCCTGGCCGCCGGTGACCATTTCGTCCGCAACGACCTGCTCATCGACGCGTTGCGCCGCGAGGTCCCCGGCGAGGTGCTGACCGGCGAGCTCACGCTGCCGTGGCCCGTGGTGCCCTTCGGCCGGGTGGGCGAGGTCGACGAGGCGTCGGACGTGGAGGACGAGCTGATCGAGGCGCTGCAGGGCGTCGAGGCGTGCGTCACCCAGATGGCGCCGCTCACCCGGCGCGTCCTCGACGCCTGCCCCGACCTGCGGCTGTTCGCGGTGAGCCGGGGCGGCCCGGTGAACGCGAACCTGGCGGCCGCCACCGAGGCGGGCGTGGCCGTGACGTTCGCGCCGGGCCGCAACGCGGTCGCCACCGCCGAGCACACGCTGGCCATGCTGCTGGCCGCCACCCGGCGCGTCCCGCAGACGCACGCCGACCTGGCCGGGGGCGTGTGGCGCGGCGACTACTACGTCTACGACAACGTCGGCCCGGAGCTGGAGGGCAGCACGGTCGGCCTGGTCGGCTACGGCGCGATCGGCCGCCGGGTGGCCCGGATGCTGGCGGGGTTCGGCGCCGAGGTGCTGGTCTTCGACCCGTACGTGGACGTGCCCGGCCGGGTGGAGCTGGACGAGCTGCTGTCGCGGTCGCGGTTCGTGTCGCTGCACGCCCGTGCCACCCCGGAGACGGCCGGCATGATCGGCGCCGCCGAGATCGCCCGCATGCCGGCCGGGTCGGTGCTGGTCAACTGCGCGCGCGGGGCGCTGCTCGACTACGACGCGCTGTGTGACGCGCTGGAGTCGGGTCACCTGTTCGGCGCGGCGATGGACGTCTTCCCCGAGGAGCCCATCCCCGCCGGGTCCCGGCTGCTGACCGCGCCGAACCTGGTGATGACGCCGCACCTGGCCGGGGCGAGCAAGGAGACGGCCGCGAAGGCCGCCTCCATCGTCGCCGCCGACGTGGCCCGCTACGTGCGCGGCGAGCCCCTGCTGCACTGCGCCAACCCGGCCGTCACCCTTTCAGCGCGCCAGCCATCAGGCCGCGCATGAAGAAACGGCCCAGCAGCACGTAGATGAGCATGGTCGGGATCGAGGCCAGGATCGCCGCGGCCATCTGCTGGCTGTAGGGGGTGGCCTGGGCGCCGGCGATGTTGTTCAGCATCACCGTGGTCGGCCAGCTCGTCGGCCCGGTGAGGAACACGGCGAACAGGAAGTCGTTCCACAGCGAGGTGAACTGCCAGATGATCACCACGGCGATCGCCGGGCCGGACACCGGCAGCACCACCGACCAGTACGCGCGCAGCATCCCGGCCCCGTCGACCCGCGACGCCTCGATCAGCTCGTCCGGGATCGTCACGTAGTAGTTGCGGAAGATCAGCGTGCAGATCGGGATGCCGTACACCACGTGCGCGAGCACCAGGCCGGGGATGCCGCCGTAGAAGACGCCCTGGAGCCCGGTCAGCTCGTTCAGCCCGACCAGGAGCTGCACCAGCGGGATCATCACCCCCTGGTACGGGATGAACATGCCGAACAGGAACAGCGTGAACAGCACGTCCGCGCCGGGGAAGCGCCACTTGGACAGCACGTAGCCGTTCATGGAGCCGAGCGCGCACGACAGGATCGAGCCGGGCACCGCGAGCAGCACGCTGTTCCACAGCCCGGGGGCGAGCTTCTCCCACGCCACGCCCCACGCCTCGAACGTCCAGGTCTCCGGCAGGTTCCACGCCTGGCCGGGGTCCGCCTCGGTCAGCGGCTTGAAGCTGGTGACCAGCAGCACGTAGATGGGGATCAGGAAGACCACCACGAACGCGATCAGCAGGACGAGCCGCACCCAGGAGCCCGCGTGCCTCATGAGCGCCTCTCCTTGCGGACGGACCAGATCAGGTACGGGATCACGAACACGGCGACGCTGAGCACGATGTACGCGGCGATGGTGGCGCCCTTGGCCGGGTCGTGGGAGTCGAACACCGCCACCCACATGAACACGGCGGGCACGTCGGTGACGATCTGCTTGCCGGAGACCGCGACGATCAGGTCGAACACCTTGAGCGAGATGTGGCCGAGGATGATCAGCGCGGACAGCGTCACCGGGCGCAGCAGGGGCAGCACGACGTGCCGGTAGACGCCCCACTCGGTGGCGCCGTCGACCCGCGCGGCCTCCCGCAGCTCCTCGGGGACGCCGCGGAACCCGGCGAGAAACAGTGCCATGACATATCCGGACATCTGCCAGACGGCCGGCAGCGCCATCGCCGCCATGCCCCACTCCTGGTTCCGGAACCACTCCCACTGCGGCAGTCCCACCGCGTCGAACAGCCGGTTCAGCCCGACCGCCCGCTCGTCCATGCCCGAGTTCATCAGCCACCGCCACACGATGCCGGTGGCGACGAACGACACGGCCATCGGGAACAGGTAGATCGCCCGGAACGTCCCTTCGCCCCAGATGCCCTTCTCCATCAGGAACGCCAGGAACCAGCCCAGCACCAGCGCCCCGGCCACGAACACGACCGTGAACACGATCGCGTGGTTCACCGACAGATGCCACCTGGCCTGGTCCCAGATGTCGATGAAGTTCCGCAGCCCGACGAAACCGCCCTCGGACACCTCGTCGTGCTGGTCCGTCATGGCCAGCCGGAAGTTCCAGCCCAGCAGGCCGTACACGAACACGCCGATCGCCACGATCGACGGCGTGACCAGGAGCAGCCCCGGGAGCCAGGCGCGCACCCGTCTCAACGATTGCCTCCCTCTCCGAAGGGGGTACGGCGGGCGGGCCCGCCGTACCCGCCGATCACTGGGCGTTCGCCGTCGCGGCGGCGGCCAGGCCCTTCTGCAGCTCGGCCACGTCCTGGGTGCCGATGAACAGCCCGACCGCCTCGTTGATGGCGGCCAGCCACGGCTGGTTCACCGCGACGCCGTGCTGGATGGAGCCGGCCAGCTTGTTGCCCGACCAGTCCTTCAGCGCGTCGGCCAGGTAGTCGGTGTAGAGGGACTGGTCGGCGTCCTTGCGGGCGGGGATGGAGCCCTTCTTCGGGTTGAAGGCGTCCTGCCCCTCCTTGCTGGCCGCGACCTTCAGCCAGGCGACGGCCCCGTCACGGTTCTTGGCGCCCTTGGGCAGGGTGAAGCTGTCCGACAGCCACAGGTAGGTGCCCTCGGTGCCGGGCGCGGGCGCCCAGTCGAAGTCCGTCTTCGACGTCTTGCCGAGGCCGCCGTCCGGCGGGTTGTGGAAGTAGCCGTACGCCCAGTCGCCCATGATGTTGAACGCGGCCTCGCCGTCGGCCACCTGCTTGGCCGCGGGCTGCCAGTCGTCCTGGGGGCTGCCCGCGTACGACATGATCGTCTTGAAGTTCTCCAGCGCCTTGGCGACCTGGGGGCTGTTCCAGTCGGCGCCCGGCTTGAACAGCGCGTTGTAGGCGTCGGTGCCGAGCGAGCCGAGCAGCACGCTCTCCAGCAGGTGGGTGACCGTCCACTCCGAGCCGATCGACAGCGGGATCTTGCCCGTGGCCTTGACCTTCTCCAGTGCGGCGACGAACTCCTCGATCGTCTTGGGCGCGCCCGCGACGCCCGCCTCCTTCAGCACCGACGGGTTGAACCACAGCACGTTGGACCGGTGGATGTTCACCGGCACCGAGTAGATCTTGCCGTCGACGCTGATCTGCTCGACGAGCTGCGCCGGGAAGGCGTCGGCGAGCTTGAGCTCGTCGTAGAGGAAGTTGAGCTCCTCCAGGTCACCGGCCTTGATGTAGCCCTGCAGCTCGGCGCCCGCGTGTCCCTGGAACGTGTCGGGCGGCGTGTCGGCCTGCAGCTTCGAGGCGAGCAGCGCCTTGGCCTTGTCGCCGGAGCCGCCCGCGACCGCGGCGTCGAAGAACGTCAGGTTCGGATTCTGCTGTTCGAAGATCTCTCGCATCGCCTTCAGGCCGTCGGCCTCACCCGGCCCGGTCCACCAGGAGAACACCTCGACCTGCTGCTTGCCGCCACCGCCGTCGCCGCTCGCGGCCGGCTCGGCCGGGGAGCCGCCACCGCCGCACGCCGACAGCCCGAGCAGGCCCGCCAAAGTGATCGCGACGGTCGCCGTCCACCGTCGTCTCATCGCACACCATCCCTTCGAGAAAACCCCCGAGCTGGTGACTTGACAACGTTGTCAGTAGGGCCATCAACGCACTTTGCCCACTTCTGCGTCAAGGAGTGGACGGATAACAGGTCCGCATACCACGAGAACTGTCAGTGCCCGCGGGCACACTCCAGGTATGGCCGACGAGCCCCTCGAACTGGGCGAGATCTCCCTCTCCGACTGGCACGCTCACAACGACACGATGGCCGACGTGGGGTTCCTCGTCATCGCGAGGCGGCTTCCCTCACTCGTCCGCCAGGCCATGAGCATGGCCTGGCGCGCCAGCCCCCGCGACACCGTCGCCACGGTCGGGCTCAGCCTGCTCGGCGGCGTCTTCACCGCCTTCGGCCTGCTGGCCACCACCGGGGTGCTCAACGCGCTGTTCAGCGAGGGGCCCACCCCCGACCGGGTGATCGCCGCGCTGCCCAGCCTGGCCCTGGTCGCCGCGATGGCGACGCTGCGCACCTCCGTCCAGGCCGGCGCGGGCTGGGCGCAGTCACGCCTCGACCCGCAGGTGACCCGGCTGACCGAGGAACGGCTCTACGGCCTGACCAGCCGCGTCGAGCTCGTCGCCTACGACGACCCCGACTTCCACGACGCGCTCCAGCGGGCCCGCAGCCGGGGCGTCCAGATGGCCGACATGGTGGTGACCTCCGCCATCGACGTGGTCACGGCCGCCGTCGGCATCGCCGCCGTCGCGGGCGTGCTCGGCGTGCTCCACCCGGTGCTGCTGCCCCTGCTCCTGCTCGCCGTGCTGCCCGACGCCTGGGCCGCCGTGCGCAGCGCCCGGATGCGCTACACGACGATGTTCTCGCTCATCCCCGCCATCCGCCGCAAGTGGATCATCGCCGAGCTGCTGGCCAACCGCGACCCCGCCGCCGAGGTCCGCTCGTTCACCATGCGCGGCTTCCTGCTGCGCATGTACGACGCGGTCGCCAAGGCCGAGCAGGACGTGCTGCTCGGCCTGGCCAGGCGGCAGACCGTCGCCAGGCTCGTCGGCGAGGCGCTGGGCGGCCTCGGCAGCGCCCTCGTCTACGTGGCGCTCGGCGTGCTGCTCGCGATCGCCGCGATCCCCCTCGCCGTCGCCGGCACCGCCGTGCTGGCCATCAGGTCCGGCCAGAGCTCGCTGGCCCACCTGATGTACGCCACCAACCGGCTCTACGAGGAGGGCCTCTACTTCACCGACTTCCTGGAGTTCTGCGACTCGGCCGAGCGCTGGCTGCCCGGCGCCGCCCGCACGACGGCCCCCGAGCGCTTCGAGCGCATCAGCGCCGTGGACGTCACGTTCACCTACCCGGGCTCCGACGAGCCCGCCCTGCGCGGCGTGTCGGTCGAGGTCAAGCGCGGCGAGGTGATCGCCTTCGTCGGCGAGAACGGCTCCGGCAAGACCACCCTCGCCAAGATCCTGTCCGGCCTGTACGAGCCCGACACGGGCAGCGTGCTGTGGGACGACGTCGACCTGCGCACGGTCAGCCCGGAGGACCTGCGGCTGCGCACCGCGGTGATCGCCCAGGACCACACCCGCTGGCCGCTCGCCGCCCGCTACAACATCACGATGGGCACCGACAAGGGCCAGGACGCCCTCGACGCGGCGGCGGCGGTCGCCGGGGCCGACGAGGTCGTCGCCGGCCTCCCCCACGGCTATCGCACCCTGCTCGACCGGCGCTTCAAGGACGGCCACGAGCTGTCCGGCGGGCAGTGGCAGCGCATCGCCGTGGCACGCGGCTTTCATCGCGACGCCTGCCTGCTGATCTGCGACGAGCCGACGGCGGCCCTCGACGCCCGCGCCGAGCACGCCCTGTTCGAGCGCATCCGGGGCCACTCCGACGGCCGCACGGTCCTGCTCATCACCCACCGCCTGGCCAGCGTCCGCTACGCCGACCGCATCTACGTGCTCGACCACGGCCGGGTCACCGAGGAGGGCGACCACGCCACGCTGATGGCGCTCGACGGGCTCTACGCCGAGCTCTACACCCTCCAGGCGTCCGCCTACCGGTGATCAGTGGCTGGCGAACGCCTGCGTCCAGTGTCCGCCGGCGAAGCCGACGCCGATGTGGGTGTAGGCGCAGGTGAGGATGTTGGCCTTGTGGCCGGGGCTGTCCATCCACCCGGACATGACCTCGGCCGCCGTGCGCTGACCGGCCGCGATGTTCTCGCCCCAGGAGCCGATCGGCGCGAAGCCGGCGTCGCGGATGCGGTCCTCGGGCCCGTCGCCGTCCGGGGCCTCGTGGTCGAAGAAGCCGCGGGCGGCCATGTCCTTGGAGTGGGCCAGCGCCGCCGCCCGGAGTTCGGGGTCGTGCTTGAGCGGCTTGCATCCGGCCTTGGCCCGGGCGGCGTTGGTGAGCTTGACCACCCCGTTCTCGGCGGCCGTGCCCACGGCGCCCCCGGTGCCCACGGTGGCGCGCTGCTCGGCGCGGGCCGGGGTCCGGGTGCGGGTGGGGGTCGGCTTGGGCTTGGGCTTGGGGCTGCTGGTCGTGCGGGTGGGCTTCGGGGTCGGCTTCGGGGTGACCGGCTTGCTCTTCGTGGGGGTGGGCGTCGGGGTCGGGGTGGGGGTGGGGGCCGGCGCAGGGGAGGTGGTGGTCGTCGCGGCGACGATCTCGGTCGCGGGGCGGCGGTCGGGCGCGGGGGCTCGGGTGGCGAGGATGACCGCCAGTCCGGCGACGGTGCCCACGATGACGGCGAGGGTGGCGAAGAGGAGCTTGCGGGCTGTGGTCATTGATCACACAATGGGGGTTTTGGTCCAATAACTAGCACAATGTCGGAGTTTATCCAGATTTACGGTGACGGCATTGGCTAGGACAGCACCGCCTGCATGATCGTGCGGGCGATGGGCGCCGCCGGGCCGGGACGTTCCAGCACCACCCCCACCGCCACCTCCGGCGCCCCCGCCGGGGCGAACGCGGTGAACAGCGCGGGAGCCCCCGGGCCCGCCGACTTGGCCGCCACCGAAATGCCCGGGATGGCCGCCGCCGTGCCCGGCCCGCCCGGCCGGGTGATCGTGGTCATCATGGCCGTGAGCTGCCCGGCCAGCTCGGGGGCCAGCGTCGTGCGGTACGGCGCCGGCGCGGCCCGCCGGATGACCGAGCCGTCCCGCAGCCGCACCTCCTCCACCAGGTACGGGCGCATCAGCGTGCCGTCGTTGGCCACGGCCGCAGACAGCATGGCGACCATGAGCGGCGTGACGCGCCCGCCCGGCCCGCCGATGGCCGCCAGGGCGGTGTGGGACCGGTCCGCGGCGCCGTCGAACGAGCTGGGCGTCACGGGCAGCGGGATCGTCAGCTCCGGGGCGTTGAAGCCGAACGCGTCCGCCTGGTCCCGCAGCGTGTCCTGGCCGAGTTGCAGGCCGATCCCGGCGAAGGCCGTGTCGCAGGAGCCCTGGAAGGCGCGGGCCAGCGTCGGCCGGGCGTCGCGGCCGCACGGCCTGCCGTCGACGTTGTGCACGTACCGGGTCGTTCCAGGCAGGCGCAGCTTGGCGGGGCCGGGCAGCTCGGTGGCGGGCCCGTACTCGCCGGTGGCCAGCGCGGCGGCGGTCGTGACGAGCTTGAACGCCGAGCCGGCCGGGTAGGTCTCGGCGGTCGCCCGGTTCAGCAGCGGGCTGCCGGGCGCGCGGCTCAGCCGCCGCTCGACGCGCGCCAGCGCGGCGGCGTCGAACGTGGCGAAGGCGTTCGGGTCGTAGGACGGGTAGCTGGCCAGGGCGAGGACGGCGCCGGTCGCCGGGTTGATCGCGACGGCGGCGCCGGGCGTGCCGGCGGCCCGCAGGCTCTGGTAGGCGGCCCACTGGGCCCGGTCGCTGATCGTCAGGCGGACGTCGGCGGCCTGCTCGGTGCCGATCCTGACCAGCGACTGCATCTTGACCTTGGCGTCGGCGCCCGACAGCGCCGCCTCCAGGGCCCGCTCGACGCCGGTCGCCGGCCCCGCCGTGAGATGCCCGGTGACGGGCGCGAACATCTCCCCGTGCGGGTAGAAGCGGCGATAGCGGTACGGCCCGCCGTCCGTCTCCCGGCTGGTGGCCACCACGGTGCCGTCGAAGCTGAGGATCGCGCCGCGCGGCTCGTCGAACCGGGCGATGCGGGCCCGCTCGTTGCGCGGGTCGGCGTTGAGCGACCTGGACGAGAACGCCTGGACGAAGGTCAGGTGCGCCAGCAACGCGAACAGCATCCCCGCGCAGATCCGTGCCACGCGGCGCAGCGTGCCGTTGATCCTTCTCGCCCTGGTCATGGATTCCGGTTTTAGCAACCGGAGATCCAAGCCCCGGCTAGAGGACGCTGCGGTAGTAGGAAATCTTGTCGCTGACGTAGCGCTTGCGCTCGATCAGGTTGCCGATCTGCGCCTCGACGCGGCGATCGTGCTCTTCGAGGAGCGCGATGCGGTCGGCGATCGTGTGGTCGCCGGCGCGGACCAGCTCGGCGAAGCGCAGCATCTCGGCGATCGGCATGCCGGTGTCGCGCAGGCAGCGGATGGTGCCGAGCCAGCCGACGTCCTCCTGGCTGAACCTGCGCTGCCCGGCCGCGTTGCGCTCGACCGGTTCGAGCAGCCCGATCTTCTCGTAGTAGCGCAGGGTGTCGAGGGAGAAACCGGTCTCCTCGACCACTTCGGCGGGGGTGTAGACGCTCACGGGAGCCAAGCATGGCACCTGGAGTGGGCTCCAGGTCAACCATTTGACATGGAGTCCACTCCAGGTCGCACAGTTCGGTCCATGAACATCGCACTCGGCACGATTCCGTTCGGCACCAGCGTCAGCCGTGAGGACACCTTCGCCATCCTGGACCGCTTCGTCGAGGCGGGCGGCAGCATGCTCGACACGGCCAACAACTACCCGTTCTGGGTCGAGGGCCGCACCGGGGACGAGAGCGAGCAGACCATCGGGGCCTGGCTCGCCGCCCGGGGCAACCGCGACCAGGTGTTCCTGAGCACGAAGGTCGGCGCCCGGCCGACGGTGCCCGGTGACGTCACGCTGGACTCGGCGGAGGGCCTGTCGGCGCCGGCCGTGCGGGCGGGCGTCGAGGGCAGCCTGCGCCGACTCGGCACCGACCACGTGGACCTCTACTGGGCGCACATCGAGGACCGGTCGGTGCCGCTGGAGGAGACCCTGGGCGCGTTCGACGAGCTGCACCGGCAGGGCAAGATCGGCAAGGTGGGCGCGAGCAACCTGCCGGCCTGGCGGCTGGAGCGGGCCAGGAACGTCTCGGCCGCGCACGGCTGGCTCCCTTACACGCACCTGCAACTGCGCCACACCTACCTGCGCCCGCGCCCGTACACGCGCCCGGCCGAGACCGGTCACCGCGTGACGGGCGACGAGCACCTGGAGTACGCGCGCGAGGCCGGGGTGACGCTGTGGGCGTACAACACGCTGATGTTCGGCGCCTACACCCGCGCGGACCGGCCGATCCCGGAGATCTACGACCACCCGGGCACCACGCGGCGGCTGGCCGCGCTGCGCGAGGTGGCGGGCGAGCTCGGCGCGACGCCGAACCAGGTCGTGCTGGCCTGGCTGATGGCCGGCGGGCACGTCCCGATCGTCGGCGTGAGCACGATGGCGCAGCTGGAGGAGGCGATCGGCGCGGCCGACGTCAAGCTCGACGACGAGCTGCGCCGCCGCCTGGACGAGGCCGCCTGATCACGGCAGATGGTCGGCCAGGTAGCGGCGGACGAGCTGCTTGCACTCGGCGATCAGGTCGGGGTCGCCGTCGGGGTGCGCCCGGAAGGCCAGCTTGAGGACCGCGTCGCAGGCCTCGACCGCGACGAGCAGCGCCCGGTCGAGGCCCGGCCCCCGGGGGGCGCCGAGCAGGTCGACGGTGAGGGCGCGCAGGCGATCGGCGACGATCGCGTTGTTCTCCAGCGCGGCGTCGAGCGTGTGGTTGGCGCCGTCGGAGGCGTGGCCGCCGGGCGCGGCCAGCGCCTCGCCGAAGTCGACCACGCCGAACCCGGGCGTCGTGCGCTTCATCGCCACGAACTCGTCGATGGCCAGCTCGACCAGGTCGGTCCAGTGGCCGAGCTCGGCCTCGGCGATCCGCTCGGTCACCCGGCCCAGGAACGCCTCCAGGTTGCGCAGGGCCAGCGCCCGCACGAGCCCCTGCTTGTCGGGGAAGAACTGGTAGAACGTGCCGATCGGCACCTCGGCGCGGCGGGCGACCTCCTTGGTGGTGACGGCGTCGTAGCCGACCTCGTCGAGCAGGAGCGCACACTCGTCGAGCATCCGCTCCACCCGCTCCGCGCTGCGACGCTGGGCGGGGCGGCGGCGCAAGGTACTCGTCATGCCCTCATCTTGGCCCATTACCAACAAGTAGAGGTTAACATGAGCCCGACTCGCGAAACTTGAGGAGCACGGCATGTTCCTGTGGGGCACGGCGACGGCGGCGTACCAGATCGAGGGCGCGGCGGACGAGGACGGCCGGGGCCCGTCCATCTGGGACACCTTCTCCCACGAGCCCGGCCGCACCCGCGACGGGCACACCGGCGACGTGGCCTGCGACCACTACCACCGCTGGCCCGAGGACGTCGCGCTGATGTCGGAGCTCGGAGTCGGCGCCTACCGGTTCTCCATCGCCTGGCCGCGCGTCCAGCCCTCCGGCGCCGGCCCGGCCAACCCCAAGGGTCTCGACTTCTACGAACGCCTGGTCGACGCCCTGCTCGCGGCCGGGATCACGCCGGTGCCGACGCTGTTCCACTGGGACCTGCCGCAGGCCGCCCAGGACCGCGGCGGCTGGCTGAACCGCGACACCGCGCACCGCTTCGCCGACTACGCCGCCCTCGTCGCCGACCGCCTCGCCGACCGCGTGCCGATGTGGATCACGCTCAACGAGCCGTTCGTGCACATGGCGTACGGCCACGCCCTCGGCCTCCACGCGCCCGGCCAGGCCCTGCTCCTCGACGCGCTGCCCGTGGCCCACCACCAGCTCCTCGCCCACGGTCTGGCCACGGCGGCGCTGCGCGCGGCGGGCGCCGGGCAGGTCCTGCTCACCAACAACTGCACGCCCGTGTGGGCCGCCTCCGACGCGGCCGAGGACGTGGCCGCCGCCGAGGCGTACGACATCCTGCACAACCGCCTGTTCAACGACCCCGTCCTCACGGGCGCCTACCCCGACCTGTCCGCGTACGGGGCGAAGGAGCTCGGCTTCGTCCGCGACGGGGACCTCGCCGTGATCGCCGCGCCGCTCGACGGGCTCGGCGTCAACTACTACAACCCCACCCGCATCGCCGCGCCCGCCGGGCCCGGCCTGCCCTTCACCGACGTCGGCGTCACCGGTCACCCCACCACGGCCTTCGGCTGGCCCGTCGTCCCCGACGGCCTGCGCGAGCTCCTCACCGGCCTGCTCGCCCGCTACGGCGACGCCCTGCCGCCCGTCTACGTCACCGAGAACGGCTGCTCCCAGCCCGACGTCCCCGGCCCCGACGGCACCGTGGACGACCAGGACCGCATCGCCTACCTCGACCAGCACATCGCCGCCGTCCACGCGGCCCGGCGCGAGGGCGTCGACGTGCGCGGCTACTTCGTCTGGTCGCTGCTGGACAACTTCGAGTGGGCCGAGGGCTACCACCAGCGCTTCGGCCTGGTCCACGTCGACTTCGCCACCGGCCGCCGCACCCCCAAGGCCTCCTACCACTGGCTCAGGGCCCGCCTGGCGACGCTCTAGAAGACCGAGACGTGGACGTGGTCGTAGTGGTTGGCGGTGACGCCGCCACGGTCGGACATCATGTCCCACCCGCCGCCTGAGCGGATGTCGTAGTAGCGCTGCTTCCAGATGATGTACATGACGCCGAGCCGCGAACCGTTCTTGATCAGGTAGTTGGCCAGCGCGTCACCCCGATCGGACTCCAGCCCGGAGGCCATTCCGCGCGAGATCATGAAGTCGCAGGCCCGCCCCTTGCCGTGCTCGCCCGGGTCGCCGGGCCTCAGGCAGCCGACGCCGTACGGCATGGGGAAGTTCTGCATCACGTCGGCCCGTACGGAGATCATGCGGGGAGTCAGGCCCTCGCCGCCGCCGGGCTGCTGGAAGCCGTACTTGGCGAGGAGGCGGTCGAGCTCGGCGCGCCGGCTCTTGATGGCCTTGATCTCCTTCTGCATCTTCTTGATCTTGTCGTTGGCCGCCAGCTTCGCCTTCTGGGAGTCGGCGATGAGCTTCTGCACGTGGGCGACCTGGCCGGCGCGGACCTGGGCCATGAAGTTCATGTTGGCGGCGTGGCCGAGCGTCTTGTACGGGTCGACCTGGGTGGCGAAGAGCTGGGTGCCGTCGATGGGGCCGAGCATGTAGCTCGTCTGGGCGATGGCGGCGAGCTTGCCCTGGGCGTCGACGAGCCGCTTCTGCAGGTGGCCGGAGGTGTCGAGGGCCTTCTTGGCCTGAACCTTGATCTCTTCGAGGCTCTGGATGGAGCCGCGGTAGCGGTTGTTGAGCGCGGCGGCTTCCTTGGTCAGCTTGCGCAGCTGGGCAGGGGTCGGATCGGCGGAAACCGACTGCGGGGTGAGCAGGGCGGCAAGGACCACGGCGAACACGGCAAAGCGCCCGGTCTTCACGCCACGACCTCCCCTCGTAGACGGTCGAGACTATAGAAGATGATCTTCAAGCCTGTCACCTGAACAGTGGAACTCGTGCCTCATTGACCCTCCAAGTGCCCATTTGTCCGATATAAGCGTTATATAAAGTTGGGCCTTGCCCAGAGCGTGAACCCGAATTGAGATGGCGGTCGAACTCGTCTCTGCGAAGGGGCAGACCCGTGTCTCGATCACTCACCATCGTCTCAGCCGTCATCATCGGCTTAGCCACGTCCATGGTCGCCCTGGAAGCCCAGGCGGCCGTGGACCCGCTGCCGCCCGGCGACAGGATCGAGCTCTACCAGCTCGACAGCCCGCCGGGCACCGCCCAGACCCTCCGGGAGCAGGGCTTCGACGTCGTCCAGCAGGAGATCAAGGACGGTCGGGAGCACGTCGAACTGACCGCCGCCCAGGCCGACCTGGCCGGGCTGAAGAAGCTCGGCCTCAAGCCCGAGCCGGTGCGCAACCCCCAGGGTCAGACCCAGTTGGAGGCCGCCAGGACCCAGGCGGCCGGCGGCTACACCGTCTTCAGGTCGTACTCCGAGCCCGGCGGCATCGCCGACCAGCTCAGGGCCATCGCCGACGCCAACAAGGACGTCGTGAAGCTCCAGTCGATCGGCAAGACCGTCCGGGGCCAGGACATCCTCGCCGCCAAGGTCAGCACGATGGCCCGGCTGCTGCCCGACGGGATCAAGCCCGCCTCGCTGTTCTCCGCCACCCAGCACGCCCGCGAGTGGATCGCCACCGAGGTGGACATGCGGCTGCTCAAGCACGTGGTGGCGCACAAGGGCGAGCTGCGCGACCTGCTGAACAGGACAGAGCTGTGGTTCGTGCCGGTGGCCAACCCCGACGGGTACGACTTCACCTTCACCGAGGGCAACCGGCTGTGGCGCAAGAACCTGCGTGACGTGAACGGGGACGGGCAGATCACGCTGGGCGACGGCGTGGACCCCAACCGCAACTTCCCCACGAACTTCCACTACGACGAGGAGGGCTCCTCCTCCATCCCGAGCAGCGAGACCTACCGGGGCGCCGGCCCGGCCAGCGAGCCGGAGACCAGGGCCATGGACGGGCTGATGCGGCGCGTCCGGTTCGAGACGCAGCTCAACTACCACTCCTTCGGGCCGCTGCTGCTCTACCCGAGCGGCTTCCAGATCGCCACGGAGACGGCCGACAACCCGATCTACGAGGCGCTGACCGGCACCGACGACCGGCCCGCGGTGCCGGGCTTCGACCCTGACCTGGGCGCCGAGCTCTACACCACGAACGGCGACACCAACGACCACGCGCACCGCCAGTACGGCACGCTGTCGTGGACCCCGGAGCTCAACGAGGGCTGCGACGGCTGCGGCTTCGTCTTCCCCGACGACGAGGCGCTGGTGCAGGCCGAGTTCGAGCGCAACCTGCCGTTCGCGCTCGACGTGGCGCGCTCGGCCGTCAACCCGGTGGAGCCGGTCACCCACCTGGGCAACAGGACGCCGGACTTCGTCGTGGACGCCTTCGGCACCAGCCACGGCCGCACCCAGGCCGTCCAGGTCAACGCCAAGCGCAAGCTCGGCCCGGTCTTCCTCAACTACCGGGTCAACGGGGGCCGTACGAAGACCGTCCTGACGCGTGAGTGGCGCGGCGGCGAGCGCTACGGCGACGGCTACGACCGCTACTACCACCGGATGCGCGGCACGGTCACGGGCACCCGGCCGGGCGACAAGGTGGAGGTCTGGTTCAGCGCGTTCGGCAAGAAGAGCGACGCGTTCACGTACGAGGTGGCCGCGGACATCGGCGGCAAGGTGCTGGTGCTGGCGGCCGAGGACGTGACGGGGATCAGCCCGGCGCAGGGCGTGACCGAGGCCAAGTACGCCGACGAGTACGCCAAGGCCCTCGACGAGGCGGGTTACAGCTCCGACGTGTACGACATGGACCGGAACGACCGGAAGGCGCCGCACCCGCTGGGCGTGCTGAGCCACTACGACGCGGTCGTCTGGGAGACCGGCGACGACATCATCCCGCGCAGCGTGGGCCAGGCTCCCGGCACCACCTCCAAGGCGGGCGTGGACGTCGAGCTGGCCGTGCGCGACTATCTGAACGAGGGTGGCAAGCTGCTGCACGCGGGCAAGTACCCGTCCTACGCGGCCAACGCCAACGGGTCCTACTACTACCAGCCCGACCAGCCGGCGCGGCCGGAGTGCGGCGAGCCGAGCGACCCGCCGTGCATCCCGGTGTTCAACGACTTCCAGCAGTACTGGCTGGGCGCGTACGTGTTCTTCGACAACGCGGGCAGCGACGCGGCCGGGCAGCCGTTCGCGCTGGGCGGGACCGGCGGCCGGTTCGAGGGCTTCTCCGCCACGCTGGAGCCGGACGTGCACACGAACTCGTTCGTGGCCACCTCGGCGATCCTGCCGCCGGATCAGTTCCCGCTGTTCGCCAGCTCGGCGCCGGTCAAGTGGGTGCGGCCCGGCGGCCCGTTCGACCCGCACACCGGCTCGTGGGACGTCTACAGCGGCATCGCCGACGTGTCGTGGAAGCGGCTGACCAGGACCGTCGACCTGACCGGCAAGAGCAGCGGCGAGCTGACGTTCTGGACCTCCTACGACACCGAGTCCGCCTGGGACCACCTCATGGTGGAGGCCAGGACGGCGGGCGGCGACGACTGGACGACGCTGCCCGACGCCAACGGGCACACCACGCAGGCGACCGGCAGCAGCTGCCAGTCGGGCTGGAGCGACATCCACCCGCACGTCCTGCGCTACCAGGGTCCGCAGTGCGAGTCGACCGGCACGTCCGGCTCCTGGAACGCGGCCTCCGGCAACTCGGGCGGCTGGCAGCAGTGGAAGATCGACCTGACCCCGTACGCGGGCAAGACGGTCGAGCTGTCGATCTCGTACGTGAGCGACTGGGGCACCCAGGGCGCCGGCGTGTTCCTCGACGACGCCACGGTGACGCTGGACGGGGCGACGGCCGAGGAGACGTCGTTCGAGTCGGACCTGGGCGGCTGGACCGTGGCCGGGCCGCCGGAGGGCAGCGCGCCGTCGATCAACAACTGGTTCCGCACCGACCAGGTCTTCGAGGAGGGCGCGGGCATCGTCACGAAGGACACCGTCTACCTGGGGTTCGGCGCTGAGAGCGTGGTCGATCAGGCCGCGCGGGCCGACCTGGTGAAGCGGTCGATGCAGCACCTGCTGGGCAGCCGGCGCTGACCGTGATGAGGGGCACGGCACGCGGTGCCGCGCCCCTCTTGCGCGCCCGGACAGAACATGGTTCGGTCGAGAGCATCACCACCGGTCAAGCAGGAGGCACACGACATGCGCCGGCACGACAAGCTGTTCATCGGGGGCGAATGGGTGGCCCCGGCGGGCACCGGGACGATCGACGTCATCTCCCCCCACACCGAGGAGGTCGTCGGCCAGGTCCCCGACGGCACGGCCGAGGACGTGAACCGGGCCGTCGCCGCCGCCCGGGAGGCGTTCGACCACGGGCCGTGGCCCCGCCTGAGCTTCGCCGAACGGGCCGAGGCGATCGGCAGGCTGGCCGAGATCTACACCGCCCGGCAGGGCGAGCTGGCCGCGCTCATCACCGAGGAGATGGGCTCGCCGATCACGTTCTCCAACCTCGCCCAGGCGCCGCAGCCGCTCGCCATGCTGCAGTACTACGCCGAGTACGGCCGCACGTTCGAGCAGGAGGAGCAGCGGCCCGGCCTGTTCGGGCCGGTGACCGTGCGGCGCGAGCCGGTGGGCGTGGTGGCGGCCGTGGTGCCGTGGAACGTCCCGCAGTTCGTCACCATGACGAAGGTCGCGCCCGCGCTGCTGGCCGGGTGCGCGATCGTGCTCAAGCCCGCCCCCGAGACGCCGCTGGACGCCTACCTGCTGGCCGAGATGGTCCAGGAGGCCGGCATCCCGGCAGGCGTGCTCAACATCGTGCCCGCCGGCCGCGAGGTCAGCGAGCACCTGGTGTCCCACCCGGGCGTGGACAAGGTGGCGTTCACCGGGTCCACCGCGGCGGGCCGCCGCATCGCCTCGATCTGCGGCGAGCAGCTCAAGCGCGTCAGCCTGGAGCTGGGCGGCAAGTCGGCGGCCATCGTGCTGGACGACGCCGACCTGCCCTCGTCGATGGGCATGCTGGCGATCGCCTCGCTGATGAACAACGGCCAGGCGTGCGTGGCGCAGACCCGCATCCTGGCCTCGCGCAACCGCTACGACGAGGTCGTGGAGGCGGTGGCCGGCATGGTCACCTCCCAGGCCGTCGGCGACCCCGCCGACCCGGCCACCGGCATCGGCCCGCTGGTCGCCCGGCGGCAGCAGGAGCGCGTCGAGGGCTACATCAGGGCGGGCATGGAGGAAGGCGCCAAGGTCGTCGTCGGCGGCCTGGACCGGCCCTACGACCGCGGCTGGTACGTGGCGCCGACCGTCTTCGCCGGCGTCTCCAACGACATGCGCATCGCCCGCGAGGAGATCTTCGGCCCGGTCCTGGCGGTGATCCCGTACGAGGACGAGGCCGACGCCATCAGGATCGCCAACGACAGCGACTACGGCCTGGCCGGGACGGTCTGGACCGCCGACGCCGACCACGGCATGGAGGTGGCCCGCCAGGTCCGCACCGGGACGTACGGCGTCAACTGCTACATGATCGAGCCGAACGTGCCCTTCGGCGGCTACAAGGCGAGCGGCGTCGGCCGCGAGCTCGGCCCCGAGGGGCTGGCCGGCTATCTGGAGCACAAGACGATCGCGCGGCTCGGCTGACGACGCCGGTGGTGGCCCAGCGAGCCCCCGCAACGCTGGGCCACCGACCGACTACAAGAAGTATGTCCCAGTCCACCACCGGCGGCGGTTTCCTTCCCCAGGGACTTTCTCCTGGCGGATTCTTACCTTCCGCCCTAGGTAGACGCTTATTACTCAGGAAAAGTTGGAAGAGATCCACTTTCCGATGCGACGGATGAGTTCGGGGGTCGCCGCGGACTCCGCGTGGCCGAAGCCGGGCTCGATCCAGAGCTCCTTCGGCTCCCGCGCGCCCTCGTGGAGCTGGTGCGCGTGGTCCAGCGGGAAGAACGCGTCGGCGTCGCCGTGCACGACCAGCAGCGGCACCGGCGAGATCAGCGCCGCGGCCTCGTGCGGCGGCATCGGCAGCGGGTCCCACCGGCCGCTGGAGATCCTGGTCCGCTTCGCCATCCGCGCCGCCCACCGGCCCACCGGCCGCTCGATGGCCCAGTGCACCTGCCGCATCGGCCGGGTGCCCCGGTAGTACCAGCGCGCCGGGCCGCTCACCGCCACCACCGCGTCCACGCCGCCGCGCAGCGCCGCGTGCCGCACGGCCACCGCCGCGCCCATGGAGAACCCCATCACGGCGATCCGCCGGTAACCGATCACCCGGGCGTGCCGCACGGCGGCGTCCACGTCGAGGATCTCCAGGTCCCCCACCGTGCTCCGGCCGCCGGAGCGCCCGTGGCCGCGGAAGTCGAACGCCACCACCCCGCCGGTCTCGCTCAGCACGTGCACGATGCGGCGCGCCGTACGCTCCCGCCACGACCCGGTGAACCCGTGGGCCACCACGATGCCGATCTCCTTATCGGCCGCCCCCCTGGGCGCCGTGTGCGCGGCGTCGATCCGGACGCCGTCCTCGGTCCTGAGCATGACGGGAAAGTGGGGCGCGAAAGGCATGCACCCGAGCTTAGAACGGGCCGTCACGCAGGTCGGCGACGCCCAGCACCACCCGTACGCGCGACTCGTCGGCCGCCTCCCTGACCGCGACCAGATCCGTGATCAGGACGCGGGCGCGGCTGGCCCGGATCCGGTCACGCAGCAGGCCGGGCTCCAGGTCCGGCGACACCGGCCAGGCGATCCCGCCCGCGGCGATCACCGCGTCGGCCGCCACCAGCAGGTCGGGCCCCACCGGCAGGCAGACGAGGACCGTGTCGCCCGCGCGCACCCCGCGCCGCCGCAGCACGACGGCCGCCGCCGCCGACCTCTCGTCGAGCTGCCGTTCGGTGATGGTCCGGCCGGTGCCGGGATCGACCATGACGATGCGCTCCATACGGGCCAACGTTAGGCAGGCCGCTCCCCCGGATACATGGGGCGGAATATGCAGATCCCTATGCAGAAGGCTGCTCGGCCGCCCAAACGGCGATCTGCGCGCGGGAGGTGTAGCCGAGTTTCTCCATGATGTTGGCGATGTGCCGCGCCACCGTCGCCGGGCTGATCACCAGCTCCTCGGCGATCGCCCGGTTGGACAGGCCGCCGGTGAGCAGCCCGGCGATCTCCCGCTCGCGGGCGGTCAGCGGCGAGTGACCGACCGGCAGCGCCCCGACCAGCGGGCCGCCGGCCGACGGGGTGATGGCCAGCGGCATGGCGCCCGGCGGGGTGGGCGGGCCCGGGTCCGCCTCGGGGGGCCGGACGCCCTCCAGGACGAGCCGCGCGGCGTCGTCGGGGCTCATCCGCCCGCCCCGCGCCCACAGCGCGGTCGTGCGGCCCTCGCCGAGCTTGGCGCGGGCGCGGGCCAGCAGCTCCTCGATCCGGGCCGTGCCCGACCGCTGCCCGATCGACGCGCGCAGCGCGGCGGCCGCCGCCGCGGCAGGCACCGCGCTCTCCAGGTCGCCCTCGGCCTCGGCCAGCACCGACAGCCCCACCAGGCAGCGGGCCACCCCCTGGCGCTGGCCGGTGCGCCTGCTCAGCTCCAGGCTCGCCGCCAGCCGCTCGCGCGCCGTCGCGAACTCCCCCAGCAGCGCCGCCACCCGCCCGATCCTGGCCAGCACGCGCGCCAGGTCGACGCCGCCGCCCAGCTCGTCCAGCCAGGGCACGGCCAGCTCGTAGCGGGCCTTGGCGGTCGCCAGGTCGCCACGCGCCTCGGCCACCGCGCCGAGCTGGGTGGCGGCCCTGGCCATGATCCACCGGTGGCCGTGCTCGCACGCCCTGGCGAGCGCCTCGTCACCGTGCCGCTGCGCCTCGCGCAACCGGCCGCGGACCAGCGCGACCGCCGACAGGCCCGCCAGCCCGGCCGCCTGGTTCCACGTGTCGCCGGCCGCCGTGGCCAGCGCCAGGCCGAGTTCGGCGTGGTGAGCGGCCTCGCCCGCCCGGCCCATGCGCAGCAGCACCATGACGAGCAGGCTGTGCATGACGCACCGCTGGAAGCCCTCGTCCAGGTCTTCCAGGCTGCGCAGCGCGTACTCCAGCGAGCGGCCCAGCTCGTCCCTGGCCTCCAATCCGTAGGCGAGGAACCCGTCGGCCTGGGCGACGCGGCCGGGCGTCACGCCGCTCAGGTCGAGCGCCAGCAGCCGCTCGATCCAGCCGACGATCTCCAGCGGGTTGCCGCTGACCGGCAGCAGCCCGGTGCTGGTCGAGCAGAGCCGCAGCGCCCGGTCGACGTCGCCGGACTCGGCGGCCCAGTCGAGCGCGGCCCGCTGGTCGTCGAGCAGGCCGCGGCTGCGCGTCAGCGCCTCCAGCCGGCGCGGCCACGGCACGCCGGGCTCGACCAGCTCGGTGGCGAAGTAGCGCTCCTGCAGCTCGCACAGCACGGCCAGGTGGCGCTCGCGCAGCGCGTCGTGCTCGCCGGCCTCCCGCAGCAGCCCGGCCGCGTAGTGGCGGATGGTGGCCAGCAGGCGGTAGTGGCTGCGGGACTCGTCGCAGAGCACCAGCGACTTGTCCACCAGCGCGCCCAGCAGGTCGACCAGCTCGGACCCGGCGATCGGCGGGCCGCCGCACACCTGTTCGGCCAGGTCCAGGTCGAACGGCCCGGCGAACACCGACAGCCTGCGCAGCAGCACCTGCTCGCGATCCGACAGCAGGTCGTAGCTCCACTCGACGGCCGCCAGCAGCGTGCGCTGCCGGGCCGGGGCGGTGCGCTCGCCGGTCGTGAGCAGCGAGAACCGGTCGTGGACGCGGTCGGCGATCTGGCCGGGGCTGAGCAGGCTGGTGCGGGCCGCCGCCAGCTCCAGCGCCAGCGGCAGCCCGTCGAGCTCCCGGCACAGCCGTACGACGTCGGGCAGGCTGCCGTCGTCCAGCCGGGTGCCCGCGGCGGCGGCCCGGTCCAGGAAGAGCCGCACCGACTCGGCCCGCGCCTCCGCGCCCTCGGGCAGGTCGAGCGGCGGCACCCGCCAGACGAGCTCGCCCGCGATGCGCAGCGGCTCGCGGCTGGTGGCCAGGATCGCCAGCTCGTCCCAGGAGGCCAGCAGCGCGGCGGCCACCTCGGCGCACTCGTCGATCAGGTGCTCGCAGTTGTCGAGCACGAGCAGGCAGCGCCCGTCGCGCAGCCGGGCGGCGACGGTGCCCAGCAGCGGCCTGCCGCGCTCCTCCCGCACGCCCAGCGCGCGGGCGATCTCGCGCACGACCAGCTCGGGCCGGCTGATCCTGGCCAGCTCGGCCAGCCACACGCCCTCCGGGTAGGCGGGCGCGCACTGCGCGGCCACCCGCAGCGCCAGCCGGGTCTTGCCGATGCCGCCGATGCCGCACAGCGTCACCAGGCGGGCGTCTCCGACGAGCCGGCACAGCTCGCCGATGTCGCGCTCACGGCCGACGAAGCTGTTGGGCTCCGCCGGGAGGTTGTGCCGGGGGGCTTCTCGCATGTGGTCACCCTGCGTCGCGGAAGGATCACACTCTCCCACAGTGTGACACTTTCCACGCGACGAGCCAGCTTTCCAGGGGATGGCCGAGCCTTCTAGGGGCTGAGGGAGTCCGCTAGGGGATGAGGGAGTCGACCAGGGCCCGTTCGTCCAGCACTCGCAGCGACGAGTCACCCAGGAGGCGCTTGGCCAGGTCGTGGGGGGCGACGGCGAGCGTGGCGCGGCGTTCCTGGGCCAGCACCCGGCAGCCGATCAGCGTCGGCTCGTGGGCGACCACGACGTGCGCGCCCACCATCAGCGCCAGGTCGAGCAGCCGCAGCCCGGTGAACACGTCGCTGACCGCCGCCAGCACCACGTCGCTGCTTCTCACGCTCAGCCGGGCGGGCAGCACGCGCAGGTCGCGGCCCAGCTCGGTGTGGTCGAACACCCGCCCGCCCAGCGCCAGCGCCGGCCCCGCCAGCGGCCCGAACTCCAGCTCGCCGTGCCCGCGCAGCTCGCCGAACGGCGGAGCCCCTGGCTCGGCCCGCACCGCGAAGACCCGCTGCACTCCCGCCGCGGCGGCGGCGCCGGCCGGACCCTGGCCGATCATGAGGCGGGCGTCGGCTGAGGCGTCGAGCGAGGCGATGCCGCCCGCCCAGGCGACGCCGTGGACGGCGACGGGGAGCGACGCCCCGACGGGCAGGCGCACCAGCACGCGCTCGCCGCGCCGCAGTCCGTGGCGATGCAGACCGGCCGCCACCTGCTTGACCCGGCTCGCGAAGACCGCGTAAGACAGCACCTCACCGCTGCGGACGTCGCTCACGGCCGGCCGGTCACCTCGCCTCGGCGCCGCCCCCATCACCAGTTCAGACCAGGTCATGCGGTCAATGTAGGGACCCCGGCGGGCTTCGCCATGCGCACAAATGTGCAACACCATATGTATGTCGCGGCATCACCATGTGTACGCCCGCCCGTCAGGTGGTCCTGCTCTTGCCATTCGAGGGGATCAACTAGACTTATAAGGTCGCGACATCGCGCGGCCGCCTCCACGAACACAGAGCGAGACCTCATCATGCCTTTGAACAGCCGCGACGACCTGCGGAACATCGCGATCATCGCGCACGTCGACCATGGCAAGACCACGCTCGTCGACGCCATGCTCTGGCAGTCCGGGGCATTCCGCGCGAACCAGGATGTCGATGACCGCGTCATGGACTCCAACGACCTCGAACGCGAGAAGGGCATCACCATCCTCGCGAAGAACACCGCCGTCCAGCACGGCGGGATGACCATCAACATCATCGACACGCCGGGCCACGCCGACTTCGGCGGCGAGGTCGAGCGCGGCCTGTCGATGGTCGACGGCGTGGTGCTGCTGGTCGACGCCTCCGAGGGGCCGCTGCCGCAGACCCGGTTCGTGCTGCGCAAGGCGCTGTCGGCCAAGATGCCGGTCATCCTGTGCATCAACAAGGTCGACCGGCCCGACGCGCGCATCAAGGAGGTCGTGGACGAGGTCTACGAGCTCTTCATGGACCTCGACGCGACCGAGGACCAGATCGACTTCCCGATCGTGTACGCCTCCGCGAAGGCGGGGCGGGCGTCGCTGGCGCGTCCCGAGGACGGCGGCATGCCCGACTCCACCGACCTCGAGCCGCTGTTCGACATCATCAAGTCGACGATCCCGGCGCCCACCTACGACCCGGCCGCGCCGCTCCAGGCGCACGTCACCAACCTCGACGCGTCCTCCTACCTGGGCCGCATCGCGCTGTGCCGGATCCACCAGGGCGTGATGCGCAAGGGTCAGCAGGTGGCCTGGTGCCGCACCGACGGCTCGATCCAGAAGGTCAAGATCACCGAGCTGCTGATGACCGAGGCGCTGGAGCGCAAGCCCGCCGAGGAGGCCGGGCCCGGCGACATCATCGCCATCGCGGGCATCCCGGAGATCATGATCGGTGAGACGCTGGCCGACCCCGACGACCCGCGCCCGCTGCCGCTCATCACCGTCGACGAGCCGGCCATCTCGATGACCATCGGCACCAACACCTCGCCGCTCGTCGGCAAGGTCAAGGGCTCGAAGGTCACCGCCCGCATGGTCAAGGACCGCCTGGAGAAGGAGCTCGTCGGCAACGTCTCGCTGCGCGTGCTGCCCACCGAGCGGCCCGACGCCTGGGAGGTGCAGGGCCGTGGCGAGCTGGCGCTGGCCATCCTGGTCGAGCAGATGCGCCGCGAGGGCTACGAGCTGACCGTCGGCAAGCCGCAGGTCGTCACCAAGGTCATCGACGGCAAGGTGCACGAGCCGGTCGAGCGCCTGACCGTCGACTGCCCCGAGGACTATCTCGGCGCGGTCACCCAGCTCCTGGCCGTCCGCAAGGGCCGCATGGAGCACATGACCAACCACGGCACCGGCTGGATCCGGATGGAGTTCGTGGTGCCGGCGCGCGGCCTGATCGGGTTCCGCACCGAGTTCCTCACCGAGACGCGCGGCACCGGCCTGGTGCACCACGTGTTCGACTCCTACGAGCCGTGGTTCGGCGAGCTGCGCACGCGCAACAACGGCTCGCTGGTGGCCGACCGGTCCGGCCCCGTCACCGCGTTCGCGATGCTCAACCTCCAGGAGCGGGGCACGCTGTTCGTGTCGCCGACCACCGAGGTCTACGAGGGCATGATCGTCGGCGAGAACTCTCGCTCCGACGACATGGACGTGAACATCACCAAGGAGAAGAAGCTCACCAACATGCGCTCCTCCACGAGCGAGGAGACGGAGAAGGTGATCCCGCCGCGCGTCCTGTCGCTGGAGCAGGCGCTGGAGTTCATCCGCGAGGACGAGTGCGTGGAAATCACCCCTGACGCAGTCCGAATCCGCAAGGTGGTGCTCGACGCCGCGACCCGTGGCCGTGCCGCGGCCCGCGCCAAGCGCGCTTGACAGTCGCATTGACTTCGGGCTTGACCGGCCCGGGACATGGGGAAACATTGATTTCCCCATGAAATCTCTCTAGCTAACCACGTCGGTTGACTAGAGAGATTTCTCATTTGGGCGGGACAAATACGGACCTTTGTCAAGACCGAAGCAGCTGTAATCACACCGTTACCGTATGAGATGGAACATCCGGCCAACCGCGTGAATCATCCAAACTGTGGAGAGGATCCGGGCGGTCATCGCGTTCGGGCTGGCTGCGATTTCGGTCGGGGCCGTTGCCTGGTGCACGGTGGTGGCCGGGCCCGTACCCGGGCTTGACCCGCCGCCCTCCGCGGCGGCCGCCGACCCGTGGGACCTGTCCGCCGCCGCGCCCGCCGTCGAACGCGGCCGGCAGGCCACCACCGAGGTGATCCTCGCCAGAGCCGGCCCCGACGACCTCGGCCCCGTCCCCGAAGGCCGGCTCGACGAACGCCGCCGGCAGCTCAAGGTCACGATCACGCACCGGCTCCAGATGGACGAGTCCGACACGCTCGCCGAGACGCTGCGCCGCGGCGACGGCTTCCCCCAGGACATGCAGCGCTTCACCGACGACGGATTCGGCGCGATCAAGGTCAGCGGCACCACGCTGACGCCCGCCCGCCGCCTGGCCCCCGTCCTCACCACCGCCGGCGGCCGCACCACCGTCCGCTTCACCGTCACCCTGCTCCGACAGGTCGAACCCGGCGAACTGGTGCAGGTCGACTTCAACGCGCCCACCGCCCGGCCCCTGCTCATCGTCTACCGCAAGGTCACCGTGCTGCCCGGCGACTGGACCGTGGCCCGCGCCGTGTCGATCAGGCCCGACCGCGAGGAGGCCAAGCGGCTGGAGTTCACCGTCGGCCTCTACCCCGTCAGCCTCACCCTCGCCCAGGACTCCTACGGCTTCCCCGACGTGCCCGAAGAGGACGACTTCTCCTGGGAGACCGCGCTCGGCCTGCTCACCGCCGTCGTGCTCGCCGGCATGCTGCTGCGGGCGCTCGGCACCGGCTGGTGGCTGCGCCCGCCCAACCGCGAGCTCGTCGCCGGGCTCGCGCTCTGCGCCCCCCTGCTGATCGTGCCCGTCCTCGCCGGAGGCTGGACGGTGCCCGCGTACGTGATCCTCTTCGGCGTCGTGCCGGCGCTCGCCGTCCGCCACGCCAGCCGCATCCTGCCCACCAGCCCCCGCTGGACGTCGCACGACGTCCTCGGCGCCACCGGCGTCGGCGTGCTCGTCGCGATCGGCATGCTCTCCTGGTCCTACCTGTACGGCCAGCTCCCCGGCCACACCCTCCTGGCCGGCGGCGGCATCGCGGCGGTCACGGCCGCCGGCTCGGCCGTGGCGTTCAGCGTCGACCTCGGCGTACGCATCGTCATCATCCGCCTCGCCGCGCTCGCCGCCGGCGCCGCCATCGGACTGCTGGCACTGGCCCTATGGGTCAAGGCCATGATCACCGGCGCCTACCCGCCCGACAGCGTCAGGCTCGTCCTCGCCTTCGGCTGGGCGCTCATCCCCGTCGCCGCCGTCGCCGTCGCCACCAAACGCTGGACCCGCGGCGCCGTCGTCGTCGCCGTCGTCGTCAGCCTCCTCGTCCAGGGCTGGCCCACCGAATGGCTCGACGCCGGATCATGGAGCCGCGCCGTGCCCGGACAGCGGGTCCCCAGCATCGGCGACCTCCAGCTCACCCCGCTCGTCCGCGGCGTCATGGGGCTGCTCCTGCTCGGCTTCCTGCTGCTCGTGCTCCGCCTCAAACGGCTCGGCGCCACGGTCGAGGGCGCCGCCTCCCACACCGCGCAGGCCACCGTCATCATCTGCCTCATGGTCGTCTACCTGACGCCCCGCGGCAGCGCCACCATCGCCGACATCAACGTGCCGCTGCCCATGCTCGCCATCACCTCCCTCATCGCCTGGGTGACCGCCCTCTGGCTGCTCGACCGGCCCCACCCCTCCATCGTCGAACCCGCCGACCAGGCCGCGCACCGCCACCTCATCCGCACCGCGCTCCACCGGCGCCTCCTGCTCGTCGCCGAACAGGAGCTCTACCGCATCGGCCGCGGCAAACTCGGCAACGGCGACCTGTCCATGGACGACTTCGACCAGCAGCGCCGCGCCCTCGAAACCGCCCTTCACCGCCACGGCGGCCACCCCGAGACCGCCTTCGCCACCTCCGCCGGATGCACCCCCTGGCACAACGGCGTCCACGCCTTCGTCGTCAGCCTCCTGCTCAGCCTGCCGTTCCTGTTCGTGTACGGGCTGCCGACCGGGCTCGACCTGAGCAGCTTCGTCTTCGAGGCCCGGTCGCTGATCGCGCTGCCCGCCTACGGATTCGTGTTCGGCTACTTCTACTCGCGGGTGCGCGGCACCCAGCCCATGACCAAGGCCCTCCACCTCATGGCCGCCGCCCTCGTCACCGAACTGTCCGGCTACCTGTCGGCCCTGGTCGAACCCGACATCGGGCCCGACGCCAAACTCCAGGTCGTGGCCATCGTCGTGGGCGAGGTCGCGCTGGTGTGCATCGGGCTCGGGCTCTACTGGGAGTGGCGGCTCATGCACCTCGCCGGGGAGCCGTGGGGGCGCGTCCGCAACATCCGCAGCCTCCGCAGCCTGGCGACGCCGCTGCTGGCCATCGTCATCGCCGCCGTCACCACGGCCGCCACCCAGGCAGCCGGCCAGACCGTCGACCGCATCCTCCGCGGCGACCAGGAAACCTCCCAACGCCCCTGACCTTCCACGGAAGCGCGGGCCAGGCGCGCGGGAGGCCGCGACGGGCCCCGCCGGGCACACGGCCCCCCAGCGGCTTCCCGAAGGCCGGGGCCCTTACGACCCCGACGGCGTACAGGGCGCGGGCCTCCCCAGACCCGCCCCCTCCCCGGAGGCGTGGGCCAGGCGCGCGTGGGAGGCGGCGCTTCCCCAGAGGGTGCCCTGGCGACCCCGACGGCGTGCGGCGCGCTTGCCTCCCCTGACCCGCGTGCCCCGCAGGCCAGGCGCGCGGGAGGCCGCCCTCGGTGGGGCTGACCGCTGGGGGCGCTGCCGCATCGGGAGGTGTCCGTGCGGCGGCGGTCAGCGGCGGGGGAGGGTGGTGGTGTGGACGTGGGCGCAGAGCCAGTCGACCAGGGGGCCGAAGGCGCGCCAGGAGCGCTGGACGTGCCCCAGGACGTCGGCCGTGTGCACCCAGGGCTCCGGGCCGTGGCGCCGGCCGGCGTAGAGGGTCCGGTGGCGCAGGAGGTCGATGCGGGGGTGGTCGGCCGGGTAGTCGCGCGGCCGGGTCTTGAGCCGGTCGCCGCCGATCTCGTAGCCGCCGGCGCGCAGGGTTTCGACGATGCCGTCGAGGGGCTTGCCGGTCAGGGGCTCGGCGACGGCGGCGCGGTAGCGGGCGAGCTGGTCGGCGGCCTGGGAGTAGAGGCCGCCGGCGACGAACAGCCCGGCGGCGCTGATCTCGACGTAGAGGCCGATGGCGGGCAGGAGGTCGACGAAGGCGCCCTGGTGGACCTTGTAGGGCGTCTTGTCCTTGGAGAAGCGCACGTCACGGTAGGGCCGGAACAGGTGCGCCTCGCCGAACTCGGGCCCGAGCTCCTCCACGAGCGCCAGCATGGGCGCCCGCACGGCCTCTTCGTAGAGCGTCTTGTGCCGGGTGAAGTAGGTCTTCGAATTGTCCGCCTCCAGCCCCTCGTAGAAGAGGAAAGCCTCGTCGGGGAAGCCGGTGAAACCCATGCGCCCAGCCTCCCATGCGGCCCCGACGGTTTCAGCGGCGGCGTAGCTGCTCGTACCTGCGGCCGGGGCGCAGCCGGTCGCCGTACAGTTCGGTCACGGTCACGAACGAGTAGCCGCGGTGGTCGAGGGTGTCGAGCAGCCGGGGCACGGCCTTGACGGTCGTGGGGTGGATGTCGTGCATGAGCACGATGGACCCGGGCCGTACGTGGGCGCCGCGTTTGGCGACGAGGGCGGGCACCCGGTCGCGCCAGTCGAAGGTGTCGACGTTCCAGAGGATCTGGGCGAGCCCGCGGCGGCGGGTCTGTTCGGCGACGGCGCGGTCGGTCGCCCCGTACGGCGGTCGCATGACGCGCATGCGCACGCCGGTGATGCGCCGGACGAGGTCGCCGGTGTGGCCGATCTCGTGGGCGAGCCGCTGCCCGGACAGGCCGGTGAGCATGGGGTGGCTCCAGGAGTGGTTGCCCAGTTCGTGGCCTTCGGCGACGATCCGGCGTACGGTGGCGGCTCCGTGTGCGGCGGCGACCATCTGGCCGACGACGAAGAACGTGGCTTTGGCGCCTTTCTCCCGCAGGATGTCGAGGAGCCTGCCGGTGTGTTCGCCAGGCCCGTCGTCGAACGTGAGGGCGACGCACTTGTCGTGGGCGCAGTCGGGCTGTCTGGGCCAGGCGGGCTGCATGGCCTCCAGCCGCTTGACGAGCGACTCGGGGGCGACGGCGAGCGGCTGCGGCGCGGGGACGGCTTCGGGGGGTTTGGGGGCGGGGGCGGCGTCACATCCGGCCCCTGCCGGAAGAACCGCCAAGGCCAGCAAAACCACGCAAGCCCGCATATATCCCCCCGAAACCACCGGAACGGAGGGTTACCAAAACACCCGGCCCAGATCCCCCCGCACGTCCTCAGCCAGGTCGTCCCACCAGGATGGGATATCAGCCCGTAGTTCCTGGTAGCGACGCGCCACCCTTATGCCACATCCAGCCGGATCGGTGCCCAGATGGCGACGTTTCGGCGTCACTGGTCGCCCACGTCGCGCGGCTCGGCCACGACCATGACGAACCTGAGCTCCCGATCGCCCTGGTTGGAGTAGCGGTGGGGGCGGTCGGCGGTGAAGAGCACCGCGCCGTCGGCCACGATGACGTGGTCGCGGCTGTGCACGGTCAGCGTCAGCTCGCCCTCCAGGACGGTCAGCATCTCGCGAGTGCCCGCCGGGTGCGCGTCGCCGTCGTGGTGCTCGCCGGGGGCCAGCCGCCAGTCCCACAGCTCCAGGATCATCGGCGAGTCGGCGCCCACGAGCAGCTTGGCCCGCACGTCGCCCTGGTGGAAGGTCACGGCGTCGGCCGGCTCGACGATCCGCACCATCGGCACGTCGCCCACCTCGACGAGCCTGGCCACGGTCACGCCGAGCGCGGAGGCGATCCGGGTCAGCGTGGACACGCTCGGGTTGGTGCGGCCCTGCTCGACCTGGACCAGCATGCCGCGGCTGACGCCTGACCTGGCGGCCAGCGCGTCGAGCGTGAGCCCCCGATGGGTGCGCTGGGCGCGCACGTTGGTGGCGATCGCCTGGTTGATCATCTCAGGATCCTGCACGAGTGCAGTGTAGTGGAAAGAATTTGCACTATGGTGCACTCTGTGTGTTGTACTAGGCGTCCACTCCATTGAACTTCCGCAGGGAGGCAAGACGTGACCGCGGTGATCCTGGCGACCGCCTGCGCGGTGGTGTACGGCACGGCCGACTTCTTCGGCGGGCTGGCCACGCGACGCTCGCGCGTGCTGTCCGTCGTCGTGCTCTCCCAGGTGGCGGGCCTGGCGCTCGTGCTGGTGCTGCTCCCGGCGCTGCCCGGCCTGCTCAGCGGCGGCGCGCTCGCCTGGGGGCTGGCGGCGGGGCTGTCGGGGGCGGCGGGCCTGGTGCTCTTCTACCGCTCGCTGGCGACCGGCGTGATGTCCGTGGTGGCGCCCACGACCGCGGTCACGTCGGCGGCCCTGCCCGTGACGTTCGGGCTGGCGACCGGCGAGCGCCCGGAGGTCCTGGCGCTGGCGGGCATCGCGCTGGCGCTCGGCTCGGTGGTGCTCATCAGCCAGGAGCGGACGGCGGGCGGGAAGGGCTCCTCCGCCGCGGTGCTGACGTCGCTGGCGGCCGGCGCCGGGTTCGGCGGCTTCTACATCCTGCTCGCGATGGCCCCGCACGAGGCCGGGCTGTGGCCGCTGGTGGGCGCGCGGGCCTCGTCGATCGCGGTGGTGGTCCTGCTCGCGCTGGCGCTGCGGCGGACGCTGCGGCCCAGCTCGGGCTCGCTCGGCGTGATCGTCGCCGCCGGGGTGCTCGACATGGCCGCCAACGTGCTCTACCTGCTGGCCAAGCAGCACGGCCTGCTCAGCCTGGTGGCGGTGCTCGTCTCGCTCTACCCGGCCAGCACGCTCCTGCTGGCCAGGCAGGTGCTCGGGGAGCGGCTGCGGGCGATCCAGCTCACCGGCGTGGCATGCGCGCTGGGTGCGGTCGCGCTCATAGCCGTTGCGTAGCCGCCACGCCCTTGTTACGTTTCGCCCGTGCCCCACGACCGGGCCCCCTCCTCCGGCGAGCCGTCGCAGCACGTGGCCGTGCCGTACGGCTCCGATGAGGGTTTTCTCGACCTGGCCGTCCCGCGCGTCCGGCAGGCGCTGGCCGGCGGCAGGCGGGTGCTGGTCGTCACCCGCCCGGCGCGGCTGTCGCTGCTGGCCGAGGCCCTGGGCGACGACTGGCGCGAGGTCGACCGCCGCGACTCGGGCTCCTGGTACGACCATCCGCAGCGCACGCTGGCGAGCTGCTACGACTACGCGCACGGCAGGCCCACGCTGCTGGTCGGCGAGCCGGTCTGGACGGGCCTGAGCGAGATCGAGACCCGCGAATGGATCCGCTACGAGTCGGTGCTCAACACCGCGCTGGCCGGCGTCCCCACGCGCGCGCTGTGCTTCTACGACGTGCGTACGGCGCCCGCGGACGTGCTGCGTCACGCGGAGACGACCCACCCGGTGATCCTCGGCCCCGGCGGCGAGCGGCCCAGCCCGCGCTACGTCAGGCCGGACGAGCTGGTGCTCAACGGCGACCGCGGCCCCCTCCCGGAGCCGACCGGCCGGGTGCGCTCGGTGCGGTTCACCGCCGACCGGCTCAAGGAGCTCAGGCACGAGGTGGCGGGCTACGCCGGGGCCGCCGGCATGGACCGCGACCTGGTCGCCTCGCTGGTGCTGAGCGTGTCGGAGATCGCCGCCAACAGCGTCGAGCACGGGCCGGGTCACGGCCTGATCAGGATGTGGAGGGGCGGCAGGGGCGTCGTCTGCGAGATCAGCGACCCCGGCGGCCCGCTGGAGGACCCCTTGCCCGGCTATATACCACCAGAGCCCGGATCCCTGCGGGGATACGGGCTCTGGATCAGTCGTCAGCTCTGCGACCTCGTCGAGCTGCGGGCGGACGACGGGATGCTCCGCGTCCGCCTGCACATGCGGCTGCGCCCCTGAGGGTCAGGCCGCGCGCTGGGCGGGCAGCCGCACGGCGCCTTCCTCTCGCACGTAGTCCTCCAGCATGCCGCGGAGCTGGCGGCGGCCCCGGTGCAGCCGGGACATGACGGTGCCGATGGGCGTGCCCATCCGGTCGGCGATCTCCTTGTACGGGAAGCCTTCGACGTCGGCGAGGTAGACGGCGACCCGGAAGTCCTCGGGCAGCGAGCGCAGCGCGTTCATCACCACGTTGTCGGGCAGCCGGTCGAGCGCCTCGTTCTCGGCCGAGCGCAGACCCGTCGAGGTGTGGGACTCGGCGGCGTGCAACTGCCAGTCCTCGATGTCCTCGGCCGCCGACAACTTCGGTGAACGCTGCTTCTTGCGATAGTCGTTGATGAAGTTGTTGGTGAGGATCCGGTGCAGCCAGGCCTTGAGGTTGGTGCCCTCACGGAACTGGTGGTAGGAGGTGTAGGCCTTGGCCACGGTCTCCTGCACGAGGTCCTCGGCGTCGGCGGTGTTGCGGGTCAGACGCATGGCGGAGGCGAACAGCTGCGACGTGACGGGCACGACGTCGCGCTCGAACCAGTCCTGACGCTGCTCATCGGTCATGGTGATCAATTCATTCCCCCTTGCGCTATCCCCCGTCGGCATCCAGCCGGCTGACAGCGATTCCATGCTCCCAGGCCCCTCGTAAGGGCCGCGTTAGGGCTTCCGCACTGGTCAGCGGGGTGAACAGTCCATCTGCTCGCGGCGTGCGTCATCACGTCCACGGCCGGACAGATTTCATAATCATAACACTATCCCCTCAATTTTCCGCAAAGTGTGGCCAGCTTCACATGGGATAGCGTATGGGCCATGGAATACCTGGACCGGCATGACTCGGGGACTCGGTCGTGGGTGGCGGAGGCCATCCGCAAGGTGGAGGCCGACGCCAACCGTAGTTGCGATACTCACCTGCACGTCTTTCCGCTGCCCTCGCACTGGGGGGTAAACCTCTATCTGAAAGACGAGTCGGTGCACCCCACCGGTTCACTGAAACACCGGCTGGCTCGCTCACTTTTCCTGTACGGGCTGGCGAACGGCTGGATCGGCCCCCGCACCACGATCGTCGAGGCGTCCAGCGGCTCCACCGCCGTGAGCGAGGCGTACTTCGCCCGGCTGCTCGGCCTGCCGTTCATCGCGGTCATGCCCGCGTCCACGTCGCCGGAGAAGATCCACCTGATCGAGTTCCACGGCGGCAAGTGCCACCTGGTCAGCGACCCCGGCACGATCTACGCGGAGTCCCGGCGGCTGGCGGCCGAGACCGGCGGCCACTTCATGGACCAGTTCACCTACGCCGAGCGGGCCACCGACTGGCGCGGCAACAACAACATCGCCGAGTCGATCTACAACCAGATGGCGATGGAGCCGTACCCGGAGCCCGCCTGGATCGTGGTCGGCGCGGGCACCGGCGGCACCTCCTCGACGATCGGCCGCTACATCCGCTACCGATGTCACGCCACCCGGCTGGCCGTCGTCGACCCGGAGGGCTCGGCCTTCTACCCGAGCTGGGTGTCGGGCGACGGCGCGGCCACCGCGCCCGGCTCGCGCATCGAGGGCATCGGGCGGCCGCGCGTCGAGCCGTCGTTCCAGCCGACGGTCATCGACCGGATGGTCGCCGTGCCCGACGCTCGCTCGATCGCGGCCATGCACTGGGTGCGCGAGGTCACCGGCCGCGACGTGGGCGGCTCCACCGGGACCAACGTGGCCGCCTGCGTGGAGCTCATCAGGGAGATGCGCGAGGCCGGCGAGCGGGGCAGCGTCGTCACGCTGATCTGCGACAGCGGCGACCGCTACCGGGGCACGTACGGCGACCCCGCGTGGCTGGCCGGCCAGGGCCTCGACATCGAGCCCCACCTGGCCGACCTGCGCGCGTTCCTGCCCAGCTAGGCCGTCACGCCTTGGCCGGGTCCACCTTGAAGAGGCCGGCCAGGTCGTCGAGCATGCTGTGGGCGCCCTGGAGCCCCACGGCGCTCATCCACGTCAGGTCGCTGACCTCGTGCTTGACGCCCTTGAGCTTGCCCCACAGCGGGTTTCCGGTGAACTTGGCCTTGGGCCCGTCTGCCGTCGGGTCCGGGTAGGTGGCGACGAAGATGTGGTCGGCGTCCATGTCCGCGATCCGCTCCTCGCTGATCTCCACCATGATCGTCTCCGTGGTGCTCGGCTGGCCCTCCGGGCGGGGGAAGCCGACGTCCTTCAGGACCAGGCCGGAGTAGGAGTTCTCCACGTAGAGGCGGGCGGTGGGCTCACCGGCGAACCGCACGACCGAGACCGTCGGCAGCTTCCCGTCCTTCTCCTTGATCGCGGCGCCGATCTTGCCGGCGCGGTCCTCGTACTCCTTGATCCTGGTGTCGGCGAGGTCCTCCTTGCCGAGGGCCTGCCCGACGAGGCGCAGGTTGTCCTTCCAGATGGCGCCGGTCGTCTCGCTGAAGACGGTCGGGGCGATCTTGGAAAGCTTGTCGTACAGGGCCTCGTGGCGGACCTTGGCCGAGACGATCAGGTCGGGCTTGAGCGCCATGACCTTCTCCAGGCTCGGCTGCTCCAGCGTGCCGACGGAGGTGGCCTCCTTGCCGTACTGCGCCAGGGCCGGCCCCAGGTAGTCGGGCAGCTTGTCGTCGATGGCCCGGTAGGTGGTGTAGCCCACCACGGGCGTCTCCAGCGTGAGCACGGCGTCGACGAAGCTCTGGTCGAGCGCGACGACCCGCTTGGGCTGGGTGGGGATGACGGTCTCGCCCATCGCGTGCTTGATGGTGCGGAACGGCTCGGCGGCCTTCTGCGTGGTGGCCGCAGGCTCGCTCGCACCGCAGGCGGCCAGCCCGGCCACCAGGACGGCGCCCACCAGCGCGCGCAACGATCTCATCGGAACCCTTTCGACGATCAAGTAAGGCAAACCTAAATTAGGTTAGCCCTGCCTAAGCTGGCATACTGCACCAGGGTCAGGCAACTTCGGAGGAGGACGGGTGAGTGCGACCGCCGTGGCGCCGCGCCTGCACGGCATCCGTCACCGCCGGATCACCGTCCTCGCCGTCCTGGCGGCGGCCGTGCTCGCCGGGGTGGTGCTGAGCATCACGATCGGCTCCCGGTCCGTGGCGCCGCTCGACGCCTGGCACGCGCTGACCGCCCCTGGCGACACCGAGAGCGACATCATCATCCGCTCCCTGCGCGTGCCCAGGACCGCGCTCGGCGTGCTGTCCGGGCTCGCGCTCGGCGTCGCGGGCGCGCTCATGCAGGGCCACACCCGCAACCCGCTCGCCGACCCCGGCCTGCTCGGCGTCACCCAGGGCGCGGCGTTCGCCATGGTGGCCTCGATCATGTGGCTGGGCGCCTCCAGCCTGCTCGCCTACATCTGGTTCGGCCTGGCCGGCGCGCTCGTCGCCAGCGTCGGCGTGTTCGCCCTCGGCATGGTCGGCGGGCGCGGCGGGCCGACCCCCGTGACGCTCGCCCTGGCGGGCACCGCCGTCAGCGCCTTCCTGTACGCCCTCACCTCGGCCCTCGTGCTGCTGGACGAGCAGGCGATGGACGTCTTCCGGTTCTGGCAGGCGGGCTCGATCGCCGCGCGCGGCCCCGACGTGGTCTGGCAGGTGCTGCCGTTCATCGCCGCCGGGCTGGTGCTGGCCATGATCAACGCGCCCGGCCTCAACGCGCTGTCGCTGGGCGAGGACGTCGCCCGCAGCCTCGGCCAGCACATCGCCCTGACCCGCACCGTCGGCGTCGCCGCCGTCACCCTGCTGTCCGGCGCCGCCGTGGCCGCCTGCGGCGCGCTCGCGTTCGTCGGGCTCATCGTCCCGCACCTGGCCAGGGCGCTGTCCGGCACTGACCATCGCTGGCTGATCCCGTACTCGGGACTGCTCGGAGCCGCGCTGGTGCTCCTCGCCGACGTCGTCGGCCGCGTCGTGGCGCCGCCCGGCGAGCTGGAGGTCGGCGTGGTGCTCGCGCTCATCGGCGCCCCCTTCTTCGTCGCGCTCGTCCGGCGCAGGAAGCCGGTGCGCCTGTGACCTCGATCCCCCTGCGCCTCGGCGGCCTGTCGTGGCGGATCAGACCGCGCGGCGTGGTCGTGACGACCGCCGGGCTGGCGCTGCTCGCCCTGCTCATGGCGCTGAGCATGCGCATGGGCGACATCGAGCTGACGGTCGCCCAGGTGCTCGCCGCCACCTTCGACCCGGCCGACCCGGCCCACTTCGTCATCATGGAGCTGCGCCTGCCCCGCGCGCTCACCGGGGCGCTGGTCGGCGCGGCCCTCGCGCTGTCCGGCGCGATCATCCAGTCCATCGCCCGCAACCCGCTCGCCAGCCCGGAGATCCTCGGCGTCACCAACGGCGCCTCCGTGCTCGTCGTCGCCGGGGTCGTCGCCAGCGGCAGCGCCTACGGGGGCACCAGCGGCCTGCTCACCAGCCTCGGCGTCCCCGCGCTCGCCCTGCTCGGCGGCCTGATCGGCGCCGTCATCGTCTACGGGCTCGCCTGGCGGCGCGGCCTCGACGGCTACCGCCTGGTGCTCGTCGGCATCGGCGTGGCCGCCGTGTTCACCAACGTGAAGTTCTGGCTGCTCACCGTCGGCGACGTCAACGACACCGGCCGCGCGATGGTGTGGATCAGCGGCTCGCTCCACGGCCGGGGCTGGGAGCACGTCCAGCCCGTGGCCGTCGCCCTGGCTGTGCTCGTGCCGCTGGCCCTGACCGGCACCCGGTCGCTGAACGCGCTGCGGTTCGGCGACGACACGGTGACCGCGCTCGGCCTCCGCATGAACCGCGCCCGCGCGGCCATGATCCTGGCCGCCGTGCTGCTCGCCGCCGTGGCCACCGCCTCGGCCGGGCCCATCGCGTTCGTGGCGCTGGCCGCGCCGCAGATCGCGCTGCGCCTCACCAGGTCGGCCCAGCCGCCGCTGCTGTCGTCGGCCGCCGTGGGCGCGGTGCTCATCACCGCCGCCGACCTGCTCGCCCGCACCCTGTTCGCGCCGGTCGAACTGCCCGTCGGCGTCGTCACCGCCGTCCTCGGCGCCCCGTACCTGATCCACCTCATCTGGAGGGCGAGGAAATGAGGCTCCAGGCCGCCGCCGTCAAGCTCGGCTACGGCGACCGCACCATCGTCGACGGCCTCGACCTCGGCATCGAGGCGGGCACCGTGACCACGATCATCGGCCCCAACGGGTGCGGCAAGTCCACCCTGCTGCGCGCCCTGGGCCGCCTGCTGAAGCCGCAGGGCGGCGAGGTGCTGCTCGACGGCAAGCGCATCGACCGCATCCCCACCCGCGAGGTGGCCAAGGTCCTCGGCGTGCTCCCCCAGGCGCCGACCGCGCCCGAAGGGCTGACCGTCGCCGACCTGGTCGCCCGGGGCAGGCACCCGCACCAGACCTGGTACCGCCAGTGGTCGACGGACGACGAGTCGGCCGTGGCCGAGGCGCTGACCATGACGGGCCTGGCCGACCTGGCCGAACGGCCGCTGGACGAGCTGTCCGGCGGGCAGCGGCAGCGGGCGTGGATCTCGATGGCGCTGGCCCAGGGCACCGACCTGCTGCTGCTCGACGAGCCGACGACGTTCCTGGACCTGGCCCACCAGGTCGAGGTGCTGGAGCTGGTCCGGCGGCTGCACCACGCCTCGGGCCGGACCATCGTCATGGTCCTGCACGACCTCAACCTGGCCGCCCGCTACGCCGACCGCCTGGTGGCGATGCGCGGCGGCCGGGTGATCGCCGCCGGGGAGCCGCACGAGGTGCTCACCGAGGAGCTGCTGCGCGAGGTGTTCGAGCTGGACGCCAAGGTCATCCCGGACCCGGTGGCGGGCACCCCGCTCGTCGTCCCGATCGGCACCCACCGCCAGTCCTCCTGAGCGTCACTCCCCGGCCAGCGCCCGCTCGATGTCCTCGTCGCCCGGCGCCAGCTCCCTGGCCCGCAGCAGATCCTGCCTGGCCTGCTCGGCCCGGCCCGCCGCCCGGTGCGCCACCGCCCGGTTGAACAGCAGCTCGGCCGTCTCGCCGAGCTGCAGCGCCCGGGTGAGGTCGGCGACCGCTTGGTGGTGCTCGCCACGCTCGAACGCCAGCTCCCCGCGCCCCGCCCACGCGGCCGCCAGCCCGGGATCGGCCGCCAGCGCCGCGTCATAGGCCGCCAGCGCCTCCTCCGGCCTGCCCCGCGCCGCCTCCACCTGCCCGAGCACGGCCAGCAGGTGCGCGTTGCCCGGGTCGGCCGCCAGCCCGCGCGCCACGTCGGCCCGCGCCGCCTCGTACTCGCCGAGCCCGGCCAGGATGCCCGCCCGGTTCACGTACGCGGGCCCGAACCCCGGATCCAGCTCCAGCGCGTGGTCCAGGTCGGCGCGTGCCCCGGCGAGGTCGCCCGCCGCGAAGCGGATCTCCGCCCGGTTGTAGTACGGCTCCGGGAACGGCGGCCCGAGCCGCATCGCGCTCTCGTAGTCGGCCAGCGCCTCGGCGACGCGGCCCAGCTTGTGCAGCAGGTTGCCCCGGTCCAGGTAGTAGTCCGGGTAGCCGGGGTCCATCGCGATCGCCGTGCCGTAGCCGATCAGCGCCTCGTCGGTGCGCCCCGCCTGCGCCATGAGCTGCGCCCGGTTGGCGTGCAGCACCAGCCGGTGGATCGGGTGGGCCGGGGCGAGCTCCCGCTCCCCCAGCGCCAGCGCCTCCTCCACCAGCTCCAGCGCCTGCGCGAACCGGCCCAGCCGCACCGACACCAGCGCCTTGCCGTTCAGGTCGAAGCCCAGGTGGAACGCCCGCTCCCGGGGATCGGCCAGGCTGCCCGCCAGCGCCACCGCCCGGTCGATCCACTCCATCGCCTCGGCCGGGTCGCGCCGGGCCGGGTCGTGGTGCCTGACGAGCAGCATCGCGGTCGCGTACGCCGCCGTGGCGAGGTTCTTGGGGTCGTGCCCGACCCGGCGGGCCAGGTCCAGCAGGTCGCGGGCCTCGTCCTCGCGTTCGAGCGCGGCCAGCGCGGTCGTGGTGCGGTGCAGCAGCGTCCACCACTCGTCGCCGCCTTCCGGCAGCCCGGGCAGCAGCGCGGCCCCGGCCTCGGCCATCGCGTGGTGGAAGCCCTCGTTGCGGTAGCGGTCGAGCTCCGGCCCGAGCCGGTGGACCGGCCCCGGATGCGGCGGCCCGTGCTCCTCGCGGACCACGGTGAGCGCCGGCACCCGCCGCTCCAGCACCGCCAGCAACTCGATATCGGTCGGGTCCGCTTCGGCGAGGTTGACCACCCGCAGCTTCAGCGGCCCCGCCGCCTCCAGATGATCGCGTACGAACTCCGCCACCCCGTTCGCCAGCCGGAGCGTGCGCAGGGGCGCCGGGATGAGGATCCGCTCCTCCTGCGGCAGCCGGTCGGCCAGCGAGGACCGCCTGACCGGCAGGTTCAGCATGGGCGCGACGGCCCTGAGCTCTATGTCGTGGGCGGCGGCCAGCTCCGGCGCCGCTCCTGGAACCAGCGCCGCGGCCAGCCCGGCCGCCATGGTGTAGGGGCCGAGCAGGCCGCGGTGCGCGTCAAGCGTGATCTCGTGCAATTTCCCCGTCCGCCAAGAGAATGGGCCGGCGCATCCACCGCAATGCGCCGGCCCTCTGCCATGGAGGAGGTTAGGCCGCGTGCTTCGGAGTCGCCGCTCCGGTCAGCTTGACGGTGCCCGGCTTGTGAACCACAACCTTCTTCATGTGCACTCATTCCAGGTCAAACGAAAAGGACCGCTCAATATCAACACGAAAGCGGTCAAACAACAAGGGATGACCTGGTAAGGGAAATTTCCTAGGGGTTTAAGGATCAATCACCCAGGATGGCGTCGACGAACACCTCTGGGTCGAAGGGGGCCAAATCATCCGGACCCTCGCCCAACCCGACCAGCTTGACCGGGACACCCAGCTCCCGCTGGACCGAGATGACGATGCCGCCCTTGGCCGTGCCGTCGAGCTTCGTCAGCGCGATGCCCGTGATGTTGACCACCTCGGCGAACACCTGCGCCTGCCGCATCCCGTTCTGGCCCGTGGTGGCGTCGAGGACGAGCAGCACCTCGTCGACCGTGGCCTTCTTCTCGATGACGCGCTTGACCTTGCCCAGCTCGTCCATCAGGCCGGTCTTGGTGTGCAGGCGGCCCGCCGTGTCGACGATGACCACGTCGGCCTGCTCCTCGATCCCCCGGGCGGTCGCGTCGAAGGCCACCGAGGCCGGGTCGCCGCCCTCGGGACCGCGCACCACGTCGGCGCCGACCCGGTCGCCCCACGTCTGGAGCTGGTCGGCGGCGGCGGCGCGGAACGTGTCGGCCGCGCCCAGCACGACCTTCTTGCCGTCGCCGACGAGCGAGCGGGCGAGCTTGCCGGTGGTGGTGGTCTTGCCGGTGCCGTTGACGCCCACGACCAGCACCACGGCCGGCCGCTCGCCGTGCTTGGCGGTGTGGAGGGTGCGGTCGAGGTCGGGGTTGACCTGGATGAGAAGCTGCTCACGCAGCAGCGCCCGCACCTCCTGCGGCGACCGGCTGCCGAGCACCTTGACCTTGGTGCGCAGCTCCTCGACCATGACCTGGGTCGGCGCGACGCCGACGTCGGCCGTGATCAGACGCTCCTCGATCTCGTCCCAGACCTCGTCGTCGAGCCGGTCACGCGACAGCAGCTCCAGCAGGCCGCGGCCGAGCGCGCTCTGCGACCTGGCCAGCCGCGAGCGCAGCCGCACCATGCGTCCCTCGGACGGCGGCGGCACCTCCACGGGCGGCGCCACGACGGCGGGCTCGGCGGGCTTGGCCGGAGGCGGCAGCGTGGTGGTGGCGCCTTCGGCCTCGTCGGCCGAGGCGGGGCGCTTCTCCGTCTCCTCCGGGAGCGGCGGCGCCTCCGGAGGCTTGACGGGCGGCGGGGCCGCCTTGCCGCCCGGCCGGAAGAGCAGGAAGAGGCCGCCTGCCGCCACGAGGGCGACAAGCACCACGATCACTATGACGCCGAGGTAACCATCCACAAGATGTCAGTTTTCCAGATCGTCCGGCATGCTCATGCCCAAGGCCACGCCAATCACGCCGTTTCGCGCTCGCGAAGCCGCTGGCTGACGACCTGGGTGACGCCGTCGCCGCGCATCGACACGCCGTAGAGGGCGTCGGCGATCTCCATCGTACGCTTGTTGTGCGTGATGACGATCAGCTGCGAGCTCTGCCGCAGTTCCTCGAACAGCGTCAGCAGCCGCTGGGTGTTGGTGTCGTCGAGCGCGGCCTCGACCTCGTCCATGACGTAGAACGGCGACGGCCTGGCCTTGAAGATGGAGATCAGGAACGCGACCGCCGTCAGCGACCGCTCGCCGCCCGACAGCAGCGACAGCCGCTTGACCTTCTTGCCCGGCGGCCGCGCCTCCACCTCGATGCCGGTGGTCAGCATGTCGTCGGGGTCGGTCAGCACGAGCCGTCCGTCGCCGCCCGGGAACACCCGGCCGAAGATCTGCTCGAACTCGCGTGCCACGTCCTCGTACGCCGACGAGAACATCAGCTGCACCCGGTCGTCGACCTCCTTGACCACGGTCAGCAGGTCGCGCCGGGTCTTCTTCAGGTCCTCCAGCTGCGAGGTCAGGAACGCGTGGCGCTCCTCCAGCGCCGCGAACTCCTCCAGGGCCAGCGGGTTGACCTTGCCGAGCTGGTTCATCTGGCGCTCGGCGGCGCGGGCCCGCTTCTCCTGCTCCTCGCGCACGTACGGAACGGGCGGGTCGCCCGGCACCGGGGCGTCGGGGCCGTACTCGGTGAGCAGCGTGTCGGCCTCGACGCCGAACTCGTCCATGGCCCGCTGCTCCAGCTGCTCCAGCCGGAGGCGCTGCTCGGTGCGGGCCACCTCGCTGCCGTGGACCCGGTTGACCAGCTTGTCGAGCTCCTGGCTGAGCTCGCGCACGTGCAGGCGTACCTGCTTGAGCTCGGCGTCGACGGCGACGCGGGCGAGGTCGGCCTCGTCGCGCTCGCGGGCGGCGAGCTGGATGGAGGCCGCGAGGCTCGTCAGGACGCGCTTGGCGCCCTCGGCGACCGCCTGGGCCAGGACGGCCTGCTCACGGCGGCGGGCGCGCTGTGCGGCGGCCTGGGCGCGTTCCTGGCGCTCGCGGGCGGCGGCGCGGATGAGGCCGTCGGCGCGGCCCTCGACGCCCTTGACCCGCTCCTCGGCGGTGCGGACCTGGAGGCGGGTCTCGACCTCGCGCTGCCGGGCGCTCTCGCAGACGGCGGCGAGCTCGTCGCGGGCCTCGGTGGTGGGCTCGGTCTCCAGCTCCTGGGAGTATTCGGCCTCGGCCAGCCGGACCTCCAGCTCGGCCAGCTCCTCCAGGCCGTCGGCGCGGGCCTCGCGGGCGGCGGCGACGCTCTGGCCGAGCCGTTCGGCCTCGGCGCGGGCGGCCTCGGCCGCGGCCTCGAGCTGGGCCAGCCGCTTGGCGGCGGCGGCGTCGCGCTGGTCGGCCTCCCGCTGGCGGGCCCTGACCTGGTCGAGCGTGCCCTGCGCGGAGCTGACCCCGGACTGGGCGGCGCTGACCGCGCTCTGGGCCTCCGCGACTTGCGCCTGGGCGGCCTCGAACGCGGCCTGGGCGGCCTGCTCGGCGGCGACCGCCTCGGTCAGCGCGGCGGCGGTCTCCTCGGCCCTGGTCCTGGCGTCGGCCAGGTCGGCGACGGCGTCGTCGAGCGCGGCGCGGACCTGGAGCACGGACGTGCCGCCCTCGGACCCGCCGCCGGCGACGTGCGCGCCGACGAGGTCGCCCCCGACGGTGACGGCGCGCAGGGCGGGGTCGGCCTCGACCACCCGCCGCGCGGTCTCCAGGTCGTCGACCACGACGACCCCGCCCAGCACGTGGTCGAGGGACGCGCGCAGCCGGTCGGGCACGCTGACCAGCTCGGCCGCCCACCGCCCACCGCCGGGCGCGCCGCCCGGCGAGCCGGGCCCGGCGCCGTCACGGGAGCCGGCGACCAGGAGGGTCGCCTGGCCCGCCTCCTTGACGCGCAGCAGCTCCAGCGCCTCGACGGCGGTGCCGAGCGACGTGACGGCGATGGCCTCGGCGACCGGCCCGAGCACGGCGGCGACGGCCACCTCGGCCCCGGGCGTCACCTGGAGGGACGCGGCGAGCGGCCCGAGCACGCCGGACAGATCGGCCTCCAGCAGGGCCGCGCCGCCGTCGCCCTTGGCCAGGCCCAGCTCCAGGGCGTCGCACCGGGCCTGGAGCGCGGCGACGGCCCGCTGCGCGTCCTGGTCGGCGGCACGTGCGGTGCCGACGCCCGACTTCGCGGCCTGGAGGGCGGCGCGGGGCGCGTCGAGCGCGGCCTTGGCCTCCTCGACGGCGGCGCGGGCCGCGTCGGCGGCCAGCTTGGCCTCCTCGACCAGCGCCTGCGCGGTGGCGAGCTCCTCGGCCAGCGCGGGGTCGGGGGCGGGCTCGTCGAGCCGCTGCGCCTCCAGGTCCTCGCGGGCGCGCCGCTCGCGCTCGGCCGCGTCGGCGACCGCCCGCTCCAGCCGGCCGATCTCCTCCTCGGCGGCCCGTGACCTGCTCCGTACGGAGTCGACCTGGCCGCGGAGTTTGGCCAGGCCCTCGCGGCGGTCGGCGGCGGCCCTGGCGGCCATCGCCAGCCGGCGCTCCTCGGCGGCCAGCTCGGCCTCGGCGGCGGTGCGGCGCTCGACGGCGTCGTCGAGCAGCTCGCGGGCCTGCTCCAGCTCGGCCTGGAGGATCAGCTCCTGCTCGCGCGCCTCGGCGGCCTCGCGCTCCAGCTCTTCGGGCTCGCGGCCACGGCGTTCGATGGAGGCGGCGTCGACGGCGTGGCGGTGGCGTTCGGCGGCGAGCTGGGCCAGGCCGGTGATGCGCTCGCGCAGCGACGACAGCCGGAAGTAGGTCTCCTGGGCGGCGCTCAGCCGGGGCTGCGCCTCGGCCTCGGCGGCCTCCAGCAGGGCCTCGCGCTGCTGGCCCTCGGCCAGCCCGGCCTCGACCTGGGCCCGCCTGGCGAGGATCGCGGCCTCGTCGGCGGCCTCGCGCTCCAGCGTGGCGCGCAGGATGCCGACGTCGTCGGCCAGCAGCCGCAGCCGGGCGTCACGCAGGTCGGCCTGGATGACGGCGGCCTTGCGGGCGATCTCCGCCTGGCGGCCGAGCGGCTTGAGCTGGCGGCGCAGCTCGGTGGCGAGGTCCTGGACGCGGGTCAGGTTGGCCTGCATCGCGTCGAGCTTGCGCAGCGCCTTCTCCTTGCGCTTGCGGTGCTTGAGGACGCCCGCGGCCTCCTCGATGAAGGCGCGGCGGTCCTCGGGACCGGCGTGGAGGACGGCGTCGAGCTGGCCCTGGCCGACGATGACGTGCATCTCCCTGCCGATGCCGGAGTCGGACAGCAGCTCCTGGATGTCGAGCAGGCGGCAGGTGTCGCCGTTGATCGCGTACTCGCTCTGGCCGGACCGGAACATCAGCCGGCTGATCGTGACCTCGGTGTAGTCGATCGGCAGGGCGCCGTCGGTGTTGTCGATGGTCAGCGTCACCTCGGCGCGGCCGAGGGGCGGCCGGGAGGAGGTGCCGGCGAAGATGACGTCCTCCATCTTGCCGCCGCGCAGCGACTTGGCGCTGTGCTCGCCCATGACCCAGGCCAGGGCGTCGACGACGTTGGACTTGCCGGAGCCGTTGGGGCCGACGACGCAGGTGATGCCGGGCTCGAAGCGGAGGGCGGTGGCCGAGGCGAAGGACTTGAATCCGCGCAGCGTGAGGGTCTTCAGGTACAAAGCGCGGACCCCCTACTCCTGGACGGAACTCCGGGAAAGCCTACTGGCCCCGGCTGCCCGTCGCTGGCGGGCGCAGTCAGGAGGTGAGGAGGGTCTTACGCAAAACAACGGTCCCGCGAAAAATAACAAGGGACGCCTCGGTGAGACGTCCCTGATCTTGCGCTCCGATCACTCTCAGGTGAGTGCCGGCTCGCGCTCCTGCATGCGGCTGATTGCCTCATCGCGGGTTTGCGCCGCAAGAGCGTCATTCTGGGCCTGGAGTCGGATGAGTTCTGCCTCCAGGTCACGGATCCGCTGCTGCAATCGCCGCATCTCCGAGACCATTCGAGGGTCAGGACCGCCGACGTGGCCGAGTAGAGCCTTCGCCATGGTAAAGGGTCCTCCACGCTGAGTGACCAGACTGGTTCGCGCACTTCTATTCCGCGGGAGGGGTGCGCGTGGTACCTAACAAGAGTCGCACCGGCCGTGTGGGCGGTCAAGTCGAACGCACCGCTCTGCCCTACCGACAGGCACTCCCGACATATAACTATACCCTATTTGAGCCGTTTAACGAAACGGGTCACCGCTCCACAAATCCGCCCAAGCTACCTCGGGGTTCGCTCCAGCGTTCCACTACTCCATCCACCCTGCCCGGCGTGTCGCAACCTCTGAGCAGGTCGAGGAGCTTGACGCACGACTCGCGCGGCCCCTCGGCGACGACCTCGACCCGGCCGTCGTCGGTGTTCCTGGCCCAGCCGGTCAGGCCCAGCTCCAGCGCTCTGGCCCTGGTCCACCAGCGGAACCCCACCCCTTGCACCCTGCCCCGCACCCAGGCGGTCATACGCGCGTCGTCCATGATTCCTCCCTGCTGACGTCATGCGGCCACGAGCCTCAGCGCGTGCCCGGCCGCCGCCCGCGCGAACGCCCTGATCGCCGCGGTCTCCGCCGCCTTGACCCAGGCCAGGCCGAGCACCGACGGCGGCAGCCCGGTGACCGGCACGAAGCTCACGTCGGGCCGCCTGTGGTGGGCCGCCGTCGGGGTGCAGAACAGCATGCCGCCCCGGCCGAGCGCCACCTGGGTCAGGCCCTCCTGGCTGGTGGCCACCGTACCTGCCTGGGGAATCGGCTGTCCGGAAGGGGTCACGCTGGGTGCCGCCCGCTCGCGCCACCCGCGCGGCGCGGGCCCGTCCAGCCCGATCAGCGGCACGCCGGCCAGCTCCTCCGCGCCGATGCTCACCCGTCCGGCCAGCGGATGGCCGGCGGGCAGCCCGAGGTGGTAGGGGACGCGGTTCAGGGCCTCGCCGGTCGCCAGGTCGGGCTCGTCCACCGGCAGCAGCGTGAACGCGACGTCGACCTGCCCGGCCCGCAGCCTGCCGAACGGGTCGGACAGCGGGATCTCCACCAGCTCGACCGACGAGCCGGGATGACGGCTCTCGAACGCCAGCACGCTGCCCGTGACCACGTCCGTCGGCGTGGCCAGGAACCCCACCCTGAGCACGCCCGTGACCTCCCGCGCCGCGGCCTTGGCCCGGCTCACGGCGCTCGCCAGCCCGGCGTAGGCGGGCCTCAGGTCGGCCAGGAACCGCTCGCCGAGCGGCGTGAGCCGCACCCGCCTGCTGGTGCGCTCGAAGAGCCTGCCGCCGATCCTGGTCTCCAGGGCGCGCATGAGCTGGCTCACCCTCCCCGGCGACAGGTAGAGGCGCTCGGCCGTGCGCGCGAAGTGCAGCTCCTCGCTCAGCACCACGAAGCACTCCAGCTCCCTGAACTCCATCCCCGCCTCCAGCATCGCTTAGCCTGCCTAAACCAAGGCTTCGCCGTTCGTCATTGTTCCCCACGCGCGCCGCCGCGAGGCTGAGCGGCATGACGACGACTGACGCACCCGCCGCCGCTCCGGCGCGCTGGCTCGCCGTGACCTCGGTCGCGGCGGGCACCTTCACCCTCGTGACCAGCGAGATGCTGCCCGTCGGCCTGCTGACCGAGATCGCCGCGTCGCTCGGCGTGTCGGACGGCACGGCCGGGCTGATGATGACGGCCCCCGGGCTGGTGGCCGCCGCCTCGGCGCCCGTGCTGGCGTTCACCACCCGGCGGCTGGACCGGCGGATCATGCTGCTGGCGTTGATGGCGTTGCTGGCGGCGGGCAACCTGATGGGCGCGCTCGCGCCGAACTACCCGGTGATGCTGGCGGCCCGGGTGCTGACCGGGGTGAGCATCGGCGGGTTCTGGGCCATCGCGGCCGGGCTGGGCCCGCGCCTGGTGCCGGAACGGGCGGTCGGCCGGGCCACCTCCGTCATCCTGTCCGGCGTGGCGGTGGCCTCGGTGCTGGGGGTGCCCGCGGCGACGTTCGTGTCGTCGTTCGCGGGGTGGCGCACGGCGTTCGCCGCCATGGGCGCCGGCGCGCTCGTCCTGCTCGCGCTGCTGGCCGCCACGCTGCCGCCGCTGCCGGGGACCGACAGCCGCGGCGCGCTGTCCGGCGCGTTCTCGGGGCCGCTCAGGCTCGTCCTCGCGCTGACCGTCCTGATCGTGGCCGGTCACTTCGCCGCCTACACCTACGTGCGGCCGTTCATGGAGCAGGTCACGCACGCCGGCCCGGTGCTGGTCGGCGTCGCGCTCCTGCTGTACGGCGCGGCGGGCGTGGCGGGCAACTTCGCCGCCGGCGCGCGGGCCGCCAGGAACCCGGCGGCGGTCCTGATCACGCTGGTCGCGCTCATGGTCGCGGGCATGGCGGCGCTGCCGCTGATCGGCCTGCCGCTGGCCGTGCTCGTCGTCTGGGGTCTCGGCTACGGCGGCGTGGGCGTCACCCTGCAGCTGTGGATCATGCGGGCGGGCGGCGGCGAGCTGGGCACGGCGCTGTTCGTCGGCGCGTTCAACGTCTCCATCGCGCTCGGCGCGCTCGTCGGCGGCCGGGTGGCCGACGGCGTCTCGGTGACCGCCGTGATGTGGCTGGGCGCGGCGCTGACCGCGCTGGCGGCCGTCCTCATCGCCGTACGGGGCTCACGGGCGCAGCAGCCGGCCGTGACGCCCGCCGGTGAACACGCCTGACTCGACCACCACCCGGCCCTCCAGCAGGACGTGCACGATGCCCGTCGGCCGGGCGGACGGCTCGGCGTACGTCCCGGCGTGGCCCACGCTCTCCGGGTCGAACACGCACACGTCCGCGTACGCCCCCGGCACCAGGCAGCCCCGCCCGCGCAGCCCGAACTGGGCGGCGTTGGCCGAGGTCATCTTGCGCACCGCCTCCGCCCAGCCGACCACCCCGCGCTCGCGCACGTACACCCCGAGGAACCGGGGGAAGCACCCCCACGTGCGGGGATGCTCCAGCCCGGCCGGGGCGCCGTTGTCGGAGCCGATGCCGATCAGCGGGTCGGCCATGATCTCGGTCACGTCGGCCTCGGCCATCATCTCGACGACCATCTCGGCGGCCGGATCGGCCGACACCAGGTCGCACAGCGTCTCCCAGGCGTCGCCGGAGGCGGCCACGTCCGCGAGCGTGCGGCCGGCGTACCCCGGCTCGGCGTGCGAGGTGATCAGCACGCCCTCGGGGACGGCGTCGCGCCAGAGCCCGGAGCCCGAGCCGCCCGCCTCGGCGCGGGCCCGCAGCCGGGCCCGCTCGCCGGGCGAGGCGAGCGTGTCGCGCACGCCGCCGCCGGCCAGCGCGGCCGGCGGCAGCAGCGCCGCCAGGACGGTGGAGCCCGCCGTGTAGGGGTACTGGTCGCCGCGCACGTCCACGCCCGCCAGGCGGGCCTCACGCAGCTTGCCGAGCAGCATCCCGGCCCCGCCGTGGTTGGCGCGGCCGGCGACCTTGCAGTGCGACACCTGAAGGCGCACCCGCGCCCGCCGGGCGATCTCGACGGCCTCGTCCAGCGCCTGCCCCAGCGCCGACCCCTCGTCGCGCAGGTGAGTCGTGTACGGGACGCCGTAGCGGTGCGCGACCCTGGCCAGGGCCACCAGCTCGTCGGTGTCGCCGTAGCTGCCCGGCGGGTAGATGAGGCCGCTCGACAGCCCGCACGCGCCCGCCTCGAACGCCTCGGCGGCCAGCTCGCACATCCGCTCCAGGTCGCCGGGCCGCAGCTCCGGCTCGAACCCGGCCACCGCGCCGCGCAGCGTCGAGTGTCCGACCAGCGTGGCCACGTGGTTGGTCGGCCCGGCGTCGGCCACGGCCGCCAGGTAGCCGGCGAACGTCCAGTCGGGCACCCCGTCCCCGGTCAGCTCCTCCAGCCGGGAGGCGTCGGGCGCGTAGGAGAAGCCGCAGTTGCCGTTGATCTCCGTCGTCACGCCCTGGAGCAGCTTGAACGGCTGCGCCCGCGGCATGAGCGGCACCAGGTCGGAGTGCGCGTGCGGATCGACGAACCCGGGCGCGACCGCCAGCCCCGTCACGTCCAGCACCCTGCGGGCGGCGCCCAGGTCACGGCCGACGGCCACCACCCTGCCGCCCTCGACGGCGACGTCCGCCGTCACGGCCGCGGAGCCCAGCCCGTCGTACACCGAACCACCGCGCAACAGCAGATCCACCATGAGACCCACCCAACACCGTCAAGGCCGCCTCGCGCTTGGTGTCAGCGGCCCAACACCGGGCCCGAGGTTGGTCCGCTGCGACGATGATCGAGGCGACGCCACCGGATCAGCGCGGCCGCCGCTGGCACTTCGGGCAGGAGTAGGACGACCGGTTCATGAACGGCTCACGCCTGATCGGGGCGCCGCAGCGCGAGCAGGGCTGGTCCTGCCTGCCGTACACCTCCAGCGAGCGGTCGAAGTAGCCGCTCTCGCCGTTGACGTTCACGTACAGGCTGTCGAAGGACGTGCCGCCCTGCTGGAGCGCGGCTCCCATCACCTCGCGCACCGCGGCCACCAGCTCGGCGACCTTGGGCCGGGTGAGCGTCTGCGCGGGCCGCGCCCAGTGCAGCCGGGCCAGCCACAGCGCCTCGTCGGCGTAGATGTTGCCGACGCCGCTGATCAGCGACTGGTCGAGCAGCGCCCGCTTGATCTCCGTCTTCTTCGCGCGCAACGCCGCGGTGAAGGCGGCCTCGTCGAACGACTCCTCGAACGGGTCGGGCGCGATGTGCGCGATCGGCTCGGGCACCCCGCCCACCAGCGTGGTGAGCATCACGTGCCCGAACGTCCGCTGGTCGACGAAGCGCAGGTCGGAGCCGCCGTCGGCGAACCTGAGCCGCACCCGCAGATGCTTCTCCGGCGGCGCGTCCGGATCGACCACCAGCAACTGGCCGCTCATGCCCAGATGCGCCAGCAGCGCCTCCTCCGGCCCCGACAGCGGCAGCCACAGGTACTTGCCGCGCCGCTCGGCCGACTTGACCAGCCGCCCGCGCAGCCGCGCCGCGAACTCGTCGGCGCCCGGCAGATGACGCCGGATCGCGCGCGGGTGCAGCACCTCGGCGCAGGCGATCTCACGGCCGGTCACCCACTCCGCCAGACCGCGGCGGACGACCTCGACCTCGGGAAGCTCGGGCAACCTAGCCCGCCGGCTGGCTCTCGCGCTGCTCGCGGCGGGCCCGGATCCGGGTCCACGCCGCCTCGGCCGCCTGCTGCTCGGCCTCCTTCTTGCTGCGCCCGCTGCCCTCGCCGTAGGGCTCGCCGCCCACCCGCACCACGGCGGTGAACGACTTGGCGTGGTCGGGGCCGCTCTCCTCGACGTGGTATTCGGGCACGCCCAGCGCCTCGGAGGCGGTCAGCTCCTGCAGCGAGGTCTTCCAGTCGAGCCCGGCGCCCAGCGACGCCGACCGCACGATCAGCGGGTCGAACAGCACGTGCACGACCCGGAACGCCTCGTCCAGCCCCTTGTCGACGTAGACGGCGCCGATCAGCGCCTCCAGCGTGTCGGCCAGGATCGAGGACTTGTCACGGCCCCCGGTGCCCTCCTCGCCCCGGCCCAGCCGCAGGAACCGGCCCAGGCCCAGGCCGCGCGCCACGTCGGCGAGCGCGCGCATGTTGACCACCGCCGCCCGCAGCTTGGCCAGCTGGCCCTCGGGCAGATCGGGGTGGTTGCGGTAGAGCGTGTCGGTGACCACCAGGCCCAGCACCGAGTCGCCGAGGAACTCCAGGCGCTCGTTGGTGGGCAGGCCGCCGTTCTCGTACGCGTAGGAGCGGTGCGTCAGCGCCCGCTCCAGGATGTCGGAGTCCAGGGCGACCGCCAGGACCCGCTCCAGCTCTTCTCTGGCGACCTCCACGGCCACCGGCTTAGGACCTGCGCCCACGTGCTTTCCTCCTCGGAACATCTTCACCAGGCACGACGGCTGCGGAAGATGCCCGAAAACGTGGTGGGCGTCGGGGGGGAACAGGCCCCGGCGTCCACCACGACCGCGGGCGAAACCGTAACCGCACGCATCTGAGACGGTAACGCCGACCGGGGCACAATGGCACCCGGTCGGCATCACGTCAACTCAGCGAGATCAGGCAGACGGCTCGATGACCTGACGGCGGTTGTAGGTGCCGCAGGTGGGGCACGCGATGTGCGGCTGCTTCGGCGAACGGCACTGCGGGCAGCTCACCAGGGCGACAGCAGTCGTCTTCCACTGGGAGCGACGGGCGCGGGTGTTGCTCCGCGACATCTTTCGCTTCGGGACGGCCACGTCACTTCTCCTGATCGTTATCGTTCTCGGTAACCAGACCTTGCAACGACGCCCAGCGGGCGTCGATCTTCTCGTGCCGGTGATCGTCGCCGGCCTCGGCCAGCTTGATCCCGCACTCCGTGCAGAGCCCCGGGCAGTCCTCGCGGCAGACGGGGCTCAACGGCAGTGCGAGCACCACCGCGTCACGGAACGTCGGCTCGAGGTCGAGCAGCTCTCCGTCGAGCAGCGAGTCGTCCTCCGAGGCGTCCTCGTCGGAGTAGAAGAACAGCTCCTGCAGGTCGACCTCGATCTCCGAGGTCAACGGGTCAAGGCACCGCGCGCACTCCCCGGCGAGCGGGGCCTGCGCCGTGCCCGAGACGAGCACGCCTTCCATCACTGCTTCGAGCCGGAGGTCCAGCTCGACTTCGGCGTCCTTGGGAACGCCGATCATGTCGACGCCGAGATCCGCCGGAGCCGGAAGGGTCAGGGTGATCTCTCGCATCGTGCCCGGCCGCTTTCCCAGGTCGTGAGTGGAGATCACCCAAGGGGAGCGGGGGTTGAGGTGCTGAGTCATCCTGCTCTCGCTAGGCATGGCGATAACGCCGTCGTACAAGGCCGAAATGAAAGGATACCAGGTCGCCGTCAGCCTCTGAGCCGCTCGACGAGCAGCTTGTGCACCAGGTCCGGCACCAGGCCGGACACGTCTCCGCCATAACGGGCGATCTCCTTCACCCGGCTCGACGACAGGAACGAGTATTCGGGGTTCGTCGGCATGAACAGCGTCTCCACGCCCGACAGCCGGTAGTTGAGCTGGGCCATCTGCAACTCGTAGTCGAAGTCGCTGACCACCCGGATGCCCTTGACGATCGCCGGGATGTCGTTCTGCTTGCAGAAGTCGACGAGCAGGCCGTGGAACTTCCTGACCTTGACGTTCGCGTACTCCTTGGTCACGGTCTGCAGGATGTCGATCCGCTCGTCGACCGTGAACAGGCTGCTCTTCTCGACATTGATCAGTACGGCCACCGTCACCTCGTCGTACAGCCGGGCGGCCCGGCCGATGATGTCGAGATGACCGTTGGTGATGGGGTCGAACGACCCCGGGCAGACAACGCGGCGCAACACGCCTCCCAGGTCTACGGGTGGTCTACGGTTTCCCCGGCGGCGCGACCGTACCAAACGGACGCTTCACCATATCGACGGACCCTCTCCTCAACGTACCCGTCAGGCCACATCAGGGCCTTCCCCCTGCTTTCCCTCTCGAAAGCCACCAAAGCCCCTGGGACCAGCCACCCGTTGTCCCGCAACGCCACCAGCACCCGCCCCACCTCGTCATCCGACACCGCGTACGGCGGATCCGCGAACACGATGTCGAACGGCTCCTCCCCCGCCCTGGCCAGCACCCGCTCCACCCGATCGGCCACCACCCGCGCCCCGGCCAGACCCAGCGACGCCACGTTCGACCTGATGACCCGCACCGCCTTCGGGTCCGACTCCACCAGCACCGCCTCCGCCGCCCCCCGCGACAGCGCCTCCAGCCCCACCGCCCCCGACCCGGCGTACAGATCCATCACCCGCGCCCCGTCGAGCCCGTACAGCGAGTCGAGCGTCAAGAAGACGCCTTCCCTGGCCCTGTCACTGGTCGGCCTCGTCCCGCGCCCCGGCGGCGTCTCCAACCGGCGCCCACCCGCGCTCCCCGCGATGATCCGAGTCATGCGCCCCATTGTTCCGCATGTCCGCCCAGGTCAAGAGTGGACAAGTGTCTGCCTCGACTGCGCAAGGGTGATTCACATCGGGGGGCCCAGTGAGCAAGATGAGTCCTGCGGCCTTCGAGGTGACCCACATGAAGGCCGACCGGCGTGATCGTGAGCCCTTCCGCACGCCGGTTCCCTCGGCACCTGACCCGAGGGTGGGCCCAGCCGGGGACGGCATTCGGGGGGAGGCCGTCCCCGCGGCTGGGCCCTGGGCACCCCCCTCCCCACACACCTGACGGCGCCGTCCGCCCGTGCCTCACCCTTGGCCCTTCCGCGCCCCAACCCCTGGCCCCTTCCGCGCCGTACGCCTGCGCCGACCTCCGCCGTACGCCCCCCTCGCCGCACGGGCGCCGGGAGGGGGTCCGGGGTTTCCTCCTCGGCGGGTTAGGTCTTCTCCAGGTATTCGGCGCGTTCGTCGGCCAGGAGGCGGTCGATCTCGGCGCGGAGGCCGGGGTGGGTGGTGAGGGCGGGGTCGGCGGCGAGGAGGGCGGCGGCCTCGTCGCGGGCCGTGGCGATGACGTCCTCGTCGCGCAGCAGTTGCAGCATCTTGAGCGACGACCGTTTGCCCGACTGGGCGGCGCCGAGGACGTCGCCCTCGCGGCGCTGTTCCAGGTCGACGCGCGAGAGCTCGAACCCGTCGAGGGTCGCGGCGACGGCGTCGAGGCGGGCGCGGGCGGGGGTGTTCTCCGGGAAGTCGGACACCAGCAGGCACAGCCCGGGCAGCCCGCCCCGCCCGACGCGCCCGCGGAGCTGGTGGAGCTGGGAGACGCCGAACCGGTCGGCGTCCATGATGATCATCACCGACGAGTTGGGCACGTCGACGCCGACCTCGATCACCGTGGTCGCCACCAGGATGTCGATCTCGCCCCGGCTGAACGACCGCATGATGGCGTCCTTCTCCTCGGGCGGCAGCTTGCCGTGGAGGACGGCCACGCGCAGGTCGTGGAAGGGCCCTTCGGACAGCATCTCGGCCACCTCCAGGACGGCCAGCGGCGGCCGGCGCTCCTCGTCGGCGGAGGCGGAGCCGGAGTTGGAGTCGGAGGGGGCCAGGTCGCCCTCGTCGCCTTCCAGGTCGCCGATGCGGGGGCAGACGATGTACGCCTGCCGGCCGAGGGCGACCTCTTCGCGGACCCGGGCCCAGGTGCGTTCGAGGTAGTGGGGCTTCTCGGCGGCGGGGACGACGTGGGTGGTGATGGGCGCCCGCCCGGAGGGGAGCTGGGAGAGCGTGGAGACTTCCAGGTCGCCGAAGACGGTCATGGCGACCGTGCGCGGGATGGGGGTGGCGGTCATGACGAGGACGTGGGGCCGGGCGTCGCCGGCCTTCTCGCGGAGCGCGTCGCGCTGCTCGACGCCGAAGCGGTGCTGTTCGTCGACGACCACGAGGCCGAGGTCGGCGAACTGGACGTGCTCCTGGAGCAGGGCGTGGGTGCCGACGACGATCCCGGCGGTGCCGGAGGCGGCGTCGAGCAGGGCCGCGCGCCGGGCGGCGGCTCCCATCGAGCCGGTGAGCAGGGTGACGGCGGTGCCGCCGAACATGCCGCCCTGCGCCAGGTCGCCCAGCATGCCGCTGATCGAGCGGTGGTGCTGCTGGGCGAGCACCTCGGTCGGGGCGAGCAGCACGGCCTGGCCGCCCGCGTCGACGACCTGGAGCATGGCGCGCAGCGCGACGACGGTCTTGCCGGCGCCGACCTCGCCCTGGAGCAGCCGGTGCATGGGGTGCTCCAGCGCCAGGTCGGCGGCGATCTCCTCGCCGACGGCCGCCTGCCCCTCGGTGAGCGAGAACGGCAGCCGCGCGTCGAAGTCGGCCAGCAGGCCGCCGTCGCGGCGCGGGCGCGGCTTGGCCGGCCACGCGGTGGCCGCCTGCCTGCGCTGCAGCAGCACGGCCTGGAGCAGGAACGCCTCGTCGAACTTCAGCCGTTTGCGGGCCCGCTGCACGTCACCGAAGTCCTTCGGCCGGTGGATCGCCGTCAGCGCGTCGTCGAGCCCCGGCAGCGCGTGGCGGGCGCGCAGGTCGGCGGGCAGCGGGTCGTCGAGCGGGCCGAGCGTGTCCAGCATCATGCCGATGGCCCGCCGGATCGCCCACGGGGTGAGGTCCTTGCCCGCCGGGTAGATGGGCACCGGCGCCGCCGCGAAGTCCTCGGCGCTCGCCTCGCCCTCCTCGAACAGCTCGAACTCGGGGTGGGCGAGCTGCCAGCGCGGCTTGCCCCGCGCCCCGAACAGCCCCACCTTGCCGGCGAACATGCCGCGCCGGCCCGGTTTGAGCCGCGACTCGGCCACGTGGGAGCCCTTGCCGAAGAACGACAGGTAGATCTTGCTGCCGCTGCCGTCGACGACCTCGACCTCCAGCCAGGTGCCGCCGCGGTTGCGCATCGGCTTGCGCATCAGCCGGGTGACCTCGCCCACCACGGTCACGTGCTCGTCGACCTCCAGGGCGTCGAGCGAGGTCAGCTCGCCGCGCTCGGCATAGCGCCGGGGGTAGTGGCGCAGCAGGTCGCCGACCGTCTCCAGGCCGAGCACGGTGTGCAGCAGCTTGGCGGTCTTCGGGTCGAGCGCCTTCGTCAGAGGCTCGTCGAAACGGCTCACGCCACCTAGTTCTACCGCTTGCGGCCGACAGGAATCACTCGACGCCGATGAGCAGCGGGTAGCCGTCCTGCTCCCCCTGGTAGACGACGAGGTCGACGTCGGGCCGTACGCGCGAGAGATGCCCGGCCACGTGGTCGGCGAGCAGGGCCGGGGCGCGGGCGCCCGTGACGAGGGTCACCAGCTCGCCGCCGCCCGCCACCATCCGGTCCACGACGAGCGTGGCGACGCCGTCGAGCGTGTCGCCGATCACGGCCACGTCGCCGTCGATCAGCCCGAGCACGTCGCCGGGGCGGCACAGGCCGGCGCTGGTGACGGCCTCCTGGTCGGCCAGCGCGAGGTGGCCGTGGCGGGTGTGGCCGGCGGCGTCGGTCATGGCGACCACGTCGTCGTCGAAGCGCCGCAGCGGGTCGTGCACGGCGAGCGCGGCCAGGCCCTGCACGGTCGCCCTGGTCGGCAGCACGCTCACCGCGACGCCGTCCTCGCGGGCGATCTCGGCGGCGGCGGAGGCGACGGCTCCGGCGGCCTCGTCGTTCGGGAGCACGACGACCTCGTCCCCGGCCTGCCGGATGGCGGCGAGCATGGCGGGCAGGGCCGGCCTGCCGCCGGGCTCGCGCCGGACGACGACCGCGCCGCACTCCTCGAACAGCGCCGCGATCCCGTCGCCCGCGGCGACGGCCACCACGCCCCGGCCGGGTCCGGCGCGGTGGGTGCGCTCGGCCAGGTAGGTGATCCTGATGCGGTGGGGGCGGCCGGCCCGCAGCCCGGCCTCGACGGCCGGGCCCGCCTCGCCGACATGCACGTGGACGTTCCACAGTCCCTCGCCGCCGACCACGACGAGCGACTCGCCCATGGCGTCGAGCTCCGTACGCAGCCGGGCGACGGCCGCGTCGTCGGCGTCGAGCAGGTACATGACCTCGTAGCCCGCGCCCACCTCGGTCATCGGCGACACCCGGGCGGTCGGTCCGGGCACCTCGTAGCGCTCCCGGTGGACGCCGGTGATCACCGCGGCGAGCGTCTCCAGCACGATCGCCAGCCCGGCGCCGCCCGCGTCGACGACGCCGCTGCGGGCCAGCACGTCGAGCTGGTCGGGGGTACGGCGCAGCGCCGCGCGGGCGGCCTCGGCGGCGCGGCGCGCGACCTCGCCGGGCCCGCTCCGCAGGTCCTGTACGGCCTGCGCGGCGGCGGCCAGCACGCTCAGCACCGTGCCGTCGACGGGCCTGGCGACACTCTGCCTGGCGAGCGCGGCTGCCCTGGCCAGCCCGGCACGCAGGTCGGAGCCGTCCTTCAGCACCTCGGCCAGCCCGCGCAGCGCCTGGCTGACGATGACCCCGGAATTGCCGCGCGCCCCGACCAGCGCCCCGTAGGAGAGCGTCTGCCACACGACCTCGGCGCCCACGTCGTCGGGCAGCGACTCGACCGCCTCGGCCGCCGACAGCATCGTCAGGTGCAGGTTCGTGCCGGTGTCGCCGTCGGCCACCGGGAACACGTTGAGCGAGTCGAGCTCGCCCCTGGCCCTGCCGAGCGCGTCGGCGGCCAGCCGGGCCCAGCGTCGCACCGCGGGCGGGTCGAGATCCTCCATGTGCGCGCTCCGGCCTCCCCGCGTGCGCTACCGTTAATCGAGGAGAATATCGCCGTGTCCGGCGTCGTCCAGTGGTGATCGAGTTCGCCGTGGTGGTGCGGATCGGATATTCTCGTCTGGCTGGCCGGTTGTCCCGGCATGCCCTCCGCCCGACGAACATCAGCGGACCGGGCTACATCGACTGTTTTAAGGAGCGATACCGTGGCTTCCGTCTGCGATGTCTGCCGCAAGGGGCCGACCTTCGGCAACAACGTGTCCCACTCTCACCGCCGCACCCGCCGTCGTTGGAACCCCAACATCCAGACGGTTCGCGCGGTCGTCGGCGGCACGCCGAAGAAGATGAACGTGTGCACCTCGTGCATCAAGGCGGGCAAGGTCACCCGCTAACCCACGCTCTGACGAAGGCCCGCCGCTCACCCGAGCGGCGGGCCTTCGTCGTGCCCGCCGAGCCGCAAAGGCCCGCAGGACGCCGCAGGCCCGCCGTACGGGCTAGGGTCACCGCTGGGTGCGCTGCTGCCAGGCGTGGTCGACCGGGCCGATGCCCGCGCCCAGGGGGAAGCCGTGGGCGATGGCGCCCGTCACGTACGCCTTGGCCTTGGCGACGGCGCCCGGCACGTCCTCGCCCAGGGCCAGGTGGGAGGCGATGGCGGAGGCGAGCGTGCAGCCGGTGCCGTGGGTGTGGCGGTTGTCGTGGCGTTCGGCGGTGAAGCGGTGCTCGGCGGCGCCGTCGGTGAGGAGGTCGACGGGCCTGCCGGGCAGGTGGCCGCCCTTGACCAGCACCCAGGTGGGCCCGAGCTCCAGGATGGCGTCGGCGGCCCGGCGCAGGTCGTCCTCGTCCTCGACCTTGACGCTGGTGAGCTGTTCCACCTCCCACAGGTTGGGGGTGACGACGGTGGCGACGGGCATCAGGCGCGTCCTGAGCGTCTCGACGGCCTCGGGCGCGAGCAGGGAGTCGCCGTGCTTGGACACGCCGACCGGGTCGACGACGAGCGGCGCGGGGTAGCCGGCCAGCTTCTCCGCGACCAGCTCGACCAGCGCGGGCGAGGCCAGCATGCCGGTCTTGACGGCCTGGGCGCCGATGTCGCCGAGCACCGAGTCGAGCTGCGCCCGCACCGCCTCGGGCGGCAGCTCCCAGTAGCCCTGGACGCCGATGGAGTTCTGCGCGGTGACCGCGGCGATCACGCTCATGCCGTGCACGCCCTGGGCCAGCATGGTCTTCAGATCGGCCTGAATGCCCGCACCGCCGCCGGAGTCGGATCCGGCGACGGTCAGCACGCGTGGGGGAGTCGAAACCGTCATATCCCCCATCCAACCACTTAGCTGACGGAACACTCCCCGCCGACCATGCCGCAGCTACGCGGCTGGCCCGCCTTGCCGAGGGCCTTGACGGTGATCTCACTGGAGTCGCCGGACGCGATCGTCGCCGGCAGGTCCACGATCAGCAGGTTCCCGTCCTGCGTCCAGGTGGCGCCGTCGACGTCCGTGACGCGGCCCCGTACGGGCAGCGACAGCGTGAGGGCGGTCAGCGGGCCGGCGGAGGAGTTGCGGACGTTCACGGCGGCGGTGTAGCCGGTGAGGCCCTGCTTGACCACGTCGAAGTCGACCCGCACGGAGGAGCCGCCGGCCGCGAGCTGGGTGGTGGCCGTCGGGGCCGGCTGGGTGGTGCTGTCCTGCCTGGGTCGGCCGTCGGCGTCACCCAGCGGGGACGTCTCCTCGCTGGGCGTCTCGGTCGGGATCTCCTCGATGATCTCGTCGACCGGCTCCTCCACAGGCTCCTGGGCCTGCTTGGACTTGGTCTTGGTCGGCTTGGGGGTCGGCGACGGGGTGCGGCGCGGCTGGACCGGGGCGTCGGTGGCCTTAGGGGCCGGCGGGTCGGCCGCCTCGCTCTCCTTCTCCGCCGGCTCGTCCTCCACCGGTTCCTCGGCGGGGTCCGCCACGGGCTCGGGGTCCTCGGCCGGGGGCTCGGACACGGCCGGCCCCGGCTGGTTGCTCGCCTGGACGGCGGCGCAGGCGCCGCCGGGGCAGTCGGCCGCGCCGCCGGAGCTCATCATCTTGACGCCCGCCACGGTGCCGCCGAGCACGATGGCGACGGCCGCCACGGAGAGCAGGGCCAGCTTGCCCCTGCCGCCGGACGGGGCGTCGTACGGGTCCTTGGGCGGCTTGCGGCGGCCACGGCGCGAGCTGGGCTCCGGCTCGGCGGGCTGCTCGCCGTCCGACGACCAGCCGGAGCCGAGGAAGCCGCTCTCGGCCTCGGCCCACGCGGGGGTGGGGGCGGCCATCGTCGGCTCGCCTGCCACCTTGACGTCGCCCGGCTCGGGCGGGCCTGCGGTGACGGGCGGGTCGAACCTCGCCGTACGGTCGTCAGGGAAGGGATTGAACGCGCCGGTCCGCTCCGCCGGGCCCTCGTCGAACGCCTCCCCGCCGGCGAACCCGCCGGGCCGGGCGTACGGGTTCGGGTGATCGCCGCCCACGGGCTCGAACGACCCCGTCTGCGGCCCCTGGTCGAACGGATTGGGGACCGGGACCTGCGGGTTCAGCGGGGGGTCCGGCTCGAACGGGTTCGGCTGCTTGGCCTGGCCGAAGGGGTCCGACGGCGGGCCGAAGACGGCCGTGCTGTCGTGCGGGGCCGGGTCGAAGACGCTGGGCCGGGACGGCGGCTGGGCGGCGGCCTCGGGGACGTCGTCCCAGGAGGCCGGGCGGGCGAAGGCGCCCGTGACCTCGAAGGGCTGGTCAGCCGGCGGGACCGGCCGTCCGGGCTCCGGCCGGGGCGACGCGGCGAAGGCGCCGGTGACCTCGAACGGGTCGGACTGCGGCACGGCTGAGGACGGGGCGTCGTCCCGCTGGGGCATGGGCGACCACTGGCCCGTCACCTCGACCTGGTCGGGCAGTGACGGCCAGCCTGGCTCGGACGGCTTGCCCTCCGAGCCCCAGAAGGACTCGGGCTGCTCGTCGTGCGAACCCCAGAAGGCGCTGGTTTCCCCCCGTTCGTCCCCATCTTCGGATCCACCGGTGCCGTGGCGGCCCATGACAGCCCTCTCTGCCGGTTACAGTTGGCCGCCAATCTTCATAACACCTTTACTACGCCTTTGTCCCAACATTCCCCGCAGTCACGCCGGAAATCCGGAAAATACTACGCAAATCGGGCTAGTTGGTCACCTAAAGTGATCCCATCCGCCGGGCCCGGTCTCACGCCCCGTGACCCCGACGCCCTCCCCCTCGACCACGCGCCCCACGACCTGCCAGGAGGCGGGAAGCCGCACGTCAGGAGGGAACGTGGCGGCCAGGGCGTGGTCCTCGCCGCCGGTGAGCACCCAGTCGAGCGGATCGGCGCCCAGCTCCTTGGCCGCCGCGGCCACCGGCTCCGCCACCGGGAGCGCCCCCGGGTCCAGCTCGACGCGCACCCCGCTGGCCGCGGCCACGTGGCCCAGGTCCTGCAGCAGCCCGTCGCTCACGTCCAGCATGGCGCTCGCGCCCAGCCGAGCCGCCTCCGGCCCGCACGCGTAGGGCGGGCTGGGCCGCCGGTGGCCGGCCACCACGTCGCCCCAGCGCGGCTCCCGTTCGGCCTGCTCGCCGCCGGTGGCGCGGCCCGCCTCCAGCAGGGCCAGCCCGGCCGCCGAATAGCCCAGGCGGCCCGCCACGGCCACCACGTGCCCAGGCCGGGCGGCGGCACGGGTCACCGGCGCGCGACCCTGGAGGTCGCCCAGCGCCGTCACCCCGATGACGACCAGGTCGCAGCGGGTGACGTCGCCCCCGGCCACACTGGCCCCTACCAGGGCGCACTCCTCGCGGAAGCCGTCGGTGAGGCCGTCGAGCCAGGTGAGGGGCAGGTCGGCGGGCATCCCGAGCCCGACCACGATGGAGGTGGGCACCGCGCCCATGGCGGCCACGTCGGCCAGGTTCTGGGCCGCGGCCTTGCGGCCGACGTCGTAGCCGCTGGACCAATGGCGGCGGAAGTGCCTACCCTCGATCAGGAGATCTGTAGATACCACGACGCGCCCGTCCGGCGCGCTGACCATCGCGGCGTCGTCGCCCGGCCCCAGCAGCACCGCGGCGCCCTGAGGCAGGCGCGCGGCGATGCGGGCCACAACTCCGAACTCGCCGAGTTCACCGACTGTGATGACGCACCTCCTGACGCTCACAGGGTACGGTGGCCCTTCGGCGTGATCCAATCGCCTGGGAGGACGTAATGGTGCAGGCCTACATCCTTATTCAGACCGAGGTCGGCAAGGCGGCGGCGGTGGCCCACGAGATCTCCGGCATCACCGGGGTGACTCAGGCGGAAGACGTGACGGGCCCCTACGACGTGATCGTGCGCGCCGAGGCTCGCAACGTCGACGAGCTGGGCAAGCTCGTCGTGGCCCAGATTCAGGCCGTGGAGGGCATCACGCGTACCCTTACGTGTCCGATCGTCCATATCTGAGGTAGATCTTTCCATGCGTACGGCCCCCGTCCTGCTTGTCCTGCTCGCACTGGCCGGATGCGGTGGCGCCGTCCAGGTCGAACCGCCCAAGCCCGAGGGTGAGGCGGTGGCGGCCTGCGACCGGCTGGCCGGCCTGCTGCCCGCCAAGATCGGGGCCGACGGGCGCACGGAGTCCACGCCCGCCTCCCCGTACGTCGCGGTGTGGGGGCCGGGCACGGTCGCGTTGCGCTGCGGCGTGCCCAGGCCGGCCAGGATGGCGCCCACCGACCAGCTCCAGGAGATCAACGGGGTGGGCTGGTTCGCCGATCCCGAACGGCCCACCCTGTTCACCGCCGTCGCCGCCCCGCTCTACGTGGAGGTCACGGTCGGCGGCTCGCACGTGGCCCCCGAGGTGCTCGCCGAGCTGTCGGGCCCGATCGGCCAGGTGTCAGCGCAGCCCCGGTGACCGGTTGAGCGCGAGCTGCACGAGCCGGTCGACCAGCGCCGGGTAGGGCAGCCCGGAGGCGGCCCAGAGCTGCGGCGCCACCGACAGCGCGGTGAAGCCCGGCATGGTGTTGATCTCGTTGAGCACCAGCCGCCCGTCGGGCGTGTAGAAGAAGTCGACCCGCGCCAGCCCCTCGCACTCCAGCGCCTCGAACGCGCGCACCGCCATCGCGCGCAGCTCCTCGGCCGCCTCGGCCGGGATGTCGGCGGGCACGGTGAGCGACATCTGGTCGGGGTAGTACTTGGCCTCGAAGTCGAAGAACTCCTGGCCGCCCTCGACCCTGACCTCGCCGGGCGCCGACGCTGCGGGCGGGTCGTCGCCGAGCGACTCCAGCACCGCGCACTCGACCTCGCGCCCGGTCATGGCCTCCTCGATGAGGACCTTGGGGTCGTGCTGCCTGGCGAACTCCACGGCCCGCTCCAGCTCGGCCCGGTCGTGGGCCTTGGAGATGCCCTGCGAGGACCCGGCCCTGGCCGGCTTGACGAACACCGGCCAGCCGAGCTGCTCCTCGGCCTCCTTCACCACCCGGTCGCGGTCGAGCCGCCAGTCACGGTCGCGGACCACCACGTAGCGGCCGATCGGCAGCCCGGCGGCGGCCAGGACCGTCTTCATGTAGCCCTTGTCCATGCCGACCGCGCTGGCCAGCACGCCGGAGCCGACGTAGCGGACCCCGGCCATCTCCAGCAGCCCCTGGATGGTGCCGTCCTCGGCGAACGGCCCGTGCATGACCGGGAACACCACGTCGACCGAGCCCAGCTCGACCGGGATGCTGCCCGGGTCGTAGGCCACGAGGGAGCTGCCGCCCGAAGGCAGCGCGAGCGCCGCGCCGGTGGTCTCGACGGCGGGCAGCTCGCCTTCCTCGATCTGGAAGCGCTGATCGGCCGAGGCCAGCACCCACCTGCCGTCCTGGGCGATCCCGATGGGGATCACCTCGTACTTGCTCCTGTCGATCGCCTCCAGCACGCTGCCCGCCCCCATCAGGGACACGGCATGCTCGGAATTGCGACCTCCGAAAACGACGGCGACGCGTGGCTTGCTCATGAGGTCCGAATCTACCGGCGCGCTCCGCCCACAGCGAGTCAAGCACGCGTGTTTCGGGACATCAGACGCCGTAACGCTCGGGTTTGGGTGAGCGCGACATGAGCAGCATCCCCGCCTCCGCAGGCGACATGCCGTCGTGGACGACGCCGACGACGACTTCGGTGATCGGCATTTCCACGTCGTGTTTCCTGGCCAGCTCCAGCACCGACTCGCAGGACTTGACGCCCTCGGCGGTCTGCCGGGTGGCGGCGACGACCTCCTCCAGCGTCATGCCGCGCCCCAGGTTCTCGCCGAAGGTGCGGTTGCGTGACAGCGGCGAGGTGCAGGTGGCGACCAGGTCGCCCATGCCGGCCAGCCCGGCGAACGTGTGCGGGTCGGCGCCGAGCGCGGCGCCCAGGCGGGAGATCTCGGCCAGGCCCCGGGTCATCAGCAGCGCGCCCACGTTGTCGCCCATGCCCATGCCGGCGGCCACGCCGACGGCCAGCGCGATCACGTTCTTGACGGCGCCGCCGAGCTCCACGCCCACCACGTCGGTGTTGGTGTAGGGGCGGAACCACGGCGGCAGGTGGCACGCCTTCTGCAGCCGGTCGGCGACGCCCTCGTCGGCGCAGGCGACCACGGCGGCGGCGGGCTGGCGCTGGGCTATCTCCTTGGCCAGGTTGGGCCCGGAGACGACCGCCACCCGCTCCGGCGGCACCCCGGCGACCTCGCGGATCACCTCGCTCATCCGCTTGGTGGTGCCGAGCTCGATGCCCTTCATGAGGCTGACCAGCACCGCGTCACGCGGGATGTGCTCGCGCCAGGCGGTCAGGTTGGCCCGCAGCGTCTGCGAGGGCACGGCCAGCACCACGAAGTCGGCCCCGTCGAGCGCCTCGGCGACGTCGGTGGTGGCGCGCAGCGAGGTGGGCAGCGCGACGCCGGGCAGGTAGTCGGCGTTCATGTGGGTGCGGTCGATCGCCTCGACCACTTCGGGGCGGCGCCCGTACAGGACGGTCTTGTTGCCGGCCTCGGCGAGGATCATCGCGAACGTGGTCCCCCAGGAGCCGGTGCCGAACACGGCGGCCTTGGTCATCTCGTCACCGTCCGGCGGGATCGTAGGGAGTCTCGGGAGCCTTCTCGCCGCGCAGCTCGGCGAGCTGGGCGGTGAGCGCGGCCATGATGTCGGCCGTGGCCTCGCGCAGCACGTCGGCGTGCGGCGGCCGGCCGGCGTAGCGCGACAGGTCGACCGGGGGGCCGACCAGCACGCGGAACGTCTTGCGGGGGAAGATCCTGGGCCGCTTCTGGCCGTAGGGCAGCAGCTCGTGGGCGCCCCAGTGGGCGATGGGGATCACCTGGACGCCGCTCTCCAGGGCCAGCCTGGCGGCGCCGGTCTTGCCCACCATCGGCCACAGGCGGGGATCGCGGGTGCAGGTGCCCTCGGGGTAGAACAGGATCGCGCCGCCGTCCTTGAGCCGCTGCTCCGACTCCCGCAGCGACCTGGCGGCGTCCGCGCTGCCCCGGTAGACGGGGATGGCGCGCAGCGAGCGCACCGCGTGACCCAGCAGCGGCACCTTGAACAGCGCCGCCTTCGCCAGGATGATCGGCCAGCGGCCGTTGTTGTAGAGGAAGTGCGACAGCAGCACCGGGTCGGCCCACGACAGGTGATTGGCCACGATGATCACGCCTCCCGTGCGCGGGAGGCGGTCGCCGCGGCGCCAGTCTTTCTTGACCAGGAGCCACGAGAGCGGTTTCACGATCACGACGGCCAGGGTTTCCCAGAAACGCGACGGTCGCGTGACGCGGCTCATGGTCTCCTCCAACACCTCTGGTATGCGCCCAAGTCTCCCGGTTGGCCGCCAGGGATGTCGAGGCGCGATGCTTAAGCCTATGAGCATCCGCTGGTCGCTGGTCATTCCGGTGAAGACCCTGGTAGCGGCGAAGACCCGGCTGGCCGCCGCCACGGGCCCGCACCGCACGCGGCTCGCCGTCGCGGTCGCCTGCGACACCGTCACTGCCGCCCTCGCCTGCCCGGCGGTCGCCAGGGTAATCGTGGTGACGGCCGACCCGGCCGCCGCGGGGCCGCTGGCCGGGCTCGGCGCCGACGTGGTGCACGACCCGGACCGGGGGCTCAACACGGCGCTGCGCACCGGCGCGGCGCACGCGGTGCGGCTGGCGCCCGGCGACCCCGTCGGAGCGCTCCAGGCCGACCTGCCGGCGCTGCGCCCGGCGGAGCTGGCGATCGCACTGGGGGCCGCCGCCGAGTCCGACCAGGCGTTCGTGCCCGACGCGCTCGACGTCGGCACCACCTTCTACGGCGTACGGCCCGGCAGGCCCTTCCGGCCCCGGTTCGGCGGCGAGTCACGGGCCAAGCACCTGGCGGGCGGGGCCAAGGAGCTGACCCCGGAGGGCATCGACTCGCTGCGGCGCGACGTCGACACACCGGACGACCTGCGCGCCGCCATCACGCTCGGCCTGGGCGCCCACACGGCGGCGGTGGTAGCGGAGCTGTGGCCCGACGGCGGTGACGGCGGCGGTGATCAGGTCTAGGCTGGAACGCATGCAGGGGACGGTGCGCAGCTTCGACGAGGCCACCCGGTCCGGCTCGGTCTTCCTCGACGACGGGACCGTGCTGACCTTCCCCGCCCATGCCTTCGACGCCGGGCCGCTGCTGCTGTTGCGCACCGGCCAGCGGGTCAACTTCACGGTGTCCGGCGGCGAGATCGGCTACATCACGCTGTCGACCTTCCCGCTGCCGTGAAAAGGCCCGGACCCCCGTAAAGGGAGCCCGGGCCTTTCGCCGCTGCGGTGCCTACTTCTTCTTCGCGGCCTTCTTGCCGCCCTCGTTCACCAGATCCTTGAAGTCCGAACCGGGGCGGAACTTGGGCGCCCAGCTCTCCGCCACCTTGATCTCGGCGCCGGTCGAAGGGTTCCTGGCCGTCCTGGCCGGCTTGTGCACCATCTCGAAGGCGCCGAAGCCCGTGATCGAGACCTTGTCGCCGTTGGCCACTGCCTTCTGGACGGCGTCGATGACCGCGTTGACGGCCTCTGTCGCCGTCTTCCTGTCGCCGACGCGATCCGCGATGGCGTCGACGAGTTCCCGCTTGTTCATGAAAGTTTCTGCTCCCCCAGTTACGGCTCGGGGTTCCAGCTCACGAGTCTGACGTAGAAACCCCTTACGCGCTCGAAAGTAGGCGGGATCGGGGGGGAACTCAATCACCCGGCGTGTTTTCGTCCTCGCGTGGCGTGTCGGCGGCCTCGTCGAGAACGGCCAGGAAGTTGTCCAGGCGGGCGGCCGCGCGGCCGGGATCGAGCTTGGCCTGGTCGCAGATGGACAGGTAGTGGCGCGCCAGCCGCTCGCGGTCGGCGCGGTCGGTCAGGGGCAGCATGCGGACGCGGCGGTGCGCTTCGCGCAACCGCCGCGCCAGCTCGTCGTCGTCTAGACGGTGGTCGGCAGCCATGGCTGCC
>NZ_JAHKRO010000250.1 GCF_019396325.1 Nonomuraea ceibae
GCCTAAAAGTTGTTGCAGAAGTGCGTGTATGAGCTGGTCAGTGCGTTCTGCGGCAGTGGTGCTCATGCCGTGAGGGCGAGGTTGTGCATGTGTGCGACGGCTTGGACCGCGTGGTGGAGTCCGGCCCCTTTCTGCCGGCAATCACGCAGGATCTTGTAGTTCTTCATCCGGGCGAAGGTGTGCTCGATGCGGGCGCGGATGCGCCGGTGTTCAGCGTTGTCTTCCTCCTGGCCCCGTAGCAGAGCTCGTCCCGCCCGTCTTCGATGCGGGACGACCAGGCCGGTGTTGAAATAGGCGCCGTCGGCCAAGACGGTGACATCCTCGCACTGGGCCGGCAGGCCGGAATCGCGCCAGGCGTGAGCGTCGGCCTTGTTGCCCGGTGCCGGTCGGCCGGTGGCCACCACCAGCCGGGTGTCGGCGTCGATGATGACCTGCACGTTCGCGGAGAAGCGGTAGTTCTTGCTGGAAGCGGCGATGGTGCGGTCCCGTACCGGGATCAGGGTTCCGTCCACGATCCACAGCCGTTCCGCGGCTTCGGCTCGGCGTGCTGCCGGCTCCAGGGCGAGCAGCGGGCCCAGGCGCTGGATGACCCGGCACACGGTGGCCGGGCAGATCCCGAACAACGGCGCGAGCTGTCGCATCGTCAGGTTGGTGCGGTAGTAGACGGCCACCAGCAACACCCGCTCCGGCAGTGCGAGGCACCACGGACGCCCTCTGCCGCGGCCTTTACCGGGCCCCTC
>NZ_JAHKRO010000251.1 GCF_019396325.1 Nonomuraea ceibae
GCCGCGTACTCGGCCCAGCCGCCCATGGGTGGATGGCCCACCACCCGGCTGCCGGCCGGTGGGCCCGAGCCGTCGGCGGCGGCCTGCACGACCAGTCCTGCGACGTCCTTGCCCGGCTGCAGACCGGGCTCCGGCCTTTCCAGCAGGAATGTCTCTCCGCGATTCGGGGAGAACGCCTCAACCTTGATCAGCACCTCGTCCGGGGCGGGCACGGGCTGTGCGGCCTGGGCGAACTCCACCGGCCGCGAGGCATCTCCCGTAGGGGTCAATCTACGCATGCGGCTATGAAAGCGGCAGGCGGGTCACCTGAGCCAACAACGGACGCGAGGAGCCGACAACCATAGGTTGTCGCCTATGGTGACAGCCGTGGACTTGGACCTGGCGCAGGTGCGCGCGTTCGTACAGGCGGCAGAAGGGCTGCACTTCGGCCACGCGGCCGAGGAATTGTCGATCTCCCAGCAGGCCCTGTCCAAACGGATCGCCCGCCTGGAGTCCACGCTCGGCAGGCGCCTGCTCGACCGCGGCGGCCAGGGGGTACGCCTCACCGAGGCCGGCCAGCGTTTCTTGGAGCCCGCCCGGCAGGCGCTGGCCGCAGCCGACCTGGCCGTGGCGGCTGTGCTGGACACGCACCGCCCGTTGCGGATCGACGTGTGGGGCCACCTGTACGCGCCCATGCGCACCCTGGCCCAGGTGGCGACCGGCGAGCCGCGGCTGGAACTGG
>NZ_JAHKRO010000252.1 GCF_019396325.1 Nonomuraea ceibae
GCCGCGTACTCGGCCCAGCCGCCCATGGGTGGATGGCCCACCACCCGGCTGCCGGCCGGTGGGCCCGAGCCGTCGGCGGCGGCCTGCACGACCAGTCCTGCGACGTCCTTGCCCGGCTGCAGACCGGACTCCGGCGTTTCCAGCAGGAATGTCTCTCCGCGATTCGGGGAGAACGCCTCAACCTTGATCAGCACCTCGTCCGGGGCGGGCACGGGCTGTGCGGCCTGGGCGAACTCCACCGGCTGCGAGGCATCTCCCGTAGGGATCAATCTACGCATGCGGCCATGAAAGCCGCAGCCGGGTCGCTTGAGCCAACAACGGACGCGAGGAGCCGACAACCATGGGTTGTCGCCTATGGTGACAGCCGTGGACTTGGACCTGGCGCAGGTGCGCGCGTTCGTACAGGCGGCAGAAGGGCTGCAATTCGGCCACGCGGCCGAGGAATTGTCGATCTCCCAGCAGGCCCTGTCCAAACGGATCGCCCGCCTGGAGTCCACGCTCGGCAGGCGCCTGCTCGACCGCGGCGGCCAGGGGGTGCGCCTCACCGAGGCCGGCCGGCGTTTCTTGGAGCCCGCCCGGCAGGCGCTGGCCGCTGCCGACCTGGCCGTGGCGGCTGTGCTGGACACGCACCGCCCGTTGCGGATCGACGTGTGGGGCCACCTGTACGCGCCCATGCGCACCCTGGCCCAGGTGGCGACCGGCGAGCCGCGGCTGGAACTGG
>NZ_JAHKRO010000253.1 GCF_019396325.1 Nonomuraea ceibae
GATCAGCTGTTCGGCTGCGGACATGAAGCGAGGGCGTTCAAGATCCGTTTGTGACGACAGAACTGAACACCCTCGCGACAGCACTGTACGTGAAGATCGACGATCAGCTGATCGCTTCTCCGGATCTGGCTCCCGAGCGGCCTGTGACCGGGCTGCAGCCTCGGCTCAGTGACGCGGAGCTGGTGACGCTGGCGGTATTGTCGGCGCTGCTCGGCTTCACCTCAGAGCGGCGCTGGCTGCGCTACGCTCGCGCCCACCTGACCGGCCTGTTTCCTTACCTGCCCGGCCAGTCCGGCTACAACAAGCGCCTGCGCGCCGCCACCGGCCTGGTGCTCCACCTGATCCGCATTCTCGGCCGGGACACCAGCCTGTGGAGCGACGATGTGTGGGTGGCCGACTCCACCCCGGTCGAGTGCGGCCGCTCCCGGCAGACCACCCAGCGCTCCGACCTGGCCGGCTGGGCCGAGTACGGCTACTGCCCCTCCCACTCCCGCTTCTTCTGGGGCCTGCGCCTGCACCTGCTGTGCACCCTGGGCGGCCTGCCCGTCGCCTTCGCCCTGACCGGCGCCAAGGCCGACGAACGCCTCACCCTGCTCGGCATGCTCGAAGCCGACCCCGACCTGCTGGCCCGCCACCGAGGCCGGCAGGACCTGATCGCCGACATGCAGTACTACGGCCG
>NZ_JAHKRO010000254.1 GCF_019396325.1 Nonomuraea ceibae
TCGCTGCCCGGTTGAACGGCCGGCCACGCAAAACGCCCGGCTGGGAAACCCCAGCCGAGCGTCTCACCAAGCTTCTGGCGCTAGCCAGTTGATCAATCCGTGTTGCGATGACCCCTTGACTTCACCGGGACGGTAGGGGCTTTTCGATGGCTCTTGCGAACCTATCAGGGCAGATCATGTCACCAAGTGGTTGTTCACGCAACTACAGACACGCGCTCCCCCGCCCGGGCGTCCCCGGCGGCCATCAGTTCGATAACGTCCCCCACCCGGAACAGCATCCGGCCAAGGTCGTCCAGACCGGCCGGGTGGAGCTTCTTGCGGGCCACCCACGTGTGCAGCAGCGCGGGCTTGATCGGCCGGATCAGCGACGTGAGCGCGCGGGCGATCGCCGGCGCGGTCAGCGTCTTGTCCTCCAGCGCGCCGAGCATCCACTTGCGGCGGGCCTGGACCTCGTAGACGAGGCGTTGGCCGTCTTCGTCGCGGCACCACTGGCACGCCACCCGGGAAGCGTCGGGGCGGGCGTGCAGGTCGCCGTTGCAGGCGTCGCAAGGCCCCGCGTAGACGAGGGGTGAAGTCAAGGGGTCATCGCAACACGGATTGATCAACTGGCTAGCGCCAGAAGCTTGGTGAGACGCTCGGCTGGGGTTTCCCAGCCGAGCGTTTTGC
>NZ_JAHKRO010000255.1 GCF_019396325.1 Nonomuraea ceibae
TGCCACGACTTCGGCGGTGTACTTGAGCCCCGCTACATTGTCGGCGCGGAATCACTTGACCAGTGAGCTATTACGCACTCTTTCAAGGGTGGCTGCTTCTAAGCCAACCTCCTGGTTGTCTCTGCGACTCCACATCCTTTCCCACTTAGCACACGCTTAGGGGCCTTAGTCGGTGATCTGGGCTGTTTCCCTCTCGACTACGAACCTTATCGCCCGCAGTCTCACTGCCACGCTCTCACTTACCGGCATTCGGAGTTTGGCTGACGTCAGTAACCTTGTCGGGCCCATCGGCCATCCAGTGCTCTACCTCCGGCAAGAAACACGTGACGCTGCACCTAAATGCATTTCGGGGAGAACCAGCTATCACGGAGTTTGATTGGCCTTTCACCCCTACACACAGGTCATCCCCCAGGTTTTCAACCCTGGTGGGTTCGGTCCTCCACCCAGTCTTACCTGAGCTTCAACCTGCCCATGCGTAGATCACTCCGCTTCGGGTCTACAGCATGCGACTCAAACGCCCTATTCAGACTCGCTTTCGCTACGGCTCCCCCACACGGGTTAACCTCGCCACACACCATAACTCGCAGGCTCATTCTTCAAAAGGCACGCAGTCACATCACA
>NZ_JAHKRO010000256.1 GCF_019396325.1 Nonomuraea ceibae
GTCTACAGCATGCGACTCAAACGCCCTATTCAGACTCGCTTTCGCTACGGCTCCCCCACACGGGTTAACCTCGCCACACACCATAACTCGCAGGCTCATTCTTCAAAAGGCACGCAGTCACATCACACAGCAGCAAGCTGCTGTAAGCTCCTACGGCTTGTAGGCACACGGTTTCAGGTACTCTTTCACGACCCCTCACCGGGGCACTTTTCACCTTTCCCTCACGGTACTCGTGCACTATCGGTCATCAGGGAGTATTTAGGCTTACCAGGTGGTCCTGGCAGATTCACACAGGATTTCTCGGGCCCCGTGCTACTTGGGATCCCCTCAAGAAGCCCTCAAGATTTCGCCTACCCGGCTCTCACGGTCTTCGGCGCCCCTTCCCAGAGGCTTCGACTATCTCGAAGGTTTATCACTTCTTGTGGTCTCGGCAGAAACCACCAGAGGGTCCCACGACCCCGGACATGCAACGCCTGCCGGCTATCACACACGCCCGGTTTAGCCTCATCCGCTTTCGCTCACCACTACTCACGGAATCACTGTTGTTTTCTCTTCCTACGGGTACTGAGATGTTTCACTTCCCCGCGTTACCACCAACCGCCCTAT
>NZ_JAHKRO010000257.1 GCF_019396325.1 Nonomuraea ceibae
GGCAGGCCAGGCTGAAGGCGGTCACCGCGCCGTCGGCGGTGGTGATCAACATCAGCTTGGCGCCCCAGTAGAAGGCGTGGTGGGACTTGTCCATGCCGTATCCGGCGATCTCGCCCAGGCTTGACCGGTTGACCGTCACCCGCGAGGCGCCGCACCGGACCGGGGTGCCGTCCATCAACCGCAGCGGTTCGTGCCAGGTCGGAACCTGGCGGGCCATCCACAAGGCCGCCGCCGACATCTGCGGGCCCAGCTCTCGCAGCTGCCGGTTGTAGACGGCCTGAGAGGGCAACCGCGGGAACAGATGACCGATCCGGGCCGCCGCGACCCGCAGCCAGTAACGCTCCTGATCGCAACGCAGCAGTACCTGAGCCACCGCCACGACCACCGCCTCGGCCGAGGTCAGCACCGGGGGCCGGCCCCGTCCGCGAGGCCGTCCCCGCGAAGGCATCACGTGATCGTCCAAGTAGACATAGAGTGCGGTCAGAAGGGCGTCCAAGTCTGTCTTCACACACCGACCATGGACGCCCTTCGTCACGCCCGCAGCCGATCACCAAATTTCACATCAGCGATCTAG